>JBKJKX010000040.1:0-7497 GCA_046597285.1 Algoriphagus sp. | reverse complement strand
GTTCATTTTTTCTTGAAATTGAGTTGGTGTTTTCATTTAGCTGAAGTTTTAACTTTTTGTGTCTCACTTCAATTTTTGGGGGATTAACCGAGCTATTTATTGAAAGTGAGTTCGTTTATCGGTAAGGAAGCATATTTACATAATTCCTTATTTCAACACTCTAATTTCTTTCACCACCCGAAAGGGCATATTTTCATTCGTCAATCCCTGAAGGACGATATTATAGGTTCCTTCCAACTCACCGGAATAGAAAGATAAAGTAGCTTCTCCCCTTTCAGGATCTTTTTGGAAGGAAGGGTTTCAAAATAAAGAGAGTGTGCGTCAGCCTAGAAAACCTAAACCCATCAAAATCACGAAATCTAATGTTTCTAATTTTGGAAACTTTCACTATGTTTGTTTCGTTTAGCAAGACAAATTTGAATGAGATATTTTGAGACAAAATTTTTAGAAGAAGCCGATGAGTTTATTTCAGGACTTGAAGGAAAGACTATCAAGAAAATCTTCTACAATATTGACCTTGCTGAACAGACCAATGACTCAAAACTTTTTAAAAAACTCCAAAACGAAATTTGGGAGTTTCGTACAAAATACGCAGGACTTCAAATCCGGCTGCTTGCATTTTGGGACAAGACAGATAATAAAGAAACCTTGGTTTTGGCAACTCACGGTTTCATCAAGAAAGTAGATAAAGTTCCTGCAAATGAAATTTTCAGGGCAGTAAGACTTAGAGAAAAGTATTTTGAAAACAAACAAAAAAAGTAATCATATGGCAACAAAAGAAATAAAAACCTACACGCTTGCCGAAATGAAAGACAAGTATATCGGTAAAGTTGGATCTCAAGAACGTGATGAATACGAATATGAACTTCGTATGGACGTTTTGGGGAAAATGATTAAAACAGCTCGCCTAGAAAGGAACATGACACAAGAAGAACTTGGAAGACTTGTTGGAGTGCAGAAAGCCCAAATTTCAAAACTTGAAAGTAGTGCCAACAGTGCAACAATTGACACCATAATAAAAGTGTTTAGAGCTTTAAAAGCTGAGATAAATTTTAACGTGAAAATTGAGGACAACTTTGTTAAACTCGTTTGAGGGAAAAAGGAAGCAGAACATACAGCTCCTAACCAAATGAAACTTTATGTACCAAATCCCTCCCGAACGCAAAGCCCGAAACCTTTAAACAATGTCAAGACCAAAGGTCTCCTAATTCATACGATTGATTTTTACAGACCTCTGGTAGAGCTCCAAAACTTCGATCCGGGAAGAAAACTAAACACATTTCTATATTTTTCATTGGTGAGTTTGTATTTATTGTTCGGAATAGCTCTCCAGTTTATTCCTTATTTCACCACTCGAACCTCTCTCACCACCCAAAAAGGCATGTTTTCGTTGGCCAGTCATTGAATTAAGATTCGAAAGGCAGTTTCCCAACCTCTATATCCAACTCCAAAAAATCGATTCACTCAGAGAAGCCAATCCGAATTTTCGTGATAGATCATATAGCGAGGGAGCCTTCACTTTGATCGCAATATTCATTAATCGCTGGATGTGAGTATTTGACAGTTTCAAATTCTAAATTAAGGCGATTTACTGTTCTTTGTTCGCGATTTGCAAACAAAGAACAAAAACCCTACTTTTGGTTTATGAGAAATCACAATGGGATGCGCCCTCAGGATATCGCAATACTGATGAAACTAGTGGCATTAAACGATCAACCTTGGCAATACAGAGACTTGTCTGCTTCCTTGTTTATCAGTATTTCAGAAATTTCCGAATCTCTAAATCGTAGCATGCTCGCGGGTCTGGTAGATCAGGATAGTAAGAGCATCAGAAGAAACTCATTAATGGAATTTATCCAATATGGGTTTCACTATGTGTTTCCACAAGTACCCGGACCCCTCGTAAACGGCATAGCAACTGCCCATTCTCACCCTTACTTTAGTAATTTAATTCTCAGCCAAATGCCCTACGTATGGCCCTGTCCAACCGGAATTATCAGGGGACAGTCCATCGAACCACTCCATAAAGGCGTGGTAAAAGCTGTCTTACAGGATGAGATCCTATACAAATTATTGGCAAGCCTGGATATTCTCCGTGTCGGCAAAATCCGGGAAATAAACATCGCGCTTAAAGAACTCAAAAGTCAAATCCTATGAGCGGTCATGAAAACCTTCTTCGGATTAAGGCGGTTTCGAATGCACTTCAGGAATTAAGCGACAGTGTAGTTTTTGTTGGGGGTGCCACAGTCTCTCTATACGCTGACAGAGAAACAGAGGAAGTACGCCCGACTGAGGATGTGGATATTCTGGTTGAATTGATCAGCTATAAAGAATATGCGAGTATCGAAGAGAAATTAAGGGAAAAGGGATTTGTAAATGACATCGAATCCAAGGTCATCTGCCGATATAAAATACAGGGAATCATTGTCGACGTAATGCCAACTTCTGGGGAAATTCTTGGATTCTCGAATCGGTGGTATTCTCCAGGCTATTCGAACTCCACCAGAAAACAACTCACTGAAGAAATTGAAGTAAGGATTTTGACACCGGCATATTTCTTGGCTACCAAGTTGGAAGCATTCAAAAACAGAGGAAGAGGAGATGGCAGGACAAGTACTGACTTTGAGGATATTATTTTTATACTTAACAATCGAGCAACTATTTGGGAAGAACTCAAAACTACGACCCCTCCATTGCGGGACTATTTAACAGATTCCTTTGTAGAGCTTTTGAACAATAAATACAAAGATGAGTGGGTCAGCAGCCATCTTGGATTTTCAGAACAAGAGCGGTCGAAATTTATTTTATCATCTCTTCATGAGTTCGTAAATACCTAACGGGGGTCCAAAACCAAAAATCAAAAGCATTCATTATTCTACGCAAACAAAATTGATAGAGGTTCCATACTCAAAAACCTTTGACTCTAATCTCTTTCACCACCCGAAAAGGCATATTCTCATCTGTCAATCCCTGAATTAAGATCCGATAAATTGAATCTACCTCTCCTGCGTAAAATGAAAAGGAGAGCTTTCCAGTGTCTTTGTCTGTCACTTGTGATGGGTTCCAGAATAAGGTATTAAACCTTTTGTCTTGAAGTTCCATTTGTTCCGGTCGCGCATAATCCGGAGATAAAAATTCCTTGACTTGATTAAATCCCTTGATGGTAAAAGTGGAAAAACCCTGTGAATTAAAGATTGCCGTATTTGGGTCGTCAGATATCCTACTTCCCATTTTAGTCTTGACCATTATCACTCCTGCAAATCCCGCCATTCCGAAAATGTGAGCATTATGTGTGTATATATCTATACTTTCCACCTCATCTGTGACAAAACTCCTGAGCTTGTTAAAAACATCTCCTTGATATCTTGCCCCATCAATTATCAATAATGGATCTCCCGCGTTTAGCCCATAATTAAGGTTGCTTATTCGTGTTGAACTTGCTCCAGGCATGCTCATACTTATAAAGGCATCCAAAAACATTCCGGGCCATTTCTTTAAATTTTCTTCCTTAAGACTCCTATCTGGTGACCCATATCCATAATTTCTTTCCTCTAAACTTTGTAGTTTTTCATCTTCTACCGTCACTTGCTCCAGTGACATGTAGTCTCCCAAATTGTCTGAACCAAATTCTCCCAGAGGACTTGATCTTTCAGAAAAGATCAAATTTAACTTGGGAAAATTGGTAGGAGCAGGCGGTAATGCTCTTTCTAAAAGTTTCACAGAACCATAAGGCCGCAAGCGAGGGTTCAATGCCGCTAAGGCAATCTCTGCACTATCATAAAAATAAAGCCCACTGGCCCAGAAGTGGCCCATTGAATCTGTTTCGACTTCTCCAAAATCATCGTAATTACCTTGTACGATGGTGATTTTTGCTTTTTCCGGTACTCCTTTAGTATTGAGGAACTCCCCAACCAATCCAATTCCATATTCAATTGGGAAAGCGATTGTATCTGGCAACTGTATTTTTTCAGGGGTATACATCCATTCTACTGCTGATGTGATGGTAGAGATTCCCATATCTATAGGAGTAACCTGTTCTATATCCGTTACCGAAACAGAAAAATCTGCTTCAATAGGCTGACCAAAAAGATCCAAAATACTGAAATCAACGGTCACTTTTTCCCTCCTTCCATATACATCCTTGGAGGTTTTCATTTCCAGAACCAATTCTGGATCGTTCTCCAAAATGGTTGCCGGGAGTTCATTCATTTCTAGGTTTTGGTATAAATTCGGGACAGGAATCGGTTGATAGTAAAAATCATTTTCTCCGAAGTTTCTCATCCAATTAGTATAGGCTCTTAGTAGGTAATTGCCCGAAACCAAGCTTTGCGGAAGTTTTAGCATTCCTGAAGTTTTGGATTTTTCAATTGGAAATATTCCGCTTGCAGAGATTTCACCTTTCTCTCCGATCAGCTCTACATACAAAACACGGCTCAGGCTATCCGCCATGATCGGGTTTTGGTATAGCATATTGGATTTGAACCAGATGGTTTCACCTGGGTAATAATAGGGCTTGTCGGTTTGGACAAACGGTTTTTCCCTGAGACTATTCCATTTATTGGGGTCTTCGATGAAGTTTTCCTCTTCCTGAAGATAGGCCAATCCCAAATCTGCCTGAAAATCCAACGGAAGAAATCGACCCATTCGATACTCTGCCATCTGACCGGATAGGATTAACTGTGCAGGATCTAGGGGTACACCGTTTGGATCTACAACAAGTGAATCATTTTTAAAAATCAACCAACTAATAGGGTTGTAAACATCCCTATAATAATTGTTTAATCCTTTACCTTTTATATGGTGCACTTCCAGCATTTCATTTGAAACAAGCAAATTCCTTCCCGAAATACTGAATGGCTTTGCAATAGAGTCGATAGGAATTAATTCCAAGCTTTTTCCAAGCTCCAGGGAAAAAGTGTTTGTTCTCTTATGATTAAAAGGAAACAGGTTTACTTCATACAACTGATATTCTTTGCTTGCGGTATCCTTTTCAATCAAAGTTTTCAGCAGATGCCTGGTGGATCCAAAAAATACACGCTGTCTGTTTTCATGCCACAACTCTGAAATTTGTTTTGAGGTTGCTTCCATCTCTTCAAACCGGGACAATCCCAAATAATTAAACCCGTTTCGGGTTTGCTTGAAATCCTGCAGATCGTAGTAGATCTTATAGCCCAAGGCAGCATTTTCGATTTGGATCGGTTCGGTTGCCGTGGCATAAAAATACCGTGGGCCATCTGAAGATTTTCCCTCCCCAAAATCCAGCACCCAGGGGTTTAGGATTTTGGCTGCTCCAGCAATTGAATCCAGCGGATTTCCGATAAAAACTTTCTCAAATCGTTTTAACTGTCGACCCCATTTTTTGTCCATCCGGCTGGTGACATCGATTTCTTCCAGATCATCTTCTTTGGGTTCCAAGCTGAAGTCGAAAATCGGATTGTTGCCTGTTTGCAGCTCTATTTTCCTGTTGAGGGTATGATAGCCTACAAAAGAAACCACCAGTTCGTAGGTTCCCGGACTACTTGCTGTGAGAGAATATTTTCCCTGTTCATCAGTGACTGTATTGATGGTTGTATTGTTGACAAACACATTTGCGAACTGAAGCGGGATTCCGGAAGCACTGTCCCGGACTTGGCCGGAGACGGTAATTCTCTGGGCTCGACTTTCCAGTGCGCAGCAGAAAACAAACGAAATGAAGAGGATTAGATGGGAGATTAGAGAAATCGAGCATATACTTCGAAAAGGGCTTTCTTTTACGCGAGTTTTAAAAAACAGGTGATGACCCATAACTAAAGTATTTCAAATAAAGTGTGCAATCGAATTACAGGATTATAATCCAACCAAAAAATACCCTATATAGGGTATATCTAAAACGGATTTCAAATCAATTCTTTTTCGGAGTGGTATCCTAGCCGAACTCATGACCCCAAGAGAATTGGTCAACCTCAAGGAAGCAGAAAAGTTATATTATTGAAACTTAAGGTTGAGTCGAATATGGAGTCGATTTTCGTTTTTATCCAAAACCCGTTATTCAGATGGCAAAACTCGATCAGGAAAAATCATTGATGTGGATCAATTTTATCATTGTCCTTTACTTCTTGTCAATCTATTTGATCTACCTATTTGAGATTGATTTTTTTGCTATTGGCGTGGCAAGAGAGCTGTTGACGATTCCATTTTTATTAGCTCAGTTTGCTTTTTTATTCATTGGAGCAAAAAGGTTTTTTGCCAATGAAAAGATTTCCATCCTATATGGATTAAGCTTCGGCTTGTTGTTCATTTGCGCTATTCTCACGGTTGGAAGTTTCTTTGTGCAGTAGGAAAAGGTTTTTTGCAGATGATTATGTTTGGTTAAACTTCAGTTGATTTTCCCTACTCACTGAGTAGGATTGCAGGAATTGTTATTCCAAGCCGATACAAATACTCCCTCAGTGGCACACAGGTCGACCCAACAAGAATTGAATAATAATTGTAAATTGGGTTCAAAGGAAAAATAAAAAAGTCATGGGGCCAATTGAATTAAAATCAGACCTACATAAAATCCTTGACAGGATTGAAAACGAGCAATTGCTACGGACTATCTATGACTTTCTTAAGCAAGGAGAAAGGACACAAGAGGGGCAGATATGGAAAACTCTAACCGAAGACCAAAAGAAAGAAGTTTACTTATCATACGAGGAATCTCAGGATGACAAAAACCTTATTGATTGGGATACGGTTAAGAAAAAATATTAATGCAGGTTTATGTTACCCCAAGAGCCGAACGGAATTTCGACTCAATTGTAGAAAATATAAAAGAAAATTGGGGAGAAAAGACAGTTAAAGAATTTATTCAAAAGGTTGATGAAATTTTTAAACTGCTTATAAATTTCCCACTAATGGGACAGGTTGAAGCGGACGACATTAGAGGGTTTTAATTATCAAAGTAGACAAGGATACTTTATAGATTAAGAGGTAATAAGATTATTGTTCTTTCATTTTTTGATGTGAGACAAGACCCCAAGAAAAAATTAGGTTAGGCTACACCACTCTCAAATTCCACTTCTAGTTTTCAACCGGCCCTTTATTCCCTAAATTTAATAAACCCACGAAATCGATCTATCTATGAATAACCTGCTAGCCAATCTCCTTTCCTTCCTACTCTTTTTTTCAGCAATAATTTCTGCCAATTCTCAATCGACATCCTCCTCAGATAAGCCGCTCACCGTGGTTATGGCAGGACTTTCACACGGGCATTCTTCCTGGATTTTTAATCGAAAGGATTTGACGGACGTCCAACTTGTCGGGATCTACGAGCCGAATCCGGACTTGGTGAAACAGTTTAGCGACAGATACAAACTGGACGAAATCCTGTTTTATTCCGATTTGGAAGAAATGCTGGACGAAGTAAAACCTACAGGATTGGTAGCGTTTGGGTCGATTTACGATCATTTGGAAGCGGTGCGGGCAGCAGCTCCGAGAGGGATTCACGTGATGGTAGAAAAGCCGCTTGCGGTAAGT
>JBKJKX010000116.1:0-12486 GCA_046597285.1 Algoriphagus sp. | reverse complement strand
GCTTTGATGGCGAGATTCTCATCACTTCCTTCCACCAAATCACTTAAAATCGGGATTGCAGCCTTGCCAAACTTGGCAGCTCCAGCCGGGTAGTCTAATTCATCCTGTCTGAGAAATGCCAGGAGATCTTGTATTTCAAAAGCCTTAGTGGCTGTACTTCTTACTTGTGCCATATTTTAAAAATTTAGAGTGGACATTATAGAACGGTAGTTAGTGCTGATGCTCTCATCGTACTGGATTCTGTGGTTGTCAAATCAGGTGGCGGATTGGTAATGTTAAACGTTCCGTTTCCAGTCATCAAGCGGTTGTTATCGCTCACATGATTCAATCCCAACACGTGCCCAAACTCATGACCCAGCGTCCATCTGCTGGCAGACCTGACGACTACACATCCAGGCCTTCCCGCAGGATGAGCTGCGCAACCGTTGTAACCAGGAACAGTACTTCGAACATAGTACACAACCAAATCATTTGCGCCAACGAAATTCCGCTGGCCAAAAAGGGTTGTTTGTTCTGCTGTAACACTTCCCATCGTGCAACCTCCTACATCCACGTCATTCAACGATGGAATAGAAAGATTCTCAGTAGTCGCCCAATCCACTCGTACTCCCGCAATAGCATACACTTCCTGCATTGCAGCGAATTGTTGATTCAGAGTGAATGAAGTGGGGTTTTCCAGGATTTTCACATGAACCCGAACGCGCTCTCGCATTACTCTTACTCCGGCTGTCGGTGACCAATAAATACTTCCCCTCTGGAAATGGGATATACGTCCGTCTCCCCCGAAAACCACCATTTCATCCGAAATCGGATAACCGAGAATGCTTCTTTCCCAGCCAATAGAAGCCCAATGAGACCGGATCAATCCATGAACCTCAAATGCGCCTGTTCCCGGAGACCAGTAAATACTCCCATGCTGAAAGTGATTATACCGGCCAATCCCATCAGGAGTGGTGTTCTCGTTTGTAAGGGGATAACCCAGAAAACTTCGCTCCCATCCTAAATTGGAATATTTGCCACGAATAGCTCCATGAACCTCCCACGCCCCGGAAGCCGGACTCCAATAAATACTCCCACCCTGGAAATGATTGTACCTGCCGACTCCATCGGGGGTCGCGGTCTCATCCGTCAAAGGATAGCCCAAAAAACTGCGCTCCCAGCCTAGCGATTGCCACCGAGCTCTAATCAATCCATGAACTTCATGCGCTCCGATCGAAGGATGATAGTAAATGGAACCATTGACATAATGTTGGTAAGAACCAACATTGTCTGGACAGTTGGTAATTGATGTGATGGCCACACCCAGCCAACCGCCAGCACCTCCCAGCGCACGATACTTTGCAGTGATAGGATGCTGGAACCTAATGAGATCTTCAAAGGATGCCAATTGAAGGTCTCTGCTAACAATTTGGGGGTCAATTTTGAATTTTGACATAGAATTATAGGTTAAAAATTATGAGAAAAATATAAAATAAATTTACTCTTAAATAACTGAAAACAAGCATTTTAACTTATTTTTTTAATCCTTAAAAAAGTGAATTTTGTGTACAAAAAATTACAATTATTTTCTCCCCCTACCAGGATTTATTCAGGCTGGCAAAATCCTTTATTCCTTTCTTTTTGGCGACAATCAATAATTTTAAAAACAATTGAGCCGTCAAAAATGCATCTCCGGCGGCAGTGTGGCGATCGTCTTTAGCAATTCCATATCGATCGCATAGGGAATCAAGGCTATATTCCTCCAGTTTGAATTGTTTCCTGTCTGCATTCGGTCCCTGCTCCAGCCGGATCGCCAAATTCATCGTATCGATACAAGAATTGGGGAAATCTTCCAAACCAAATTTCCTGCAAGTCTTGAGCAGCATCTCAAGATCAAAACTCAAATGATGTCCAACCAAAATTGAATCTCCTAGGTACGAGAGCAGATTGGGGACAAATTCGGATAACTCATGAGGTGTTTTAGACTCCAGCAATCCGTGAATTGCAGCCGTGGCCTTTCCGTTTTTCGGAGAACTTGGATACCACTCGACAGCAGTGCTCACTTGAATGGCCATTCGTGAGATTTTGACCGCACCAAAAGACAGGATGAAGTCCTGAGAAGGATTGAGCCCGGTCGTCTCAGTATCCATAACAGTGAAATTCAATTGGTCTATCGCTCTTATTCCCGGAATGGATGTTTTGGACTGCTCCAGAAACGAGGCTACAAAATCAGCCTGTTCGCGTTTAGCTTTCCAAAATTCCCACCAGTTCATTTTCTAAAATAGTCAAGTTGAAATCTGATCCGAACAATTTCCTGGAGTTCAGAAATTGGTGAAAACGCATTTTTAAGCAATTGCCGTTGAAGTTTCCCCAGACTTTCCGGGCTTATGTATCTACCACTGTTGTCATGCTTCAAACCTTCCAATGCCCGCATCCTCATCAGAATCTCATACGCCCTTCCTGCCTGAATAAACAGCGCTTCGTTACCTGGTTCGAGCTCAGCTAATCTCTCAAATCTCTTGAACGTATTATTTACTCCTACTACCCCGTGGCTCAACACCAGCAATCTTGCCAAGTCAGTCAACGGCATCATCGCCCTGGCTTTGATATCAAATTGGTCTCGGTGCTCACCGGATTTTTCCACCACAAAATCCCTGAAAAATCCCAATGGGGCAGGGTTCATCAAGGCATTTAACGCCAAAAAATTAAGAAAAACCTCTCTGCTTTTAATCTCCTCGTAGATATGCATGCTCAATTCCTCTGCCAATCCACTGCTTCCTGTTACAGGCCTGAAATCAAAAAATATGGATGCTTTAAGCAATGCCTCCTGAGTCGGGGTCAAAACCCAGTGTGAAAAATAAGTTTTCCACTTGCTGAGAGGCTGCACCCATTCGGGATTGCTCGCCATGATTTTACCGGGGCAGGAAGCAAAACCGCAAGCCAAGAGTACCTCCACAATGGAGGTCCCGATTTTGAGAAAATACTCAGCTGCTTTTTCCTTCAATTCCTCCGGAACATCTTCATAAACCAAGGCATTATCCTGATCAGTTCGGAGTAATTGCTCCTCACGTCCCTCGCTTCCCATAGACAAAAAGCAATAGCGAACCTCTGCCAATTCCGGATAATCCTTGGCAAAACTGGCCTCTGCAATTCGAGCTGCTTGTTGGAGTATGACATCATTGATTTCCGTCATCACAGAGGCCACAAAATCCATCGCTACCTCATTCTCGAGGTAATATCGAAGCATTTGCTCCGCCTGATCCCGGATCGACTTCATTTCCTTCACATCCAGCGTATTCATCAATCCGTTAATCAGAACCGCCGGGCTATTTCCCATTGAAAGCAAAATATCATGATCTGAAATGATCCCTGAAACTCGTGTTTGGTCAGTTCCATCTTCTGTTAAAATCAGGTGATGGAGCCGATTCTTAATCATGGTGAGGTAGAGGTCGGAAAATCCTGAAGTTCTCTTGCGTGTTATGACTCCTGAAGTCATGATCTCTTTCACCGGCGTTAGAAGTGGAATCGATTTCACTATGACCCTTGACCGGAGGTCCTTGTCGGTGATAATTCCTATTGGTCTTTTTTCCCCGTCAACAATTACGATACTGCTGACCTGAGCCTCAGTCATCATTTGGGCAGCGATCAGGACACTTTGGTTGCCGGAACAAGTGAGGACTTTTTCAGAGATTTTGATTTCAGATTGATCAGAAAAAATGAGTAGCGAATGATCCCTGGATTCGCTTCTGAATAAACCTCGCGCTTTTTGCCCTTGAGATAAATCTTGTCTGATCACAACTTGACCGGCTGCAAAACCGGCTGCAAAATACAAGGCCACCTTACTGTTTTGCTCCAGCATTTGCTCAAAGACAGTAACCGGAATGGCAAAAATGAGTGAGTTCTCAACCACATTGGCATTGAGCAAATAGGGTCTTTTCCCCAGTAATGCCAAGACCCCAAACACATCTCCTTCATCACAATATTCCCGGATTTGCTCGGACTCCTGAATAGTTTCTGTCAGTTGGATTGATCCCTCTTTCAGGACAAAAAAATGAGGCTGTGCATCCTGCCCTTGTCTGAAAAGAACTTCGCCTTTTTCCAAGTACCGGATTTCCACGGCAGTTGATACCTTTTCCAAATCCCCTTTTGAAAGGAAGGAAAAAGGAGGATACCGCTTCAGAAATTCCGCTACCCGGTTGACTATGACGTTGGACATTTTTTTAGATGCAAGATATTAGACACAAGAATCAAGATATTAAGGAACCAAGGATAAGAAAAATGGCAAAATTTCTTGGCTCTTGGATCTTTTACTTTCTCCCCGTTATGATCTGATCCACCACTTCCGGATCGAGCAAGGTGCTGGTGTCTCCCATGCTGTCCAGATTTCCTTCCGCAACTTTGCGAAGGATTCGGCGCATGATCTTACCTGATCGAGTTTTGGGAAGTCCGGGTACGATTTGGATTTTATCCGGCTTGGCAATGGGTCCGATGATTTTGGAAACCATTTCTTTGATTTCATTGATCAGGTTTTCCTCTGTCCGATGCCTCATATCACAGATCACAAACGCATAGATTCCCTGCCCTTTTACTTCGTGAGGATACCCAACCACTGCGGATTCGATGACAAGTGGATGTTCGTTGATCGCATTTTCTACTTCGGCAGTGCCCATTCTATGACCCGAGACATTGATCACGTCATCTACCCGACCGAGGATTCTATAGTATCCGTCGTGGTCACGCTTTACGCCATCCCCGGTGAAATACATTCCTTTATACGTCGAAAAATAAGTTTGCTTGCAACGATCGTGGTCTCCGTAAGTCGTGCGAATCATGGATGGCCAAGGGAATTTGATGCAAAGATTTCCTTCAACGGAATTTCCGGTGAGTTCATTTCCCTCCGGATCCACTATGCAAAGTTGGATTCCAGGCAAAGGCAATGTTGCGTAAGCCGGCTTCGTCGGGGTGATTCCTGCCAAAGGCGAAATCAAAATTCCCCCAGTTTCGGTCTGCCACCACGTATCCACAATCGGACATCTTCCCTTTCCAATATGAGTATGATACCAGTGCCAGGCTTCTTCGTTGATTGGTTCGCCTACAGAGCCAAGTACTTTCAAAGAACTCAGATCATGACCCTGAATCGGATCTGTACCAAACGCCTGCAAAGCCCGAATTGCGGTCGGTGCGGTATAAAACACATTCACTTTATGCTTCGCGATCACAGCCCAGAAACGGCTTGGATCGGGATAAGTAGGCACTCCCTCAAACATCAGCGTAGTCGCACCAGCCAAAAGCGGCCCGTAAACAATGTATGAATGGCCTGTGATCCAACCGATATCGGCAGTACACCAGAACACATCTCCGGCTGAATATTGGAAGACATTGTCAAAAGAATACTTGGAATAAACCATGTAGCCACCAGTCGTGTGAACCACACCTTTTGGCTTGCCCGTGGAACCGGAAGTATAGAGAATGAAAAGCATGTCCTCGCTGTCCATTTCCTCAGCCACGTTGGTATCAGTTTCACCTTCGATGACCTCATGCCACCAGAAATCTCTTCCCGGCTTCATGCTCACTTCCTGCCCGGTTCGCTGATAGACGATTACGGTTTCCACGCTGGATTTTTCCAACGCTTCATCCACCACGGATTTGATTCCAATTTTCTTGTTGCCACGGTAGTTTCCATCCGAGGTTAAAATTGCTTTGGCATCACAATCGATGATTCGGTCGGCAAGCGATGTGCTTGAGAATCCTGCAAAAACCACCGAATGGATCGCTCCGATTCTGGCGCAAGCCAGCATTGCAATGGCAGCCTCAGGTACCATCGGCATGTAAATCATCACCCGGTCACCCTTTCCTATTCCTTTACTTTTCAGGGCGTTTGAAAACTTGCAAACGTCATGATACAATTCCCGATACGTGATGGTCCTTGTGGATTCTGTTGGTTCATTCGGTTCCCAAATGATCGCAGGGCGATCACCAATCGTATATAAATGATTTTCAAAAATATTCTCTGTGATATTCAACTTCGCATTGGCAAACCACTTCACATCCGGCTCCTCAAAATTCCATTTCAGGACGTTGGTCCAGCGCTTTCGCCAATGAAACGAATCAGCAATCCTCGCCCAAAACTCTTCAGGCTGGGCCACACTTTTTTGATATTCGTATAGGTATCCGCTGAGGGTATGTAATCGGTCACTCATGATCTTGTTGGTTTATTTTAACTGGTAATTAATCGTGATTTGTAGAGTCTTTTAATGCTCCTGAGCAGATCCGGCTCCCTTTGGAATCCGGATTTCCTGGATCATATCCTGGACATGTTGAGGTGGAGGTGGCGTAGCCATTGAGACAAAATAGCAGACAATAAAGTTGATCATCATTCCTACTGAGCCAATTCCTTCCGGTGAAATTCCAAACCACCAATGCTCTGCTGAATTCAACTCAGGACTCATGAGTTTGAAATAGACAATGTAACCCATCGTGAATATCAATCCGGAAATCATTCCGGCGATAGCGCCTTCCTTGTTGATTCGGGTTGAAAAGATTCCCATAATAATAACCGGAAAAAAAGAAGCTGCGGCAAGACCAAAAGCAAAAGCCACTACTTCAGCCACAAACCCAGGAGGATTCACTCCAAAATAACCAGCCAAAATCACTGCACCGGCCGCAGCCCATCGAGCGATTCGCAGTTCTTTTTTCTCCGAAATTCCGGGATTGAATGTCTTCACCAAGTCCCTTGAAACTGAAGTCGAAATCACCAACAAGAGGCCTGCTGCGGTCGAAAGTGCAGCAGCCATGGCTCCTGCAGCAACCAAACCTACTACCCAATTGGGGAGTTTGGCAATCTCAGAACTAGCCAGTACCATGATGTCTTTGTCAATAATCAATTCGTTGGTTTCGGGATTCGGCAGATATTGCACTTTTCCGTCTCCATTTTTATCGTCAACTTTTATCAGGTTCGTTTTTTGCCATGTCCCTACCCAAGACGGTAACTCTGAGATCTTCTTTTCCGAGGTACTTTCTATTGCGTTGTAAATTCCAAAAGCCGCAACAGCCGGAGCGGTCGTGTAGAGAATTGCTATAAAAACCAACGCATATCCTGCGGAAAGGCGGGCATCTTTCACCTTTGGCACCGTAAAAAATCGAACGATAACGTGCGGCAAACCCGCGGTACCGACCATCAAAGCCAGCGTAATCATAAACATGTCGGTCATTCCTTTCCTTCCGGAGGTGTACTCTGCAAATCCCAAATCAGCCAAGACTCCGTCCAGCTTATCCAGCAAATAGGTGCCATCAGCTACTTCGCCTCCCAGACCCATTTGAGGGATCGGATTTCCGGTCAGCTGCATCGAGATGAATATCGCTGGAACCATATAGGCGAAAATCAGCACGCAATATTGAGCGACCTGAGTATAAGTAATGCCTTTCATTCCGCCCAAAACAGCGTAAAAGAAAACGATGCACATCCCAATCACGACACCCCACTCGATGGGAACTTCTAGGTATCGGGAAAAGACAATCCCTACACCGCGCATTTGCCCAGCCACGTAAGTGAATGAGATGAAGAGCGCGCAAATCACTGCAACTACTCTGGCTGTATTCGAATAGTATCTGTCCCCAACAAAATCAGGAACGGTAAACTTTCCGAATTTCCGCAGGTAAGGTGCAAGTAAAAGCGCCAGAAGTACATATCCTCCCGTCCAACCCATCAGGTAAACTGAGCCGTCATATCCTGAGAAAGAAATAATCCCAGCCATCGAAATGAACGAGGCCGCTGACATCCAGTCAGCAGCTGTAGCCATTCCGTTGGCCAAAGGTGAAACGCCACCGCCTGCAATGTAAAACTCCTTTGTCGAACCGGCTCGGGTGTAAATTGCAATTCCAATGTAGAGGGCAAATGAAAGACCGACTAGTATATAGGTCCAGGTAAGAATGTCCATAGGGTATCTAGGGGATTGGGCTGATTAATCTTCGTTGACGTCAAATTCTTTGTCCAGTTTGTTCATTCGAACCACATAGACAAATATCAGGATTACAAAAGCATAGATGGAGCCTTGCTGGGCAAACCAAAAACCGAGCTTGTAACCCCCGATCCTGATTTCGTTGAGAGGCTCAACCAACAAGATCCCGAATCCGAACGAAACGATGAACCAAATCAGTAATAGGATAAAAAGAGTTTGGAGGTTTTTCCTCCAATAAGCTTTCATTTTGTCAGGGTGTGAGGGCATTGATTTGTAGATCAGACTGTGAAAGGAGTTCAATCTGAAATATGCATTAGAAAATATACTGCGGTCCTATTGCATAATCCAGGTTCAAGCTATGAAGCTACTTATAGCAAGCTGTAGAAACCAAGCTGTTTTCCACGAAATAATCAAACTTTTTTGGTAACTGGCCAAAAAGACCAGATAATATTCCGCATTCCACTGATTGTGCAACTAAAAAATTTCGAACGGATGAAACTTGGTATTTTCTAAAAAAGATATTCCGAGGCTATTGCCAAACCCGCCGCCGCAAAACTTACGATCAGCTTATTCATCTGGAATTTATGATGTGGACTACTCTCAAAGAAGATGGTGGTAGAAATATGTAAAAACCCACCAGTCACCAAGCCATAGAGAATTCCTACACCCTCTTTCTGAAGAATTCCGTTTTCAAAGAGAAAAGCACTGGAAAGCATCCCCATCGGGGAAGCCAAAGCAAAAATTGTCAATAAAATCAGGGTCCATTTTTTGCTTAGGGAAGCAGAAAGAACGGCTGCCAATGCAAATGCTGCGGGTCCTTTGTGAAGTATAATTCCCATCAAAACCGTGTTATTGCTATGCATGTGACTAGCGTCAATGGCGTCTTCAGTGACAATACTTCCATGGGAAAGTAGAGTTCCCTCCAGAAAAGCATGGATGAAAAGGCCGAGCATCAGGGTAAAAACTCCCTTGGAAGTTTCGGATTCGTGGGTATGAATATGTCCATGCTCCACGCCACTCGACCAGAACTCCAGTAGTTGCTGAAGCAAAAAACCAATAAGTATATAAAGTCCCATCCTGCTGCTGCTATAGCCAGTGTCAAATAACTCCGGGATGATGTGGAGAATGGTGATTGAAAAAAGGTAAGATCCTGCAAAAACAAGAACCATCTTAAAGTACTTATCCCTGAAATTTGGGGCGAAAAACACCAGCATCCCGGAAATAAATGCAGTCAGAAAAAGAAGAATAAAGTTTATTTGCATGATCTGAATAAGCTTTGCTCTGACTTTTTGGAGAAAAGCTTTGAGAAACCACCATTGCAAAGGTAAGAAAATTCAATAATGTTGCATTTATAAATTCAATAATGTTGCGTTTAGCTTCCTATTCCTGAACAAAGGACAAGAATGGCTTAAGGCTTTCGCTTGCATAAGTTTTGAATCCTCCATTTGAGTCACTGTAAATCAAGAAAACTTCAATCTCTTGTAAAGCAGAATCCAAAGCAATTGCCCTGTCAGTTCCCATCACCATTAGCGCAGTAGCATAGGCATCAGCCGTCATGCAATCTTTGGCCAAAACCGTAGCACTAAGTAGATTGTGATTTACCGGATAGCCAGTTGCTGGATTGATGGTATGTGAGATTTTCACAGAATCCTTTACATAGTAATTTCGATAGTTACCGGAAGTCGCCATTCCCCGATCCTGAAGGGCAATGATGCTTATCAATTCAGATGCATTGGCGGATTCCTCAGGTCGATTGACACCGACTTTCCAGAGCTCACCTTTTTCATTTACCCCTCTTGCCACCAATTCCCCACCGATTTCAACCAGGAAATTCCCAATTCCTTTGGCCTGCAAATAATCGCCTACCACATCAACTCCGTAGCCTTTGGCAATCGCACTGAAATCAAGATATATGCCTGGTACTTTTTTGCGAAGCTGATTCTGATCAAACTCGATTTTATCAAAACCAACCAGCTTAAGAAGGAGATTGATATCTGTGGTGTCTTTTAGTTCAGGACCTCCGGGACCGAATCCCCAAAGATTTACCAAAGGACCAACCGTCGGATCAAAAGCCCCTCCTGTTTTATCAAAGACTGTTTTGGATGCCATCAAAACCGGCAAGAAATAAGATAATTTAAAATCCAGCGTATCTCCGTGATTGAATTTGCTCAATTCGGAATCCGGCACATAGGTGGAAAGGCTCTGATTAAAAACCACCAACAATGAGTCGATTGAAGTTTGAAAATCGCGATTGGCCTCATCCAGATACACGATGTTATAAGTCGTGCCCATGGTTTTCCCAGCCAAAGTCATTTTCCCTGTTGTAATCTCAACTTGCTCTGATTCTGTGTCGCCCGATGGATTGTTTCTCCAGAAGTATACAGCCATGATCGCAATCAGAAGAACTGCAGAATAAATTATATTTTTTCGAGCGCTTGAAGTCATCATCCAGTTAATTATTGGACGAATTTAACCCTTATTTTTCGGTTTAACCGGAAAACCAAGCCCTCAAAAATCCGGTTGATGGGACTTGTATTTTTCTATATTTGTGGGAGGACACTACCGATATGAGAGAAGATTACCTGAAAGGAGACGACGAAAACCTAAATCCTAAAGAAAAGGAAATTGAGAAGGCTTTACGCCCCTTGAGTTTTGAAGATTTTACGGGTCAGGCCAAAATTCTGGAAAATCTGCGTGTGTTCGTAATGGCTGCAAAAGGCCGGAATGAACCATTGGATCATGTTCTATTGCACGGACCTCCGGGTTTGGGCAAGACTACGCTCAGCTACATCATCGCCAACGAACTCCAGGCCGGGATCAAAATCACCTCAGGTCCTGTACTCGACAAGCCGTCTGATCTTGCAGGTTTGCTGACCAATCTGGAAGAAGGCGATGTACTTTTCATCGATGAAATCCACCGGCTAAATCCGATTGTAGAAGAATATCTCTATTCTGCGATGGAGGATTTCAGGATCGACATCATGCTGGACTCCGGTCCAAATGCCCGATCGGTCCAGATTTCACTCAGTCCTTTTACGTTGATCGGAGCGACTACTCGTTCAGGTTTGCTGACTTCTCCGCTTAGGTCCAGATTTGGAATTAATTCCCGGTTGGAATATTACGACGCCAAGTTGCTCACCGATATCGTCACCAGATCAGCCGGTATCCTGCAAACTCCGATTGACGAAATTGCTGCCTATGAAATCGCGCGAAGAAGTAGGGGAACTCCTAGAATCGCAAATAATTTGCTTCGCCGAACCCGGGATTTTGCGGAGGTAAAAGGGAATGGAACGATCACCCTGGAAATCGCAAAAATTGCATTGAATGCACTCAATGTAGATGAAAACGGACTGGACGAAATGGACAACAAAATCTTGCTGACTATCATCGAGAAGTTCAAAGGCGGACCAGTGGGACTCAGCACAATTGCAACGGCATGTGGAGAAGAGTCCGAAACGATAGAAGAAGTATATGAGCCTTTTCTGATTCAGGAAGGATATATGAAGCGTACTTCCCGAGGGAGAATGGCTACGGAATTGGCTTACAATCATTTGAAAATCAAGCCAACTCCAGGAAGCGGAAGCTTGTTTGATTTATGATTTAGGGAATAAGATATGAGATTTAGGGCCTTTGACCTTCCCTGAATAGCGTTGACCTACCCCAATCGCTCACACGAAATTTCTAAAGGCACCGGTACCACCTTGCATTTGTACACGCTGTTGATGAATTATTTAATGAAAAACACGCCGGTGAATTGAGATAGACCTATCCATTCAGGTTATTAAGTTAGGCGAGTTTTACAAGGTTGATTCAGTGAAAATCAGATCTCTTCGAGTACCGATTAGGATCGGTTTAATCACGACGAGCTGTCCGAAGATTTCAAATCTTCCTGCTCAAAAAAATAAGGTTTTATTTTGAGGGATTGTAAATCCCAGAATCAAGGATCGGGATTACTGGCGCTACTATCGGTACTTGAACTACAGGAAAAAACTAACTCTAATATCATTTCCTGATATGGTAAAGTACAGACCCAATTTTATCAGAAGTTAATTTCAGTGAATCCGAAGAAACCTCATATAAATACACAACATCAGTCCCGCTAATTGATATAGTAAGGCGATTAGTAGTGGAAGTAGACCAATTTGCTTTTGGAATTAGTGCATAATCCAAAGAGCCTTCATACCCATGCTCTTTAAATACATCTCTTATAAGTTGCAAATCATACAAAACCACCCCATTTTCTAGAAATGAAGTAACGTAAGGTTTTTTAGTTGTAATATTATCTTTAAATTCTTCTCCCAGACTGTCTGTCGTAAGGTAATGAATCCATTTCCCGATGATTCTTGGATCAAATGAGGGGGTGTTGGGCTCATCAAACCATGTCGTTACCAAATCACGCTTAGGAGACTCTATTCTCTCGAATATTGTACTGTAACTGCTACCATCAACTTCAAACTCAATATTCAGATGAGCTGAATTCTCACTTAATTCTGCAAAAATAATAAGATCCTCTCCCTCGTTTTGAGGAAGAGGAAATGTTAATTTTTCC
>JBKJKX010000103.1:0-12853 GCA_046597285.1 Algoriphagus sp. | reverse complement strand
CAAAACCAAATTTTTGAACTCAACCCAATAACCCGACATGATTACATTTCTAATTATCCTCATCGCGTTAGCGCTGATTCTGACCGCCATCATCAAATTTGACATCCATCCTTTTCTAGCTCTTTTTGTAGGTGCTATCATTTATGGATTGATGATGGGAATGACTCCTGACTTGATCATCAAATCAATCACCGAAGGTTTTGGAGGGGTGATGGGTAGTGTTGGCTTGCTCATTTTATTGGGTGTTATTTTAGGGACTTTCCTTGAAAAAACCGGAGGGGCGATGGTCATAGCAGAAAAAACACTGAAATGGGTCGGTGAAAAGTCAGTGAATTTATCCCTGATGCTCAGTGGTTGGCTTTTATCAGTTCCTGTTTTTGGCGATAGTACGATCATCATGCTAAACCCAATCGCAAAATCTCTTTCTTCCAAAAGTGGAATCTCTTATGCCGCAACAATAGTTGCAGTTTCGCTCGGTGCTATGGCCAGTCACTCGCTGGTACCTCCTACCCCGGGCCCGATCGCGACAGCCGGGATTTTGGGTGCAGATTTGGGCCTAGTGATATTCTATGGAGGATTGGTTTCTTTAATAACCTTAATTCCTCTTTATATTTTCGTGCAAAAGTGGGTGACAAAAATTCCTTTGAAACCTGTTGAAATTGCTAATGAAAAAGAATTAAAAAAAGAAGATCGTCCAAAATTCATCAGTTCACTGATTCCTATTTTAGTCCCATTGACTTTGATCATTATAGCTTCGATCGCCGATTACCCCTCGGCACCTTTGGGAGAAGGAAAATTTATACAAGCCCTGCAATTTTTGGGAACACCGGTTATTGCCCTTTTGATTGGGGCAATTTTATCTTTCACCCTTCCAAAAAAATTCGATCGAAAACTGCTCTCTTCCTCAGGTTGGATAGGTGAAGCGATCTTATTGTCAGCTCCTGTAATTTTGATCACTGGAGCAGGCGCAGTTTTTGGAAAAATGCTTCAAAATTCAGGAGTTGGAGATTTGGTCACCTCCTCGATGAGCGATGCAAACTGGGGGATTTTTCTACCGTTTTTGATTGCCTTTGGGTTAAAGACCGCACAAGGCTCCACTACTGTAGCCATGATTACTACGGCATCGATCATCGCACCTATTCTTGTCCCTCTTGGATTGGATAGTGAAACGATGAAAGTATTTACTACGGTTGCAATCGGTGCCGGAGCTCTGGGTATCTCACATGCAAATGACAGTGGATTTTGGGTAGTGACGCAACTATCAGGAATGACTACAAAGCAAGGAAATATGTCGCATAGCATCGGTACCATAATCGCCGGAGTTACCGCTATCTCGATAGTTTATGTCTTGACGTTATTTATTAGCTAACTCCACTATAACCCATTCTTCAATTTATTACTCATTATTCATGATTCTTAATTAATCATTCCTCATTCATCATTCTCAATTAACCTCTCACCTCGCCGTCCATCCCCCGTCAACAGTCACCATCGAACCTACCATATATTTTCCGGCGTCGCTGGCAAGGAATATAGCGGCTCCTTGAATTTCTTTCAATTCGCCCCATCTACCCAAAGCAGTAGCTCCCACAACAAACTTTTTACCTTCTTCGGTGTCTGCAATAGGCAGGTTCATTTCAGTTAAAAATGGTCCTGGACAAATCGCATTCACCGTAATATTGAATGGAGCAAACTCCAACCCGAGGGCTCTAGTCATCTGAACTACAGCTCCTTTGCTCGAAGCATAAGGAGTTCGGTTGGAAAGTCCAACCAATCCCAATGTACTCGCGAGATTGATAATACTCCCTTTTCCTGCCGACTTCATATATGGAGTCACCGCTCGGCATGCTAGCCACGTTCCGGTAACATTTACATCCATCACTTTAGTGAAATCCTCTGGTTTCAATTCGTCTATTGCTCCACGAATATTGATTCCTGCAGAGTTGATCAGGATATCAATGCTTCCAAAAGCTTCATAAGCTGTCTTTGCCATCTCTTCCATCTGAGATTGATTGACCACATCTGCAGAAAAAGTCAAGGCCTTTACGCCGTATTCCTTTGCAATCTGTGCTGCTTCTTCATCTCCATCCGAGGCATTTCTGCTGACCAACATTACATTGGCACCGGCAGAAGCAAGTCCTGCTGCCATCGCAAGTCCGAGACCTTTTGATCCTCCGGTGATGATGGCTGATTTGCCTTTCAGACTAAAAAGATGGATTCCCGGAAGTTCGCTGAGATTGAGTTGATTTGACATGGTTTGGTTGGATTTTGTTTAATAGTTGAAAGGTTAAAGGTTAATGGGTTATTGGTTATTAGTCATCCAGAGGAACTAGGGATCTCATTTCGACATCCATAATCCGACATCATAAATCTGAAATCAAACATCCTAAATCCCCAGCTTCTCTTTTCCATAAGCCAAACAAGCCAGGTTATTATTCTCCTCAAATGCCAGTTTCTGCTCAGGATCGAGTTTGCTGACACTTGGCAATTCTCCGGAAAATTCTTTTGCCTTTACAAGTCTGAGGATTTTAGCTAGATCTTGTGGTCTTGCATTATCGAAAGTTGCCCAATAGCCATCCTCCAGACAAGGGATCTGAAGAGGATCGCGTGTGATCATTTCAAGGCTGAACGTGATGTCTGGATTATATTTTCGACAGAGATCCACCCCTGATTTCAGATCTACTATTCCTGTTCCCAGCGGAACTTCAGAAAGCAAAAATCCTTTCTCGTATTCCTTCACTCCCATATCTTTGATGTGGGTAGAAAAAGCATACGGTGCCAGCGTGCTGATCACATGCGAAGATTCCTCAAGTAATGAATAGTTATTTCCAAAATCCAGCGTCACTCCTACCCATTCACTGCTCAGATTTTTGATGATATCTGCCAGTTCCTGAGCTTTCCAGTCCTTGTGATTCTCAACCGCCAGTTTTATTTTATGCTTTCGCACAATGGGCTCGGCCAGGCGAATCGAGTTCAGCGAGTTGGTTTTAAAAGTCAGCCACTCCGCTTCCGTTTTGAAATTCTCATAACGCCTCCCACTCAAACACACCGTACGAAGAACAGTTGCCCCAGCTTCTTTCGCCACCAAAACTTCCTTTTCGAAATTAGAAACATCTGCTTCCGTTTTCGGCATCCCAATGCTTCCTTCCAGATAAAGCCCCAGTTTCTCACGGGTATCTCTCACTTGTTTTGCAAAATCTGAACTCCAATTATTCACGCCGACTTGTACTCCTCCAGCACCGATGCTATGGCAGTGATTGATCAGATCCAGCGCATTCTGAAAACCCGGATAGTTTTTACTTTCCACTTTTGAATTCCAGCGGGCACCGTAAGAATGCACAACAATTCCCATCGGAACACCTTTTAAATAATCGGGCAAATCCGGAAAAGGAAAGGATAGAGCCATCGCCCCAAGCCCTGCTGTTTTCAGAAAACTCCGTCTGTCTATCGAAAGACGGTCAATTTTGGGATTTGAAATAGGTTTCTTCATGGGTTTGAGTGCGGAGTTGATAACTTATTTTGTTTCGGAAGCTTTGAGACTTTCGATATGTTTATTGAGTTCGGCAGCGGACCATGGATAAACCCGCCCCTGAGAAGTATGTCTTGTTCCCCCTACGATCCTGCCTGTCACAGGCGAAGCTTGATTGCCCCATTCGTTTCGGATATATGTCAGAATTGAAGCTATACTGGCATCATCCATGGTAGAATGAGCGGGCATCACAGGAAGGATTTCCGGGGCATCGTATTTTTTACCGGCCACATCTATCGGGCCTTCTATTCCATGCAAAAGGATTAGAACTAGCCGTTTTTCATCTCCTGTCACCCACTCCGAACCCACCAAAGGCGGACCCATCCGAGTGGCACCAGACCCATTGGAACCATGGCAACCAGCACAGGTTGTCAGGTATTTTTGTCTGCCATCAGCAAACTGCTTCATGGAATTTTCATCTAAAACAGCGGTCGAAGTTTCCATTGGAGACGGTTTAAACCCCGGCCAGGAAAACATCCTTTTCAGCATTTCGAGACGGTTTTTTTCCAAAGGAAGATCAGTTCTTTTGAAAATAACAGGTTCAAATTTCAAAACAATCTGACCTTTGGGGGAAGGATTCGCAGACTGAATTGCCATACCAGTGAGCACTACTTTTCCCTTCCAGTCAAGTTCTGAAGATGGCGAATCTGCTAATGCTAGCAGCCCAATAATTTCATTCGGTGATCCTTTTTTCACAATTGCGGTGGTAAGCATTTCGAGGAAAATCTCACGAGCCGGATCAGGAGTTTTCCAATCCATCGAAGCCCAATTCCTTTCCATAAAAGCATATTCCTGATCTCCCAAACTGCTCATTGCGGCGTCTCGAATCAATGCCTGTGCGCCATGTTTTTGGATTACTTTGGTGAGGATGAAATGCGAAGCCTCCGGAGATAGCGCATAAGAGCTCAAGGCAAGTTGCAACGCAAGTTCCTCCGAGGCATCGGCCGCAAGATCCTTCATGGCTATTTCCAATTGAACTCTTAATTCGGGATTTTCAGTCGCAGGCTTTTCCAAAAGTCGCAAGGCGGTGGTCTGAATCAATGGTGGTTTTCCGGGTAAAAGCTCGAGTAGGAACTCGGGATTCAGCGCATTCAACCCTTCCAAAACCCAAAGTGCATGGAAGGATCCAAGTTCGTTTTCTCCTCTTTTTGCAAGCTCTTCCAACGCTGGAACTGCTGCAAGATCAGCCCGCTCTACCAGTAACCGCTGAGCCATATCCCGATACCAACCGTCAGAATGGGAAAGGAAACCGACCAATTCCTCGTTGGTGGCTTTGGATAGCTTCGGGGTTTCGGTTGGATCCCAATCTTCAGGTACCACTCGCCAGATTCTGCCGAGATGAACCGTCTTATCCAACCCTCTTTTTTCAGTTTGCTCCTTCAAATATGGAGTCATGTAAGAATCATGCTGCACAATCCCGTGATACATATCGACGATGTACAAACCTCCATCCGGCCCTACAGTACCATGAACAGGACGGAATCGCTCATCAGTCGAGGCGAAAAATTCGGTGCCTGGATTTGGGTCCTTAGCTTCAAGGAGGATTCCATTTTGGGTTACCACATTTCGTTTGATCAGATTCCCGGCATTTTCCATCACAAAAATATTCCCATAGTATTCCTCCGGAAAAAGCCTGCTTCGATACACAATAGGTGAACATGCGGAGGTAAACTCCAGAAGTCTACCGGCCGAATCCAAAGTTCCTGGGATATATCCGCGGTTAACAGCGAGATTTGGGCGAATTGGGAAAACTTTCCGGTCAATTGTCAAGCCATGATCGATACCCGTTGATGGAGAATGATTTGGGTTTCTGGAAAGATAATTTGCAGGAACGAGGTCACCATGAAGCTGGGACCAGTTGTAATTATAGATAAGTCGGCCCTGATCGTCTTGAGATATACCAAACTGCCCTCGGGCCTCGGTACTGTCCCGGATCCAAGCTCCATTTTGATTGCGATAGCGAAGTTTGGACTTGGCGCTGTAGTACCAATTATCAACGTTTCGGACAAATCCATTATCTGAGTGTTCGGGAATTCCATTTGCAGAGTAGGTGGAATCAAGCAACACTTTGGTGTCTGCCTTGAGGTCTCCATCTGTATCTTGAGTTACCCAAAGGGAGTTGTTTTCGGCCACTAATGCTCCTCCTTTTATGAAACCCAACGCGCGAGGCATGACGAGACTGTCGAGATAAATAGTGCTTTTGTCCATTTCGCCATCTCCGTTTTCATCTTCCAAAATGGAAATCCGGCCAATTGGCATTCCTTCTTCGCTTCCTAAAATATCAGACATGTAACCACGCATCTCCACCACCCAAAGACGGCCATCTTCATCAAATTGAATAAGGATCGGATCTTCGATCATTGGTTCGGATGCGACTAGCTGAACTTTAAAACCTGGCTCAATCTGAAAGGTAGCGAGTTCCTCCAAAGCTGTGCGGGCAGGACTATCCGGAGTGGGAGGCGTAGGTCCGGGTTTTTTGCAGGAAAAGAAAAGTAAAAACGCCAGGGAAAGTGGCAGGGAATAAATGCGACGCATGGAAGAGACAGGTTACTTAGGCTTTGTAAACATCAATCAAAAAGGCTTTTGGCAGGTAAGATCATCGTTTACAGGGTGATTACAATTTGATACATATTCAGGTGATACACAAACCTGTTTTACAACAGCGGTTAAATTTTGCTTGGCAACTTGATCTGGATACCGATTTCCTTTTTTCTACCTTTCAAAAAATAGAAACTTTTGAAAATCCTATGATAAAAAACCTATTGCTTGTGGTGCTGATCATCCTGTTTTCAGCTTATGTTTTCAAAAAGGAAGTCCTAGAATCGGCTGACCCAGAATCCCTCACCTTGATCGAATCCGGCGTTTCCTGGAACGGCGATTCCCTCCCAAATTACCCGACCGGAAATCCAAAAATCTCGATCCTGAAAATCACCATTCCCGCTCATTCCGAGCTTCCCCTCCATTTTCACCCAACTATCAACGCCGGGGTGCTACTCAGCGGAGAACTGGACGTGATCGATGAGCATGGAAACACACTGAAAATGAAAACGGGGGATCCGATAATAGGGGTCGTGAATACGATACACACCGGGAAAAATAACGGAGACATTCCGGCTGAAATTATGGTTTTCTATGCAGGAACTGATGGGTTGAAAATCACAGAGAAAGTGAAGTGATCTTTGGTAAATCGAGTTTTTTAAGCAAATAAATCTGTGCTTGTAAGATTATATTATAGCGTCTGATCACTCGCCTTCATACAAAAAACTCCTATCCGGGGAGATAAAAATTAAAGAGGCACTATAGAATCTCACCTCATTTGACTTTTCCCAGACAAAAAAAAATCCAATATCTGAAGTCAGGGAACTTCGGATATTGGAATCAAGAATTTACCAATCACGGCACTCTTATTTCTATCGGGAATTTACCCTACAAAAAATCAAATCCTTAAAGTACCTTCTTCTGTATCATCTGTACTTCTGCCAGTAATCACTCCGAAAAGGAGCTTTATTCCCGCAATTGTATTTCCATGCTCATTATTCCAGTAATAGCCAGATTCAGTTTTAAATTCGATAACAGAAATTTTTGGATCATCTATTCCTTCTTGAAACCAGGATTTAACCATCGGATCCCAAAGTTCTATGATACGATCTTTATCGTAACTGATCGTTGCCTTGCCTTTCAGTTCCAAAAAGTCAGAATGAGCAGAACCCTGAAAGTATAAAGTCACTTCTGGATCTTGTCTCATTTCCATATTCTTGAGGCTGTCTGTTGAACTCAAAAACCATAGGTGTCCATTATCATCTGTCTTTTGAACACTCATCGGACTGCCGTTGATTCTATTCATCAAAGTTGAAGTACAGAAAAAGCATGACCCAGACTTATCTATCAGATTTCGCATTTTCTTTACTGCTTCATGACCTCTCAAGTTGGTCTGATTATCTCCCATTTGACTATTTTTGTCAGGGTCCATATTAAGTTGTTTGTAATTATATGATGAAGGCCATTTGTTCATAATAGAGAATTCCGATTCAATCATTTGTAATTATCGGGGAATCAAAACCTCTTTTTCATTTTTCCGGCACTTCTATTTTGAAACTTGCAAAGTCGTTGCCAATGAAATTTCATTGATTATTTTTCTACTCATTTTCACCGGCATTCTTTCCAAAATCTCTGCTTATCCGAGCATTCGGAATCAATCATGCCTATTCCAGGCAGTTATTTCAGACCCTGAAAAAGTTGCAACACCAAAATAAAGTCTCAAATCATCCAATAAGACTTTTGATTCCTTCCCTTAATTGGGAATCTTTTCCATCATTCTGACCGAAACCTGCCTGATATGAAATACTCCTCTAAATCTTGATTGGAGTTCAGCTGATTTAGCAAGTTCGTCGCTTTTGTGACCTCCTCGTCTAATTACCGAAAACTGTAACCGATCACTGATCACTGAAAAGAAGCCTTACCTTTGTCGAAACAGTCACCCATGAACTTTTCCGAATTAGGATTATCCGCCCCACTCCTTTCTGCCATAGAAAAAGCAAAATATGAAAGCGCCTACCCGATTCAGGCAGAGGCTATCCCTGCTGTACTTCAGAGAAAAGATGTGCTGGGAATTGCTCCGACGGGTTCGGGAAAAACCGCCTCTTACATCTTGCCGATTCTGCAACTTTTCCAGGAAAAAGAACCCGCTAAAAACAGAATTATTCCGGTGCTGATCTTGGTTCCTACGCGTGAGCTTGCGACTCAGGTGGCAGAAGTGGCGAATAACTTCAGTAGATTTTTGGGAAGAAAAGTCAAAACGCTTGCAGTATTTGGCGGAGTCTCGATCAATCCACAGATGATGAGCATCTATGGTACAGAAATCATGATTGCCACGCCGGGTCGGTTGCTGGATTTGCTTTCGAAGAACTCCATGAACCTATCGCAGGTAGAAATCCTAGTAGTGGACGAAGCGGATAAAGTGCTCAACATGGGCTTCAAAGAAGAAGTGGATCAGATACTTGCTGAGTTGCCCAAGAAGAGACAAAATATCCTTTTCTCAGCCACCATGGAGGAATCGGTGGAAGTCCTGATCAATAAACTGCTCCATAATCCTGTTAAAATTGAAATTGAACAAGACGCGATAGCTCCTGAACTGATCACTCAATCAGCCTACTTCGTATCCAATGAGAAGAAAGGTCCGTTACTCCGACACTTGATTAATTCCGGTGATTGGAAGCAGGTATTGGTGTTTACGTCCTCTATCCGAACCGCGGATAATCTTGTTGCTAAACTGAAGAAAAACGGAATCGAAGCAGTCGCTTTCCATGGCGACAAAAGTCAGGGTGCAAGAACTGAAGCGATGAGTGGATTCAAAGCTGGAAGAATCCGGGTCCTTGTAGCCACAGACCTTGCCGCACGCGGAATCGACATCAAGTTTCTTCCGATCGTTATCAATTTTGAACTGCCGCGCTCGCCAAAAGACTATATCCATCGGATCGGACGAACAGGAAGAGCAGGATCAGAAGGTGAGGCTATTTCTCTGATCTGCGAAGAAGATCTCCATCACTTCAAAGTCATCCAAAAGAAAATGGGAAGACGGGTAGAAATGATCAATGCAGAGAAGCTGGAGTTTTAATTTTGGGTAAAATAGTCCGCCCACTAAGCACTCAAATTACAAGTTAGGATTTTTAATAATTTTGAAAGTGGCTAAAATCCATTCACTTTACCTTCCTACCTAAAATATACAATAACCCATTGTACACGCTTTTCATCTTTTGTTTCTTCATTTTGATAGCCGTGTTGTTCCAACTTGCTTTGGCACTGGGAGCACCTTGGGGTGAATACGCCATGGGCGGAAAATACCCGGGAAAATTCCCTCCAAAAATCCGTGTCGCGGCGATAATTCAGCTGTTGATTTTGGTTTTCTTTGGAATCATCGGAATGGTCCGGTCAGGGTTGATCTTGAGTCCTTTCTATGATTTCTCTGCCAAAGGAATTTGGTTTGTGGTTGGATTCTTTGTCTTGGGAACCCTTATGAATTCGATAACTCCCAGCAAAAAGGAGTTAAATATCTGGGCTCCGATCACTTTTATTCTCCTATTATCAAGTCTCAGAATTGCGCTGAGTTAAAGTTTTGAATTTTAAGATTGGGAGCATACTTTTTGTAATTTCGGAAATCAGGAATCTTTTTTAAATCAATTCATGCAATTCTATTCAGTCTCGGAAAAGGAAATTTTTGATCAGTTTGGGTCAGGCCCCGAGGGCTTATCCAAGGCAAAAGCTGCTGAGAATCTTCAGAAATTCGGCTCGAATGCCCTTTTAGAGAAAAAGAAAAAACCTGTTTGGATTGTGTTTTTAGGGCAGTTCAAAGATTTCATGATCATCATCCTGATTATAGCTGCGGTACTATCCGGGATTATTGGGGAGTTGACCGATACGGTGATCATTTTAGTAATCATTTTGCTAAATGCGATTTTGGGTTTTTCTCAAGAGTATCGTGCTGAGAAGGCCATGGAATCACTCAAAAAGATGGCTCAAACGAATAGTCAAATTATTCGAGAGGGCACTTCTGTTACTGTTTCCTCAGAAGAGCTGGTACCGGGAGATTTATTACTTCTCGAGGCTGGAAATATGGTTCCGGCAGATGTACGGCTGATTGAAAGCTTTGCCCTCAAAATAGACGAATCTTCCCTAACAGGCGAATCAGTTCCGATTGACAAGTCCATAGAAGTACTGGAATCTACTGATCTGCCTCCCGGGGATCAACTTAATATGGCATTCAAAGGGACTTTGGTAACAAACGGAAGAGCCAAAGGGCTGATCGTGAATACTGGAATGTCAACAGAGCTCGGAAAGATCGCCAGCCTCCTTCAAGAAAAGCAACCTCCAACTCCGTTGCAAGTACGGATGGCCAGATTTGGCAAACTGGTTTCTTATGTAATCATCGGTATCTGTTTGCTGTTATTTGGGCTGGGGATGTTGCGTGGGGAAGAACCACTTCCGCTTTTGCTTCTCTCGGTTAGTTTGGCTGTCGCTGCGATTCCTGAAGCATTACCTGCGCTGATCACGATTGCACTTTCACTGGGAGCCAGCAGACTTGCAAAGCAAAATGCACTCATCCGCAAACTTCCAGCGGTAGAAAGTCTGGGATCTGTCACCTATATCTGCACTGATAAAACCGGTACGCTCACACAAAATAAAATGAGCGTTGTCGAGGACATGGAGCAGCCTGCTGATCAATTGGATCCTAATTTCTCGAACCTCAAACTGGCAGTTGGGCTCAATCATGATGTGGTTATCGGAGAAGATGGAAAACCAACAGGAGAGGCTACCGAACTTGCCATGGTCGAGCATTTGCTTCAAAAATCCTCTGTTGAGATTTTTCAAGAGCTAACGAAAAAATATCCTCGGATCGGGGAAGTTCCTTTCGATTCTGAGCGGAAGCGAATGACTACTATTCATCAACTGGGAGAAAAAATTCTGGTGGTGACCAAAGGTGCGTCTGAGTCTGTAGGCACTTGTCTCAGCAAGTCTGAGGAAGCAGATTTACTTCATCAAAAAGAAGATGAGTGGGCCCAAAAAGGGATTCGGGTTTTGGCTTTCGCAAGTAGAATCATTGACCAGCTTCCAGCCGAATCTGAGTGGCCAAGTCTGGAATCAGAACTTCAACTAGTCGGACAAGTCGGACTCATCGATCCGCCTCGTGAGCAAGTCAAAACTGCCATTGAAGAATGTAAAACTGCAGGGATAAAACCAGTAATGATCACCGGCGATCACCCTGCCACTGCAAAGTCAATTGCTGAAGCAGTCGGAATATGGAAAGAAGGTGATTTAGTACTGACTGGAGTTGAATTGAAAAATTTGGGAGAAAAAGAGTTTGGTGAAAAAGTAGAACATATCTCTGTGTATGCCCGCGTTTCCCCTGATCAAAAATTAAGAATTGTTCAGGCTTTGCAGGCAAAGGGCCATTATGTCGCTATGACTGGAGACGGAGTAAACGATGCCCCTTCGCTCAAAGCTGCAACGATTGGAGTGGCTATGGGAATCGCCGGTACGGATGTGAGCAAAGAATCTGCAAACTTGATTTTGCTCGATGATAATTTTTCTACAATTGTCAAAGCAGTAAAAGAAGGCAGAAGAATTTTTGAAAACATTCGGAAGTTCATCAAATATATCATGACCTGTAATGGCGCAGAAATCTGGACTATTGCCATGGCTCCGCTTCTTGGACTCCCCATGCCTCTTTTGCCGATTCATATCCTTTGGATCAATCTAGTGACTGATGGACTTCCCGCACTTGCGTTGGCAAATGAAAAAATTGAGAAAGACCTGATGAAGCGTCCTCCCCGACCTCCAAAAGAAAGTCTTTTCGCTGAGGGAGTCGGATACCACATCATTTGGGTTGGGATACTGATGGCAGGAGTCACACTTTTCACTCAAAGCTGGGCGATCCGGCAAGGCCTGGAACATTGGCAAACAATGGTTTTTACAGTTCTTTCTGTGTCACAATTAGGTCACGTAATGGCAGTGAGGAGCGACAGAACATTCCTTTTCAAACAAGGTATTTTTAGCAATTTTCCTCTCATCATTTCCGTCTTAGCTACTTTCATTTTACAGTTGGCAGTGGTCTATCTCCCATTTTTCAATGATTTATTCAAAACCCAGCCACTCAGTCTCAAAGAATTGGCGTTTTGTATTATGATGGCTTTGATTGTCTTTCATGCAGTGGAATTTGAGAAATGGATTCAAGGAAAAATAAGGTTGAAAAAAGAACGAAGCGCTATGCAGAATTAGAAAGTTTTTCCTTCTTGAACCTTTTCTAATTCCCTACTTTTAGCCTTTTCAGAATTAAACCCAACAATGGATAAAAGTAATCTGGCTATCAAAACCGTCGTTTTCAGCATGCTGGGAAACATAGCTTTGGCCGCAATCAAGTTTGCAACGGGAATTTTCGGAAATTCATTTGCCTTAATAGCTGATGGTATAGAATCAGTTGTCGACGTATTTGCTTCCATTTTGGTTTTATTTGGAATCAAATATTCAGCAAGGCCAGCTGACGATAACCACCCTTACGGTCATGGAAAGGCCGAACCATTAATCACTTTTTTGATCGTTGGATTTTTAGTTATTTCAGCTGCAACGATCGCCTGGCAATCAATTCAGAACATTCAAACTTCCCATAAATTACCGGAAATATGGACCTTGTGGGTTTTGGGAGGAATTATCATCTGGAAAGAAATTTCATATCAAGTGGTGATCAGAAGGAGTAAAAAACTGAAAAGCACTTCACTCAAAGGCGAGGCTTGGCATCATCGAAGCGATGCGATCACTTCGGTAGCGGCATTT
>JBKJKX010000153.1:0-9769 GCA_046597285.1 Algoriphagus sp. | reverse complement strand
CTCCATTGTAAATTATCTATACACTTTTTTGAACTGGTTCAGCCGAAGCTCAAACCGTTCTCCCTTACTCTTCTCAGGTTATTAACTTTTTTTGCCTTACATCACTTCAAAGAACTTTTCTCTTGCTTTTAAGAGTTTGTCAGGGGCGTTTCCCTGAAATCGAGTGCAAATATCGTGTTTTTATTTTTGATTCAAAACACTAAATAAAAATTATTTTAAATTCTTTATTTGCTCCGCTAGTAACCTTTTCCAGAGGACTTTTCCTCATTTGGGAGTGCAAACATAGGAGGGATAAGGTGGATTCGCAAGACCCAAACAGAGAAAAAGTCAAAAATTTTTGAGTTTTTCTTACACCTGTTTAAGAATCAGCTCTTTCCTTTTTTATAGAGAGGTACGGTACTACACGGCTCGCCATACATAATGGATTTGGCTTTGTCCTGAACCATGGAAATTACCCTTCCATAGGCAAAAAGCGGGATGTCTATTTTACTGCATCCTTTGATTACAACTGGTCGATCTCTAAAGATTTCCATGTCGATTTTACCTAAACAAGATTCCGAAACGAAGATTTCTAAGGTATTCAGATCCCCTATCACGTAGCCTTTGGAAATCGGAGTAAGATAAGTTGCTACCAGCATAAAAGCCCAGTTTGGGACAATTGCATCTACCGAGCAGTAAATCGCCACCCATTTATTTGAGTACAGACTCCAGTCAATTGACTTAAGCGCCTCTCTAAAATCCTTCTCTCTGAGAATCAATTCCTGAAAAAGGAACGGTTTAAGGTCAAAAATCACCCTTTCTTCCCGAGGGTAAATTTCCTCCAAATCAATCGTTATGATTGGACTCTGAGCAACACGGTTCACTATCTCAGTCATAAAAACAATAAGTTTTTTTTGGAATGAAGTGCTTTGAACTCTTTTAAGTAATTAGGAACAAAATAGGCCACATCTTCAAATTCCTGATTCTCATACTTCCTAAAAGCCTCTTTCCCAATCAGGTCGGCTGAAACCGCAATTCTCAGGAAATTAGCATTCGGGTGGCTGATAACCCGAGAAATTTTTTCTACTGCATCTCCCACAAAATTTACTTTCCCTTTTTCTAATAAGTCCTGAAAGGAATTTTCATCTACTATTTCTGCATCGAGTGGCCGAAATGGATCCAGCTCTGAATCAAAAATCTCTCTGTAAACTTCCATCCTCCTAGCATCCAACATGGCTACAATCATTCCCGAATCTTCAAAATGCCGAGATACAGCTAATGCCAATGCCTTCAATGTACTTATTCCAATTAAAGGCAAATCGCAAGAAAAGGCTAAACCCTTGGCTGTAGAGACTCCAATCCTCAAACCCGTATATGAACCGGGGCCTTCAGAGACAGCAATTGCACTCAATTGCTTAATTTGCAATTTCTGATCCCTAAGAACTGAATCGATCAGTCCCATCAGTTTCTGCGAATGCGCTCCCGCTTCCTCTATTTCTCTTAGACTGAGCAACAGGCCATCTTCATGCAGCGCAACCGAGCAAATCGAAGTTGAGGTCTCTATCGATAAGATGATTGCCATTATTTTACTTCGAAGAAGCTGTCAACACCAATTCCATTTTCTTAGGTTGAGACAAATATTCCTTAGCTAGTTTAACATCAGCATCTTGACTTAGACCGGCCTGAATCATTCCTTCCTGGAAATAGTATCTAGAAACAATCTCTTCAGAAAGTATCTTTTTGATCTCAGCTTTATGAGTGACCAAATCTTGCTCTTTGTTGTGGTTTACCCTTTTTTCAATCGCTTCAATCTGAGCCTTAATTTCATCGTAGTAAGCTTCCTTCTCCGCGAATTTGGTCAAGTCCTCCACAGATTTCTCCAAATAGGTTGTATAGTCATACTCTTTCCCTTCCAGCCAGCTCACAAACTCCTCGTAATCTTTATCTGTGATGGAAAATGATCCGGGATTTCCTATTTCTTTATGCTGATAGAAATATTGGGTAGCAAAATCGAAGATGTGATTTCTTCCAACCAGGCTATAAGAAATCGGAGAGTAACTTACCGATTCTGCTTTTTCATCAGGCTCTATACCAGCACCATCCAATACCGTTCGTCCATTAGTAGTTTTGAAAGCCTTTCTCAATGAATCGGGTACAGACGTTATTGAACCATTTTCACGGCTTTTAGCATAATCAATTGCCTGAATACATCGTCCGCTTGGAATATAGTATTTAGCAGTAGTCACTTTCATTTGGGAATTATAAGTCAAAGGAATTGTTGTCTGTACAAGACCTTTTCCGAAAGATTTTCTGCCAACCAGAACGGCCCGATCATAATCCTGTAATGCTCCTGCTACGATTTCAGCCGCAGAAGCACTCCGTTCGTTGATCAAAACTACCAATGGAATGTCCTTATCAACTGGCGTTTTGGATGTCTTATAAGTGAAATTCACATTTTCCAGCTTGCCAATTGTTTTTACTACTACTTTTCCTTTCGGAATAAAAAGATTGACGATTTCAACAGCCTCATTTAAAAGTCCTCCCGGATTGTCTCTCAGATCGAGTACGAGTTTGTCAACCCCTTGTGCCTTAAGATCAACGAGTGCGTTTCTTACTTCTGATGAAGCATTCGTAGTGAAATCTCCTAGTTTAATGTATCCTGTGTTATCGTCCAATTTTCCATAGTACGGAACATTCTTGAGCGATATTTTCTTGCGAATCAGATTAAATTCCAGCGTGTCTGTTCCCCTTTTTACTTTTAAATAAACAGGCGTATTAGCCGGGCCTTTTAAAAGTTCAGATACTTGTGAGGTTGCTTTTCCTAATACGTTAACCGTGTCAACATTTATTAGATAATCAGCAATTTTCAATCCTCCGCTCTGTGCAGGAAAACCGGTATATGGCATTATCACCATGTTTCCATCGCCTCTGTTGCCGATCAAAGCGCCAATACCTGCATATTCACCGGTCGTCAGGACTCGAAAATCATCCGAATCCTCTTCGGGTATATATTCGGTATAAGGATCTAACTCTTCCAGCATGGCATTAATGCCAATAGTCACCAATTTTTCCGGGTCAATTTCATCTACATAATACGAGTCAAGCTCACGAACTAATGTCGCGAAAATGTCAATATTCTTTGCCAGAGCAAAAAGCTTGTCATTTTTAACTTGGAATGCAAAGAATCCTGAGAGGGCAAGTGCTCCTATAAAAAAAATAAGAAGTGATTTTTTAAATGATTTATTCATGCTGCTGATGTTTTTCAGAAAGTAAGATTTGAAGCTTTTTTAGGCAAAGGATAATTTTGGGCTGAATCTCTGAAAACTCCATGAGATTGGCCGAAACATAAATCAGTCCTAGATTGAGTTCGATATTCTCAAAAGAAAGAAGAAACTTATTTAAGCGGTAGGCTTCTTTCATTCTTCGCTTTACAAAGTTGCGATCAACTGCCTTTTTCAACTTCCTCTTGGAAACTGAAAACAAGACCTGTCGAGTTCCAGTTGGGGTGCCATTTTTAACAAAAAATTGAATTTTAAACGGAAATAAAAAAAAAGAGGAACCTTCGTTAAAAAGTTCCTTGATTGATTTTTCGGCGTAAAGACGCTCACTTTTGGGAAGTTGATAATTCATCGAAGGACTGTAATCGCATGTGAACATACGAAAACAAGCAGAAAGAATTACTTCTTAAGTGTCTTTTCTGAAGATACACTTAGCTTGTGTCTTCCTTTCGCTCTTCTGGCTTTCAATACTCTTCTACCGTTAGCAGAAGACATTCTTTCTCTAAAGCCGTGCTTATTTTTTCTTTTTCTATTAGAAGGTTGAAATGTTCTTTTCATGATCGAATATCTTTAACTAATTGCTTTCAGGACAATCTTCTTGGATACTGGTTCCAAACAGGAATGCAAAGATATGTACCATTTCCTGAAATACAAATCAGGCTTCTACATTTGTTCAGTTCAAATCAAATAACAATGATTCATTACCGCATCAGCTGCTTAAATCCAGCATCACAATTTGTCCAGTTCGAGCTTAGAATCCCCGCTCAAAACAACGAAAAAATCCGTCTCCAACTTCCTGCCTGGAGAGCCGGACGCTATCAGCTGGCTAATTATGCTCAAAACATTAGAAATTTTAGGGTCAAGAATTTAGACGGTCAAGAGGTTCCCTTTCAAAAAAAAACCAAAGACTGCTGGATTTTTGATGCCGAAAACTTTGAAGAATATTTAATCACCTATGAATACTTTGCCGCAAAGATGGATGCCGGAAGTGCTTGGGCAGATGAGGAACAAGTCTATTTGAATCTTGTCAACTGTTGCTTTGAGATTCTGGGAAGACTTGATGAACCTTTCCAAATCGAATTGGACTTGCCCGAATTTCCTCATCTGGTTTCTACTCTTCCGGAAAGCGGAAATGGCATATTTCGGGCATCCGATTTCCAGCAACTTGTAGATTCTACCCTTTTGGCTGCGAAAAAGATCACGCACTGGGAGTATTCAGTAGACAAAACCATTTTTCACATTTGGATACATGGGAATATCCATTTTGAAAAAGAGCCATTTATTGAACATTTCAATAGATTTTCCCAAACTCAAATCAGGGATTTCGGGGAATTTCCTGAGCCTGAATATCACTTCATTTTTCAACTCCTAGCCTATCCTCATTTTCACGGGGTGGAGCATCGGAGAGGAACTGTTGTCACATTTGGCCCTGGGGAAAACCTAAAAGATTCTGGCCACATGAATGAACTTTTGGTTGTGAGTTCACATGAGCTTTACCACGCCTGGAATGTCTGTCGAATCCGTCCAAAAGAACTTCTCCCTTATGATTTTTCACGAGAAACCTATACTAAAGCAGGCTGGATGCTGGAAGGAATCACAACTTACATGGGTGATTTATACTTGTTGAAATCCGGAGTTTTTGACCTCCCTACTTATCTGGAAGAAGTTGGACAGATTCTTAACCGGGAGTCACTCAATGATGGCTGGAGAAATTACTCCATTCTTGAATCCAGCATGGATCTATGGCTTGATGGATATCAGGCAGGAATCCCGGACCGAAAAGTCAATATCTATTCTCACGGAGCCGTAATTTGTTTTTGCCTGGACATCATGCTTAGGAATGATGGTTCCGGTTTGCCGGAAGTAATGAAATTGGCCTGGGAAAAATACGGCAGACCATTTCAAGGTTATGATGAAAAGGGGATTTGGAAGTTGATTCTCCAGTGTGCCAAGGATCAAGAGCAATTCAACACCTTCTATGAAAACTATATCTCCGGAAACGAAGACCTTTTGAAATATTTTGGATCGATAATTACAGGCCTGGGATTTGAGCTTCGCTCTCTTCCAAACCCAGACTCACTGACTTCCAAACTTGGAATCATTTTGCAAAAAGATGTAATCACCAAAATTCACTCCGAATCTGTCGCCCATAAAAGCCTGATGATTGGAGACCGAATCAAAGCAGAGTTTTCAACAGAGGGAGTTTCGATAGAAGACTCCCGAATTAATGGCAAAAAATATGAGTTTGATTTCTCGATCAATGAAAAAGAATTCTATCCGAGCTATTCAATAAAAATTGGTCAACCAACAAGGATCCGTGAAAAATGGATGAAATAAAAAAAAGGGATCTTTCGACCCCTTTTTTTATCAGTTAAAATCTGCTTCCGTCAGAGTTGGATTCAACTCCAGCGATTCAACTTTCGCTTCCAGAGGGACAGGAATCATGGGTGATTTGATCGTGTAAGCCATTGGAATCAATATGCCGTTTCGATCCTGGTAATCGCTGTAATATGTATCGCCAGCCTGCACGTTTTCATTTTTGATTTTCAGACCCGATTCCACTGCATAATAGTTGATCGTCGAAGCCCCTGAAGGACTCGTCACAATCACTTTGTACGCTTGCGTCCCTTCTACGTCTTTGATTCCATCCAACATCAGTTTGTAGGACATAGAGCCATAGTATAATTCAGGCAAAAAGAATGAACTCAATTTCCCGTCTTCAACCTGTGCATCAGTCATTTCAATCGTCTGACCTTGCGCGCTGACAGTTCCTTTTCCATCTTTCATCACTGAACTCTGGATCACATTTCCGGCGATTGATGTTTTTTGAGAAAACCTCCTATTAGCATCGTCATAGACAAAAGCCAATCCCAAAGCGGTACCCATTACATTTGCACTCATGGTAACTTTAGCTGCTTTGATAGCACTTGCTTTTTCAGAACCACCGATGGCAGAAATGTAGTTTTCGATGACTTTATCAGCCGTCATGCTGGCATCTGCCATCTCAATTTCTTTGGCAGGGAATCCCATATTATCATACTCCACTACCTCTCCAAACTGAGCTAGTTTTTCTTTAATCTCAGATCCATTACCCACAACGGTCACATACATCTTTGTCGGATCTATCAATCTCTTCGCAGTAGCATTGATTTGCTCTACAGTCAGCGCATTCATTTTTTGCAAATAGGTAGCGTAGTAATCCTTTGGCAGGTCATACCTCACTGTGTTCAATGCAAAATTTGCAATGGTGGCAGGGCTTTCCAAAGATCTTCCAAATGATCCGGCAAGGTTTGATTTTGCTTTTACTAGCTCTTCTTCAGTAACTCCTTTGTCAACAAGATTTACAATCTCGTTCATAAATTCATAAACTGCTGAATCCGTCACTTCCGTTCTTACAGAAGCATTTGCAGAAAACTGAGCTGTCAATTTATCAGCTCCGATTGAAGAATAGGCTCCATAGGTATAGCCTTTGCTTTCTCTCAGATTCATAAACAATCTTGACGAAGAACCTCCACCCAAGATCTGATTCAATAGTCTGCTCGAGATATAATCAGCATCTCCGATTTTCATTTCCAAAGGCTGAGCGATGTCAATTACTGTTTGGACTGAAGTACTTCTGTCTACCAAAGCAACTGTATTTTTTGCCTGACGCTGAGGAACAGGATAGGAGAAAGTTGGGACCTTTCCTGATTTCCAGGAGGCAAAATATTTCTTCACTACGACTTCAGCTTCCGCCTTATCCATATCACCGACGATCGCCAGATAGGCAATATTTGGTTTGAAATACGTCTGATAATATGATTTTACGTCTTCCACAGTTACGTTATTGATCGTAGTTTCAGTAGCTACTTCGCCATACGGATGATTTTTTCCATACACCAATGCCAAAGTTAATCTCCCCGAAATCGCGTCCGGATTATCTTTGCTTTGCGCAAGTCCAGTCAGTGACTGCTTTTTCAATTTATCCAATTCTTCCTGTGGAAAAACAGGATTGAATAACACATCTGCCATCAGTTCCAATATTTTTCCCTGATGCTTTTTCAGAGAAGATGCGAACATAGAATTGGCGGATGCAGAAAGACTGGCTCCGATAAAATCTATTTCTTCATCTAGTTGATCCTTGGTTCGATTAGTCGTTCCGGCTGTCATCATTTCACCGACAAATCCGGTCATCCCGGCTTTATCTGCTTCCAGAATCGGGTCTTTCTCCAGCACAAGCGTAAAGGATACGCGGGGAAGTTTGGTGTTTTTTACTACAAATACTTTCAGTCCATTTTCAAGAGTGAAAGTCTCAGCCTCACCAATTTTAATCTCGGGAGCTGGACCCGATTTTGGAAATTGGCTCCTGTCCACCTGGGCAAAACCTACCGTGACGAGCAAAAGGCTCAATAGGAGTGATATTGTTATTTTTTTCATTTCTTTAGATCGTTTAGGTCAAACAATTACTCAGTAGGCTGAGCTGCTTTGGGTAAATAATACAACACCACTCTTCCAGTCAGGTCTAGGTATTCATTGGCCACCCGCTGTATGTCAGCTTTAGTCACTTTGCTGTAAAAATCCATTACCTGATTGATGTAATTTGTATTTCCATAAACCACATGCGCTTCTGCCAGGTTTTCAGCGATACCCGCTACTGTTGAATTACCACTCACAATGTTATTCTCCATGATATTCTGGAGTTTCGCAAAGTCCTCATCGCTGATTCCAGTATCCTGTACTTGCTTGATCAGTTTGTCGATTTCGGTCTCAAGATCTTTGGCTTCCACTCCCATGTTGGTGATTCCATACATGATGAATACTCCACCATCTTCCAATTCCAAAGGAATCGCTGCAATAACCAATGCTTTCTGTTGCTTGTCCACCAGTTCTTTGGTCATCAGGGAAGAATTGCCTCCAGTCAAATAAGTGGAAAGCATAGACAAAGCATAAGAATCTGGATGGTTTCTTTTTGGAAGGTTGTAAGCCTGAATCACTGCAGGAATCTGGATGTTATCATAAATGATATCACGTGTTTCAGCAGTTTTCTTTGGTTCAATGATAGTTGGACGATAAACCTCCTTTTGACCTTTTGGTATTTCTGAGAAATAAGACCTGACCCATTTTTCGGCCTGATCATAATCTAAATCACCAGCAATACTTAAAGTGGCATTATTTGGGACATAAAAATCCTCGTAGAACTGCTGAAACTCATCAATCGTCGCAGCATTCAAGTGGTCCATAGAACCAATTGGAGCCCACTGATAAGGATGAGCAACATACGCTCTTTTCAAGGTTTCAGGCAAAATGGTTCCATAAGGCTGGTTCTCATATCGCTGTCGTCTTTCCTCTTTCACTACTTCTCTCTGAGTATCTACACCGGTCTGATCCACTTTGGAATGAAGCATACGCTCGCTTTCCATGTAAAGCGCAAGTTCCAGTTCATTGGAAGGAAGCAACTCATAGTAATACGTGATATCATTGGACGTATAGGCATTCAACGTTCCGCCTCGAGCCTGGATGATATTCATGTATTGACCACGCTCGATATTTTCTGATCCTTCAAACATCAGGTGTTCAAAAAAATGCGCAAATCCCGTACGCTCAGGATTTTCGTTTTTAGAACCTACGTGGTATAAGACCGAAGTAACTACGATTGGCGTGGTTTTGTCTTGATGCATGATCACATGCAATCCGTTGTCCAAGGTAAATTCCTTGAACTCGATCCTGTTTTGGGCCAAGGCCGGAATGCTGAGCATCCCAACCAACAGGCCTAAGGCAGTAAATTTTCTCATTTTAAAAGTAATTGGGTTTGTTTTCATTTCTACCTAGTACTACTTCACCTCATTTAATGTTTCATTTGTCCGCTTTTGGACAACATCAAACATCTTTAGGACCAATAAAACTGTTAATTCTTAGAGTGATGCTAATTAATATGTTTTTAATACTACTACATGTTTTTCAACTTCATTTTAAGAAAAATTAAATGCCCAAAAGAGGTGTCTTCAGGGCTTTAGGTTTTTTTATGGATTCAATCTGGCCAAAATATCTTTCACTTCATGCCATTGGAGCCTAGGTCCAAATTGACTCACGATTTTTGAACTGGCCATAGATGCCAGTTTACCACTCTCCGCATAACTATGTCCGTTAGTGATGCCATACATAAATGCCCCGGCAAACATATCCCCAGCCCCATTGCTATCAATCGCTTTAGTCGGATAAGGCTCGATGTCGATAAAAGTATCTCCGTCAAAGATCATTGCGCCGTTTTTACCTTGTGTAATTACGAAATGAGCTGCCGCTTTTTTCAATTCCTCTCTGGCCTCCGTCAGGTTGCTTTTCCCAGTGTAAAGCATCGCTTCTTCCTCATTTGCAAAAAGTAAATCCACACTTGAACCGATCACATCATCGAAACCTGATTTGAAATATTTCACCATTGCCGGATCTGAAAAAGTGAGCGCCACTTTTGTTCCGGAATTTTCTGCAGTCTTTTTAGCAAAGGCCATCGCTTCTTTTCCATTGGGAGAAGTCACCAA
>JBKJKX010000029.1:0-7243 GCA_046597285.1 Algoriphagus sp. | reverse complement strand
ATCCTATTTTTAGATGTGCAAGAAATTGTTGAAACAGCCATTTTTAGACCATGTAATACAGTCTAAAAATGGGGTAAAAGTTACCGATCGGAAGCAATATCATATCAGTTGAACTTGCTGGCTTTTATTGAATGCTATACAAAAGGATTAGATTGAAATTATTCGAATAACCTTTAGAAAGAATAATGTTTTCGGATAATTTATAACTAGTGTGTTTCACAACAATATATTTCACAATCCACTACACCTGAATATCTAGAATAGTAGGTTTTCATGGATTCTTTATTGATCCGTTTAAAGGGGTATTTTTCAAGAAATTCTATCCTTGCATCCCCTTTTCCTGGAAAATGATCGATCAACGCTACAAATACTCTATGTCCCTTAAATTCTTTTAGATTAGACAACATTTTTAATTTTTCAATATCCTTTTCATAGGAATAAGAAGTACTTGAGATTTTAAATTCAAAGACAATATATTCCTCACCTATTTTGAAAATCAAATCGCTTGGACCGCCATTGCCTAGATTAGTTTCTCTGAGCCATTCTATTCTCTCTTTCCCAAACACATTCATTCTTTCCGCATAAAGAGCTTTTCCCACTTCAAAAGCGAGATAAAGTTCAGGGGCGAAAAAGATTCCTTTATTTAACTCTCTAAGTTCATTCTCGACATGATTGATGACCTTGGTTATAGTTTGTAAAAGGAGTTTACTGTTTAAATCGATGGGCATAATTATTAATTTAGGTTGTTGTTTTTAATATTTTCTAGTTTTTCCACGATAATGGACTTTAGTTTCTCCGGCTGCTCTACTCTCACTTCATCTCCGTGAGAAAGGATTATTGACACTAATTCGTAATTAATTTTCACCCTTAGACTTACCTGAAAAATATCTTCATTATCTATTAAGATCTGCTGGCTAGGGTGGAGAGGTAAAGAATTGATATACTTTCCCTTGAAATGGGTGAAGGTCAAAATTACGGTCTCAACAGGTTCCTCAGGAGGGTTTATGATTCCAATAACTTCAAAAAATCTTGATTCTAAATCAGGATTGGAAGATCTTTCTACATTTACAGGTAAATGTTCCAATGATTTGATCCGATCTAAACCATAAAGTCGGAGGCAATCGCTTTCATTCCAAGCCACGACATACCACCGGTTCAAATACTCCTTTAAGGCAATCGGACGAATTAATCGGATCTCAGATGTTTCTTTCCAATACTTTTCATATACCATTTGAACAGAAAAACTTGATTCAATAGCCTCTAGGAAAGGCTTGAGATGCTGTGTCCCTCGTGTCGTTTTTTGCTCGAAAAAGACCTTACCTTTTAATCCCTTCGCTCTACCAAAGGCTTGAATAGTATCAAAGGACTCAAGTAATTCTAAATGATTTTCAGCACTTTCTTCTGTATTAAGAAAGTATTGTCCTGATCTGAAATCAAACTCAATAATTAGCCCGAAGAGTTGTTCAATTTCCTTTAGGTCACGATTTAAGGTCCTTTTGGAGACGGTCAAGTTTAAATCTTTTGACTTCATCTCAAGATGACCATCTAAGCGGATCCAATCAAAAGGCCCTTTCTTAGCAAGTTTGATGATTTCCAGTTGACGAAATAAAGAAGTGAGTTTACTCATGATTAATTCAAATAAAAACCTAATCTCAGCCAAAATATGACTTAGGATGTATAAATAAAAAAGAAATTGAGTCAGACAGGTTTTGGCTAAGTCTCGACATAATGTTATGAAATGAAAAGAAGAAACTTTCTAAATACAATTTCCTCATTTGCAGCAACTCCATTGATCACTCTATTGGATATTGAGATCGAAAACGTTAGAAAAAAACATCTAATAGCCTTAGGAACAGCTGCAAGTCAATTGTTGACAGCCTATAAAAAAGAGTTAGATTTTGATTCTTATACCTTTATTGACAAAAATGAGCCCCTTTCCATATTCCATAAAACAAAATTTATCCATTTCGACCCACCTGAGTCAATCTATGAAATGATTGGCCATCTTAAGATCTTGAAAAATGAGCCATTACCAATTCTTCCGCTATCGAGGGAGATTTATCAGCATCTAAGCTGTCTGGATGGAGATCTTGTTTTTATTGTTGGATTAGGAAAGGGAACAGGAACTCTTCTCTTACAATCCATTCAAATGAATTGCCGTAAAGCTTCCCAAAAAATGAGATGGGTAGTAATAACGCCATTTGATTTTGAAGGAGATAGAAACAAGATAATTTCAGAGGCTGCAATTGGGCAATTAAAGGATAATGGTTGTGTATTCTCTTGGATTAATTTGGAAGAAAGGCGTATTTGTTTGGATAACCTATCTATTCGAGCGGCATTTGAAAAGGTCGATGGATGGGTTTTAGAAAAAGTTATGGAAAGACCACTATTGGGGTGAAAAAAATAGAATTCGAAATTTGTTTGCCAATAGTTTGCCAAAAAATGCAAAAACCCCTTCAAAATTGCTTCTGAAGGGGTTTTCTGTACCCAGAGCCGGAGTCGAACCGGCACGCCCGAAGGCATTGGTGTTTGAGACCAACGCGTCTACCGATTCCGCCATCTGGGCTTTCGGTAAGTCTTTCTATTCGATTGACTCGGTTCCCTTCCTTGCGGAACGGGCTGCAAATATGAAAACAATTTCTTTTTCCTACAACCTCAACCTTTCACTTCCGGTAACTTTTTTGAGCTAAACGCCAAAGGTTTTTCTGAAAAAAGTGCTTTAGTAAAACTCCAGACAGATTTAAACAGCTCAGAATCACGATACTTGTTTAGCGCTTCTTCGCTTTCCCAATGGCTGTACGTCACCCAAATATTTTCTTCTGAATGGTCTTGCCAAAGCTCCAAATGATTACATCCGGGAAAATTTCGGATGAAAGTCTTATTTGCTTCGAAGTTTTCCAGAAAAGCTGGAACAGCTTCTGGCCGAAAAGTCATCCGCACGATTCGAATCAGCATAGGGTTAGCTTTCGAAGTTGATATAAACCACGCTATCGTATTTCAACCCAAGCAGGTCACCTCCATGGCCATGATTAATTCCGATTTCCAGCAGGTCAATGCTATTGAAAAATGCGAAACAATCACCCGGCTCCACCTGATCATATCCCACATGAAGCCTGTCCACCGTCTCTCGGCCAAACTCGATAGTAAACTTCCCGGGATTGAGTTTTTCAAAAATCTCTTTGCGAATATTGGTGATCAAGTTTCCGTAACGATCCACTCGCAAGACGTTGCCGATAATTTGCTCCCGAGTCGCTTTTGGATGTCGAGACATTAGCTTTCTGAAATTGGTCAACGGGCCACCAAAATCGTGAATAGCTGCTCCGCTTGCTACTTTGGCAGCGATGGGAGCCAGAATGTCTTTCGCAGGAAAAGTAGAGTACTTTACATGGATATCAGCAAACTGAACCATGATTCCCGGATCTTGATCAGCAAGCAAACTCAGAATCCCATTGTTGGGACCCACGAAAATATGCTCCTCCAATTTCACTCCGATGTAGCCGTGCGTATGACTTCCGGTGGTATTAATGGCGACGAGATGGACAGTTCCTTTGGGGAACTCCCGAAATGTGGACCGGAGCACAAAGGCAGCATGAGCAATGTCAAATTCAGCAATGCTATGGGATATATCAATAATATTTAATTGAGGATTTATTGAAAGCATTTTGGCTTTAACAGTCGGAACGTAAAAATCTTTGTCCCCAAAATCTGAGAGGAATGTCACTAATGCCATGGAAGCAAGTCGATTAAAATTTTGTACTTTTGTTTAAGAGGGGGATGAACAAAAATAGAGATTTTATTCTTTCACCTTCAACGAAAATCTAATCAATAAACGAGTTTGGTAGAAAAAGTAATCACCTTAGAAAATGTACCATTGGCTGAATTTTTAGGCCCGTCCAATGAGAATATTAGGCAAATAGCCCTTGCATTTCCCCAAAGCAAAATTATTTCTCGAGGTAATGAAGTTCGCATACAAGGTGGTGCGCCAGAAATCCTTCGTATCAACGATCTCATAAATCTTTTGCTTGAACACTTTGATCGATTTGGACACCTCACGCCTGAAAATGTAAAAGACTACCTCGAACTGGAAGGAATTCCTTTCGAAGAAGCCAACAGAGATCAGGTTCTTGTCTTTGGGAATAAAGGTCTCGTCATCAAACCAAAATCCGCCAATCAGCAAAAGCTCGTTGAGGCAGCGATGAAGAATGACTTGGTTTTTGCGTTAGGCCCGGCAGGAACCGGCAAAACTTATATCGCGGTAGCATTAGCTGTTCGTGCCTTGAAAAACAGAGAAGTAAAGCGAATCATCATCACCAGACCGGCAGTGGAAGCGGGGGAAAATCTCGGGTTTTTACCAGGAGACCTCCAAGAGAAACTTGATCCGTATCTGAGGCCGATCTATGATGCGCTACAAGACATGGTTCCCCCGGAAAAGCTGAAATACTATCAGGAAACCAGGGTAATCGAAATAGCACCTTTGGCCTATATGAGAGGCCGAACGCTGCATGATGCTTTTGTCCTACTAGACGAAGCTCAGAATACCACTCAGGAGCAGATCAAAATGTTCCTGACCCGAATGGGGCCAAATTCCAAAGTAATCATCACAGGAGATCAAACGCAAGTTGATTTGCCTGTTAGGCAAAAGTCAGGGTTATCTGAAGCGCTGAAAATCCTCAAAGACGTGAAAGGTATCGGAATTGTGAGCTTGAGCGGCAAAGATGTGATCCGGCACAAATTGGTGAAAGCCATTATTGAAGCATACGAAAAAGATCAATTCGATAAAGATCAGCCAAGAAATGAGCCTTCAGGTAAGTAAAATCACCAAGGAGGAAGATCTAAAACCATCTTTGAAAATAAGGGAAGAGGTTTTTGTAGTCGAGCAAGAAGTAAATCCTGCCGAGGAATACGACGAGTTTGAAGAAACATCTACTCATTTTTTGGCAATACTGGACGGGAAACCTGTGGGAACAGCCAGATGGAGGTTTACACAAAATGGAGTAAAACTCGAACGATTTGCAGTATTGAAAGACGCCAGAGGTCAAGGTGTGGGTCAGGCGCTGGTAGAAGCAGTGTTGAGTGATATTTCCGCAAATGATGCTACAATTGGTAAGCTCAAATATCTCCACTCACAACTTATGGCGGTGCCATTGTATTCAAAATTTGGATTTGAAAAAGAGGGAGATATATTCGAAGAGTGTAAAATTCTTCACTATAAAATGAAGTTGGCTTGACCCTTGTAGTTTAGATCCAAATCAACTTGAAGAAATATGAAAAAAACGTTTTTTACACTCACGCTTCTTTTGGGAATTCTATCCATGAGCCAAGCTCAACAAGTGCTTTCAAGCAGCTCTGGAATAAGTAGAGATTTTTCCAACGAAGTTAAAGTCAATTTTCTAAACCTAATTGTACTTGGATCTGTCGAGGTTGGCTATGAAAAGTATCTGAGTGAATCCCATTCATTGGATTTTCAAGTTCTTATCAACGATCGCTTTGGTTACAATTCCGAAAGAAAAGGGAAGGAGTACAAGACTAACTCGATTCAGACATCAATGAATTTCTATTTTGGAAACAAACCAAGCGGAAGATTTTACCTTTTCCCTTTTGCAAAGATTCGATTTGGGGATTTTGAAGAGAAAAATGATGCGGGACAGATAATCACCACTGATATGTCAGCCTTTATTTTCGGTGCGGGATTGGGATATAAATGGGAAGTATCTGAAAATTTCGCATTTGGTCCTTATGCTAGTATCGCCAGAGGATTCAGTAATGAAGTTGCAGATAAATTTACACGAGTAGAACCTAATGCAGGATTTAGTTTTGGATATAGATTTTGATTGTCAGGATTTTATAGAATAGAGAGAGCCCTTTACTGGCTCTTTTTTTTTGCAAAAAAAGGGTAACTTAAATCTTTAATTTTTTTAACGATATGAGATTTTCCGACTTTCCATTTTTAAGGTATTTGCCATTTCTACTTCTGGGTATTTTTTGGGGGAAATCCAGTTATTCCCCGGGACTCTGGGTTTCGCTTAGTTTAATTCTTATCCTTTGGAGTGTCTATTTCTTTCTGATTTTGTACGAAGGGAAAGTCAAAATCATCTTCCGTCCCAGTGCTTTTGCTTATGCGATCCTGGTTCTTTTTGGAGCGCTTTTGATTCAGGTGAAAAAGGAAAGTCTTCCTAGCGGCTCGGCGAAAGTTGAAGGTGCTGATCAATACCTCGCTGAGGTCATCCTGTTTGATATTCCAAAACCAAATTCCTTAGAAAATTTACTGGAGTTAAAATCCGTGAAAACTACAGACGGATGGTCAGATGTATCCGGAAAAGTACTGGTCTATCATCAAAGCAAAACGCCTCTTCTGCCAGGACAGATTTTATTGATCGACAAAGCACCGGAGGTTATTCCCACTCCCAAAAATCCGAATGAGTTTGATTACAAAGATTTTTTGGCCAGAAAAGGCATTTTTCACAGGCAGTTTTTGGGTAAAGACTTTCGAATTGTTCAACCAAATCAAAGCGATGATTCCCGTTATTTTTTAGACCATCTCAGGCAGAAAATGGTTCTGATGCTTGAAGCTAAGATTCCTGATCCGGATTCTCGTCAGGTTGCCTTGGCCTTGTTGCTGGGGCAAAAACAAAACCTTGATCCGGAAATCCGCAAAGCATATTCTGAAACAGGAGTGATGCATATTTTGGCTGTTTCCGGGCTGCACGTGGGCATCATCTATGCCATTTTCTTGTTTCTGTTGAAGTTAGCTCGGCTGACCAAACATCAAACAAACTATTACCTCGTTGCTTTAATTGGGATTATTTGGCTGTATGCATTTCTCACCGGACTCTCTCCATCGGTAATGAGGGCGGCCACAATGTTTTCCCTGATGACACTAGGTCAAATGCGTCATCGAAAACCGTCAATCTATAATGTTTTGGCTTTTTCAGCCATGCTTCTAATCACTGCAAATCCGGATGTGATCTTTGATGTTGGTTTTCAGCTTTCTTATCTGGCAGTTACCGGAATCGTTTTGATCCAGCCTTTGATTGTAAACTGGTGGTTGCCATCCTCCAAAGTGGGGGAATACTTTTGGCAACTGACTTCGGTTAGTATTGCAGCGCAATTGGTGACTTTTCCGCTTTCAGTTTATTATTTCCATGTATTTCCTACCTATTTCTTGATTGCAAATCTATTTGTGATTCCCATTTCATTTCTCATAATGCAAGTGGGCGTCCCCTTGATGATTCTGGGATGGATT
>JBKJKX010000015.1:0-18927 GCA_046597285.1 Algoriphagus sp. | reverse complement strand
AGTAATTCCTTCCATCACCATGCCGCGAAAGGTGCAGATTCACACCTACGAAGATCATAGAATGGCCATGGCTTTCATGCCTTTGGTCACCAAAACCGAGGTACTCATCGAAGACCCGGAAGTGGTCAATAAATCTTACCCAAGTTTCTGGAAGCATTGTGGCTTGCTGGACATTTCCATGGAGACCCATTCTTAAGTCATGTCAAAATTAAAAATCGCAATTCAGGGCGTGCCTGGTTCTTTCCACCATCAGGTTGCTTTGCGCTACTTTGGTGAGGCGACAGAAATACTTACTTTCAGAACCTTCGAGCCAGTCGCAAAAGCAGTCGCAACAGGCGAAGCTGGTTTTGGGGTAATGGCAATCGAAAACTCAATTGCTGGAGCTATTTTACCCAATTACGACCTAATTGATCGCTACGAGTTAAGCATTCGAGATGAGTATTATTTGCCAATCGCCCACCAATTGATGGCTTTGCCCGGACAAAAAATCGAAGATATCCGGGAAGTTCGCTCCCACCCCATGGCACTTTTACAATGCAAGAATTTCTTTGCAACGTATCCGGAAATCCAGCAATTCGATGATACCGACACGGCTTCAGTTGCCATGAGAATCGCGGAAGAGAAAATCACAGGCATGGCAGCTATCGCCAGTGAAATAGCCGCAGGCATCTACGAACTCGAAATCCTCGCGCGGGACATTCAAACTGTGAAGGATAATTTCACTCGGTTTATCATTTTAGAAAAAGAAAAATCAACTCAAGAAGAGACACCCAACAAGGCTTCTTTCAAAGTAACCATCCAAAATCAAAAGGGTGGGCTGGCTAAACTCCTGACCATGCTGAGCGATAAAGATCTTGATCTGAGTAAGATTCAATCGATACCTGTCATCGAAAAACCCTGGGAATATTCCTTTTTTATCGATGCGGAATTTTCGGATTACAAGCAGTTTGAGGAAGCGATGGATTTGCTAAAATCAGATTTTGGAGGAGTTAAAATTTTTGGAGAATATACCAGTAGAAAGGCATGAAAGGATTTGCAGACAGGATCAGTACCGTAGAGGAATATTATTTTTCAGCCAAACTCAAAGAAGTAAATCAGTTGATTGCAGAAGGAAAACCTGTGATCAATCTTGGGATTGGAAGTCCTGACCTTGCTCCGGATCGAGTAGTAATCGATGCACTCAAAAATTCCGTAGAAAACCCAAAATCTCACGGCTATCAGAATTACTCAGGTATTCCTGAACTCAGGATTGCCATGGCGGAATTTTATTCGCGTGAATACAAAGTCAAACTCAATCCTGGAAAGGAGATCCTTCCGCTGATGGGTTCCAAAGAAGGAATTATGCATCTGAGTATGGCTTTTCTAAATCCTGGAGATCAGGTTTTGATTCCTGATCCGGGCTATCCTACTTACACTTCAGTGACACGATTGCTGGAAAGTGAGTCAGTTTATTATTCTTTGGATCTTGCGGATAAAGGCAGGCCAAATATTGAAGAACTCGAAAATCGCGATCTCAGCAAAGTAAAAATCATGTGGATTAATTATCCCCATATGCCGACAGGAGCTGCGGGAAGCAAGAAAATCCTGACTGAATTGGTGGCATTCTCCAAAAAACATTCAATCGTCCTGCTTCACGACAATCCTTACAGCCATATCCTAAATCCGGAACCGCTCAGCATTTTGGCGATTCCAGGGGCCGAAGAAGTTGCTATGGAGCTCAACTCACTCAGCAAAACTTTCAACATGCCCGGCTGGAGAGTTGGGATGCTTGCTGGCCGAGCAGATTGGATTGAGGCTGTTTTGAAAGTAAAAAGCAACATGGATTCAGGCATGTTTTTGGGATTGCAAAAAGGTGCGATTGCAGCATTGAGTTTGGGAAAAACCTGGTTTACAGACTTGGATGAGTTTTACCAAAACAGAAGAAAACTCGTCTGGAAACTTGCTGATAAGCTTGACTTAACCTACTCAAAAGACACCGCAGGATTATTTGTTTGGTGCAAAGTACCAGAAGGAAAATCTCCAGAAGAGCTGGTTGATTACCTGCTTTACGAGAAAAATATATTCATCACTCCGGGCAAAATCTTCGGTCCTCAAGGCGAAGGATTCGTCCGGATTTCACTTTGTATGCCCGAATTCAAAATATTGGAAGCTATCAACCGAATCAAATCTTAATCTCTATGAAAAAAATACACATTGTCGGACTAGGCCTTCTCGGAGGTTCTTTTGGATTAGGCGCCAGATTAAAATTTCCTGAACTCCACATTTCGGGCACGGATACCAATCCTCAAAATCTGAAGGATGCTCTTACTTTGGGGATCATCACTGAGGTAAAGGAAACACCTGACGCAGATACAGACATCGTTATTTTGGCCACCCCGGCTGATACATTGGGTGAGCTTTTGCTAAAAACCCTCGATCAAGTGGGAGAGGACACGCTGGTTTTCGATGTGGGATCGACCAAAGAAAACCTAACTGCACTTCTTGCAAATCATCCGAAACGAAGACAATACCTAGCTGCCCACCCGATAGCAGGCACAGAATATTCAGGCCCGAAAGCAGCCTTCGCTGATCTTCTTGACAGGAAAGTGATGATCATCTGCGAACTCGAAAAGACAGATCTTCACCTGAAAGAAAAGGCATACAAGCTTTTTGATGCGCTGAACCTTAAGCTGAGATTTATGGATCCTGAAGAGCACGATCGCCATTTGGCTTTTGTGTCGCACCTCTCTCATATTTCTTCTTTCATGCTGGGCAAAACAGTCCTTCAAAAGATGGCAGATGAGAAAAACATCTTCGATATGGCAGGTTCCGGCTTCGCCTCGACCGTGAGATTGGCAAAGTCAAGTCCGGCTATGTGGGCTCCAATCATGATCGAAAACAAAGAAAATATCCTGAGCGCAATGGATGGATATATTGCAAATCTGACTGCTTTCCGAAATAAAATCGAATCTGGAGACACCAAAGGGATTTATGAAGAAATGGCCGAAATCAATAAGATTCGGGATATTTTGGATTTGGGGAAATAGGGATCTAGGATGTCTGATCTAGGATTTATGATTTAGGCAACTTCGATATTCGATGTTCTGTGTTTGATATTCAGTATTAAAATATTTCTCGGCTTTGCCGAAAGCAAAAACCAAAAACATAAAAACCACAGAGCAATTTGTGGTTTTTTTTCGACCCCAAGAGTTTCACCACTTCCGGTGTTATCAATGCACAAACAGAAAGTAAGTGATCCACTAATTTTGGCCACAAAACCATTCTGAAAAGCCTTAACTTGTCTCACATCCAAAATCAACCTATTTATGAAACCTATTTTACTCTCTTTTTTCCTTCTTCTTTCAGTTGGAGTGTATTCCCAAGAATCCTGGACAGTCGTCCAACCCAAAACCGAAGCTACTCCACGTCACGAAAACTCCTTTGTCGAATGTGACGGCAAACTCTACTCTCTCGGCGGACGAGGACAAAGGCCTGTGGAAGAATACGATCCCAAAACCAATACATGGACAAAAGTAGCCGACGCTCCCATGGAGATCAGCCACTTTCAAGCCGTAACATACAAACACGAAATCTGGGTAATCGGCGCTTTCACGGGTGGCTACCCACATGAAACTCCGATTGCAAACGCATGGATTTTTAATCCGAAAACCAAAACTTGGAGAGAAGGTCCTACGATTCCTGAAGACCGCCTTCGTGGCTCAGCTGGAGTATTTGTAAAAAACGATAAAATCTACCTGGTTTGCGGGATTAAGGATGGACATTGGGATGGTTTTGTGTCTTGGTTTGACGAGCTCGATCCCAAAACCGGAAAATGGACAGTACTTCCGGACGCCCCAAGAGCGAGAGATCATGTGAGCGCGGCGATGGTCAGTGATCGACTATACCTCGCTGGCGGTAGAACTTCTCATGCAAAGATCAATCGGGTGATCGATACGACGATCAAGGAAGTGGATTATTTCGATTTCAAAACCCAAACCTGGACGACCATTGATGCAGTCATCCCTACCGAACGGGCAGGAAACTCTAATTTGGGAATCGGTCCTTATCTCGTTGTGATGAATGGTGAAAGCGCGGCACAAGTGCCCGCACATTCAGAAGTAGAAGTTCTAGATACCCGCACCAACACATGGAGCAAACTCCCAAACCTCCTTCAAGGGAGACATGGAACAGGCACTGTATTTCTGGATGGAAAGATCTACGTGCAGGCAGGTTCTGGCAATCGCGGAGGAGGTCCGGAACTCAGCGAAATGGAAGTGATGGATTGGAAGAAATAGATTGGAAGGCCCGAAAGGGCTTTTCTTATAAAACTTTTTAAAACTCAGACCTGTGATTTTTTACTTGATTTTTAGGGATAACCTGATACAGATTAAAAGGAATTTTTTTTTGAAAAGAGAAAACGAGACTTCTACTTAAGTAAAATCCAGAAGAGTTATCAAAAATCTAAGGTGACTTGCGATTACTTTGATAGTATCACCCTAGCTAACTAGGCACTTTCCTGAATGAACATCCTTCAAGTCATTTTTTAGATGATTTTGCTTCTGTTCAAAAATAGTAATCTAAAAAAATTGAAAAACACTGTCCCTTGTTGGATTCTTTCAACAGAATGGAATTACAGCATCCTTTCCTCTCATCCCAACAATTTCCACATCCATACCAGAGAAACTTTCTAACTCAGGTCTTATCTTTCTTCTTTCTTTTTCAAAGATCTATGAAATACACTATCGAATCCGAAACCCTAGAAGTCAGCGTAAAGCAGAAGGGAATGGAGCTTTGCTCTTTTAAATCCAAAATCTCCGGCAAAGAATACCTTTGGCAGGGCGATCCTCAGTTTTGGACTGGACAGGCACCGATTCTTTTCCCAATCATCGGAGCATTAAAAAACGGCAAAACCGACTATCAAGGAAAAGAGTATGAAATTCCCAAACATGGTTTTATCCGAAATTCCTCAGATGCCAAACTGATCCATCAATCGATCGACTCACTGATATTCCGCTTCGACTCCAGTGCGGAAACGCTGGAAGTCTATCCTTTCCTCTTTACTTTGGAAGTCAGTTTCCGTCTTTTTGGGAATACCCTGGAAATTTCCCATCAAGTTTCCAACCTGGATAATAAAGTGATGTACTATTCTCTGGGAGGCCACCCTGCGTTTGCCTGTCCACTCCTGCCCAATGAGAAACTGGAGGATTATCAAATCGAATTTCCAATTACAGAGCGAGACCATACTTGGATGATTACAGCGGAAGGGTTGATTGGAGAAAAAGGCGAAATGATCCTTGACGATACCAAAATGATTCCATTGCATGATCATATCTTCGATCACGATGCGCTGATATTCACAGATTTGAAATCCAGAGAAGTCTCTTTGAGTCATCGGGAAAGGGGGCCGGTTATCAAAATGGAGTTTGGAGATTTTGATTATTTGGGAATCTGGGCCAAACCCGGAGCTCCTTTTGTTTGCCTTGAACCTTGGTTAGGCATAGCGGATGCTGAGGATCACTCCGGGCAACTATCAGAAAAGGAAGGAATTCGAAGCCTTGCGCCAAGAGCATCGGAGACGAAAAAATATAGCATTGAAGTGATGGAGGTTGGGGAGTAGGAGGTTTGGAAGTGGGAAGTTTTGATCAATTCCAGGACTGGGATCAAAAGTTCTTAAAACCCTGTATTTTGTATATGCATTTCTTAAATTTTGTAAATAGCTAGATCAATTGGTGGCCTGCTTGTAGCGCTTCCATTTCTGGTGCGTCTTTTGACAAACACTAATTGAAACTAAATTGAATGCCTTTACAAAAACAAATTATAGTCTTATGAAACGAATTCTTACATTATTCTTGGCGGTTGCGATAGCATCCCCTCTTTTTGCCCAACAAGTACAACAAGTCCCACTAATTGAAGTAGAAGGATTTGCAGAACGTAAAGTCGCTCCTGATGAAGCTGTATTTTCTATAAACTTGGAAGAGAAGGCAATGAAAGTAAATGATGCGGTGAATGTATTGAACAAGAAAAGCCAGACGCTTGCTGATGCGCTGAAAAAGGCCAAAATAAAAGATTACAAACTTGTGGCAGATAATTACTCGGTAGATGTCAATCGAATTTATCAAAATGGAACGGCAAGCGACAACGGATATGTGGCTCGTCAAAACCTCCGCATTATCACTTCTGCAACCAATGAGGATTTGCAAAAAATCGTGGATGCGATTCAGAATGCAGGAGATATGAGTTACAATCTTCAATTTGGAATTTCTGATGCCACCCGAAAATCTTTGGAAAACACGCTACTTACCGAAGCTTTGAAGGATGCTGAAGCGAGAGCAACTTTAATCGGAAATACTTTAGCAATTAGGGGCCTCCGAGTTTACAATGTTACGATGGAACCCAATTATAGACCTCAGCCGATGTATAACATGAATGCAAAAGTTGCTATGGCGGATTCTTCTGAAATGCTTGTAGAAACTGATGATCAAACCCTTACTAAGCGGGTTTATGTGAAGTACACCTATTGAAAAAATTAGCAACGCCCCGGTCTGTGTCTACACAGACCGGAATTGCTTTTAGGTTATCTTTTCGGATTAACAATTATCTTTTTTTCCCATTTAAAAGCCCAGTTTAGAACTGGGCTTTTTCTTTTTAGACAATCGTAATTTTTAAAACTTGATCAGCGGTTTTGCGCTTCCTCCACTTTTTCAGCAAATTAGTCAGCCCAATCATCCAACCCAACATGAAATTCACCCTCACTCTCCTTCTTTTAAGTTTAATCTGCTTTTCTTGCTCTCAAACTGACCCGCTCGTAGGCCAAACCGAAATCACCAAATGGCAGGGAAATAAGAAATCAGCCGTCTCTGTCACGTTCGATGATGGGATTGTGAATCAACTTACTATTGCCAAACCGATAATGGATCGATTGGGTTTGCCGGCCACTTTTTACATCATCACCGGAAAAGTGGAAGGGTCAGGAATCGGTAAATTTATCGGAAGGCCTCAAAAAACTATTATCCAAGAAACCGCTACCATCAAAACCAACGCTGAAAATTTCTTCGAGCGGGCATCTTTAATAGCTTTTACCGGTACGAGTGAAGCAGAAGATTATCATGCTCGGGCAGGTTCGATGTTTGAGCAGGGAAAAGTCGAAGAAGCCTATCTACTGATCGACGAAGGCTATGAAAAAATCAGGAACGGAACAATGAAGGATACCGATGACGTGGTTTTCCACAACAATGTCGAAGACACCACTTCCTGGGAACAGTACAAATCCTATTCAGCCCAAGGTCACGAAATCGCTTCTCATACAGTGACACATCCCAAATTAGCAGTTTTGGATGAAGTCAACATGCTATATGAATTGGAGCAAAGCAAAGCCGACCTTCTCAAATTCATTGGGCCGGAATCAACTTTTACAGCAGAGGGCCCATATGGTACAGAGAATGAACGGGTGATGGAATATGCGCACAAAGTTTACCCCGCTCTTCGAAATAGAATGCCGGAAGAATGGCTGGAGGAAATCAACCGTGGCTCCAAAGTGAGCCCGGCCGATTCCAAAAAGGAATATGTGCAATGGCAGCGTGGACCAATCACAAAGATCAGTGTAGACGAAATGAAAGGATGGGTAGATACAGGAATGGCTCATGACAATATTTGGCTTGTCCTTGTTTTTCACGGAGTTGAAAATCTGGGCTGGGAACCAAAAACTAAAGCTGAACTCGAAGAATATTTCACTTACCTGAAAGACAATGAGGAAAATCTCTGGGTAGCGACTTTTCGTGAAGTGACCAAATATGTTAGGGCACGTCAGAATACAAAGGTTGAAAGCAATCTTGAAAATAATAAAATCACTATTTCCCTGGTTTCGGAACTTGATCCAAAAATCTATACCGTGCCCTTAACCATCAAAACTTACATCCCTGATAATTGGGCACAAGCCAAAACCAGTGATCAAAAAATGCTAGCCATTCAGGAGGATGTAAAAGGGAAATATGTTCTAATTCCATTATCCTTAGCTGAATCGAAAACTTATATCACAAACTAAAATTGATGAATAAAATCTGTATAACGCCTCAAATTCTTCCTAGGAAAATCTAATTCTTTTCTCTAAAACTATTTTTTTTGACTCACTTGAGTTTTTGTAATTTGGGCGATGCTCAGAAGCGAGAAACACCTTTTTAACCTAAACTCAGGCATCCATTACCTAAATAATGCCTATGCCTTAAGCGAGTTTCGATCCATGTGTTCGACGACACCAAAGACATTGAAGTCTTGATGCACGTTAACGGACAGCAGCTTTGATGCGTAAAGCCTTTTAAAACCATAATCTATGAAAGCTCAAATCTACACGCAATATGGCCCGCCTGAAGTAGTTCGATTTGCAGAAATCGCTAAGCCTACGATTGGCAAGTCTGAGATCTTAATCAAAGTCATGGCCGCTACGGTCAATCGAACTGATTCCGGATTTAGAAGTGCTGAATACTTTGTGAGTCGGTTTTTCTCAGGTCTTTTTCGACCGAAGCAACCCATATTAGGATGTGAATTCGCCGGGATAATTTCCGAAATCGGAGCCGAAGTAAACAAATTCAAAGTAGGTGATCGAGTTTTTGGATTCGATGACGAAGGTTTTGGAGGGCATGGAGAGTTCAAGGTAATCAATGAACACAAAGGAATTGCGCATATTCCAGCTGGTTTAGACTTTGAAACTGCCGCCGCTTTAAGCGAAGGATCCCACTATGCTTTGGGGAATATCCGAGCTGCAAAAGTAGATTCCAGCCACCATGTACTGGTTATTGGCGGAACTGGAGCAATCGGCTCAGCAGCTATTCAACTCATCAGAGCATTAGGAGCAAAAGTCACCGCGGTATGTCCCGGTGCCTATTTAGAAGTCGTGAAAAATCTAGGAGCAGATCGAGTGGTGGACTTCCAAACCCAAGATTTCACTCAAACAGAGGAACGCTATGAATTCATCTTCGATGCAGTAGGCAAGAGCCGGTTTTCAATCTGCAAACCGCTCTTGAAAGAAAATGGAGTGTACATTTCTACTGAACTGGGACCTAGATTAGAAAATATTTTCTTAGCGCTGAAACATAAATTCACCTCAGGTAAAAAATTACTTTTCCCTATCCCTACCCTCTCGCAAGAAGATATCAAGTTTCTGAAAATCCAAAACGAACAAGGTCACTTTAAACCTTTAATCGATCGGGTTTATCAATTTGATCAAATCGTAGAAGCTTATAAATATGTGGAAACTGGACAGAAAATCGGGAATGTAATTCTTCGAGTTGGTGCCACTGAATGATCCTGTAAAATTTTTCAGGTTTGATCTTAGAATCTGAGTAGTAACTTCAGGGATACTAAATTCAGCTCACTGGAAATCCCCAGTAAAGCCATGTTGCAATCATTCCTAAAACTCAGTTTTCGAACCATTTTTAAGAAAAATCTCAGATTCACGCTAATTAATTGTTTCGGCTTAGCAGTTGGATTTGCGAGTTTTTTAGTGGTTTCGATGTTCATCACCGATGAATATAGCTTTGATGCCTATCATTCTAAATCCGACGATATTTATCGAGTGGTTTTAGATTTCAATAGTGATGGTACCCTCACTAATTGGGCAAAAACTAGCGCTCCAATCGGTAAAAACTTAATAGGTGCTTTTCCAGAGGTCAAAGAGGTGATGCGGCTTCGAAAAAATCCTGGAACAGACTTACTTCGCTATGAGGATCGAGTTTTTTATGAAGAACGAGTCTATTTTGCTGACAGTAGTCTATTTCGAATGTTTGATATTCTGCTTCTAAGGGGTAATCCAGAAAAAGCCCTCTTGGAAAAAAACTCCATTATTCTAACAGAAGAGATGGCAAAGCGATATTTTCCAACAGGTGATCCTATTGGGAAATCATTGGTTTTTAATAATGAAGTAGAGTTAACGATCACTGGCTTGATGGCCGAAATTCCCAGCAACTCGCATTTCGTAGCAGAAGCATTTATTACTTTTTCTTCATTGGAAGATTTGATCGGAGAAGCTCGACTATCCAATTGGGGTCAATTTGACCACTACACCTATGCCCTGCTAGAGGAAAGCGCTGACCCAAAGTTGGTCGAATCCAAACTTCCTCTAATCCTAAAAAATCACGCACCAAAATGGGTTCAAGAAAAGGAATCGCTTTTCCTTCAACCGCTCAAATCCATTCATTTAAATTCAAATCGGAAGGATGAAATCAGTCCGCCCAGCAACGAAAGCTATTCTTTTATTCTGGGAACCATCGCATTGTTTATCCTACTAATGGCCTGTGCAAACTTCATCAATTTGTCGACTGCGACTCAAGCAGCAAGAGAAAAAGAAATATCAATTCAAAAAATTCTGGGAGCGAGCAGGTTAAATCTGGTGAGTTATTTCTTTCTGGAAACTTTGGTCATCTGTTTGATTGCTTTAGGTCTGGGTTTTCTAATCGCACTAGTTATCACGCCTTATTTCAATGAAATCACAGGTAAATCACTCCATATCTTCTCTAGCACTTGGCTGATTATTCCAAGTTTGATTTTCACATTTTTAATCGCTTTGATAGCCAGTATTTTACCTGCTTGGCAAGCAATACAGGCAAGCATTGGATCAACCAAGCGGACTAGCGGAACGGTCGCATTGGCGGCTATTCGTAGTGCTTTGATTGTTTTCCAGTTTGCCATTTCAATCTTCTTATTGATCTCTACAGGAATCGTTTCGCAGCAATTTAGATTTCTCAAAAATCAACGACTAGGATTTGACAGCGAGCAAGTAATCATCATTCCAGTCAAAGATCGGAGTCAAAACCCAAGGCATGAGACGCTGTCCTCAGAACTACTCCAGATTCCGGAAGTAGATCACGCAAGTTTCTCCTCCAGCACACCTGGAAATACCACTTCTCTGACCTTTACATATTCTTTTATGGGAACTGAGGCTGGAGAAAACTCGATTTCAACCTTCTTAGTGGATGAGCACTTCCTTGATTTGTACCAAATCCCTATCAAAGCTGGAAGGCCAATTCAGTTAAACCCAATGGATTCAATCCCAGAGGTTTTGATCAATGAAGCAGCAATTCGTCAGTTTGGATTAGTCGAGCCAATCGGCATGCAAGTGGCCGGAAAAGTGAATGGAAGAATAGTTGGGATCGTAGATGATTTCAACTTTTCGACTTTGCATGCGGGAGTTGATCCACTGATTCTTTATGGTTTCGAACCTTCTTTCCGTTTTGTTTCGGTGAAACTGAAAGCCGGTGAGATTGAGAAAGGAATTGCAGCCTTGGAGAAAAAATGGCCTGAACTCTATCCTGGCTACCCACTCGAATTTAGTTTTCTGGATGATCAAATCGATCAGCTCTATAGATCAGAATATCAATTGACCCAGGCTTACTCTATTTTTTCAATCATAGCAGTAGTGATAGCTGCTATCGGTTTGATTGGCTTGACAACCTTCCTGATGTCAAAAAAACTAAAAGAAATCAGTATTCGAAAGATTTTTGGGAGTTCGACCAAATCATTGATTTTGCTGATTTATGCCGATTACCTGAAGGTGACAAGTGCAGCAGTACTGCTCGCTTGGATTGCAGGATATTTTTGGATGAATAGCTGGCTGAGGGAATTTGCATTTCAAATCAATCCACATTTCGGATATTTCTTGATCCCTGCTGGATTAATGGTTTTAATTCTATTGGTAAGCACAGGTTTTCAAATCCTTAAAGCTGTTCAAATCAACCCAATAGATAACCTAAAAGAAAGTTAAGGCAAAAATCATCTTTGGAAATCAAGCACCTCTACCTCCTGTCATAAACCTCAAAAATGTAACAATCTCGGTGACTAGACCCAAGATAAAGACGTTATAAGCATGGCGAAGCAAACTGAATATATTGTTTAAAACTTTGCATTGATAATACATAGAAATCGACACATACTCAAGGATTTTTGCTCATGAATGAAGTATCCGTTCGATTTCTAGCAGTTATTCATCCAAGTTATAGGTTGAATTTTCCCCAAAAAAGCATACTCGACTTAGGTTTCTCCGCTGATGGAGATGTTTTTCCCATGATTTTTGGCTTTGATCCTGAACAGCTACAATAGCAGATTTAAAAAAAGTAGAAAGTAAAAGCAAAATCGGAATAAGAGTAAGTGGTTTTATTGCCAATAGACAGCTTTCTTAGGGACTTGTTAGGTTTAATCAAACGGAATACCCTTTCAACAACTTTCTCCCTAATTTTAAATTTTCTCCTTTTATTCTTCAATGCAAGACTCTGACATCCGGAATAAACCGTCAATACATCCCCAAATAGAAGCAAAAAGCCAGGAAATAGGCTTTACCATGCCTTCAGACCTCTACATAGGTGTTCTCTTGAAAACTATGATTGCCAGCAAACCAGGCGGAAATTTCTTAGAACTTGGAACTGGAATCGGGCTCTCTCTTTCTTGGATGATCGACGGAATGGATCCCTCATCTACCCTAACCACCCTGGACAATGATCCCAAACTCACCACAATCGCAGCTGGATTCTTTGGTAAAGATCCACGTGTAGCAGTTATCTGTGCAGATGGAGCGCAATGGATCAAGGCTTATACAGGCCCGACTTTCGATCTGATATTTGCCGATGCATGGCCTGGTAAATACGACCAACTCGACGTGACACTTGCGATGCTGAAACCGGGCGGACTTTATATAATCGACGATATGCTCCCACAACCAAACTGGCCGAAAGGACATGCGGCCAAAGCTGAAGCTTTGATAGAGTTGCTGGAGAACAAATCTGACTTCCACCTGACTAAGATGAACTGGTCCACTGGTGTGATTTTGATGGCAAAAAAAGCAAACGCAGGTCTTAAATGAAAAGACCTTATTGAAGTTGTCTGACTAAGATCCAAGTAAATTTTGGATTGGTTATTTTTCAATTTCCCTTTTCTTTTCCATTAGCATCTTCCAAACCGACTCCGGGCAATCCCGCTAAAAATTCCGAAAGGTGTTTTGCGAATTCATGAGGCTGCTCAAGATTTGACACATGACCTGCATTTTCAATAACCTTCAGTATTGAACCCTGAATCGATGAATGCATAGATTCAGATTGAGCAAGTGGTGTCACTTCATCATCTTTCCCACAAATAATCATTGTCGGAATTTTAATCCTATATAAAGTAGAGCAAGTTTCCAATCGCTCCGCAATTGCTTTCAACCCTTGCGTAATAATGTGTTGAGAATTAGCGAACACGACGAATCTCAATTGGTTGACCAGTTCTTTGTTGCTTTTCAATGATTCTTTGTGGAATACCTTCTTTAAAAAGCCTTCATTAAAACCGGCAACTCCGTTGGATTCAATTTCATCAATCGTTTTAAGACGATTTTTTTTCACCTCAGGAGTGTCAGCAATGCATTGCGTATCGCATAAAACCAACGCTTCAAACCTTTCAGGAAATCTTTTCTGTGCATCTAAAGCTATATACCCGCCCATAGACAATCCACAAACAATTGCTTTTTCGATCTTCATCTTGTCCATAAAAGCAATTAAATCTTCCCCAAACAAATCAATACTCAGTGGTGATTCTTCTTCATCTGATTTCCCAAACCCTCTGATATCAACCGCAATTAGACGATACTTAAATTTTAAAAATTCAAGTTGAAGCTCCCACATCGTTTTGTCGAAAGGAAAACCATGCAAAAAAATTATCGGGATTTTTCCTTCCCCAACATCATCATAGGATAAATCAAACCCATTAACTGAGACTAATAAGTTGTATCCTTTTGTTTTCGTTTCCATAGTATTTTGGGTGTAAATTCCTTAGTAAGAAATGATGAGCCAATGTTTAAACCGTATGGAAGATGCCGTTCAAAGCAAGCTGTTACACTTTTTTGAGGGAACCAGGATCATCCTAGGAATGAAATTTACCAGCTTTCGTTATTTCTTTCTCAATTCAGCTAATCCAATTTCGTCTCTATTTTCAGTTGCAGAGGGATTGAGAAAGAGCGAACCAATTCTTAACAAAACATTGACTTATCGTATTGACAGTAACTAAGCCAACTGAATTGAGAATTTTTTTTTACTTTTTTTAAGTCATTTTTTAAGCTGCTATTTGAATATTAATAGTATCTGAAGCTAATCCAAAGTGTATTACTCATAATAAGTGAACAAGCATTTTTGGCAAGCAAATGATGTCGTAATCCTTAAAATTTGCTCAATTAGGCATTAATTAAAGACTTTCTCCGTCCTTGCCCTATTTTCAAATGCTTATCAATTCTTTTTATTTCATTTTTAATTTCGGATGGGATGTGGTGAAATAGCATTAGAGATTATATAATGTTGCGGCGATTTACATTACTTGCCGACATAAAAATTTGCCAATTATGGGGAGTTCTTACCACAACTCAGTACCCTATTTATAAAAAAGTTCGGAAATGCCGGCTAATAACTTTTAAATCAATGTACATTGAAGAAGTCAAGATTCCATGTGATTCATTTACTTGACTTTCCCATTTCTCTAAAAAAAATAAAAAAAAACCTGCCTATTGGCAGGTTTAAATCGGGCTCTTAAACAACAAATTACTTAGGCATTAATACTGAATCCACTACGTGGATCACACCATTGCTACCAGCAAGGTCAGCAGCAGTTACATTAGCGCCATTGATCATTACTTTGCCATCTTTAATGGACACCTTCAAGTCCTGACCATTCAAAGTTTTTACAATTTGACCGTCTGACAAGTCGGCAGCCATTACATTACCTGCTACTACGTGGTAAGTCAAAATACCAGTCAGCATTTCTTTGTTTTCAGGCTTCAACAAATTGTCAACTGTTCCAGCTGGAAGAGCTGCAAAAGCCGCGTTAGTTGGAGCAAAAATAGTGAATGGACCTGTTCCGCTCAATGTCTCAACAAGACCTGCAGCAGTCACAGCTGCTACCAAGGTTGTGTGATCAGGAGATCCTACAGCGATATCTACCACTGTCTTTGGAGCTATAACAACTGGCTCTTCAACTACAACAGTTTCTTCTACTGTTTCTTTTGGAGCATTTCCGCAAGCAACTGCGAAAGAAGCAGCGAAAGCAACAACCGCAAGAGATAATAATCTTAAATTTTTCATTGTGATGTGTGGTTTGATTAAATGTTTTGGATGAAACTCCTATACTTTAAAAAAGTTTGAAAGAGGTAGAAAAAAATGGTAATGGCCAAATAAAATCTACGCTATATCAGTTTACCTAACTTTTTTATAATTGACTTGTAGCGAAAATTTGGGCCAAACTTTCTCAAAGCGTTTTAAGACCATCTAATCTGGTTTTTGAATAAGAAACAAAAGATTGATTGGGTAATGCTGGTGTAAAAGGGGCATAGTATTCCCATTATTTTTACTCAATCAACTTATCCTGAATAGACTGTAAATGAATTACTTAACAGTATTTTAAAGCCTAATTGAAACTTGCTAAAACGAGATTTTATTCAATAGGAACAGTCATTTCGGTTGCCAAATAACGACAGTAGTTAAAAAAGTTTCTTCAGATTCACGTCCTTTAAAAAGCATATTCCTTTGCCCCAAAATTACTGAGTTATTGAATTCCGTCATTTGTTCAATAGTTGGCCTCATTCCCCCAAAAACCCTATCTTTAGTACGAGTCCAAACCCAAATTCACTCATTTCATCCCTTGGAAACATTCCTGATCGATACTGATTCCTTTCAACTCACTCAGAGTGATTTCATAATCAGATTATTGGTTGCCATCGGGATTGGAGCAATAATCGGAATGCAGCGGGAACACGCGGCTATAAATGAAAAAGTCAAGGGTTTTGCCGGCATCCGAACGTTCATTTTTGTAGTTCTCCTGGGGTTCATGGCTGGACTCACATATTACCTGCTTTCTCCCATCGTGTACTTGGGAATTCTCCTTTCTGTAGCGATCGTCACCGGAGTATCTTATTGGATTACAGCCTCGAAAGGAGAAATAGGCGCCACTACAGAATTCACTACCCTGATTGGATTTGTGCTGGGCACCACGGCTTTCCTGGGCATCATCGAACTCAGCCTGATGATTACCGTACTGGTCGTAGTCTTACTTTCCGCCAAATTTAAGCTTCACTTTATCGTAGGGAAAATCACACCTGAAGAGCTGTATGATTTCATCAGGTTTGTGGTTCTTGCTCTTTTAATTTTTCCATTCCTGCCTGACCGGACTTTCGGCCCTTATGATATTCTAAATCCCCGTGAGATCGGATGGGTGATCGTCCTGACTTCAGGTTTAGGCTTTGTCGGATATATGCTGATGAAGTTTCTGGGCGCCAAAAAAGGAATTCTGCTCAGCGGCATCTTCGGAGGCTTGGTTTCCAGCACGGCAGTCACGTGGGTATTTGCCAAAAAAAGCAAAGAAAATGAAGCCTTCTCCCATAGCTGTGCAATTGCGATCCTGGCAGCATCCTCTATTATGATCATTCGAGTGCTCGTCTGGACTTTCATCTTCAATAAGGCCCTGTTTAATGAGCTGTTTTTCACCATCTTTTTAGTGTTTCTGGCAGCAATCGGAATCACCCTATTTCTCTTTTTCACCAAAGGAAAAACTGAAATTACCAGCACAGAAATCCCAAAAGGAAAGCCGTTGGATTTGATCGGTGCTTTAGTATTTGGACTTATTTATATGGTGATTTTGCTCGTCGTAAGTTATGCGAACGAAAACCTCGGTGAAAGAGGAATCCTGATCTCAAGTGGGGTAGCCGGGCTTTCTGACATCGATGCAATTACCATTTCTGTGTCCAAATTGGCCGGGATTAAGCTAGATTTTTCGATTGCATCTACCGCTGTTTTGATTGGTACTATCTCGAATACACTTGTAAAAATGGGGATTGGAATATGGGCAGGAAGTAATACTCTTAGAAAAGATCTTTATCTGGGTTATGGGGTTATTTTTATCAGTGCGCTGCTGGCGTTGTTTTTTTTGAGGTAACCAAATCGTCAAAGGATTTTTGAGGCAGAAGTATTGACATGACTGAAAAAGCAATAATTCCCCCTTTCCAATTTCAAATATTTCCTAGATGGAATCGAAACCATCTTTTTGAAATAAAAACCTAGCTTCGTCATACTCAAACATCCCAAACCAAAAAGCTATGTCATCTCCGCAAAAAACATCTTTCCAATTCATCAGCGAGCCATCGGATGTCAATTTCGGGGGAAAAGTCCACGGTGGATCTGTTATGAAATGGATCGATCAGGCTGCTTATACCTGTGCCCGAACCTGGTCCGAAAGCTATTGCGTGACAGTTTATGTAGGGGGTATCCGATTCTACAAACCGATCAACATCGGGGAGGTGATCAAGATTGATTGTACGGTGATTTATACTGGAACTTCCAGTATTCATATCATGGTAGAGGTTTATTCCAGAGGTTTTTCGGAAAGGAAGTTTGAAAAAAAGACCCACTGTATCATCATTTTTGTGTCAGTAGATGAAAAGGGAGAACCAAAGAAAGTCAAGCCATGGGTTCCCAAAACTGATAAAGAGAAAAAACTCCAGGAATACGCCTTGAAATTAAAAACCCTCAGAGAAGAAATCCATGAGGAAATGAAGCCGTTTTTTAATGAGTAATTCTAAATGTGGGGATAGATCCTCTTTAGGAATTGCAATCCTGAAGAAATATTCAGTGATTTTTAATCCCAATATATAGCTATGACAGAGATTGCAAATCCTCAAAAGAGCCTCGAAATTACTCCTGGTGCCTAATGTAGATACCGAGGAGCCAATCTTCCTTTTAACTAGTTAACTATTTTGATTTTTTCCAAAAACAAACTCTCTACATAGAATTGCCAATCCGAAAACTTGGTTGCTTGATTTGCAAGGTGATTATGATGATCCTGATCCAAGATGTAGTCGGAAGGTTTGTTGAGTGATCGGGTTTTGCCATAAACATTTTCTAGTTCAGCTTGGATTGACTTCCATTCTTCCTCCATTCCTGCCAGTTTTGCTTTTGCCTTATTTCGCTCCTCCCCGCTTGGGTGATCCAGTTGAGCAAGTGTGATTAAAGCCCGATTGGAAAATTGAATTGATTTCGCCACTTGCTCATAGACCTCAAGGGTGTAGGTATTTCTGACTGCAAGCTTTTTGGATTTGCCGATTTTCTGTAGAACTGAATCCACTTTCTCTAGATTCTGTTCAGCTTTGGCAATCTTCGCTTTATATTTTTCTGTCCAAATTCCCGCAGAGTCAGGATCAGGCATAGTGATCAAAGCCTGTTCAATCGGATTTTCCATTTTTCTAAGGTTGTTTCGATCCTTTGAATCAAGCAGAGCATTTTTCCAAAAAGCTACCGAACCTTCTAGCGAATCTATAAACTCCAAATCCTCTGATGCCAAAGCCGGCCCGAATGCCCGGTGCCTATAAGCAGTCTGAAGTTCTTCCGTATTTCTCTTTTCTCCTGACCAAGTATATTCTGCGAAAATTGCGATACCTCTTTGATATAATTCAAAATGCGGGGAGTCATCATCCCATAGTGTAAGCAGCAAACCATCAGCTTTATTCCGAATCGAAATCAGCGCAAAATCGCGAATGTTATTGTGGTTGCTTTGATCTTGAGGCATTAAATTCCAGCGCGTCTGACCGGCGGTAGCGCCCATTACTTTGAATCCATTGTCAGAAAACCACTTGATCGCACGATTATTTCCCGGTGACTCAGGCATATCGTAGTTCCAGCGCATATAGACGCAGTTTTTCGGGAAAAGATCGATGTACTTATTCAGATTGGGTTCATTCGCCTGCCAGATGCTGTCCACCTGATTTATGGTCAGTTTGCTGTCGTAGATGGATCGGTAAACCCCCGCATTTTGCAAAGGCATATCATCCCAAAAGATCGGTGTCAGATTTTTTTCAGCGGCGTATTGACTTACTCTATTCAACCAAGTCAATTGCAATTCCAGCGGAGATTTCCCGCTGTTTCTTCCGGTCGTATGGACTTCATCGCCCCCCACATG
>JBKJKX010000020.1:0-17270 GCA_046597285.1 Algoriphagus sp. | reverse complement strand
TGGAAAGAAATTTCATATCAAGTGGTGATCAGAAGGAGTAAAAAACTGAAAAGCACTTCACTCAAAGGCGAGGCTTGGCATCATCGAAGCGATGCGATCACTTCGGTAGCGGCATTTGTCGGAATTACAATCGCATTGATTGGCGGAGAAGGATATGAGGTGGCGGATGATTATGCTGCCTTGCTTGCTGTTGGGTTTATTTTATACAACTGTTACTTGATTTTTCGCCCGGCGTTAGGTGAGGTGATGGATGAAAATAACCACGACGAACTGACCATGGAAATCCGAAAAGTTGCATTAACGGTACCCGGAGTTGAAGGAACGGAAAAGTGCTTTATTCGAAAGGCAGGGATGATCTATCATGTCGATCTCCACGCAAATGTAAATGGAATATTGAGTGTGAAAGAAGGGCATCATATCGCCCATGAACTGAAGGATACCCTAAGGCAGGAAATCCCTCAGTTGGGTCATGTACTGATTCATATAGAGCCGGTTTGAAGGAATAATTTAATTCTTCCCTATTTGAAGTTGTAATTCATTTTCAGAAAAAAAATACCTCAAGAATCGACTCATCAGAGGAATTTCAATCCTTTCGTTTCCAAACCAGACTCCGTGCTATCCAGCAGATCATTTCATTCAAAATGGCCTTTTTTTTGATTTGAATCTCTAAGTATTCAGGAGATTTACGTTGATCCTTTCCAGTTATATTTGTGGCAAATTGATAATGAAAAGAATTATTTCGGAAATTAGAAAAGTGACTGCTCTCTCCGGATTTTTATTAAAATGAAAATAGCTTTTACAATAGATGAAAATTTCATCGAACCTCTGGCAGTTACCATGAGATTATTCTTGAATTGTCATTCAAGTGAAACAATTGAGATTTTTTTGCTTTGAAATCAGCTTAGCACAACTAACAAAGAAAAAATCAACCAGATTATTGTGGGTCATTCTGCCACTTTCAATATCATTGAATTGGAAGGTGAGAACTTGGATCATTTAAAAGTCAACCTTCATTTTGCCACATCAGCCTATTACAGACTTTTACCGCCTGCTCATAACCAGGAAGAAAAGCTTCTCTATTTGGATTCAGACTTACTGATCAGAGGTTCTTTGCGGGAAGTTTGGGAAACAAACATTGAAGAATATTATCTGGCGGCAGTCCAATCACCCGGGATTAAATGGCATCAGGACCTTGGGGTCAGCCGCGAGTCGGGCTACTTCAATTCAGGTGTGATGCTTATTAATCTTAAAAAATGGAGAGAGACTGATTTCTCAAGGAAAGTTATTGATTACATCGCAGCCCATCCAAATGCAATTTGGTTTGCGGATCAGTGCGGACTCAATGCACTTTCCGTTGGAAAATGGAAAAACTACCATTTCAATTTAATGTAACCACCAATATTCTGGAAGGTAATTTCCCTATTAGAGAGGATGATAGCACTCAAAAAAAATTAAAAGAGGCTATGAAAAACCCTGTAGCGATCCACTTTACAGGTCCATCCAAACCATGGCATACCGAAAACAGGCATCCTTATAAATGGAACTATTGGAGATGTTTATACAATACACCCTTCAAAAAATTGTTACCCTCAGATTTTAGCGCGTTTAATTTTTTCAAATTCTTTTTGCCTTTAAAAACGAGGAAGAATATTTAGAAACTTCGTCAAAAAAATTAAACGGAGAATTGATTTTAGTCCTTAAACAATCCGGTATTCTGCTTTTTCTCATCTATTTTCATGAATCAGAAAACTCCCAAAAGCAGCCATCCATTAACTTTTCAATAGCCACTTTGGTTCTGATTTTTTTTCAAATCTCGTGTGAGTCTAAAAGACAAAAATAATAACTAAATATTTGTTAATCAAAAGTTACCGAAGAATTAACCAATTTCATCATTTCAGACTTTTACAAGAAGGAGTTTTTTATCGGATGATCGTGGTGCTTGTTGTTCTGGATCAAAACCGTAGAATAATCCCGATTCATTTCATGACTTTTTTTCCCACTTGGCTCTTGAAAGTCTCCAATACCTCAGTTTAATACTAAAGGCCTTTGTCTCTGAGGAAGTCCAGAAAATGTGAGTCACAAAAACTTCCGCCTCAAATTCCAACCCATATCTGTTTGTGGATAAAGAAGGCAGTTGGGAAATGGAGAAAAATAGAGTAAATAAATTAGTTTCCTGAAAGAATACGGAGCCTTTAAAAACTGCTTTTTACAATACTAAAACATACAAATTGTACAATTAATATTTGATAACGAGGCTATGATTCCCAATAATTATTCCTGTTACTATTTATCTTATTTACTCCCCAGTCTGTAGATAATAATCCTCAATCATTTATCTGATACAGGTCTTTAGACCTTTCTACACTAGTTTTCGCATGGCATAGTGTTTGAAATAGTATATGCAGTTAAGCTAGATTTATATAATATTTTTCAATTATTATATAACTATTTACGGAGGCTCATTGCTGACATTTCTAAGAAAAATTTCTAAAATTAAAGCGTATGTTTCATCACGTTAATAAATTACAATTTTATACGAGAGTATCGAAACCCAATGATCGATTCGCTCCGCTTTTACCTGAGCAATTCGGTGGACCAAATGGAGAATATACCATTGACCAAATTTCCCTCAGAATATTTTGTATGGCGCCCCAAAAATCAAGACCAAATTCTTAATGATTTCTAATGCTCACTAAACGAAGTAGGCAGCCAGTTTTAAGGTGAGGATTGGTAGCTCAATGGTTTCCCACTTCTTCCTATTCGATGGCAAATGGACTGTTGGATATTAAAAAGGCAATGAATAAAAATCAAATTCTAAATATTCAGTTCAACCCAATTAATCACAAAAAGATGGAAAGTAAAAAAACCAATTCTCCAGATTCCACAAAAGGATCCGAGAAATCAAGATCAGACAAAAAAACAACTGCGAAATCCTCAATGAAATCATCCCTCCTGATGAAACTGTTTGAAGATGAGTTGAAAGACATCTATTGGGCGGAAAATGCCTTAGTAAAAGCAATACCGAAGATGATCAAAAATACCACTTCAGATGAGTTGAATGAGGTACTGACATCTCACCTTGAGGAGACCAAGGAACATGTTAGCCGCTTGGAAAAAGTTTTTTCTTTAATTGGAAAAAAAGCTGAAGCAAAAAAATGTGATGCGATGGATGGACTGATCAAAGAAGCTTCCAGCATCATGGAAGAATGTGAGGAAGGTTCTATGAGGGATGCCGGAATTATCTCCGCAGCTCAAAAAGCAGAGCACTACGAAATCGCTACCTATGGAACACTTCGACAATTTGCCGAAACTTTAGGAATGACTGAGGTAGAAACGATCTTAGCTACAACTCTACAAGAAGAAAAAGATGCGGATCAAAATCTAACTGATGTTGCAATGGATGCTATTAATGTGGACGCTTCGGAAGAAACTGCATAATTCGTAATAAGATGAATAATATTTTCAAAGGACTCATAGCAGGCTACGGTGCAAAAAAAATGGGAGGTGGATGCTTAGGGACAATAGTCGTCTTTGTAATCATATACTTCCTCTTGGGCCAATGCACCTAATCGGTATAAGTAGAAATAAAATCAATTAATCTAAACCAACAAAAAAATGGAAAATTCAAGAGATTATTCAGGAAATGATTCAAGAAATGAATACGATGAGACATTGGATCAAACTTCAGAAAGAAGAGTATTGACAGGCATGTTTCGGGATCGTGAGAGCACCGAAAACGCTTACAATTCTTTACATGAAAGAGGTTATACAAAGGACGATATCAACCTAGTGATGTCTGATGAAACCCGCAAAACCCATTACAACGACGATCTGTCTAAACAAACTGAAATCGGAACCAAAGCTGCAGAACATGCAGGCAAGGGATCTGCAATCGGTGGTACGCTTGGTGCAATTGTAGGTGTTGTAGCTGCCATTGGTACGAGTGTGGTGATTCCTGGTCTAGGAATCCTGATCGCCGGACCGATAGCTGCAGGATTGGCAGGAGCCGGAGCAGGTGGACTTGCTGGTGGTATTATTGGGGCCTTAGTTGGCTCTGGTATCCCTGAAGCACGCGCAAAATTATACGAATCTGGAATCAAGGAAGGCAACGTAGTGATTTCGGTTACTCCTAAAAATGCTGAAGACGCTGAATACCTGGAAAATAATTGGAGAAATAACCGTGGTGAAGAAATTCACTGGTAAAATCCGTCAACACCTTTTGCAAGGGATCTTAGGTGATCCCTTGCATATTTTATAAAACTAGACCAACCATTCATTATGAAAAATCAATTCAATTTTAAATCAATCGTAGTCTATTCAATCTGTCTAGCTGGAACAGCAATCTTAACCTCATCTTGTTCTGAAAACAAAACCGTGGATTCAGAAGAAGTCGCCGAGCAAAGGAATATGGACAGAATGGCCGCTGAAGCAAAGGATATTGTGGTGGTCGACAATGATAATGCTACAATGTTCTTGATGAAAGCTGCCGAAATCCAGTTGACTGAAATCAGTTTAGGCAAAATGGCCCAACAAAAAGGTACTACTCCTCATGTGAAAGAATTAGGCAAGATGATGGAAGAAGGTCATACCAAAACGTTAAGTGAAGTTACAGCACTAGCACAATCCAAATCAGTTTCAATTCCCACTTCAATCACAGAAGACTCGCAAGATGCTTACGATAAACTTGAAGGCAAAACAGGAAATGATTTTGGTAAAGATTACAGTGCTATGATGGTAGATCACCATGAAGATGCTATTGATTTATTTGAAAAAGCCTCAAATGACTCAGAAGATCCTGAAATCAAAGCTTGGGCTACTGAGAAGCTTCCTGGCTTAAGAACTCATCTTGAACGTGCGAAAGCATGCAAAGAGGAATGTGATAAATTGGATTAATAACGTTTCGGCGACATCCGAGTGAGATTAAACACACAAATCAAGATAGCTCTTACAATTGTTCTGTAAGCTTCAAAATGAAGGTATAGAAAGTAAATTTTTCCAACCTTATTTTTCAAAATGCAGCAAGCATTGCTTGTTGCATTTTTCTATTTGAATCTCAACGACCAGGTGACGTACCTGTTGTTATTGACTCTTTACTCTTCAGTCGAACAGGAAAGCTTATGAAAATTATGGCATGCGAATGCTGCTAAACTTACAAATCACATCATAACTAAAAATAACATGAAGGCAATTTGGAACAATCAGATAATCGCTGAAAGCAATGAAACATTGTTGATAGAAGGCAACCATTATTTCCCTTTGGAATCTGTGAAAAAAGAATTCCTGCAATCCTCGGATACCCATTCTACCTGTCCTTGGAAAGGTCTTGCTTCCTATTACACCTTAGCGGCAAACGGCAAAGAAAATAAAGACGCTGCCTGGTTTTATCCTGCACCTAAATTTGCGGCGAAAGAAATCAGAAACATGGTGGCATTCTGGAGAGGCGTAGAAGTACAACCTTAACGATTTAACATGAAACAATTTGATGCCATTATTATCGGTTCGGGCCAAGGCGGCACACCGTTGGCCAAAAAGTTAGCCCAGCAGGGATGGAAAGTTGCTTTGGTAGAAAAGCAATATGCCGGTGGAACCTGCGTGAATGTGGGTTGCACCCCAACTAAAACTATGATTGCTTCGGCCAAGGTAGCTTATACTGTAGCCCAAGCCGGTAAATGGGGAGTTGAAGTGGCAAGCTATAAATTTCAACTTCCAGTGGTATTAGAGCGAAAAAATAAAGTAGTCAATAGTTTTCGCCGGGGCTCGGAAAAGGGGTTGGAGAAAACCGAAAACCTGCACTTCATTATGGGTGAGGCCTCTTTTGTGGATTCAAAAACAATTCTCGTGGCATTGAATGACGGAGGTAAAGAAACGCTTACCGCAGAAAAAATATTTATTGATGTCGGCACCCGGCCCACCATACCTGATATAGAAGGCTTAAAAGAGATCGAATACCTAACCTCCACCTCCTTGATGGAGCTGGAAGAGGTGCCTGAGCATCTCATCATTTTGGGAGGTGGCTACATTGGTTTGGAGTTCGGGCAGATGTATCGCCGCTTCGGCAGCAAGGTCACTATATTGGAAAACGGGAAAAAATTTCTGTCGAGAGAGGATAAAGACATTGCTGCCGAAGTTTTAAGCTTTCTGAAGGCAGAAGAAATCAAAGTAATCACTCACGCTCGGACCACACAAGTAAAAAAAGTTGGGAAAAGCCTGAAGGTTTCCTTTCAAACTGGGGAAGAAGAAAAATCAATTACGGGTTCCCATATCTTGGTTGCGACGGGTAGAACACCCAATACCAAGGCTCTGAATCTACCGGCGGCCGGGGTTGAAATGGATAAACACGGCTACATTAAAGTAAATGGCAAACTTGAAACCTCGACTGCTGGCATTTATGCCATTGGCGATGTAAAGGGCGGGCCGGCCTTTACCCACATTTCCTACAACGATTACGTGATAATTTATAAAAACCTAGTAGAAGGAAAAGACGAGTCCATCGATGCTAGAATAGTGCCCTATACCATGTTTACCGACCCTCAGTTAGGCAGAGTAGGTATCACCGAAAATGAAGCTCTTGAAAATAACCTGAACATAAGAGTAGCCACTCTGCCTCTTACTCAGGTAGCGCGGGCTATAGAAACCGGTGACACTCGTGGATTGATGAAAGCGATTGTGGATGCAGATACTGGAAAAATATTAGGGGCGGCCATTTTGGGTCAGGAAGGGGGTGAAATCATGACCATACTGCAAATGGCTATGGTTGGTAATATAACTTGGCTGCAAATAAAAAACATGGTATTTGCGCATCCGCTCTATGCCGAATCTCTGAATAACCTGTTTATGAAACTGGAGAATGAAAGCTGATTTAGTCAAAAATAGCTAGTCTGCTGTTTGACTTGCTCGTGTTTCAGTTCATTCAAGCAGGAGTTTCGGATTGCCCGATACAAATAAGCCTTGACCGAACTTTCAATCGAAATCGTTTCCCGCTTTTCCCAAAATACAATAAATGCATTCTGTACGATCTCTTCAGCCCCGTCCGGATCTTTCAGGAAGCTATTTGCATAGCGGCAAAGCGGCTGATAATAGGTTTTAAACAGCATTTCAAAGGCAGGGATTTGGCCTGATCGTATTGCAAAAAAGACAGCCTGCTCTGATTCCTGCATGGAGATAAAAATGCTTTCGATGCAAGATAGGATTTTGGTTTCTTTTTGAAATAAGACAATCGAAAACCATTTTACCCCTACGCTACCTCTGAATTATTTTTCAGATGAAAAATCAAATGCCGGTGGTGGTGAATGCTATCCTATCAAAATGCCGGAACTAGTTGAAAAGTGTTTGGTGATTTGAAAAAAAACGGGATTAGGTAATTTGATGTTAGGTGGGGAATACAGGATTGCTCTTATTTTTCCTGATTTATGAGAAGGGAAGGAAGCTGGCATTGGTTCTATTCACCTCTTGTTACTTAAAATTAATTTCCATTACGGAAAATTTATAAGTTATCGAGAATGGTATTTTTTCACCAGTTCCATTACTTTTTCAAATACTTCTGAATTTTCATAAAACCCTGTGAACGTATCAGAATGCGCTCCGTAAGCGAAAATCGGAACCATTATTCCCGTGTGATCATCACTGTGAAAGGCCAGTTCCACCTCACCTGACTTCACATTTCCCTGAGGAATGGAAACTCCGCCCGTCTCATGATCCGCCGTAACAAGAAGCAATGTACCAGGATTCTCGTCAGTGAAACGGATCAACGCTCCTATCGCAAGGTCAAAATCAAGCATTTCGGTCACGATCGTAGAAGTGCTATTCGCATGTCCTCCGGAATCAATCATACCTGACTCGATCATCAGAAAAAACGGCGATTGCTTATTTTGGAGAAACTGAACCGCTTCCATCGAACTCTTACTCAAAAAGTCTCCCCTTCCTTTCTCCATCGAAGGGTTTGATCCATCAGCGGAAAAGTAACCCACCTTCCCAGCCTTCGAACTCCCAACCTGATCCAATTGGTCAAGCAATACAAATCCGCCTTTTTTCAATTCTTCTAACCTAGGTTCGAAAGTTTTCATTCCCCCACCGATAAATAAATCCAGTTTACTCGTGGCCAAATATGCTGCAATCAGATCCGAATCGTCTCGCTCCGAATGATGGGCATAGAAAGCAGCAGGAGTTGCGCCGGTCAATTGATCGGTGGTGATAATCCCGGAGGAAAACCGATATCCTGCTAGAATTTCCGGCAAATTCGCCAGCGAATCACCCGAAGGATCAACGCCCAAAGCCCTGTTGTTTGCTTTCTTTCCTGTAGCAAAAGCAGTGGCTCCAGCAGCTGAATCGGTTGTGAAATCGTCGGCTGCCTGCGTTTTGATCAGGCCCATATTTTTCAATTGGGCAAGGTTTAAATTCCCTCCATTTGCAAAAAGTCCGGCTGAAATCTGCGCCAAACCATTGCCATCGCCGATCAAGAGAATGATGTTTTTCACCGGAATCTCTTTCCCATCTGTTTCAAAAGTTGGCTGATAGACCGAGTGCTTGGATTGCGTAACATAGATATTACGATCGAGTGTACTGAGATAGCTTTGGGCAATAGCTGGCTGGTCGGTATTGATGTAGTCGACGCCCATATCATAGAATGCCTTCCAAGCCGACTTACTATCCGGCGAAGCCCAAAATCTGACGGGTTTTTGGAAGGAATGAACCAACGCGATAAACTCCTTCAACTTTGCTTTTTCGGCTTCGACGATTCTGCCTTTTCCATTCCAAATGGAGAATTGTCTAAAACTCAAACTTACCATTCCTATCTTTTCCCAAGGAAGATCAGCTGTTAGTGTTTTGCTTTGATAGTCAAAAAACACCCATTCAGGATAGTTTTCATACTCCTCCGGTTTGGGACGATTGCCGGAAATGATCAATTTCAAGCCTTCGGGATTCTGGGATGAAAAGAGGATTTTTTCAAAAGCTTCGGCTTCTTTTAAAATTTGGGCCAAGGTGCTGTAGCCTTCCGTTTTGCTATCTATTAAAAGGTGAAAATCAAACCCCTTAATCATCCCGAGATCAATAGCTTTTTGGATTGGCTCAAAATAAAGTGATCGCAGTGTCAATTCAGGTTTGATGCTTTCCTCCTCATGAGCGACCATCAAGCCACCATTTTGTAACATTACATCGACTTCGATGGAAGATGCTCCGGCACCAAAAGCCTCCCAAAACGGCACGTTTCTCAGGTAATCATTGTGTGAATGAAGTTTGAAATCCTGCTGGGAAAATGCCAGAAACGGAAAAAAGAACGCAACAATAAGAAAGGATCCTTTTAGATTTTTCATTTTCAAAAATAACTCAGACAAACCAATAAAATGAATATTCGAGAAGCTTATCCTAAGACTTAACAAAAGGTTAAACAACAGGAAACATCCTCAAAACGATAACAAAAACTTGATTTTGAATTAAACAAAATCCAACTAGAATCTACCATCTTTCGGACTGATAAAAAACAGCCATGAAACTTCACAAAATCTTGACTCTCCTCGCTTTGCTTTTATTTTTTTCCCAATCGACGTTTGGGCAAAAACTAAATGAAACCCAGGTGATCGGCAGCCATAATAGCTACAAAAGCGGTATGCCTATCCCGATCCTCGAATACCTTCGAAAGGTCAATCCCGGAGCAGCACAAAGCTTGGAGTACGAACACCTCCCTCTTTCCCAGCAATTGGATCTGGGTTTGCGAAATCTCGAGCTTGATGTCTTTCATGATCCTCAGGGTGGACGATTTGCTAAACCAAAAGCTTTGGCGATGCTTCCCGAAGGAACAGTTTTTGACCAAAAAGGAGAGCTTCTTGAACCTGGGTTAAAGCTTTTTCACGTGCAAGATCTAGATGTTCAATCCCATCACCTTCTTTTTAAAAATGCGCTTTTGGAGTTGAAATCCTGGAGTAAACATCACCCGGATCACCACCCGGTTTTTGTTCTGATCAATGCTAAAGATGGACAAGTTCCGATGACTGTCAGCCCGCCGGTATTTTCGGGAACTGCACTCGACAGCATTGATTTGGAAATACGGACCCATCTGGGAATGGACAAACTGATTACCCCGGATCACGTTCGTGGGGATTTTGAGTCTGTCGAACAAGCAGTTTTAGCGGGAAACTGGCCAAATCTGGATGATGTTAGAGGGAAGTTTCTTTTTGTGCTGGATGAAAGTGAAGAGAAAATCCGACGTTATCTCAGCCAAAAACCCGAGCTAAAAAATGCGGTGCTATTTGTCAATCTCAAAGAAGGAAATCCCGAAGCTGGTTTTAGAATTATCAACGATCCCGTATCCAACGAAACGTACATTCAGGATTTGGTCCGAAAAGGATACCTCGTCCGAACCCGTGCAGATTCTGATACCAAAGAAGCCCGAACCGACGACTATACGAAGTTTAAAAAAGCAAAAGCGTCGGGAGCTCATGTGATTTCCACGGATTATTATGTTCCCTCACGGCTATTTCCATCGAGTTATTCCGTGAGCTTTGAAAACAAAACCTTTGAGCGACCTAACCCCATTCTAAATCAGGAATAAAGTGAAGTATGCCAAACTCTTTCCAACTTTTCTCAGCCCAGAATCCTCTATTCTTGGCCTCAGACAGTACTTTTGGCACAAGCTGGACTGGAAACCAAGGTGGCTTCTTGGCGGATATTCACCCAAAGGATGTGTCCTAAAAAGCTAGAGTTTAACTCCGAGATTTTTTCCCACCTATCTGATCCAAGGGTAGAGCGCTGTGTTTGAACAGATTTTGTGAGAAAGAATGGAGCTAGGTAATGCCATGCGAGGTAGATTTTAATGTTTAATTCTACAAAACTCGACAGGGGATTTTTTCAACATTATCGGGATTTTTAAACCCAACATGAATACCGTTAAATCACGTTTTAGAAGAAAAAATGGCTGTTAGGCGTGTTATCTAGGATGGCAACAGATTTGAGTTTCATTAAGGTCTAAACCAAAAATTTATAATTATGAAAAATTCCGATTATAATCATACCTCACCGAAAGAAGAAGGTGAATTAGCAAAAGCTATCGAACAAGAAACTGCGAAAATCCCTTCAGATGTTTTTCTATGGGCTTCTGTCGGAGCAATGGTCGTATCATTCGGTCTTAAAGTGGCCAAGCAAAACCATACTGCATTATTTGTAGGACAATGGGCTGCTCCCTTTTTGTTATTAGGCATATACAACAAGATTGTGAAAACGCAAGGATCAGAAAGAGATGATGATTAAAAATTCATTCTTTAAATTGGGATAGGAGTAACCGCTTATATCCCAATTTTTTGACTAATATCAGCAGCTTCTTTATTCATTGTTGGATGCATTTTTTCTACAGATAGGACATAAGTTACCTTATAACTTTTGCTTGATAGATATTCTAATTCAGGTGATTGAGGTGACCGGCTAGATTCATATCATATTTAAAATATACAGCTTTTCCTTTTTGACCATTCTGGAGATCAAATTATGGAATATGGTTTCTTTATTCTGTGAGCGATTAATTCGGTATATGGAAATGCAAGTAAAGAAATCCCTTTAGTGTTTATCGCTTCAAATGAGGGGCAAATTCCTCTACTGGCTACAGTGCTACAGCAAAAAGGAAAAGCAGCCATTATACAGCAAGGCGGCAAACAACTTCAGCCTGGCAATTCAGTAAACTTTTATATTCAGGATAGCCTTCTCATTAAAGTGCGTTCAGATGAGGCTTTAAACCAAGATGGTTCTTTATTAATCATTCAGCCCAATGAAACCTGGTCGTCTGCTGAGCCCTACGCTGCTGCTATTACAAAAGCTGAAAAATTGATTTCGAAGGGATTTCAAAAAGAGATAAAAATTACCCAATATGCACCGATTCCGAAAACCGGAATTGATGATTATACGAGTCAAAAGGATTATCCTTCCGTTGGCTATAGAATGCTCGCAGCTGCAAAGATCTTTTCAACCATAGATTATTTCTTTACCAACAAGCATCTGATGGACAGAAATTGGGAATCGTCTTATAAAGAAATAATTCCAAAATTTATCGAAGCTAAAGATTCATTGCAATACATGAGAGCCGTTGCAGAGCTCTATGCAAATATTAACGATAGTCATGGTTTTATTTCAAGACCCCCTGATGGCTTTAGTTTGAGGTTAAATCCAATTATTCAGGGAAGGGGAAACTTCGTTCCACCCGTAATTACACGAGTAATTGAAAACAAAGTGGTGGTCATTGGTATTTACGATGATTCCGTTTGCAAATCAATTGGCATTAAAAAAGGTGATGTAATTCTTTCAATCAATGGGAAAGATGCCATGCACTTAGTAGAAGATGCTAGAAAATTTCAATGTGCTTCCACAAAAGCTTCCCAGACTTTCTACGTCAGCAGTTTTCTATTATTTGGGAATGAAGGACAAATACAAAAATTAAAAGTACTTGATGAAAAGGGGAAAATAAAGGATGTTTCTATGCCAACATTGAGGGAGTTTAAAGGTGATTTTTGGCCTGCGGACGATTACGTCTATAGATTGTTCTCATATAATGAACATACTACAATTAAAATGCTGGCCAAAGGTATCGGATATGCAGACCTAAGTGGCAGGTTGACCGAATCAGATAATGATTCAATTGTAAGAATGCTCAAACATACAGAAGCAATGATTTTTGATATGAGAGGCTATCCGCATGGCAATGGAATAAATTCTTTTGCAAACATATTATGGAAGTCAAAAACAAAGAGAGGTAAATTTTCCACCCTTGTGCCCTCTTCAGAAAATTTTCCAAATAATACGCAGGTAAATATTGAAGAAACACGTACCGTGACCTTACATGATTCGAGCAATACTTATGAGGGTTGGGTTTATACCGGAAAAACAATAGTGTTAACAAATGAATCTGCTCAAAGTTTTGCGGAAAATGTTGTTGGGGGTCTAAAAGGCATGAGTGATGCAACAATTATTGGCAGTCCAACGGCCGGAACGGAAAGCTGGGCGCAGAATTTCAATATACCAGGTAATATTATTTTATGGTTGAGTGGAAGTAATATGATACTGCCAAGTGGTAAAAGTATAATGCGGTTTGGTCATCAACCTGATATTTTTGTTCAGCCTACAGTAAAAGGCATTCAAGCTGGCAAAGATGAAGTTCTTGAAAGAGCAATCAAATTTTTACAAACTGGAAAATAAATTCCTAAAGGCGAACACACAAAATTCAATTTGGTACATTGCGGAACAACCAACATATCCTCAACATTTAATTGGCTATTCGTCTTTAGCTGCAGCCAACGAATAATGCCTAGAAATAGGATTAACAATGAATTTTTATTTATAAATTCAGCAGTATTTACTTGCATATCGATCAATTATAGACCCTCTTAAATGCACAACCTATTTCATTAATATTTAACCTAAACATTCTTATTTATGAAAAATTGTCTTTTATTCCGCCTTTTTGGACTTTTAATTTTTTCATCTGTATTTATCAGCAATATTTCTATTGCTCAAACCTTTAACTATCCACCCACTCCAAAGCAACCTGTAACAGATACTATTTTTGGTAAAGTAGTTGTGGATGATTATCGCTGGATGGAAGACATGAATAGTCAGCAAATGAAAGACTGGTTAAAAACACAAGCTGATTATACTAATAACTTGCTCGACAAAATTCCAGGAAGGAATGTTTTAATAGAAGAATTAAAGATGCTGGACGCATTAAAACCTTCAAATATAGTAGGTGTAATACGTAAAGAGAATCGCTATTTTTATATAAAAACATTGGCAGGAGAAAGCACTGGAAAGCTGTATTTCAGGGAAGAAAAAAGTGGTAAGGATAATTTATTATTTGATCCAAATAGCTATAAAAATAGTAGTGAAAGTTCTATTAATTTTAATTTTCTTCCCAGTAATGACGGAAAAAAAATATTATTGTTTTTATCAGAAAAGGGATCAGAGGTTTATACAAACAGGATATTAAATGTGGACACAAAAGAACTTTATCCAGAAATTATTTATCCAGGAAGTATTTTTGGAAGTAGCTTCGCAACTACATGGACTCCAGACAGTAAAGGCATATTTTTTACAGTACCTCTGACCACGGATCATCTTTCAAAGAATTTTTTGGAAGACAGTCGTACCATTTATCATGAGATAGGCACAGATCCGGAAAAAGATAAACTTATTTTATCACGTGAGAAGAATCAAATATTAGATATCAAACCACAAGAAATTATTCAACCAGCCTTTTCACCAGATAATAAATATATCTTAGTAACCATACTCAGTGGCAGGCAAAATGAAAGCAGAAAATTCTATGCTCCCACATCAGACCTGCTTAAGGAAGATATAAATTGGAAGCCCCTTATAAAGGCAGATGATAATGTCCAAGCGGCAACCATTTATAAAGAAAATGTTTATATTATTTCTAGAAAGGACGCTCCAAAAGGGAAAGTGCTTATGACCCCTTTGCATAATTTCGATTTGAGTCTAGCAAAAACAATTATTCCTGAAACAGGAAAAAATATAGAAAATTTTACGGATATAAATTTATCTAAGAATTTTTTATTCGTTCCAAGAACCGATGGAATCAATTCCCAAATTGATAAATATAATGTAAACACGGGAGAACTAAAACAAATAAAACTTCCTTTCAGTGGTATCACATGGGTCACAGGATTCAACATTGATAAAGATGAGTTTATTATAGATTTTATATCATGGAGTAAGCCTTCGACTCGATATGACTATGATGCCCTTACTGAACAACTTAAACTCAGTGCTTTCAATACTAATATAAACTATCCAGGCACTAATGATCTTGTTGTGGAAGAAGTTGAGGCACCCGGACATGATGGCGTTATGGTTCCCTTATCATTGATCTACAATAAAAACCTTAAAAAAGACGGATCCAATGTTGTTTATATGTCGGGTTATGGTTCCTATGGATCGTCCCTTAGCCCATGGTTTAGAGTATGGCTTTTAACACTACTCAATAGAGGAGTAATTATAGCTCAAACTCATCCTCGTGGGGGTGGAGAAAAGGGAAATGAATGGCATATGGCAGGATTTAAAACTACAAAGCCGAATACCTGGAAAGATTTTATTTCATGTGCTGAGTACCTAATTGAAAATAAATATTCCTCTCCAAATAAAATAATAGGTGAAGGTGGTAGTGCCGGAGGTATTCTCATAGGAAGAGCCATAACTGAAAGGCCGGATCTTTTTACAGCAAGTGTACATAGTTTCCCTGTAAGCAATGCATACAGGCATGAAAACCGCACAGTAGGCGACTTAGATGCGAAAGAATTTGGCACCATAAAAGACTCAGTAGAAGCAATGGCATTGATGGAGATGGATGCTTACCTGCATGTAAAAAATCGAATACAGTATCCTGCTGTTTTAGCAGTAGCGGGCATTAATGATTCAAGAGTACCCGCATGGCAGCCGGGGAAATTGGTAGCTGCCATGCAAAGTGCTTCAGCATCTGACAAGCCAATTTTATTACTGATCGACTACGACAGTGGCCATGGAACGGTTGAGAAGTCTGCACAGTTTCTTCTACTTGCAAACAATTTTGCATTTGCTCTCTGGCAGGCAGGACATAAAGATTTTCAGCCAGTAAAGGAAACACCATGATAGGAATATAGGAGGCGGCTTGGCAAGATGGCGGGGTGACGATAATTTCACCTTTTCGTCCGATAATCTGCTTTAGTTCAAGCCGACTAATAAAGTCGGGCGACAGAATAATCAATGAACTTTCTATATAAATTTAGTAGTGATTGAAATCAACCTTTTCGGAAATTTTAAATGATCCGATTATATTTATATAAGACAATTACTTACCTCATTTATTTTGTTTTTGATGGTAGTAATAACCATATTTATGAATAAAAATCCGATAAATTCTGTCCTGAATATGAGACACATTATTTTAATATTGCTTGGCTTTCTGTCAATAAATGTAGCTGCTCAAGAGCCTGTCGATACATTGATAATCCACCGTATTGAATCTGAAGCTGTGAACAATTCTCAGGTAATGAATTATGCGTTTTATCTAACGGATGTTTTTGGACCACGACTTACTGGTTCTCCTGGTTTTAAATCCGCAGGTGACTGGACGTTGGACAAACTACGAGAGAACGGGCTTGAAAACGCACATTTTGAAATGTTCAAATGGGGCAGAAGTTGGTCAGTAAAAAACTTTTCTATTCACCTTGAACAGCCTCAATATGCACCTATGATAGGTTCTCCTATACCATGGTGCCTTAGTACGAACGGCCCTGTTGAAGGAATACCTGTTCTTGCACCCTTGCCTGAATGGGGTGCGATGCCAGAAGAATATGATATTTTCTATCGTGATTTTATAGGAAAATTAGATGGAAAGATTTTGCTTGCAGTTAATCCCTGGCTTCGGGATAATGATAGAACCTGGCCAAGACTTTCTGATATAGAACTTGATCATAATTTTGCAAAATTAAATTCACAATACCTGACAAATAATAGCAATACATATTATAATCCTTCGGATATTTTCATACAAAAAAACAATCAACTTCAAAGTGAACTAAACCAGTTTCTTAAGGATGAAGGCGTCGCTGCGATTCTGATCCAGTCGCTGGCCTACAGCGGAACAGTGATGACTACAGGGCCTCAGGACTCAAGGATGCAGGCTGCCTGGCTTCGAGATCCACAATATTCTTTGCCTCCACCAACTGTTGTTTTAGCTTCAGAACATTATCGCAGAATCACAAGATTACTTGACAACAGGCGAGAGGTAAGTATCCGATTGGAAATATCTTCAGAGTTCCATGATGATGCTGATAGTAGCTTCAATATTGTAGCTGAAATACCAGGCCATTCAAAAAAAGATGAGGTTGTATTAATCGGAGCTCACTTTGACTCATGGACAGCCGCTACAGGTGCTACTGATAATGCTGCTGGAAGTGTTGTGGTAATGGAGGCAATGCGAATTTTACAAAAGCTGGGAATAAAACCCGACAGGACAATACGAATGGTTTTATGGGGGGGCCATGAAGGCGCTGGCGAAGGTTCTAACTCCTATTTACGAAAACATTTCATCACCAAGTATCCATTAGATAATGTAGATACAATTCCCGGTCTAACTTTCAGCTATAAACCTGCATATTCAAAACTATCAGCTTATTTCAATTTAGATAATGGTGCAGGGCAGATACGGGGTATCCATCTTCAGGGTAATCAATCTGTACGGCCCATTTTTCAAGCCTGGCTGGAGCCTTTCCGGAATCGAGGCGCTGCTCACACCACAC
>JBKJKX010000181.1:0-100805 GCA_046597285.1 Algoriphagus sp. | reverse complement strand
AAGTCAGGCGAAGGCTTTTACAAATACCCAAATCCTGCCTACAAAGATCCTGCGTTTATTAAATAAACCTAAACTTCAGATGGTTAACCTTTTCTTCCTTATAAGAGAATATCTTTTCATATTCAATCCTGGTCTCCAAATGCTAGGTTTTCGATCTCTTCAAAATAAATTCAGCAGAGGGAAAGACTTCTAATTCATTCTTTTATCATTAACAGAAATCGAATTATAAATCAATTTCGTAAATACATGCGGTTTCACCCCAATAATTGACCTTACATGAGATTTCTGTTCATTTTCCTTTGGATGATAGTGACCAATTATTCGATTGGTCAGGTTATTTTGACTGAAAAGACGAAGTTTCCTTTAACCATTCATAAGGAGTCTCAAATCGTTGATTTAGGGTTTGAAAAAAATAATATCGATCAGATTTTAGCCAGAGAAAGCCAGTTAGATTTTAATCCGCTAACCAGCTCTGTCACCAATCTTGGATTTACCAATCGCAATTATTGGGTTCGTTTCAGATTATCCAATGAAACCAAAGTTGAAAAAACTCTTTATTTAGAGACTGGAAGACCGATCACAGACGTGGTTGATTTGTATCTGATTCAAGGTGGTCAAGTTATAAAGACCTGCAAAAATGGAGATTTGATTTCTTTTAATGACCGTCCTTTTAAGCATCGGAAAGTCATTTTTCCGATAGAATTAGGTCCGAATTCCCAAGCTTCATTTTACCTAAATTATCAAAGTGACGGAGAAGTAATCAATCTTCCTTTGGTTTTGAATGATACCATTTCTATTGTCGAATCCTCCTATTTTGATCAATTGATTTTTGGGTTTTTCTATGGAATCTTATTTTTGGCAGCAATTACCTCTTTATTTTTCTATTTAGGTATCAGGGAAAAAAGTTTCCTGCTTTACACCAGTTATGTGGTATCTATTGCCTTGCTCCATCTTTCGCTAGATGGATATTTAATTCAGTATGTTTTCCGGGATCCCACTTGGTTTGCAAATCGATCACTTTTGATTTTCGCAGCTTTTTCTGCATTTTCATTTGGACTATATACACAGGTATACATTCGAGTTGTTGAGTTTTCGCCGATCCTAAATAAAATTTTCCAGGTTACATTAGGTGGTCTAGTTGTATTAGTGATTTGCATTCTGAGTGTAGAGGCTGGTATACCTATTTATTACCCGATAGTAAATGTCTTTGCCTTTACACTTTTGATCCTTTCAATAGTGGCCATTGGAAAAAGTCGCCTTTCCAAGTTCCCGATCGATCGCTTCTTCTCAATAGGAATCACCTTTTTGATTTTTGGATTTGTAATTTTCATTTTAAATAATTTCTCACTGATTCCTACTTCTTTCCTAACAGAAAACGCTTCTAAAATCGGAACAGGAATCGAAATTATATTCCTTTCTCTTTCAATGGCCAACCGGATCAGACTTCTCAAATCCGAAAAAGAGCAAATGCAGGGAATTGCATTGCAAAGATCCGAGGAGTCAAACCAGATAAAATCTCATTTTTTGTCCAATATGAGCCATGAATTGAGGACTCCATTGAATGCGATTTTGGGACTATCAAAGTCCATCTTGTCAGAAACCAGTGATCCCAAAATAAAAAGTGAACTGGAAGTAATTCAGTATTCATCTCTGGCTTTATTGACCTCCATCAATGATATTCTGGATTATTCAAAAATTGAGAAAGGAGAACTGAAACTGGCTCACTTGGAATTTGACGTGCATAAACTGTTTCAGGAACTCAAAATTGTCACCAATCACCAAGCAAGAGACAAAGCGATCGATTTTATTTACGAAGAGAGAAATCCAATTCCAAAAAAGCTAATCGGGGATTCCACTCGATTCAAACAGATTTTTACCAATCTGCTTGGAAACGCTCTGAAGTTTACCAAAAAAGGCCAAATCAAACTTTCTGTCCAATCTGAAGAATTTGATAATGAAAATATCGAAATCACTGCAATTATCGAGGACACGGGTGTGGGAATCGCCAAGGAAAAGCTCGATCGTATTTTCGAATCGTTTATTCAGGAAGAATTAAATGATACCCGTAAATACGGTGGATTCGGATTAGGGCTTTGTATTGTAAAAGCTTTGGTCATTCTACACGACGGGACAATAGAGGTAAAAAGTGATCAAATATCCGGTACCACTGTGGTCGTCAAAATGAAGCTTTCGAAGTCAAAATCAGAGAATGAAACTACCGAAAATCTGATCTTCCAACAAGCTGAAAATCTTCTTAATGGAAAGCATTTTCTTGTGGTAGAAGACAATCCAGTTAATCAATTGGTGATCAAATCAATTTTGAGAAAATGGAAAGGAATTACTTTTGATTTTGCAAATCATGGACTGGAAGCTTTACAAGCTATGGAAGCAAAGAATTACGACTTAATTCTGATGGATTTGCAGATGCCTGAAATGGATGGATACGAAGCCACTGAATTGATCCGTTCAGGCAAATCAGGAATAAATAATTCGAATATTCCCATAATTGCCGTAACTGCAGATACTACTGAGGCTACGAAAAAAAGGGTGATGGACATCGGTATGGATGCATATATTCCCAAGCCGATTGATCAGGAATTACTTCGTTTGAGTGTTTTAAGAGCACTTTATTTAGAAAAAGTAAAAATCAATCTAATTGATTAGACAAACCTAAACTTCAGATACTTGATCTTTTCTCCTTTATCTGAGAACATCTTTTCATACTTGGTCTTGATTCCAAAGTGTTCGTCTTTCCATTCGCTTTGGTAGAAATCGCTCGTGAATCCAATCAACTCGATGTCTTCCCTTGATTGAATCAACTCAACTGAGTAATCAAAAAGTCCTGTATTGTCTGTTTTAAAATGGATGACACCTCCTGCTTTCAGCATGGTCTTGTACATTTTCAGAAATCTCGGTGAAGTCAGCCTTCGCTTCTCGTCACCTTCTCTTGGATAGGGATCAGGAAAAGTAATCCAGAGTTCAGAGATTTCACCTTCGCCAAAAAACTGCTCCATTTGTTGGATTTGAGTTCGAAGGAAAGCCACATTATGAATTCCTTCTGATGTAGCAGTAGAGCTTCCTTTCCAGATTCGGCTTCCTTTAATATCAACTCCAATAAAATTTTGATCGGTGAAAACGCGGCCTAAACCGACAGTAAACTCCCCTCTTCCACAGGCTAATTCAACAACAACAGGGTTTTGATTTAGGAATTGCTTTTGATTCCAGTTCCCTTTTATTTCTTCAAAAATGGGTTTTCCAAACTGGATCACATTGAGATTCTGTTCGTTTTCTGCAAACCGAACCAACTTTCTTCTACTCATTTATAGGTCTTCAATTTCTGCGACCACAAAAGTACTCCCTCCAACAAATATCAAGTCATCCTGCCCTGCATTTTTTCGCGCAAAGGTGTAAGCCTCGTTCACATTTGGAATTATTTCACCTATCAATCCAGCTTCTCCTGCTTTGGCGGCAAGCTGGTCTGCTGCCATAGCCCGGGGAATATCCGCTTGGCAAAAAATGTATTTGGCATCCTTTGGCAGTAAAGCCAAAATCTTGGAAATATCTTTGTCCTGAACCATTCCGATCACCATCCAAAGTTTCTTGAAGGAATAGGTTTTGAGCTGGTCCAAAATTTCTATTATTCCGGGTTCGTTATGACCAGTATCACAGATTGTCAACGGCTTTCCAGCCAGAATTTGCCAGCGACCTTTCAATCCCGTCAAAGAAGTCACCTCAGCCAACCCTGTTTTTAGACTTTCATCGGATATTTTCCAACCTTGATTTCTCAATTGACCTACCCCTTCCAAAATACCTGGGAGATTCAATCGCTGATAATCTCCCAAAAGTCCTAGCCTGATTTCTTTACTGAATCCATCCTTTTCTACTTGAAAAATCGCTAATCTTTGCTCAATTTTTAATCTTGATTCTTCGATCTTCCATCTTTGGTCTTCCGACTTCCTTCTTCCTTCTTCCTTCCTAATCTTCCAAACCTCATCAGCAAAAACAATTGGAGCTTCCATTTCGGCTGCCTTTTCTTTGAAAACCGAAGTCGTTTCTTCCTGAGTTTGCGAAATAATCACAGGAACATGATCCTTGATAATACCGGCTTTTTCTCCGGCAATCAGAGGAAGCGTATTTCCCAGAAACTGGACATGATCCCAACCAATATTGGTGATAATGCAAAGTTCGGGTGTGATCAGATTGGTGCTATCAAACTTACCTCCCATCCCAACTTCTATCACGGCGATATCGACTTTCTCTTGTACAAAATACCAGAAAGCCATTCCCACAGTCATCTCAAAAAAGCTGGGTTTGAGTTCGTCAAGGAATTCTTTGTTTTTTGCCACAAACTGAACGACAGCATCTTCAGTTATTTCCTTTCCGTTAATTCGGATCCGCTCAGTGAAAGATTTAAGATGAGGAGAGGTGTAAAGTCCGGTTTTATATCCTGCGGATTGAAGCACAGCTGCAAGCGTGTGGGAAGTACTTCCTTTTCCGTTGGTGCCTGCGATATGGATTGATTTGAATTTCGTCTCCGGATTACCTAAGTGATCGCAAAGTTCGATCGTATTGTGAAGATCTTTTTTGAACGCCGAGGCTCCTACCCGCTGAAACATGGGCAAAGCATGAAAAAGATAATCCAGCGTTTCCTGGTAGTTCATCAGTTAATCTACCTTGATGACAAAGGTGATTTTTCCGCTGGAAAAATCCGCAGCTGTTCCTCCCTGGCTTTTGAAAGAAATCTGATTGACAACTTGTCGGTAATAAGCGAGGACATCATTGGAAACGTTGTACTCAAGAGGAACAGCCTGAACTACTCGTCCATTGTCATCGACCGTAATTTTGAAAACTATCCTGCCATTTCTAGTAGATACTTTATCATTGATAGTCGGTCTGGATGCAAAATCCCAACCTGCCAAATCTAAACTATAGCCATCCCCAGAATTATTCCCTTTTCCACTTCCAGTTCCCATGATGGCTCTCCCATCAACGGTTCCTTTCGGATCTCCTTCGTCACCTTTCACTGTTGAACTTCCCTGCGCACCGCCTGATGCTGGTTGAGTTCCTTTTCCGGAAGTTCCACCGGCGCCCATCACTGCTCTTTGATCGATTTTTGGTTTTTCAGGAGCTTTTTGAGTCGTAGTTGACGCTTCGGATTTTGCAGGAGTGGTAACTGTTTTGGCAGGTTCTGTTTTAGCAGGCTCTGGTTTTTTCGTTGATTCGGAAGCCTTCTCAACCCCTTTGATAGGTGATGGCTTTGTTGTTACTGCGCGATTTTCCGCTGGCTTGGTAGCGGCTTTAGGTTTTGCGGTTTCAGTTTTTGGACTTGGAGCAGGAGTGGCAGGTTGTGTTACTGCTTCGGCGATTTCACCGGGTGCGGCGGCATCGGTTACCGGAGTTTGGAGTTCAGAAGGGGCATTTGGGCTATTCCGATCACCGGAACCTGTCGGCGTAAATCCAAGATTCAATTCTAATCCAAAAGTTGGAAGTGGTGGAATTGGCTGCTTCCAAACTACAATAAAATAGAACGCAACAAGTAGAAGCACATTAAAAGCGATCGTGATAATCCACGATTTTTTTTTGCTTTGAGTTTCTTCTTTATCTGCGTCCCAATATTCCATGTCTTAATAAGGTTTTGTAGCGATTGAAACGTTTGCCCCTAAACCGGCAGCTATCCCGCCTATTTCTACAAGGTATTCAACAGGAACATCCTTATCAATGTGCAATACAACCTGACCTTTTTTGCCATCTAGAAGCGGGCCTAACTCGCCTTTGATCTGCTCGCGTGATACTATTCGATCGTTGACGGAAAATTTCAAATCCTTGGTTATTGTCACCGTCACTTCTTGCATGATAATATCTGTCGTTTCACTGGAAGGAAGATTCACAGGAAGTCCTGAAGGTGTAATGAAGGAAGATGTCAACATGAAAAAGATCAACAACAGAAAAATAATATCTGTCATGGATGACATGCTGAATGATGATTCGACTTTATTTTTTGACTGAAGTGCCATAATTATTTATCTTGAAGCAAGTCAATAAACTCAATAGAGGAGTATTCCATATTGTGCACCAATTTGGAAACCTGCGTAACCAAATAATTGTAGCCTAGGTAAGCCACAATACCTACTACCAATCCAGCTGCTGTCGTGATCATGGCTTCATAGATCCCCGAAGAAAGAAGTTTGGGAGAAACCATCCCTTCTTCCTGGGCGATCGCAATGAATGCCTGAATCATACCAGTCACTGTTCCTAGAAAACCGATCATCGGAGCTGCGCCGGAAACAGTTGCAAGGAGATTGAGGTTTTTTTCAAGCTTATAGATTTCGACTTTGCCTACGTTTTCGATTGAGACTTCGATATTCTTCAGAGGCGAGCCGATCCGTTCAATTCCTTTGGCAATCATATTGGCAACTGGAGTTTTTTCTCCGGCACAAATGATTTTCGCTTTTTCGATTTGTCCGCTTTGTACCAGAATTTTTACCTGATCCATTAAATGTGAAGAGGTACTCGAGGCTTTTTTGAGTGTAATCAATCGCTCAAAAAAGATGAAAATCGCTAACACAAAAAGAAGATAAAGTGGAATCATCATGTAACCTCCCGTGATCAAAAGATCAAGAAGTCCGATTGGCTCTTTTGTGGGTGCAGTTGCCGCAAGGCCTTCTAGGTTGGTTAGAGAATCTGTACTGAGGGTTTGGAGTAGGGTCATATTAGTATTTCAAAATCCATAAGGCTTCTGTGTAGAGCCCTTTGACACGTTCAAGTTCAGCGGTTGCTGAAGAGAAACTTCCGAAAGCCCCAATAGCCAAACGATAGTTGTTCACATCATCGTATGGTAAAATTAGGTAAAGAGTCTGCGCCCTATTGTAATATTGAGCTGCATCTTTGACAGCAAATGCTTCACTCGGTAGACTTCCCACCACAATGAAATACTGAGGTCTCGCTTTTTTGCTTTCGATTCGCACCAAAGTTCCTGATTGAGTACTCTCAATAGTTGTACCAGTTTGAGGAGTTTGGGTAGGTTGGATTTGATTACCAGTTGAGTCTGGAATAATTTTCTGATTTCCAGGAGTTTGAATTTCCTGACTTGGGGTATTTTTTAAATCTTCGGCTGTTTGACTCTGGTTGTTTTCACCGGTTGCTATCTCTCCTTTTACGGCATTTTCGCTGGCCCAATAAATTGTCCCTTTTTGTATCTGGAAAATGATTATTCCAATTATTGAAATAGCTAAAACTGCCACAATCCAAATCCATGAATATTGACTTTTATTATCTAGGACCTCCTTTGATTCAATCGGTTCTATGAAAACTTTTTCATGATCTGTATACACTTCGTGATTAGCTTCAATAGAAACTGGCTCTGGTGGTGGTTTAACTTCCACAATTAAAGCTTCTGGTTTTTGAATGGCTTTTTCTATTATGGGCTCTTCCTTTTTATCTTTTGAGATTGGCTTAGGATTAAGCGGAGTAATTTCCACAAATGGAAGCCCGTAATCTTTTGGATCCGTCCATTGCGCGTTGTCAGAAGTTTTTGAGGCCATGAGTATAAAGGAAAGCTACGAAACTAAACCAAATGAAGTTAAACCCCAACCCAAGCTTGGAAACAATCTTAGAATTTGAAGGAAGCCCCGCCAATCAGCTGGATTCCCCGAACTGGATAATTCAGCCAACGGGTGTTTTTTCCATTCAGAATGTTGTTGCCTTCGGCAAAAACGGAAATCCGATCAGTGATATTATAATCGGCCTTCAACTGAAGATCTGCTATGGTCTTTAAATTAACCACTGGAAAAGGCACTCCAATTATTTCATCATTTATATCCAAATAACCTCTAGACTTCAAACCTCCCATGAAATTCACATTTGCCTGAATCAGCAATTGTTCAACTGGTTTGATTTGATTGTTCACTCGGAATTCCCAAGTAGGGCTATGCCAAGCTTCTTGCTGCGAATTCAGATCGTACTGATATAAATCCAATCGGCTTCCCAGCGTATATATTTCTGAAATCCTGAATCCCAACTCGGCATTAATGTTGAAAACGGTAGACTTGTCATCGTAGACAATTTCAAATCGCGAAGAATCAGAAAGTGAATTGGCAAAGAAATGCAATTGGTTATATCGACTCACATCGATTCCGGCTCTGTAATGAAATGATTCCTGAAATTGACCTTCTATCCCCCCCTCAATTTTATAAGTATTGATCGTATTCAGAAGCTGCTCACTTGGTCCTAAAAACGGATTCTCTCTCACAAAGCTGTAATAAGTATTCCGCTGCACATCACCGGAAAACTCTCCATAAAATCCAAATTCTTCAGCAAATTGATAGCTGGCCTTCAAAACCGGAAAGACCCTGAAATCACTGGATTTATCAGCAATAGAGTCATTTTCAGAAACAATATTCAGACCAGCAGAAAAGCGGAACGCCTCATAGTTATAGGAAACTTCAGGCCTGATTGCGAAATAATTTCTTTTCAAAGAGTAATTTAAATCTGCCGGATTAGTAGTGTAATAAGAAATCTCCACTTTTCCTGTCCAGTCATCACTAGGTCTGAATTTAGCTGAACCCTGAAGCCCAATTTCATTTTCAGTCACCAAATAGCTCTCTTTAAAACTGCGGAAGCTTAATTCTCCGTTGTAGGTGAATGGTCCAGTTTTCTCAATTTCGCGGATACCTGCTTTGAATTGGATCGCATTCAAGACGTTGTCGGAAGTTTCAAAAGCGGGATCTTCAAAGACCGAAGGATTCACACCATAGAATGAATACTTATCCTGATTCCATTTCAGTCCTCCATATACTTCGAAAAGTCCTGCGAAATAACTTGCATCTGCCCCGAAATTAGTGTGTGATTCCGCAGATTGTTCCCCTCTTACCGGTCCTTTTCCAAAGCTTTGATGATTCAGTTGTAAAGCATAATTGAAGTCAGCAACTTTGGTGCCCATGTATCGCATTTCCAAAAGCGGCGAAGCAAAATTCCCATAGCCCGCTCGGACAAATCCCGGATACAAATCCAGTATAGGAGGCGCGTAATTCTTTTGCAAAGGGGTCGCTTCGAGCGTCAAGCTCGGCAAACTTAAATCGATCGGTATAATCGAATAGGTGAAATCACTCAGCCCTTTTGGCTGAGGTAAAACGGGTAATTTCTCATAAATCCGCGGCTGATTAGGAACGGTCAAAACTCGGTCTTTTCGGATCACAAATTCCTGATCGGTTACTTCACCTTTGGTTTTTGTCTGGGCCGTTGCCACTCCGGAAATCCAACAAACTGCTCCGGTCAAAAGAAAAGATATTGCTAACTTTTTCATGGTTTAGTTCAGGGTTTGAAGTTTGGCTTGAGCCATTGATTTAATATCAGCATTAGAAGAGTTTTCCACAATCGATTGGAGTGTCGCTTTCGCCTGGAACTCCTCCCCTGTCTTTAAATAATTGTCAGCGAGTAAAAGAAAAATTCTCCCATACCAATAACCGTAATCAGCAAATGGCCCTGATGAATCGAATATTGAATTATTCGATTGCGTGAAATCACCTTTTTCCTGGAATGAAAATGCCAACCAATACAAACCTTCAGCTCCCTGAATTGTCTTGTATTCGTTCACCAGCTTAATCAAAGTTGTCTCAGCTTGCGGTTTCTGATTGATTTCCCGCTGAGCTTTTGCTTTAGTCAGTAATGCGGTCGGTGTGGATTCAGGCACGACTCCATCCAGTGTCAGCAATCTGTCGGCGTTTGCAATCGCCTGATTGTATTTTTTGATTTCAAAATTGGCAACCATCAAACCTTTCAGCGCATCTACCTCTTCCACCTTATTTCTGGCATTGTCGGCTGCCATTTGCAGATACGGAATCGCTGCTGCATAATTCCCTCTTTCAAGCTCGATTGTTCCTATCCGCTGCATTGCTCTCAGTCGCTGAGGAGATGCTGGCTCTTTTTCAAGAGATTTGAATTGAGCCAATGCTTTATCCTGATCCCCGGACTGGAAATAACTATCGCCTAAGAAGTAAACCGCATCAGCGCGTTGGGCTGACTGAGGATAACTTCGTAGGTAATTTTCAAAAGCTCTGATAGCCTGCGAATAATTCTTGTCAAAATACAAGCTTTTTGCAGCTTCATATTCGAGCGCCTGAACACTTCCGCTTGAAGGGTTAGAACCTTTATATCCTTCCAGATAATCTCCGAACTCACCAGATCTTCCTTGAAGAGCAAGTGTTTCCTGGAGACCTTTCAGAGCAGTTTCAGAATTCTCAGCATTCGGATGATTGTCCAAAATATTCTTATAATCGCTGATCGTCTGATCGTAATTCTGCAAAGAGAAATTAGCCACAGCTCTTCCTTCCAATGCAAATGGAACAAATGGACTATTTGGTCTTCCAGAAATCAATTCGGTAAATCCTCTTGATGCTTCCGTGTATTGTGTTTCTTCCATCAGAATCTGCCCTCTCTGAAAAAGTGCATCCTCGATGTAAAGGCTGGTTGGGTAGTTTGAAATCAATGTATTCAGCTGACTGATCGCCTGCTGATTCTGTGTTTGGAAGTTGTAAACAACCGCCGAACGATAATAAGCATAATCGGCACCTGAGTTGGATTCAGAAATCGCACGTTGGAAAGTTGCGGCAGACTCTGCAAATCGTTTTTGGACATATTGGCAATCGCCCAATCTCAACAATGCATCCTCGTAATTCTCTTTATTTTCTTTAGATCTAAGACGATCGGTGTAGGTTTTGAAATGCTCTTCAGCTTGTGGGTATTGCTGAGAATTGAAGTAAGCATAAGCTAAACCATACAAACTCTTTGTCAGGTAAGCGCTAGAAGTGGTTTTGCCGGAGGCCAAAGTTGCTTCGTAAGCTTTGATCGCTTTTGGTAAATCTCCGGATGCGGAGTAAATCTCCCCTTTCCAAAAGTTGGATTCCAGAACCATTTCCCTTTCTACTGGAAAAGCCAAGGATTTATCCAAGAAGCTGATTGCTTGATCCCATTTTTGATCCCGGTAATAAACCATTGCCTGATAGAATGCTACTTTCTGGTAGGCAGCCTGAATACGAGGAGATTTTGTCTTAATCTTATCCATCTGATCAATCGCTCTCAGGTAATCATTCGTATTGACTAATGCTTCAGAAAGTAATGTTTCCACTTCTGATCTGTGAACACCTGATGGATAAGTATCTAGATATTCGTCCAATGTTGTAATGCCCGCCTGGAAGCTTCCCTTTTGCAGATTAGTTTTAGCGTAATTGAAAAGTGCTTCCTCTTTGATTTTGGAATTAAAATTGGCTTTCGCCGCTTCGTTAAAACTTGTGCTGGCAAACTGGAAATTTCCCAGTTTCAAATAGGCATGGCCCAAATAATAACTGGAAGCCTGACCGATCTCATCCGCTGCGGATGCTGAATTTTTCAGGTAATCAGTTGCTCGTTGGTATTTCCCAATTTCAAATTGAGCGATTCCTGCTTTGTATACTTCCTCTCGCGAAAGATTCCCCTTCCTCGAATCGATGTATGCATCGTAATTGACAGCAGCTTTGGCAAAATCCTTTTTGGCGAAATACGCCTCGGCGAGGTATAAATGAATGATTTCTTTGCGATCGAGAGTTTGCTTAGAAGCCAAAATAGGTTCAGCATATCCAATAAGCTGATCGTAGTTTTGCTCTTTGTAATAAAGCGCTGCAAGGAGGTACGGAACCTTTCCAGCGTAAAATGAAGATCTGGAAGCCTCCTGAAGATCAGTAATTGCCTTTTGAGAATTACCTCCTTCCATAGCGATGAACCCGCTGTAGTAATAAGCATCTGGGCTGATTAGTTGATTGAGCGTTTTTACCTGATCAAATAATGGTGCTGCTTGCCCGAAGTTTTTCAGTTGAAAATAAGAATATCCTTGCTTAAATAAAATATCAGCTTTACGTTCATCAGGAAGGTTTTCAGAATTCACTAGCTGGTAGCCTTCCAGCGCTTCTTTGTAGTTCTTTTTGTAGAAAAAATGATCACCCATGTAAAGACCCGCTGTGGTTACGCTGGGGTGTGTTCCATTGTCGATGATGTAACTTTTCATCAAACCGGGGCCATCAGGGCTTTCGATTTGCAAAGCCGCCATAGCACGATGGAGTTCAATTGACTTTTTCTGCTCAGAGTTGAGGTTTTTGTCCAGCAGTTGCGTATTGTCGAATAAGCTAGCCGAAAAGAGTTGTTTGTCAAAAAGCTCCAGATTGTGATCCAGAGGGAATTGGGGACTGGTTTGGTGGAGGGTAGACTGGGTAAAAGCCTCCATACTCAGCCCAAGACTCACAAAGAGCATCAGGTAATATCTCATAGTTTGGCTTAGGTAATAATCAGTGCAAAATCTTGTAAACGAGCTCGCGGAGGTTTTCTGCTTCAGTCATGCTTCCGGAGTCAACTCCTTTGAAACGTAGATCTGCCTCTTTGATGTATCCGAACACATCAATTACCTTGCCCAATTTATAGTTACGCGCTGCTGCCAGATACTCCTTCACCACAAAAGGAGGCACACCAATAATACCTGCCAGCTGCTGTTCTGATGCGCCATTTGACTGATGAATAAGCGCTATACGGGTGAAATAATTGTACATCAAACTGAAAAGGGGAATCACCGGATGAGCCTTTGGATTTTGAATAAAATAATGAATGATTTGATTGGCTTTGACCACATCTTTAAATCCGATCGCCTTCATGAATTCAAAATTGTTGTAATCTTTATTGATCCCAATGAATTGGGAAATATGCTGCGTTGTGATCTTAGTAGGCCCTTGAAAATTGATCAGCATTTTACCCACCTCATTGGTCAAAACCTCCAGATTATTCCCAATCGAATCAGCCAATAATTGCGCAGCTCTTAAATCGATGGTATGGCCCAGTTCTCTGATATACTCGTCTATCCAGGAATTTAGCTTATACTCAGAAACCTTTTCAGAACGAACGTATACAGCTTTTTTGTCCAGTTCTTTTGTTATCGCCAGTCGGCCATCGAGCTTTTTGTATTTGTGCGCGAATACCAAGATGGTGCTGGGAAGGGGGTTTTGAACATAGCTGAGCAACAATTTTTGCGCATCCTCTTTTCCAAGATCAGCTATACTCTGTGCTTCTTTCACAATCACAACCTGACGCTCGGCCATCATCGGGAATTTACGTGCATTGTTGAGGATCAGGCCGACAGTACTGTCTTTCCCATAAAGCACAATTTGATTGAATCCTTTCTCATGTTCTGCAATCGCATTTTTCTCAATGTAGTCAGAGATCTGATCGATAAAGAAGGGTTCATCCCCTTCCAAAAAGTAAATCGGTGCAAACTTTTTCGCTTTGAGTTCTTTGAGTACTGTTTGGGGTGTTTGAGGCATGGATGGATTGAAAATCTTACTGCGTTAAAGATAATAGCGAGAGACGAAAGCCTGCAAAAAGCTTTGAAAGATTATTTGGTAAACTATTCAGGGCTTAACTTTGTACTACTAAGAAAAAAAGAAAGATGAACTTCGAAAATGGAATTGAGCTGTATAAATCGGGAGAATTTGAAGAGGCTTTAATTTGCTTCAATAAGTTGATAAATAACAATTCGGGGAACACAGAGCTCCATCTATATAGGGGACGTATTTTGTCCAGGTTAGGTAAAACCGATTTGGCGCTGGTAGATTTTGAGTTGATTTCAGCTTTAGAACCTTACAATACCGAATTCATCAGCGACAGGGCTGTCGTTTTGCATTTGCTTCAAAGAAACGAAGAAGCATTAAATGAATTTGATCGGGCTGTCAATCTTGATCCGAAAAATCCCTATCGATATAGCAGCAGAGCATTTTTCAAAGATAGAATCGGAGATCTGAACGGATCGATAGAAGACTATGAAAAAGCAATCGAATTGGACCCTGAAGATGCCATTGCCTACAATAACAAGGGTATTGTGGAAGAAAAGCTTGGCTACCAGTCTAAGTCCAAGAAGAGTTTTGAGGATGCTGACAAACTTGTTGGCTATACACCTACGGATTCGAAGACTTCAGAGTCGATAAACGAAAATGCTGTCTCAAATTTCATTCAGGAAGGAAAGCCTAGGAAGATGAATTTGAATCATTTTGCAAAAACTCTGTTTACTGTTTTCACTGATTCCAAAGCCAGAATGGAATTCACAGGATTTATCAAAGCATTTTTTTCGGGAAAGAAAAACTAGAAGGATTTGATTACCCAAAGCGGCTTATTGATGAAGTATGCCATTTTCTTGGAAAGATTTTTTGAAAAGATCTGATCAAAAAATGACTTTTTCTTACTCAACGTGACAAGCATATCACCTTTGGAAGTTAGGAGGTAATTTTCTAAACCAAGAGCCAAATCGTCTCTAAACGATTTAAGCACAAAATTCACCTTATCGTAACGGATGAAAGGAGTAATCTCATCAACCATCACTTGATGAAGCGTCTTGTCCATTGCTTTGTGGGATGAGCTCACGTGAACCATATCGATCTCTGAATCGAAAAAACCTGCTAATTCAACAATCTTTTGAATTGCCAGTTTGTCTTCTTCCAGATAGTCTCTGGCATAGACAAGTTTTCTTGGAGTCTTGAAAAAAACCTTTCTCGGCACCACCAATACATCTCGATCGGCTTCCTGCACAAGTTGACTTGCGCGAGATCCGATGATATTATCTCGCAGTTCATTCATACCCTCTGTTCCAATTACGATCAAATTTACTTTCTTCATCTCAGCAAAATCCAAGGCCAATTTCACGACATTTCCATCTTGAAAAGCAATTTCACAACTCCTCAATCCCTTTGGAATACTTTCGGACTGTATAGCTCTTTGAAGTGTTTGCATTTTTTCCCTTACAAATTCTTCTTGATGTGTCGCATTGACATCCAAAGGGGAAAGCTTGAGATAATCTTGCGTATTCAGAACATGAAAAAGGATTAAATCGGCATTGTATTTCTCACCCAACCGACTTGCGTATTCAATCGCATTTAATGAACATTCTGAAAAATCTATCGGGCAAAGTATTGTAAATGCGTTTTCCATTTTTAAAAAATTAATAGCCTCTGGATCGGTTAACGGAATTAAGCAACGGTCGATTCGTCTTTTTTCGATTTATATTTTCTAAAATCTGTGGTACAGCAGCTCTTGGATTGGTGACACTTGCGATATGAGGAGTGAGCGTAATTCTGCTGTCTTTCCAAAAAGGATGCTCATCCGGTAAGGGTTCCTTTCGATATACATCCAACAATGCTCCTGACAGATAACCTTCATCCAAAGCAAGAGTCAAATCTTCCTCTACAAGATGTTTACCTCTTGCAACGTTGATCAAATAGGTTCCAGGCTTGCACTGTTTGAACAACTCACTATTCAGAATGCTTTCGGTCTCAGGTGTCAACGGCAGAAGACAAACAAGCACATTTACTTCTGACAGGAATTCCCCGAGCTGTGCTTTGGAAAAATAAGGATAATCAAAATTTTCCTTTTCTGAGAAGCCAAAGCCAACAACAGGAAATCCCATAAAAGAGAGTTTTTCGAGGACATCTCCACCCAAAGCTCCTACACCCATTACCCCTATTTTCACATCAATTTCGGGATCAGACATGTCCCACAATTTTTTCTTCTGATTTTCTTGAAAATGAGCCAGTCGTCTGTGAAAGTTTAATACGCCCATGATCACATAATTCGTCATTGAGAATGTCAGTTTTTCATCAACAATTCGGACAATGGGAAGGTCTTCAGAAATTGACCTGTCTGTCAAAATATGATCTACACCGGCACCCATCGAACTGATCAACTTCAGATTTCGAAATGTAGAGAGAATGCCCACGGGATGTTGCCAAACTAAGACAAACTCCACTTCTTCAGGTTTGTTGATTTCTGGATAAACTTGAATTTTAAGATCTGGACTTAATTCACGAATGACTTCAATCCATGAATCAGGATTTTTTCCGGGGCAGATAATTGCTAAACTCATTTGAAAAGAAAGTTTGAAATTGAAATAGATGGATAATTACGAACAGTCTATTTCCTGTAAAATAAAAAGGAACCTTTACCATGACAAAAATGCATTAAAAACCTCAAATTGCAGTTCAATCCTAAACTATCCCTGATTTTTTGGGATTAAAATAAAAATTCAACAGAATCATAAAAATTCAAATGAAACAGAAAATCACATTTACCCTTGCAATTATAATGGTTGCAAACATGGGTCTATTTGCACAGCAAATCCAAATGCCACAAGCCTCTCCATCTGCAAAAATCGCTCAAAAAATCGGTTTAACTGATGTGACTGTGGACTATAGCAGACCCGGTACAAAAGGCAGAAAGATCTTTGGGGAGTTGGTTCCATATGGCGAAGTATGGAGAACAGGCGCCAATGGAGCTACAATTCTCACTTTTTCAACCGACGTTGAAATTGATGGAAAAACAGTTCCTCAAGGACAGTATGCTCTTTATTCTATTCCTGGAAAAACAGCATGGACGATCATTTTGTCCAAAGACACAAAACTCTGGGGTGCCATTGGATATGACCCAAAAAATGATTTGATGAGGTTTGAAGTTGAACCTAACAAACTGAGCCGGATATACGAAACCTTTGAAATCAGCTTTAATAATATGGCTGATAATGGTGCTGATTTATCCATCAAATGGGATCAGACCAGAGTAGATTTCAGAATTGTCACTGAGGTAGATGCAATTGTGATGGCTGAGATCAAAAAGTTGGTCATTGAAACTGACTCAACTGACCCAACTTTGCTTTATTCAGCCGCCAATTATTATTTCACCAATCAAAAGGACTTGCCTCTTGCAAACACCTGGATTACTAAATCTGTAGAAAGTGATCCTAAATATTGGACAATGCACCTCAAAGCGAAAATTGAACTGGCACTAGGCAAGAAAACCGAGGCATTAGAATCTGCCAATAAATCAAAAGAATTAGCCATTAAAGCTAACAATCCTGACTACGTCAGTTTGAACGATCGATTGATTAAGTCTCTAAAATAAAAATCAACAGCCTCCAGAATTGGAGGCTGTTTTTTTATAAAATAGGTCAAGCACTTTTTCTTTTTGAAAGACAACTATGCTCTTCCGGTTGAAAAGGGGATATTGATTTGGCTCTCCTATCTTCTGAATATCAGCTGAAGAAGCGCTGCCAAAGCCATTACAAAAAGGCATCCAATAGCATTGTACCAAAGAAATCCGATGTCCCATACAAATCCGAACAGGCCTACTCCATTTTTCCAATGAACTACCAAAATCAATAACTGGGATGCCAAAGCGGCTATGAAAACTGCCCTGCCTTTGACCCATTTCATCAGAAAACCAACCAAGAAAATTCCAAGAATAGTACCGTAAAACAGCGATCCCAATAGATTGACAGCTACAATCAAATTCTCAAAGAGAGATGCATAGGTTGCGAAAAGGATCGCACCAATGCCCCAGAATGCTGTAAAAATTTTTGACGAATACATGTAATGTTTATCTGAAGCATTCTTATTTATAGACCGTTTGTACAGATCGACCGTACTAGTAGAACCCAAAGCATTCAGCTCGGAAGCTGATGAAGACATGGCAGCAGCAAATATTGCAGCAAACAGCAATCCTATCACGCCTTTTGGCAAGTGATCCATCACGAATCTCATGAAGATGTAATCTGTATCCCGAGTTTCTGCCAAAGGGTCATTTACTACGATCAGCTTCTTTACTTCATCTCTGAGGACACTCTGTTCAGATTTTAGTTCTTTCAGGTTTTGGCGAATTGAGGTTTCTCTACTTTCATCTTTCTGGTCAATCGCTTCCAATAACTCTATGTAGGAAGATTTGCTCTTTTCGAAATTTATCGAATAGTCATTTTCCAGAATTTCAAATTCTCCGGCATATTCACTTTGCTTGAGTTTTTCAGTCTGGATCTTATTGAAAATTACCGGAGGCTGGAAAAATTGGTAAAAAACAAATACCATAACTCCAATGAATAGAATTAGAAACTGCATCGGGATTTTCAAAAAACCATTCATGATGAGTCCCATCCTGCTTTGGGAAAGCGTCTGACCTGAAAGATACCGCTGAACCTGACTTTGGTCGGTGCCAAAATAAGAAAGGAATAAGAAAACCGCGGCTGTCATTCCAGACCAGACATTAAACCGATCTGCGAGGTCAAATTTGAAACTGACAATGTTCAGCTTTTCCATTCTGCCGGCCACGTGCAAAGCCTCTTGAAATGAAATCGGGAGCATTTTGATCACGATAACTCCTGCTAGCAACATCCCTCCCATCATGACCGCCATTTGCTGCTTTTGAGTAATGGAAACAGCTTCAGTTCCGCCGGAAACGGTATAACCGATAACAATAAATCCAATAAAAATATTAGTCAGAGTTAGATTCCAACCCAATAATGTAGAAAGAATAATAGCCGGCGCATAAATAGTAATTCCAGCTGCCAAGCCTCGTTGGATGATGAAAAGTAAAGCTGCGAGTGTCCTGGTTTTTAAATCAAATCGATTCTCCAGATACTCGTAAGCAGTGTAAACTTTCAGTTTATAATAGATAGGAATAAATACTACCGAGATAATAATCATCGCCAGAGGCAATCCAAAATAGAATTGAATGAACCCCATTCCATCTTCATAGGCTTGTCCTGGAGTGCTTAGAAAGGTGATCGCTGAAGCCTGAGTTGCCATAATCGATAGGCCGATTGTCCACCAATTCATTGAGTTTTTCCCTCTTAAGTAGGAATCCAGACTTTTTTGCCCATAGGTTTTGTAAACTCCATAGACGGCAATCGTCATCATTGTACCAAAAAGCACAATCCAATCCAGGGTACTCATGAGTAGGCTTTCATTAACCAATAAAACAGTGCAATCAATAAAACCAAACTACCGAGCAGTCCGACATACAAATACTTCCAACGGATGGGTTTCTCTTTCAAAACTTATTGCTCGATGAGGTTTACAAATAATTTAATGGCACCGGGAACACCCGCTGGAAGTTGTCGGAAGAACGAAATTCCTGTGTAAACATACGTTCCCTCCCCATATTTCGCATAGATCAGTGATCCCTTGCTGGAGGGTTCATCAGGATCCTGCATTTCCAAAGGAGATGAATAAAGTTCTGCTGCATCAGTTGCAAAGTACAAACCTCGCTCCTGAATCCAGCCTTCGAAATCTTTCTCATTGATTTGATTTGGTGTCGTTAAAATTGGATGAGACCAGTCTGCTTTAATCGGTGAACTCTGGACAGTCACACGATCTCTTCCTATCGTAAAAGGGTAAGGTCCCAACTGATTGGTCAATAGAGGTGAACTGGTATTGTATTGGACGATCACATTACCACCCGATCTTACATATCCCATTAAAATCTGCTGATTCGCACTCAAATCATCATTGACATTATATGCCCTAATTCCTACTACTACTGCTTTGAACTGGCTCAGATATTCAATCGTATAATCTTGCGCACCAATCAACTTAACTTGGTAACCGAGCGCTGAAAGCACTGCAGGAACATCATCTCCTGCACCCGGAATGTAACCGATCTTTGCGGAGGAAAGCTTCCAATCAGTCTGAATCAAATTGAATGCTGCGGGCGTGAAGTAAGTAAGGTTCGGAATATGTTTGTAGGAAATCCGATGAGTGATCATATCGTAACTTTTTCCGGAATCCGTTGTGTATCGAGCGGTAACCACTTTTTTGCCTTCACCATTGGGTAAAAAACCAACTTGGAAAATCCTCTTTTTCTGGAAAGCATTATCCTCAATATTCAAAATCCGATATTGGGTAGTATCCAAACCTACGAAATCCAAAATTCCATCCAAAATCTGATTTCTAAAATTAACCGTGACGGTCATAACAGGATCTGCCCCTGAAATCAGAAACACATTCTCTTTAGAAACGGTCATGTCAATCTCAGGAACGATCGCAAATGGCTGCTTTATTTCCCCATCTACCTGATCGTTGAATTTATAATTCAAGGTTAAAGGAATCGTGAATTGCTGGCCGTCAAGCTCAAATGAAAAATCTCCTTTTGGCTGGTTGCTTTCAAATGGCTTCCCGATATTTTCCTGATTTTTCACAGAATACAAAGATCCGTCAATAGGATCTTCCAACCAGTACGGCTGAGAAAAAGGAAGTTCATCCGGGAGAATTAATTTGATGGGGATTCTTTCAGTTTTATTGCTTTTGATTTCTGTAAAAGAAGCCCCGTATTTAGATCCAAATAAATCCATAGAACTTGATTTCAGCGCAAATTCTGATGGGTTATTTACGATTAGTTCGGTCGTAATTTCCTGTCCTGAGTATCCCAATTCAGATTTCACGTTCCACTCAGCCTCTAAGCCTAGCGCAAAAAATACCAGCTTATCAATTCTTTTAAGTTTCTCTTCAACCCAGATTTCATCGGATTTGAGGGAAATGAGATTTTTTCTGATTTGAAGAAAATTTGGAGTGTTGGCAGATGGGTTTTTAAAGTCAAATTCCTGAATTGCTTTTTCGATTGCCACTTCAGCTGCTTTACCTCCATCTACTTCATTCCATCTGTTGGCAACACCTTCAAAGGGATTTTCAGAGAATTTTTCCCCTTTCAGAAATTGAATATAATCTTTCGCTTCTCCACTACTCGCGGTTACACCGAAACCCTGAGACTTATGCATCGTGCGACTGTCCGCTGCAATCTGGCTGTAGCTTTCTCCCAAAATCTGATCAAATGCTCCAACAGGGAAAATTTGGTATTCAACACCCTCTTGAGGTTCAAACACTCCCCCAAAATTATAGGCATTGAAGAAAAGTCTCTTTGGTTGCCAGGTTTTTACAAATTTCAATTGGTCAGGAAAGGCAAAACTATCTGCGGCCAAATCAAATGCCTCTTCAGCCAAAATCGCTGAGGAAGTATGTTGACCATGCGTTACCCCAGGAATTGTATTGAATCGAGTGATGATGATATCTGGTCTAAAGCTTCTAATCACCCAAACCACATCCGCTAAAACTTTTTCCTTTTCCCAGTTTTGAAATGTCTCTGTGGGATTTTTGGTATAACCAAAATCTATTGCCCGGGTAAAAAATTGTTGTCCTCCATCGGTTTCTCTTGCTTTGATCAATTCCTGAGTCCGGATCTGACCCAGTTCAATTCCGAGTTCTTTACCGATCAAATTTTGACCTCCGTCTCCTCGTGTCAGACTTAAATAGGCAACCTGGGAATGCTCCCCATTTACTAAATAAGCGATCATTCGAGTATTCTCATCATCCGGATGCGCTGCAATATAGAGAACTCTTTTAGTCTCTTTGATCTGAAGAAGTTGGTGATAAATCGTAGAGGATGGGACGGATTGCGCTTTTAAATAAGCACTTCCTAGGCAAAAGAAAACAAGGATTAAACTGGGTAGAAGTTTTGTTTTTCTCATATAATCACAAATGTGGTGTCAAGCTAGAACAAGCACAAATCAAAAAAAAATAAATTGTGATTAATGGAGCAAATGCTTAGAGATTACTGATAGATCGGATTTTTGCGGGAAAAGTATAGCCAATCGTGAATTCAAAGAAATCGGCTTTAGCTTTGTGAGCTTTGATTTGGAGACCTGCAAAAAGATTAGAATTTAAACGATACCGAACCCCTACCCGCTCATAAAACCAAGTAATTTCTTCATTTAGTCTATTTCGTTTCAAATAGGTTCCAAATCCAATCGGCACATAAAGTCGGTCGTTAAGTTTCCATTCCCAAGATCCTACTAAGGCAACAGAAACCTGATTTGAAAAATCAAACTCTTGATTGGGGTATCTTCTTTCCATTCCCGGAGCAAAAAACACATCTAAACCCAAGCCTAACCGATATCTATAATCTGCCTCCCAAAGGTAATTGACACCAAATCCCCCTCTGAAATAAGCCGGATCCCCCATTTTATAATTTTTCATCCCGGTATAAAGAGCAAAATTCAAAACCCATCGCTTTTCTAAAGGAGGAAATTCAATTTCTTTTTGAAATTCAGGAACTGTCTTACCTAGGTTTGTTCTGAATCCAATTGAAATAGGGGCCAAATTAATCCCAGCATTTGGTTTTTTGGTAGCGCCATTGGAATAATGCTTTAATCCAATAGTACTAAAAGCAAACAGTTTATTGGAAATCTTATAATTCACCTTAAACCCGAGATGGATATAGGCGTTCAATTCAGAACCTATAAATTGATTAACCGGATTAGAATCCTGATTGTAAGGATTTAGGTTGAAAGCTAAGCCAATCTGCCCATAATAGCTGAAATTAAACTTTCTTACCAACCCTTTATGAGTGAAAGGGAATTCCCCAAAAGCATAGAATGCTTGTGGTCTGCCTATTTCAGAATAATATGGTAAGGTGACAGAATAGCCAATTCCAAAAACAGGATATCGGTGTAAAAATGAGTAATGATTTTTTGAGAAATTTCTCCAACCCAGTCGGACGTCGACACCATAATAATTGATGACATTGTGTAATTCATTGGCCCAATCCTTTCCATTGCTAATCAAAGGACCTCCTTCATAGGAAACCTCAAGTACCTTTTGATACAAGGATTGACCTTTTAATTCAAAGGATAAAAAACTAATTAGTACCAGAAAAAGGATGAGAACCGTCCTACTTAGCATGGAAACTGTCAAATTCTTAAATTGAAAGGTAAAAACATTGAAAAAGAAAAGCCGACCTTTTTCAAAGGGTCGGCTGAAAATATTCAAAAGTTTTCAAATCAGAATATAAACTTTGTGCTCAGAAAGTTTAATTTCTGATCAGAGATGATTTCGTTCAGCAAATCCTTATTCCCTTCGGTAAGTTTCGCCGCAATAAGTGATCGAATACTGAACGAACGCAAAGCATCCGAATCAGAAAGAGAATCTTCTGCACTGCCTTTCCTTCCCGTAAAAGGGAAAACATCAGGCCCTCGCTGGCATTGTGAATTGATATTCACACGGCTTACCTGATTCACGAGCGGATCAATTAAACTTGCAAGTTCTTCACTATCAGCATAGAACAAGCTTACTTGCTTTCAGGAGGAGAATCCATTAAATACTGGATTTGCTCTTCAATATCTTGAAAGTGAAATACCGGAATAATCGGCCATAACTGCTCTTCCCTGTAAAGCTTTATATTACTATTGATCGGATAGACAATTGCCGGATAACAGAAAGATTCATGTTGAATTCCACCATTCGAATTGATCACTTTTGCTCTGTTCTTCTCAAAATCATCCAGACATTCCTTGAGGTAAGCCTATTGCTGCATTTCGGGAATTCAATCAAACATGAAACAGGAATTTTATATAACTGAAATATTAGAAATTTGATACCATTCCGATTCAACAATCTACCCCAATATTGCAGACTTGCCAGAGAATTGACAATTTTAATATAAGGAATCGATTCGAAAAAAAAATAGTGATCATAAAAAAAGGCCAACTGTTCTGGTTGGCCTTTGCTATTTATTTGGAAATCGAATTAATTATCCATCCAGTTAGGACCTAATTTTTCGATCAATAATTTATTTAATTTCTCCGCTTCAGCAGTGTTTTTCAAACGTGTGTGTACTTGGTAAAGTACAGCCATTATATCTGTATTGTCCGGTCTTATCTCCAATGCTTTTGTGAAATAAGGAACAGAGCTTTTGTAATAATCATCAGCTTTCTGACCTAAGGTAGCAGACTGCTTTTCCCATTCTGAATCCGATAAACTGTTCAGGTCAGCTAGAATTTTTCTTGAAGATTCAAGCATTAAAGCTCCAGTGTAATAATTTCCTTCAAAGTAGTTTGGATCAGCTTCAACAGATTTTCTATAATCTGCCATAGCACCTTCAAAGTCACCTGACTGCTCTTTCAAATATCCGGATCTCAATAGGATTGAAGGATTGTTTGGATCAGTTTTAAGAGCTTCATTAATTGAAGCCATCGCATCATCCATTTTGTTCAATTGAAGTAATAGCTGTATTTCGTATTCCGCAAGAATTTTATCCTCAGCATACTCTTCTCTTGCAGCCATTACGATGTCGTAAGCTCCTTCAGGATTTTTATCCTCACCGCTCAGAATCTGAACTAAGAAGTAATAAGCATTCAGCTTATTATACTCAGGAATCTCAAGAAGATAATTGAAATGTCTTTTTGCATCTTCGAATTGACCAAGATCATTTGCAAGGAAACCGGCATTGTAATGAATTACGGAGTCTTTCAAATCTACTTGACCGGCAAGGTCAAAGAAAGAATAAGCCATTTCAAGATCTTCTTCATTGTATCTGTCTATTGCTTTGTCAAATGCAACGTTTTTGAAAGTGAAAATTGAATAAGGCCTCAAGTTTTCTGGAGCACCAATGATATCTTCAGAATAGACCTCTTTTCCTATTTCGGAACTTTCACCACCAGCGATTTCCGCAGTTTGCAAATAAGTTGCCAAAGCTGCTTTGCCTACTTCAAGATTTTCAGCAGTGTTTGTTGAATCAGACCCAAACATCTTTGTTTGGATTTTTGCTTTCAACAGATAGGTAGCAGGATCGCCACTTGTTTCAGGATCTTTGGTCGCAGCTTCGATTTCAGTAAGTGCTGTTTCCAGGTTACCTGACTTAAAGTTCTTTTCGGCAGCGCGATACACCTTTTTTTGTCCAAAGGCCAGTGTCGTAAATCCGATCAGGGCCATCGATAGAATTAGCTTCTTCATTTTCTTGAGTTATTTGCTTGATTGTTGATTATTCTATTGTTTCATCTGTCGACTCGGGTGCTTCGGGAGATTCAATTTCTGTTTCCGGGGTTTCTGTTGGTATTACTACTTCTTCTCTGGAAATTTTCTCTACAGATGATATTGCATCATCCTCGTTCAATCGAATCAATCTAACCCCTTGTGTCGCTCTTCCCATCACCCTTAGCTCATCAATCGAAATCCGGATTGTTATTCCCGACTTGTTGATAATCATCAGATCATCTGTTTCAAGTACTTCTTTAATCGCAACCAATGCCCCTGTTTTTTCAGTGACATTCATTGCTTTCACTCCTTTTCCTCCTCGATTCGTTATTCTATATTCACCAAGGTTTGAACGCTTTCCATATCCCTTTTCAGAAACCACAAGAAGTGTTGCATTTTCCTCTGAGGCACAAACCATGCCAATGACATAATCATTTACATCTGTTAACTTAATAGCCTTTACTCCCGTGGCTGTACGTCCCATTGGCCTTACAGCTGTTTCCGGGAAGTGAATGGCTCTGCCGGATTTTGCTGCAATCACGATGTGGTGACTGCCATTAGTCATGTCCACTTTCACAAGCTGATCATCTTCCCTGATATTCAAGGCGATAATTCCATTCGTTCTTGGTCTTGAGTATTGTTCAAGAGTTGTTTTCTTAATGATCCCTTGTTTGGTCACCATAATCAGAAAGTGATTATTGATGTAGTCAGGATCATTCAAATCATTTACCTGAATGATTGAACGTATTTTATCATCCTGCTCAATATTTATCAGATTTTGAATCGGACGACCTTTTGAGGTTTTTGCTCCTTCAGGAATAGCATAGGTTTTCAGCCAGAAAAGTTTGCCCTTGTCTGTGAAAATCAATAAGTAATTGTGAGTGGAGGCTGTAAAAAGATATTCAGTAAAATCGTCTTCTTTGGTGCTTACTCCCCTTGAACCTACTCCTCCTCTTCCTTGTGTTCTATATTCAGTCAAAGCAGTACGCTTCACATATCCCTGATGTGAAACTGTAATTACGACCTCTTCATTGGGAATCATGTCTTCGTAACTAAAATCCTCTGCATTGTGCTCGATGGTAGTTCGGCGAGCGTCTGCATAACGCTCTTTCATTTCGTTCAGCTCAGTTTTAATGATCTCCATCCGCTTTTCTTCGCTTCCAAGGATTTCCTTAAGCTCTTCGATTAGGGTCATTAATTCTTTGTATTCCTGAATGATTTTTTCACGCTCCATTCCGGTCAATCGTTGCAATCTCATATCTAGGATCGCACGAGCCTGAATTTCACTCAATTCAAATCTCTCCATCAAACCATTTCTTGCAGCTTCAGGATCTTGTGAACTTCTGATTAAAGCAATCACTTCATCCAGGTGATCCAAAGCGATCAAATATCCTTGCAAGATATGAGCTCTCTTTTCCGCTTCTCTAAGTTCATATTCAGTTCGTCTTACGACCACTTCGTGTCTGTGACTTACGTAGTGGACGATCAAATCCTTCAGGTTTAGAATATACGGACGACCTTTCACTAAAGCCACGTTATTCACTGAGAATGAGGTCTGAAGTCCTGTATGCTTGTAAAGATTGTTTAGAACAACACTCGAGATAGCATCTCTCTTTAATTCGTAAACTATGCGCATACCCTGACGATCAGATTCGTCTCGGATGGCAGAAATTCCATCTATTTTCTTTTCATTGATCAGCTGAGCGGTCTTTTCAACCATGTTGGCCTTGTTGACCATGTATGGGATTTCGGTGATGACGATCATCTCCTTAGTACCGCCTTCTTTGATCTCCACTGCTGCCTTACCTCTTACTACCACCCGGCCACGACCAGTTTCGAAAGCTGCTTTTACTCCATTATAACCATAGATAATACCACCTGTTGGGAAATCAGGAGCAATGATATGCTCCATCAATTCAGGAATAGTAATGTCATTATTTTCGATGTACGCGATTATACCCGTGATGACTTCTCCAAGGTTATGGGGAGCCATATTGGTAGCCATCCCTACGGCAATTCCCGAAGCTCCATTCAGCAAGAGAGCAGGAACCTTTGCGGGAAGTACGATCGGTTCCTTTAGGGAATCATCAAAGTTAAACTGGAAGTCAACTGTTTCTTTATTAATATCAATCAACAATTCTTCAGCAATTCTTCTCAGCCTAGCTTCAGTATATCTCATCGCAGCCGGATTGTCCCCGTCTATTGATCCAAAGTTACCTTGCCCGTCAACAAGCGGATACCGTAAGGACCAGGGCTGAGCCATCCGAACCATTGTTTCGTAAACAGCTGAATCACCATGCGGGTGATATTTACCGAGCACCTCACCAACAATTCTGGCTGATTTTTTATAAGGTTTATTGTGTAAAACGCCGAGTTCCTGCATCCCGAAAAGGATCCTTCTGTGTACTGGCTTTAGTCCGTCTCGGACATCTGGAAGTGCTCTTGAAACAATGACCGACATCGAATAATCGATGTAGGCACCACGCATTTCCTCTTCAATGTTAATTGGTATGATGTTCTCGTTTTCTCCTTGAGCCATATTATGCTATTCCTGAGGGTCGATTAAGCCTGCAAGATAGTAAAAACGGAGCGGTTTTGAAAAGAGAATGCAAAGTGCAAACGGGACTTTATGCTCTTAATACCATTGGCCTACTTTTCGATTTTGAAATCGGAAAATTGAACTTCCTCGATATTCGATTCCATTGTGCATATGTTTCATTACAACCCCACAGCCTTGAATTTTACATTTCTTGGTACCCGGCAGTGTCATTGCCAATCCAACTTGAAGCGCATAAACTGTTTGATCCAGGTTTTGGATCTCTGAAAAATCTGACCCTGCAAAAGTGAACTTCCTGAATTCTGCACCTCCTTTTACAAAAAACTTGGCATACTCAGAAAACTCTCGCTCAATCCTTAACCCAAACCCATAATACGGTTCATCAACCAACGCAACTCTTGGATCAAAGGACTCCTTTAAATCCAATTTACCAAACTCTCCTTCAGCAATAAACCTCCATGGATAATTTTGTCTTACTCTTTGACGAAGTTCGGACTGCATATACAGGTTGGCGGAAGCATAATCCCTGTATCTCCATTTCAAAAATTTCGCTCTTTTTCTTGCATCATATAGGACCAAACCTAGGGTTCCGTAAAGTTTACTGACTTGATAGGATGAACCTTCGAAGGTAAATTTATGATCTCCACCTTCTAATGAGGAAAAATTACCCCACTCTCTCCCATAGCCACCACCTATGGTAATGGTATTAAACAAGTTAATTCGGAGTCCGGCATTTAAAGGAAAAGCCCAATCATTTCCTTTCAGGTCCAGCGGAACTTCGTCTTTTAATTCCAACTGCTTTTCAAAATTCTTAACCTGATAAAAGGGATATAATGTAGGTGATTCAGTATAAAAAGGCATTTTGGTTCGGTGATAAGCTGCACCTCCTGAAATTTCTAAACTAAACATTTCTAAAACATTTCGGGCAACATTCCCAACAGCAGATTCACTTTTAGGGTTTTTTGATTTATCAGATATCCCGAAAATATCTTCCTCCTGTGCATTTGAGACGGTAAAGGCAAAGAAAAATAAGATGGGCAAGAATAGCTTTTTGAATTTCATATTTTGGTAAACGAAAACCTTTGATTGAAAGTGTGAAATTATGAAAAAAGCCTCCGGGTAAGGAGGCTTTCTTTTACTAATTCAAAAATCTGTGCGTGAATAGGTTTTAACTTCCTGCTCCGTCATCTTTAACTTTCAGGGAATTGATCAAGACATCCATTTTTTCTTTGGTAGAAGGATCTTCCTTAATGGCCTTATTAACTTTATTATAAGTTGAAATCCCGAGGATTGAATCATTTTTGATCAGGTCTGTTTTATACTCAACCACAACTTCTTTCATAGAAGCCATGAAATCAAGGATTCCCTGATATGCCACTTTTTCTTCAGGAGTCACATTGACTTTGACCATTTTAGCATCATCTCCCCAAGCTGCTTTGATTTCATTATATCGGGCACCACCCCCAAGCACCTCATTATTGGTGATCATTTCGACAAGCTCTTTATTCTTGCCTTCTACAAAATCTGAAGTCATTACTTCAACTTTAGCAAATTTTGTCATTTCTTCTACTGTAACTGAATCTACAACAGCTACTTCCTGAGCATAGGCGGAAAATCCAAGGAACGAAAATAGCGCCCCAAACACGATTATTTTTTTCATGGTTGTTTTAGTATGGTATAAACTCTGAGGGTCAATTAAGGGGCCAATGTTCTAAAATCCAAGTAAAAAGTGTCCTTTTAGGATATTTTATGATAAGTGGTAAAGACTTAAAAAAATTCAAAAAGTATTAATTCTGAATAGCTTTTAACTTTTGAATAGTGGCAATAGGATCGGCTGAACTGAAAACAAAGCTTCCTGCAACCAATATATCAGCTCCGGCATTAAGCAATTTTGATGCATTTTGAAGATTGACTCCTCCATCAATTTCAATGAGAGTTTTAGCTCCTTTCGAAAGAATCAGATCTTTCAATCTAGAAACTTTATCGTATGTGTTTTCAATAAATTTTTGACCCCCAAAACCTGGGTTAACTGACATTACACATATCAAATCTACATCTTGTAGGACATCTGCTAATAAACTGATCGAAGTGTGTGGATTAATCGCCACACCTGCTTTGGCCCCTAGATTACAGATCTCTTGTACGGTCCTGTGAAGGTGTGGGCAAGCTTCGTAATGAACTGAAATGATTTCGGCACCTGCGTTTCTAAATGCTTCCAAGTAATTATCAGGATTCATAATCATCAAATGAACATCCAAGGGTTTGGTTGCATGTCGGTGAATCGCCTCGGTAACAGGGATTCCAAAAGAAATATTCGGAACAAAAACTCCGTCCATGATATCCACGTGGATAAAATCTGCCTTGGATGCATTGAGCATTTCAACTTCTTTTTGAAGATTTGAAAAGTCTGCTGCGAGTATGGAGGGAGCAATTTGTAGAGACATGGGGCTTATAGATTCATACAAAGCAAATAAAATTTTGCTCACCCCCCAAATTCTTATTGTTTGAAAAGTTTGGCTCGTTTGATAAGCTGCCCATCTTCCATCTGAACTATGTAGAATCCAGGCTTGACTCCTTGAAGTGAAATTTTAAAAGGTTCTCTGACTGAATTGCGAGACAATGTGACGTCTTGGATTAATTTACCGCTCTTATCGATCAATGTAAATTCCGAACTCAATCCTGATCCGAAATGAATTGAAAGCTCATCAGAAGCTATTGGGTTTGGAAAGACTTTCCATGAAATAGTTTCCGGTTTTTCTTCTAAATCAAGGATTTCCCCATAGTAAGCTTTGAAAAAATTTGGAACTCCATGCCCAATCAAATTATCTGGCTTGTCTGCTTGTGTTGCACTTTTAAGCAAATACATTATCAATTGATCTTTTGTCCATTCCGGTCTAGCTTCCCAAAGTCCTGCCGCTAAAGCTGAAATTTGCGGAGCAGAAAAGGAAGTGCCATTAGAAAATCCAACAGTCCCATTTGATCTGATAAGTGCAGTGCCGTTTCCCATTGCTGCAAGATCAGGTTTGATTCTTCCATCCCCTGTCGGGCCTCGCGAACTGAAACCCGAAACAATCAGATCTTTATTGACAGACCCAATTGCCAAGATTCCTTTGGCATCTGCTGGAGCCACCAGACTGGAAACTCCCGGACCATAATTTCCAGCACTATTCACCACCAAAATTCCTTTTTTCGCAGCAATCGTCGCTCCTTTGGTAATAGTGGTTGTTGCACCATCCAAGTCTGCAACTGTGTAATTCATGGTCGGATCATCAAAATCCCAGTAACCAACAGAGCTACTAATAATATCCACTCCTAGGCTATCCGCGTACTCTGCTCCCCGCACCCAATTGTATTCCTCCACCCAATATTCCGTCGCCACTTCTTCCGTCATAACCAGAATATAATTTGCGTCGGGTGCACCCGAGAGCATTTTGCCCGGCTCATTCGAAGCGATCAGGGATAGTACATTGGTGCCATGTTGATTGTCAGCGTATACATTATTATTCCATGGTCTGACGAAATCTCTGGTAGAAACAATTTGCTTCTTAGTTTGTAAATGAATGAGTGATGAAGCTGTATTTGCTCCGGGAAAACCTGCATCAAAAACTGCAATTGTAATTCCTTTTCCTTTAAATCCCTCTTCGTGCATTTCAGGAATTCCAATCAACTGATTTTGGAAGTCATAGGAATTCTCATTTGATTGCAATTCCCGGCTTGCTGGTTTTTCTTCTTTTCGATTTTTAGGCAATTTGGGAGTATAAATCTTTGAGTCCAGTCTTGAATTTGGATTATCTAGAAACCCGATTCCAACCAATTCTATTTTCGAAACAAATGGAAAAGATTTCATCTCATCAGCCTTTTCTTTGGTTGTGACCAAGACGGAGGCATTTAGCCATTTACTATCGTAAAGCAAATAATCTGCTTTCACCCTGACTGCATCGACATATTTTTTTGAAATCGGCAAGTCCAAACTGTCTGCTAATATGCCCTCCCTCGTTCTCCTATCGATTGCTTTTTGGGTTAAAAACTCCTGAGGTTTGGACAAAGAAAAAGTCGTTTGGGGTTTGTACTTGAAATAAACCGCATACCGATCTTGAGCTGAAAGACTTCCAAATATCCCTGTCAAAAGGATAAAAACTGATAAAAACTTATTGTTTGCCATATTCAATTAACTTCATAAAAACCTGACTTCCGCCATCAATTAATTCATCACCTAAGCAGTCATTTCGGGAACAATAAGTTAAAACCTCTTCATACTTTTCAGTCATCCCTACCCCCTTTTCAAAAACCTCGTAGCGATTGTCTCGATACGTAATTTTATCGTCTGAGTCTTCCTGGTTGACGCGTACAATATTTTCAAAACTTGTATTGCCCTGATTGTTAGTCCCTACAGAGTCTATTTCAAACTCATCTTCAGGCCTATCCCTGTAAACATTCGCATCCCAGGTTTTACCTAACTCGGAAGGGAAAACCAAATTGACGATGGTTTGGTTTTCGATTGTACGCAAAAGCCTGAAATCACGTCGTATAAGCGTGTATTCAAACTCAGTGGTCCAGCTAGTTTTACTGTTGGATTTTGCTCGGTTGACCACGAAAACTTGCTCTCCTTTTGCATTCAAGTAAAAAGTCCTTATTAGGTCGCGATAAAAAAATTGCTCATTCTCTGAATCATTCTCTCCAAAATAAATAATCTGATCTACTTCGTAAATCCAAAAAAGCCCTAATTCCAAAGGTTGATAATCAAACCCAAAATCAGACGGAATTTCATCTACCTCAGTTACGCAAGAGGCAAAAAGTAGAATTATCGTAAACAGCCAAAAGGGTAATATTGCTCTCATGGATTGGATTTGCTGACTAAAAATACAAGGAAATTCTAGATATTGAACTAAACTGAAAATGGACCTTTCTGGAAATTGATTTCACCAAGCCAATCTTGGTGATTAACTTGCCCTCTAATTCAGTAACCTAATGGCCCTAAAAACTTTTGTAAAAATTGGCGGAATCACCAATCTAAGCGATGCAAGATATTGTTCCGGAATGTATGTAAACCTCCTAGGCTTTTCAGTGGAACAAACTTCCGATAAATACATTTCTCCGTCTCAATTTTCTGAAATTACTGGCTGGCTTTCTGGGCTCGAATATGTTGGCGAATTTGAAACTTCCAATGCGGACGAAGTTCTGGAAACGCTCAAAAACTATCCTGGGATTTCATGGGTAGAGCATCAGAATTTGGACATCCTGCTTAATTTAAAAAATTCAGGTTTTACCCTGATTTATAAGAAGGATTTAACTGAAGTTCGAGCTCATGTAGAAGAAGTTTCCGACACACTTTCTGAGAGTGAAATTATTTATCATCTGACATCAGATAATGAAACTCTATCCACTAAAGATCTTGAAGTTATTAATCAACTTTCTGAAAGATGTGAAATAATCCTAGGTGCCGGAATTTCATCAGAAAATGTTTTGGATCTCCTTACACAAAGTACCTTTAAAGGTATCGCTCTGACAGGAGGTAATGAAATAAAACCGGGTCTCAAAGACTTTGACGAGCTGGCAGACATCCTCGAAAAAATAGAAATTGAAGAGTAACAAAAAACCCGGCCACAACCGGGTTTTTTGTTTATTTATCCCATAGATCTGAGATCTTATAAGGACTATAAGCCGGGGTGAAAAATGACCCATCTACATACCTATGTTTGATTCCGATATTCTTTAAATCTTCCATATCCTGAGAATCCAAATGAACATCTTTTGAATGCAAGTTTTGGATGATTCTATCCTGATGAGTTGATTTGGGAATTACAGCAATATCTCTGGTAGCTGACCAAGCAATCAAAACCTGACCGATAGTGGCTTTGTGCTTTTCACCAATTTTTGCAACAACAGGATTTTCCAAAAGCTTTGGATCGTTTTTATGTTTTTCGGCTCTGGAATCAGGAGAACCCAAAGGAGAATAAGCAGTAACCAAAATCCCATTGTCCTTACAAAATTTCACTAATCCGTCTTGTGGAAGAAATGGGTGCAATTCGAATTGATTCATTTCAGGGCCTTGACCACCGACTGACATGATTTCTTTTAGTTTTGCCTGGTTGAAATTGGAAACTCCAATGTGTTTAGTCAATCCCAAATTCTTCATTTCTTGCATTGCTTCCCAAGTCTGAGATAAAGGCACGTCCTGATAGGTGTAGAATTCCTCTCTGTTTTTTGCAAAGCCAACTCCCTGCTTGAAAGCTATAGGCCAATGAATCAAATACAAATCTAGAAAGTCTAATCGCAGATCACTTAAGGTTTTCTCCAAAGCCGCATGAACATCCTCGTGTCTATGTGAACTGTTCCAAAGCTTTGAAGTGACGAAAAGATCTTCTCTTTTGACTAGTCCTGCTGCCAATGCGTCCGCAATACCCTGCCCTACTTCTCTTTCGTTTTGATAGATGGCAGCACAATCTAAATGACGGTAACCAGCTTCTATCGCCCAAAAAACAGCTTTCCTTACTTGTCCAGGCTCACTTTTCCATGTGCCTAAGCCTATGATTGGAATTAAATCTCCATTTTTAAAACTTAAGTTTTTCATAATATATTCAGGTCAATATTTTCTTTTTAAAATAATCAACTTCGATAATCTTTCATTTCCCTCAATCAATCCCCTCTTTTTTCAAGATATTTTTTGAAGCTGTTCATCACCCAAAGGTGCAATTTTGCTTGCGTATTCACATATAAAAGCCAAGGCAATGTTGGAACAAATTCGTGGATAGCGGAAATAATATACCGGCTATTCAACACCTCTCTAAATTCGAGCCAGCCATAATCAAAACGTTTTACGAGCCAGCCTCCAGTAATGTATAACAGTTGCCTTTCGTGATCACTTCGATCTGCAATCAAAGTCAGTTGCAGCATGGGCTTCTTTCCCCAGAGCAAATAAAATCCCAAATCTCCCCGCTCATTTGTTTTTCCATTGATCAGAAACCGAAAAAAACTAGGCAGCCAGATATTATACCGATTGGCTAACCATAAAGCAGAGTGACGATTTTTATTGGGCATTCGTTGGATACTTCTTACTGTATTTTTTACTCCTTTTACCAGATAAAAGCTTGGTAAAAGCGGTTTCTCATTTGAATGAAGTGCCTCATTGACTGATTCTTCATAGGTGAGGTAATCAATTTCCTTTTCCTGAAATCTAAGTTCGGGGGAAACTGTGAGTGTATGTTTCAAACTTTCCACAAGCGGTGAAACTAACTGTGGAGGACTATCTCCAAATAAACCAACCCAAAATTTAGAAAGTCCCAGTGAAAAAACCGGGACCGAAAAAACCAATCGGTTTTTCCCCATTACCTCGGCAGTCCGCTCCAGCATGTTTCGGTAAGACATTATTTCTGGGCTTCCGATATCAATGGCTTTCCCGTAAACATTTGGATTGCCAATACAGGTATCAAGGATATCTAACGTATCCCGCAACGAAATCGGCTGAGTCATAGATTCTGTCCACTTTGGGCACATCAAAACGGGAAGTCTGCTGACCAAATTTTTGATCATATCAAAAGAGGAACCTCCAGGACCTACTATTATAGATGCTCTTAAAGCTGTCAGTTTCGCCTTCCTTGAACCCAAAGTCTGCTCCACTTCCAGTCTGCTTTTAAGATGTCGGGAAAGTTTTTCTTCAGGTTCATCCGGCAAAAGTCCGCCTAAATAAATGATTTGCTTGACATTATTAATCGTTGCTGCCCGACTAAAATTATCGGATAAAAGCAAATCCGTATCCTCAAAACTTCCCTGATTGAGGCGAGTGGAAGCATTCATGGAGTGAACTAAATAAATGGCAACATCAACACCTTTCAATGCCTCAATGGTACTAGTAATGGAGTAAAGTTCAACCTGTCGCCAAGTCACTGCAGGGTTTGGATTCTCTTTGACTTGCTGCCGGCTCAGCGCGACGATGTTATACTTTTCGCTAAATTGATGGATAAACCAACGCCCGATGTAGCCTCCCGCTCCAGCAACGGCGACGGTAAGCTTCCTCTCGGGATTGAATTGATCAGGTCGGGTCATTTCTAAAAATTGATTAATTCCTCAACAAAGTAAATTCCCCTGCTGTTCAGCCTTTAAGTATTATATTATTTCTGAGCCATTTCTACCGCTTTGGTGGTGGTGTAATATTTCACAATCATGTTTGGAAATTCCCACTCGGGCATAGTTCCTGCCTTGAAATATTCAAGGAATTTTTCAGTAACCTGGCCAAAGTGGGCTTCGTGTCCATTGTGAAAGGAGGCTGGAACCAAAACCTGATATTCACCATTCGGCATTTTCTCCAATTCAATTCCTGGATATTTAGCTTGCAAAGTTTCTTTGATGGCTTTGGTCAACTCTTTTTCATCAGAGCCCAAAAGCTTCACATATAAAGCAGGCTTGAAATTTTGCTCTTTCCCCTGACGAATGATCAGATTAGCTTTTGTGCCGCGCATCATGCTGTAGTGCGTATCAGCGGTTCCTTCAGGAGCCTGATAGGCCCAAATCACACTCACTTTTGCATGCTTTCCCTTCAGGGTGTAGTTCATTTCTCCGTTCCCAAACACTTCCAATTTTCCGTTTTTAAGCTCTTTTTTTAGAAAATTGGGAAAGTCGGACTTTCCAGTCACTCCCTGAAATTGCTCCAGGCTAAGCGGAGTTGACCAAAGTTTAGATGAGTTCATCACCACATCCGTCGTGTCCAAAACCTGACCCGGAAAGGCCTCCCATTGCACTAAGTCCACCAAGTGAGTAGTCACATCGACCAATCCATTTCCCTCGATTGCTACATCAAAAAACCAATCAGGCCGAATCAGCGGCTGACCAGAAACGTATTTGAAAAAGTGATGAACGCTTTCTTTTGTAATCGCAGGATTCTCGGGCGTTCCATCTTCCAAAACGCCGAATATTTCAGGGATCATCGATAACTCTTTTTGCAAAAGAGTCGTAATCTCAAATCGCTCCGTCATGATATCAAACAGCAATAATTTTTTTGATTCGGCTTCGCCAAAAGCCTTGATCAATTCCTGAAATCCTGCTGAATTGATCACCAATGGTTTGTCAGCATAAACATGTATTCCGTTGGAAATTGCCTTTCGGATGTAATCGATCTTTTGGTCGTTCTTCCCGGCTACCACCATTACGTTCCCTGGCTTTTGATCAAGCATCTTTTGCAAAAAATCGCCACCTGTGTAAACTTCCAGGTTCCATGCAGTTGGAGATTCCGGACGATTATTGTAACCGGCTATTCGATTCAGATAATCTTTTAGCTCAGGTCCCTCCGGCGCAAAAACATCAATAGTAGAATCAACTCCCGGATACATGCTTTTATGAATTAATCCGGCGTGAAAATGCCCCGGGTCAAGGGTCATTATTTTTATTTCTGAACTAGTGTCAGACGTTTCGTTTTCAGTAGATTCTTTCATCTCAGAAGTACCACAAGAGCCAAGAAAAAGGGCTGAAACAGCCCAAACTGTTATGTTTTTAAGTTTCATATGTTGTAGGGACACTTTCATACCAGAAGGAAATTATTGGTTGGACCGGAGTTCGAAGACTGAGGACCGAAGACTTCAAAAGCCGGCATTTTTCAATATTTTAACTTGTACAATTAAATTTCTGAGAGGATTTCTGAAAATCTATTCACTATTGATAATTACGAATATCAGCTTCCTTACCAGTAACCAACTAATACAAGGTTTGAAGTCCAACTTGAATTGCTGTCGACTGTCGTCTGTTGATAAAATATAAAATCAAACCTTAACGTTGTCTGTTCCATAAGGAGAACGCTGAGGGCGGCTCAAATGAGAATTGGCTTCAGCATCGTTAACAAATTGCTCTTTGGAAGCATCCCATTCCAGCCTTCTCCCGGTTTTCATGGCTACGTGACTTACCAGACAAACAGAACAAGCACGATGCCCGATTTCCGCAGGCGAAAGTAATTGACCTTTTTCCTGAATAGCATCCAACCAATTGCCATGATGCTCTGAACTTTTGTATAGTTTGATTTCGTCGTCTCCGATAACTGATTTGAGGATCTTTGGGTCTGAGGCATCGAGAGCTTTCGCGCTATTTCCTAACGCAACCGGATCGCTGGATGACGCTACATAATTTCCCCTGGAAACCCAAATCCAACCATCAGTTCCTTCATATCGGATTCCATTTGGATAGCCTCCACTGGTCAGCATGGTGATCCCATTGTCGTATTCTGCTTTCACCATGAAGTCGCCATGCACGTTCCAAAGACCTGATCTTGGAAACTCTGCCACGGCTTCAATAAATCTCGGGCCGGTAAGCTCAGTATCCATGCCCCATGCTGCTGAGTCAAAGTGATGCTGACCCCAGCCGGTTATCATTCCGGCCCCATATTGCTCAAGTCTTAACCATCCGGGTCTACCATATCCTTCCAGCGGATGAACTCCAATCTCGGTATAGGGAACCTCCGGCGTGGAACCAAGCCACATATTGTAATTCAAGTTTTTCGGAACTGGCATAGCGGGTGCCGGTGGTCCTGATGGATCGCCGGGAAGCCCGATTCTGACCGTGTGAAGTTTGCCTATTCGGCCATTTCTAACCAGCTCAGCAGCAACTCGAAACTGTTCGCTGGATCGTTGCTGTGTCCCAAGCTGAAGAATTATTCCAGTTTTGGTGACCACATCCACCAATTGTCGACCTTCCTTAATTGTCAATGAAGTTGGTTTCTGTACATAAACGTGTTTCCCGGCCAAGGCAGCTTCCATCGCAGGCTGCGAGTGCCAATGATCCGGTGTACTGATGATGACCGCGTCAATATCTTTATTCAGAAGCATTTCCTTATAGTCACCGTATTGCTTGACATCCAGGTATGGACTTCCCATTTTCTTGGTGTAGTAATTCTCAACATACTGCTTCCCTTCCAGCATTCGCTTGCTGTCCACATCTGATACCGCGACAATCCGGGCGACATCATGCTGCCAGGTTCCAGGCAAATCATGATCTCTGGCAATCCGGCCACAACCTATCTGACCAATGTTGATTTTGTTACTTGGTGCATTTTTTCCAAAAACCGAAGCGGGAACGATTGTTGGAAATCCAAAAGCCGCAGTGGCTAAAGTCGTTGTCTTAATAAAATTTCTTCTTTTCATTTTAAATTAAGGTTAGATCAGGTCTTTTATTTAACAAAAGCCTTCCAGTAAGCATCAGCTTCCTGTGCGGTAAGATCACCGTCAAAGACAATCATTCTATATTTCAATGTGTATTTTTTATTGGGCTGAATGTCCCATGACTCATGTCGGATCGGGCAAAACTCAATGAAAACATTCTCTTTGCCTCCGTTTGAATCTTCCGGCCAGACACGCAATGGCTCAGGGTGCGATTTGTTATTGTTGTGACTCAGGAATAAAATTCCACTTTGACCGGAGGCATCAGCAGTTTTTCCTTTCACAATAATCCATTTGGCATTTGATCCATCTGCGGTTTTCCGGTCATTTCCTTCTGAAGTCAGGACAGAACTATTGGTGTGATCCCAAAGCTCCGTGGACCGAAATCCAATTCCTCCTCCATATCGGTAATCATCCAAAAGTATTCCGCCAGGAAGTGGGGTAGAAATTGTTGTAGTGTAATCAACAAGATATCTGCCTTTATCCGCAGGTTTTACTTTTATCCTCAGGTCTTCCGAAATAGCCAATTTCTCCGCAGGAGGTGCAGTCAAGTCAGTGTGATTTTGCCGGACATTTAGCTCTGCAGCTCCTCCTGCTTGTTTTTTTGAGATCACATGGGAAAAGTCTACGCGACCTTTTTCATCACCCAAATTCCAAAAATCCACCTCTCGTCCACCTATTGTTGCGCGGGTCCAGGGTCCCCAAATTCCAAAGTGATGATAATGATCCGGCGGTTGAATTCTCGTCAAAACTTGACCTGATGGCGAGGTCAAAGGATGAATAAATCCGGATTTTTTGAAGGCTGCTTTGACTCCGGCAGGCACATCAATTGTGGATGTCTGATAAGTCATTACTCTCTGATTTTCAATAAGAAAGTCCATTCCTGTGGAAGTCTCACTTAGGTGGACTTTCTGCGCAAGTGAAACCGTAATCAGACAGGAGAATAAATACAGGAAGGTTAAAATCCTTTTGAATATCATGGAAAAATCAGGTTATTGGGTTAAGGATTTCTAAGATATCGAAATCTAAAACAAAGGCTAAACCTTTTACCCATATAACCTATGAAGCGGAGTATTTTCTACGCAATCGTTTTCTTTAGCACGATCAGTTTTGCTTGTGCACAAAGTCTGCCCGAGGTCACTTTAGATGAAGCTTGGAAAGCAAAAATCTATTCATTGGCTCCTGAGAAGCCAACCTTCCCCACTTCAAAAAAGAAAAACATTCTGGTTTTTTCACTTCACACGGGTTTCAAACATTGGGTAATTCCACATACAGAAGAGATGGTGGAAATCATTGGTGAAAAAAGCGGAGCTTTTAACGTTACTGGAAGCAAGGATATCAGCATGTTTGAGATGAAAAATCTTAAGAATTATGATGCAATAATTCTCAACAATACATGCTCGAAAGGCGACCACCGAAATCTTTTTTGGGATAAGCTCAGAGAAGACTCTGATGCTGATAGCGCTCTATTGATGAAGCAAGCGCTCCAATTGGAAGCGAATTTAGTAGAATATGTAGAAAAGGGCGGAGGACTTCTTTTACTGCACGGAGCAGTGACGACTCAAAATAATTCTCAGGCTTTCAGCGAATTGGTTGGCGGAAGCTTTGATTACCATCCTGTTCAACAACCTATTCAGGTACGGCTTGTTGATGTCAATCACCCGCTTGTACAGGCATTTCCCGCTGGAGGTTTCAATCATGTGGACGAGCCTTATTTTTATAAAAATGCTTATGCTGAACTTGATTTCAAGCCTTTGCTCTATTTTAACAATGCCGAGATAAAAAGTCAAAGAAAAGGACAGGAACTAGTCGACGGAAAAACCTATGTGGCGTGGATCAGAGTAGAAGGCAAGGGAAAAGTGATGTACATCTCTCCTTCCCATAATGCGCAAAGCTTCGAAAATCCGGATTTGCTACAGTTCTTTCTGGACGGAATTCAGTATGTAGCCGGTGATGTGGAATGTGATGAAACACCTTTGAAAAAGTGATTTTAACCACTAAGGCCACAAAGTAAAACTAAGAGGTCGCAAAGAATTTTTTACCACAATTTCGAAAAGCAGAAAGTTTGAATATGACTTCAGAAATGAGCCTGTGCTGAGTGAAGTCAAAGCAATGCTTTTTATCCCTGTGTCCTCACCAAGGTTACCAATTTCCATCTCGATTGAAGTGCAGGAATGGATAAAGTAAAATCCAAGCCAAAATCCTCCGTGGTCTCTGTGGTAAAAAATCCTTTTCGGTTAAAATTTAATGAGTTGGCATATAACTGTACACCACTGCCTCCGCTACTATTCTGCCTGAGGTCATCGCCGCATTGATGGAACCATTCAACAAGTAATCGCCGGCCAAGTAAACGTGGTCGGTGATCTTGCACTCAGTTGACGGAATGCTATATTTCAAATCATCCACTGCCGGCAACGCATAGTTGATGTAATAGGATTTGATGAATTTGAAGTATACCGACTTCACTCCTGATATCTCTTCCAATTCTGCCTGAACCGCCTTAATCAGCTCTTTTTCAGTTAGAGTGGTCTCCAAAACCGTCACAGAAAGTAAGGATTTATCTTTCGGAGCATAAGCATCTGATACATCGTTCATGAAAACCAGATTATTGACGAGATGGCCTTCTCCCGGAACCAAACCAATCATGGGACGAGCCATAAAACTTCTCTGAAGGGAAAAATATAAGTTGATTACTTTTTGAGCCGGCGGAAACTGGCCCTGCAACTGAGGCATAACCACATCAGGTTGTGTGGCAATAATAATTCGATCGCATTCAATAATTTCCCCATTTGTCAGATAAATGCTTTTTCCTACGACTTGCTTCACAGGTGAATTAAAATAAATCTGCGTTTTGCTCAACTGCCTTTTGAGCATTTCAGGGATTTCTCCCATTCCTTTGGCAGGAATTGCCGCATTGCCAAGCGCAAACATCTTGAAGATGAACTCAAACATTCTGGAAGATGTATTTAAGTGTTTCTCCAGGAAAATGCCTCTGAAAAATGGCTTGAAGAAGTTGTTGATGATCAAATCCGAAAATCCATACTGCTTCAGATATTGAAGCGTCGGTAAGGAAGGTTCGTTGAAAATCTCCTCATTCGACTTCTTTTTCAGGTCTCGGGTAAGCGTAAACATCTTCACTTTATCCAGTAAAGTCCCAACCTTTGAAAATGCCATTCCAACTATTTTGAGAGGATTTCTCAAAGGATCTGTAATGATGTAGGATTCTTTTCCATCAAAAATTACCGCGCCTGGATCAAATATTTTGAGATTAAGCTGGGAATAATCCAGGTATTTTTTTGCTTCAGGATAGGCTGTGTTCAAGACCTGAAAACCCTGATCCAAAAGAAATCCATCGACCTGATCAGTTTTCATCCGACCTCCTATTTCCCCTGAACTTTCTAAAATCACAGGAGTAAAACCTGCTTTCTCCAGTTCCATCGCTGCAACCAGTCCGGACAAGCCTGCACCAATGATGTAAATTTTCTGATCTTCCATAGTGATAGCCTTGATGCTAAGTTAGACTCCTTCGAACTTACACCAACGCTGCAACTCTAAAAAGCTCGAATTTTTGAATTTAAACTCCCAAAGGCTAAAAGAGTTTTTTCCAATTCAATCTTAAATTAGTTTTTACAAACGGTCTATTCAGACTATAAAAAATGCTTAAAATCGCAGTAAAATAACTCGTCCGTGAAAACTCAAATTTCCAGTCTTCTTCTCTTATCCTTCTTGTCTTCCGGCTTGATGGCTCAGACCTATTTCCCGGAAAAGAATAATTGGGAGAAAAAAAATCCATCCGCTCTTGGAATGGATGAGACTAAAGTGAAGCAAGCAATCGACTTTGCGATCGTTCATGAAAGCAAAGAGAATCCGAATCTAAAAATCGCACACTATGAAAGTGCTTTTGGCAGAGAGCCTTTTGGCTACCCGGTTGGCCCATCCAAAACCCGTGGTCCGGCTTCCGGTCTGGTCATTTACAAAGGCTATGTAGTTGGCGAATGGGGCGAACCAGAGCGGGTAGATTTGACTTTTAGCGTTGCCAAAAGCCTTCTTTCCACGACTGCCGGACTAGCTGTGGATGCAGGTTTGATCAAAAGTGAAAATGATCTGGTCTATCCGTACATGGCCCCGATTTATCCTTTTGATCCAGTGCGGGCGATGATGAACAAAGCAGATCACTTGATGGAGGACGATGTTTTTGAGCTTTTTGATACCGAGCATAACCGGACCATCCGATGGGATGATTTACTTCGCCAAACTTCGGATTGGGAAGGAAGCCTCTGGGGAAAACCTGATTGGGCAGATCGCCCAACGGGAGAATCAAAAGAGTGGAGAACCAGGCCAAGAAATACTCCCGGATCGGCATATGAATACAATGATACCCGGGTAAATGTACTGGCTTTAGCACTTTTGAATGTATGGAGAAAACCATTACCTCATGTTTTGAAAGAAAAAATCATGGACCCAATCGGGGCAAGCGACACCTGGAGATGGACCGGATATGAAAACTCATTTGTGATCCTGGACGGCCAGATCATCCAATCCGTCAGTGGTGGTTCACATTGGGGTGGCGGCATGATGCTTTCAGCCTGGGATCAAGCAAGATTTGGTTATTTGACTTTGCGAAATGGCAATTGGAATGGAAAGCAGTTGATCCCGGCATCTTGGATCGAAAAGTCCCGAACCCCTACTCCTGCCCAACCGGGCTACGGATTTATGAATTATTTCCTAAACAACGACCTGAAGGAAATCCCAGCAGCACCCAAAACAGCCTTTTTGCATATCGGAGCCGGCACCAATATGATTTATGTAGATCAGGAAAACGATCTGGTGATTGTTGCACGCTGGATTCCAAATGCAGATAAAGCTGAATTGGTAAAGATGGTCCTTGAAAGTTTACCAAAATAATTTAAGATTTCAATTAGGGTATCTACTTATTTGGTAATTGATATTTCCGTTCTGAACGCTCCTTTTTCAAGGTTAGCTTTTGATATCATATTAACTCATTTAAAGCCAAATTTGCAGGTCAGGAATTAGCTGGGATTTAGTAATTTGTACTTACTGAACCAGTCAACTTTAGTGCTCAAGGTATTTACTCCCTATAGAAAATGAAAACCAGCTTTATCAGTAAAAAGCCCATCTCAAATGGCGAAAGCATTCTCGGCGCAGAAATCAGAGTGGGAATTTTTGAATTGATCCAGACCAATCATCCGGGTTTTGCAATGGATAGCTATATTTCTCTGGATGAACTTAATCTTTCCCGAAGGCTTTATTTGACCCATCTGATGGAGTTGGAAAAGGGCGAAATCGCCCTGATTGATCGTGATGTAATGCAGGCTATCCGGGAAAACGCAGTTTTGAGCGAAAAGATCGAGGATAGCCAGGAGCAGGCCCTTACTTTGGGTCAAAGGATGGCAGACCACATCGCTACTTTTGGCGGTAGCTGGACCTTTATTATCACCTTTTTCTCTTTTTTGATCTTGTGGATGATCACCAATGCCTACCTCCTGGCATCACAACAAGTTTTCGATCCGTTTCCATTTATTCTGCTCAATCTTATCCTGTCTTGCCTGGCAGCGATACAGGCGCCGATCATCATGATGAGTCAAAATAGACAAGAATCAAAAGACAGGCAGCGGGCAGAGCATGACTACAAGATCAATCTGAAGGCGGAACTTGAAATAAAACTCCTGAGCGAAAAAATGGATCATTTGCTCGTTCATCAAAACAAGAAGTTGCTGGAGATTCAGGAAGTACAGGTGGATTATCTAGAGGATTTGCTGAAAAAAATGAATGAGAGGTCAAAAGAATAAAAGACTGCAATCAAGGCTATAATCTCCCCCATTGGGACCAACAATTTTCAGACCACGGAGAAAATATCCCCGAGAGAAACTCCCGGGGATATCAGCTATTCAAAAAGCAAATTGGTATTGCAGAACCAGCATTCCCTTCCTGGAATCCACGGAATTGGCAACAAGTTTTCCTTGGTCTCCCTCAACCAGAATCGGTCGGGATTGGTAGTCAAGAGAAAGCTTCGATCGGTTCCCCATTTGAAGCCAATTGATCCCGAGATCATATACTACAAACGGATTTTCTACTCGTTCATAATCTGAAATAATCAATTGCGCATAAGGCTGTAAAGTCCCCTGCTTCCCGAGCAGATCATTTTTCATCAAGTATCCGAACTGTGTATAGTAAACATTCCCAGTTCCAATCAATGGGAAATTATTTCCAGGCCCATTGAAAGTCCCTTGGGCATTCACTCCATTTGCAGGATTGATGGCACCACCATTTCTAAGATAATTCGGTCCAAAATCATACTTGATAAAGGCTGCATAAGCAGTCAAAGCAGTTCCTTTTTCGGAATCAATAGGTGCATCCAAGAACACATCCAAACCAAACTGCCTGCTGGCTTGCATAATTTTGGGACCCTGAGCACTTTCACGATATTCCATCGCATGATCCTGTGTAGAAAATCCGCCCCCAATATTGAGTACCTTCTTTTTACCCAAATAAGATCCGACCATGTAGGGGACTTGGTTGCTTTCCTTTTCCCAAAATTGCCACATGATATATCCCTGATAGTTGACTGCCGGAGCTGAGGTGCTATAATAGGCTTGATTAGAGACGCCATCAGGCAACGTCGGAACGGGGGTCAAAGCAGTTTGGATAGGGAAAGGATTGGAGACCGAAAACCTATAATCCAACCCACCTAGTTGACCTTTGGCATATACCCCCAGTTTTCTCACGAACTGATCCGTGATATCATTGGTGGATTCCTCGATAAAAGGCAAATCCAAACCAAGGATACTTCCGACCGAGGAAGAAGAATAGCGTACAGTTCCATTCCAACCATGCAGTCCGGCTCCAATTGTAAGTTTCTTTGGAACTATCGCATATTCAGCCGTGACATCATGCAGGAATAATCCAGGTTTTCGACCAGAAAGTGACCCAAAGCTATTGATCCCAAATTGCGTATAAACAAATACATGGTCAGTGACTTGACCCATTACTTGATAGCGAACTCTTCTCAATCCAACATCAAACGCTTGATCTTTTGCAGTTCCATAGACGGTTGATCCTGGGTTGAAATCTGTGTATCTCAACCAAATCTGACCTAATCCGGTGCCTTTGATGTACCGTGTTTTTTCTTCATTCAGGAACAATTTCAGCTCCTTGTCTCCCTGTGCAGAGACTTGTCCGACCTTACCTATCATCAGAATAAATCCAATGATTAGATATTTATTATAGCTATTCATAACTTTTTCTACCGAGACCTCCATAAAACTCCGGGGCACCTCATGGAAGCGCCTGGAGTAGGTTTTCTAGGTTTGAAATTGAGAATGATTTTACTTTGAGTTAGTCGTTACTTTTCTGGCAGCTAGATGATGATTCGAAACCGGCCTGTGATTATCCAAGCCAATAATCTTGACATGACCCCCATTTTCTTCGTATTCATGCTTGAAGTGGTGAAGATTTTCCATTACGGAGTGATCGACCATAATGGTGCTTTTCAGGTCAATCGTCACATTAAAACCAGCAGGAATTGCTTCAAGCTTAGTTTTAATTCCGAGGAAATTAGAGAAAATCGCAGCTTTGTCGATTTCCACTAGGTAATTATTCCCTTCAAATGAAACGAGAGTTGGTGCTTTGAAAAGAGAACTAACAGGAGCTCCGTGGAACAAATGGATGACAATTTTCAGAATAATACCTGCTGCGATTCCAACCAGCAAATCTTCAAAAATTGTAAAGGCGATCGTCACCAAGAAGATGGCAAGTTGTTCTTTACCGATTCGGAATGTATTCACGAACTCCTTAGGGTGGGCCAATTTGATTCCAACTGTGATCAACATCGCAGCTAATGCTGCATTTGGAATCAACTCGATCACCGGAGTAGCGACCAAAACGAAAACTAAGATAAAGAAACCGTGGAAGAAGTTTGCCCAACGGGTTTTTGCTCCGCTTGTAACGTTTGCAGAACTACGAGCCACTTCAGAAATCATCGGCAATCCACCCAATAATGCAGCAAACGTGTTTCCAACACCCACCGCAATAAGGTCCTTATCATTATTTGATTTTCTTCTGAAAGGATCAACCATGTCGATTGCCTTCACCGTCAGTAATGATTCCAAGGTTCCCACCAAAGCAAACATGATCACATATTTGATGAAAGTTCCGGTTTGGGAAATCCCAGAAAAATCCGCGTTAAATTTTACATTATCAACAAGGTTTCCGATATGAAGTAAAGCGTACGCAGGTTCGGTGTTCGAAAAATCCATTGCCATTTCCGAAGGAATTGCGACAATCAAAACCATCAACGGAGCCGGTATTTTACCTAATTTGAAGTCTTTCAAATAGGGCCAGCCCAACATAATCGCAAGACTATACACTCCAATCATGGTGGCACGCGGGTCAAAATTTGCCAGGAACTTTGGGATGGAAGTGATCATTTCCGGAATACTCAGCCCTTTGTATAAATCAGGATTTACATCCAACAGAATCGGGATTTGCTTCGCTATAATGATGATTCCGATTGCTGCCAGCATACCATGAATCGCTGAAAGCGGAAAGATATCAGCAAGTTTGCCCAACTTAAACACACCAAATAGAATCTGAACCAGACCAGCTACAACCATGGCACCAAGCGCTAGTTTCCAGCCAGTTTCTCCCCCACCAAAATCAGTAACAGAACCGGCTACCACTACAATCAATCCCGCAGCGGGTCCTTTAATGGTCAATCTTGATCCTGAAAGGAAACTGACAAGAATACCACCAATGATTGCTGTCAGCAACCCCATAATTGGAGGAAAATCAGAGGCTTTTGCAATACCTAAACTTAGAGGCATTGCCAATAGAAATACTACAAATCCTGCAGAGGCATCTGAGGAGAAATTTTGCTTAAACCCTTCCCAACCGTCTTTTGGGATTTGAAGTTTTGATGTAGGTGTCATAGTTAGAATATTTTTGAAAGAAAAGGCAACCCTTTTCTTGGTGAAAATGACTTATTTAAGATGATCTGAAGAACTGGAGGGCGATATGCTTCCCTTCCTGGAAAAAGAATTCGTTGACAAAATCCGCTTTGGGATATTCAAAGATTCCTGATAAATAGTTGGCTTTTTACTTCCCATGAACAAGCGTGCAAAGATTCTCATAGTCACTATTCCTTCCATAACAAATGCAGTTGCTGCAAACAAGGCTAGCAAAAACTGATCATCACCAATGTGAGAGTAGAGAAGATCTTCACCAAGGAATGTCGGTGAAATCGGAAAACCCATCAATCCCAAAGCACTGATCAGGAATAGAAATGACAACACCGGATAGTGCTTTACATAGCCTTGATATTCGAAAAGTCCCGCTTGGCCTGTTTTGCGCTTTAGATATGAAATTATTAGTAATCCACTCAACCCAAATATGAACACACCACTGAGGTAGATTGCTATTTCATCCCACGCAAAGAGCTCATTTTCCGCAATTGCCAAGACCATCCAGAAGTGATTCATGATCAGCAAAGACCAGCTCAGACGAGCAGAACTCCTTTCCGAAAATGCCTTCAAAACCATCAATAATGCGATGAATGAAAATAAGAATGGAAGATAGAAATGGATATTTGATGGAATTTTATAGCCAATTAGTAAGAGGCCAATTCCAATCAAATAACTCGGAAGGAAGTAATACAATACAGTCTTGTAAGTCAGGAAATCAAGCTTATGCCCGATGGTTTTTAATGGCCTGAAAACTAACCGATTGATCAATTTATCCAGGTTCCATTCTTTCAAGCTCCAGATGTAGAAGGAAAGTTTGAGTTTTGAAGTGAATCCAGATTTCTGATCTTTTGGCTTTGGCACAAACTCATAGAACTGCTCCCGAATCAGATAGCTGACAATCGATGGGGAAACGAGCAATTGATAGGTTCGGAGGAAGGCATTTCCGGCAAAGTGGATCAAAGCCAATACTTCTAAACCAGCCGCAACTTCGATAAACATGATCCCGATCTGTGTGAGTGAGGCGTAACCAATCTGAGTTTTTACCGATGTCTGCACTCTGGCAATCATCGTGGAAAGGATCGCGGTAATCAGTCCAATCAATCCGATGATTACCCTGACGACGATTTGATTTTCCCAGAAAGGAAAAGTTCTCATCAATAAGAATACTCCTAAGTGAACTGAAAGGGATCCGTAGAAAATCGCAGAAGATGGGGTTGGCCCTTCCATCGCTCTTGGCAACCAAGAACTAAATGGAAATTGAGCGGATTTTGCAGCAGCTGCCAAAAGCAACATCAGGGAAATGAATAGCCCTACGCCTGAATGACCCATCAAATGCTCATGAACCAATTCAGCATTGCTCAGCTTCAGGAAAGTCACATTTTCGTGCCAAAGGTGATGACTTGCCCACATCGCAAGGATGATCCCCACATCACCGATTCGATAGATTGAAAAAACCTTAATGGCATTTCTGGTCGGAAGATAATTTTCCCGATAGAACGCCACCAAAAGAAATGAGGAAAGCCCCAGTATCTCCCATCCCACGAAAAGCGTCTCAAAATTTCCTGCCAAAACCGTGATGTTGAATCCCAAATAGAAAAACAACACGGTGTTGAAGAATCGCTTATATCCAGCCTCACGGTGAAGGTAATACCTGCTGTAGAAAGTAATCAGAAACGTCAAAAGCGCCCCCATCACAACATAAACAGCACCTACCCTGTCGAAGAAAAAGTCAATCAGAAACTCAAAATCATCCGTTTTGTAAAGGGTGAATTCTTTTAAATTGAGAGTTTCAAATCCTTGAATTCCCCAAAAAATGAGAAAAACAAACACACTGATCAAATTCAAACCGGCAGTATAGAAAGCAACCCGGGAAAGCAAAAACTCTTTCCGCTCAGGTATCAATAAGCTTAGCACAAAACCCACGAGTGGTATCCCAATCATGAATTGAATCCAGGCTGTAAGTTCCATTATAGTGAGTCGACTACGTAAACTGGAAGATTCTCGGCACTGCTCATCAGCTTATCCTTTAGATGGTCGATTTGAGTAATCTCAGTTTTAGGACTGTACGATACGAATCCCCCATCCCTGTATAGATTAAATACTTTCGTCCCCGGATCTAAGACCACGAAATGAACCCAATAATTCTTAATCCATTCGTAAGTGGCAGGATTCTTCAATAGCACATTCATCACCACATCAGGATAATGTTCGACAATAAGCATCAATCGAATCGGATCGTGAATCTCCACCATTTGATAAGGCAATCCAGTTCTCAAATCTCCGTCAGCCCCATTTGCCACACCGATCAAACCCATCACATTATGCGGAAGTTTGGTGCCTGCACCTAGTTTTTCAGGATCCATCTTGGAGAAATAATATTCCAAATTGATCCCTCCGCAGACTGGAGCTGCTGCGCCCAATATCCTTGTCAGAGCGACTCCATCAGGATCTTTTCTATAATCATAGGAATTGAGGAAAGCTCTTCTGTCCAGGAAAAGTCCCTTTATAGTGGATTTTCTTGAAACTATGCAAAGACTATTTGTCGCATGATTGTATTCAGGTCGAGGTTCAAAAAGAGAGAAAGCTCGTTTTTTCACCTTTTCGTGGAGAGAATTTGGAGATTTGGACTTAGTAGTCATGGTAGCAAATCTTCTGGACCTTTCCATTGCGTTCAGATCAAGTGATTTATCAAATAGCTCCTGATTCGCACCGTGAAGCATCATGTTTGACTTACTCAAGATCTCTGTGTCATAAAACACGATTTCATCCTTAGTCGTATCGTGCAAACCACCCAGAAATTGGGTGGTTTCAGGAATGTTTATTCCTTTGGAAGCTAAGATTTCACGAACCAGGGGATCATTTCCCATATGAGCAATCACCCGGGCGTTGACAGAACCAGGACGACCCGAGCAAGCACCACAATCATACCCTGCATAATGCGTATTATTAATACTTGATGCGCCATGACCTATTGTGTAAATGATCGGCGAGAACTTATCCAAAAGCCCTATGCTTTTCAATAAACCTTCTACTCGATCTGCCATTTCCGAAATTTTAAATCCAATCTGTAGCCCATTCTCCTCAACTCCTTCATACTCGATGGTAAGAGTGCCATGTGGATCCATATGCTTAAAAGAAGAAACTTCTAAGGCGGATGAGGATGGCCGGAAAATATTACTAACCAGCTTTAAGGCAGACCAGAAACCCAAAGTCTGAGCGCTTACCCAGCCTCGGATAAGCGAGTGACTTCTCTGATTGAAATGTGCGTCTTTTGCAAGTTTTTTATGATCTGCTGTTTCTTTTATAAGATACTTGGGAGTCATCGGAGCAGGGCAAACTTTCGTATGAAACTTGCCAAACTCTGGTTGGAAATAAAATTCAACATTGAAGAAACCGGGGGTACCGTAGGTTGCACAACTTGGATTTAATAATTCTAAATGTCGACGGATCGAACACTCACGATCATCGATGCAGAACATTACTTGAAAACTTGGGGTATCAGGCGATTGCACCATCGGCTTTACAAACTTAATACCTGCCAAAACCTCATCGTAATAGCTCCATTCATACGCTTCCTGCCACATTTGGAGCATTAAGTCTTGTTGCTCGAAAGGGCTGGTGGCAAATAAATCCTGGGTTTTGACTGGAAATCTGATGCCGATAGGAATCCAGTTTTCTCCAAATTTTTGATCCAGAGCATCTATTTCCAAGAGACATTCGAAAAGAATCAAGTCCTGAAGAGTAATAGTTTTGGAATCAAGCAGCGACTCAGGCTGACTTTCCAATACTGAAACCATCCCTGACCAGCCTGGATGAGCAAACTGTTGATCAAAAAGGTACCAGCCGTATGCATCCTTATTCCCAACGAGGATTTCCAAAACCATTTCAATACTTAATTTTGGATCATTAAGGAGGTTTTTAGCGCGGCTGGTTTTTAGAATTGAAGAGTAACTTTCTTTCTGAATAGCCCGAATAGCATTCAAAAAGCTGTCTGAGTTTCCAGGGAAAGACCAGATGGAAATTCCCTGATCCAGATAAGCCGACAAGATCCTGAATAAGAAAGGGTGAATAACCTTATCCAGATTAAAGTGATATTCCGACCTCCAGTGACCTCTGAAGGATCCGATTTTTGAGGGAACTTCTGGTTTCGACTTTTGGTCTAGAAGCTTTACAACCCAGTCATTGGCCTCTCTTTCTCCAAAATGATCTATCAGGACATTTTGGAGGATTTCTCCCTTTATTTTTCCGGCTCGATGTAAGTCTCTGTATTCTTCCAGAGCCAAATATCCTTTATAGCCAAATTGAGTTCCTGCTTGCTTTAGCGCCTGATGAAATGGCATATGCTGAAATGCATGCAGCGTATTATGATGGACAAAGTCCTTGAGTGGTGCCTGTGCAGGGAGAAAATGCTTGAGTTCAAGCAAAATCTCCTCAATGCCATTGGCATGAGCATCCTTGTTATGTTTCATGAAAATTTAATCTGAGTGTATAATGAATCCTACCAGCAAAATTTATTGCTGTGGTCTTCCGGCAGGAGCCGAAAATTCATTGCCCGATTGGGCCAAAAATTAACTCAGGTGAGTCTTCCAGGAATGGAAGAGATCGTAAAGATGGGGTTTATTCCTAGTCTTCCTATAATCTGAATAGTATAAAGAAGTGTCAGCAACGTAATAAAATGAGGTTGTACTGTAGCCACTATTGAGGAATAGGTCAAAAAACTCAATTTCTTTCTCTTCAGTCTCAAGCTTTCTGGCTGATGGAGGCAGATTTGTGTGATAAGAATCTTGATTTAGTGTTGAAGTTTCATGATTTGCTTCTTGGTGAAAGGATAGTTGATCCGGAATACTAATCCCTACAGTCTCCACTCCATGAACTTGAAAAGCCAAGGTCAGGCGAAATAGATATGGAAGAAGACTAATTAACAAATGCATTTGCTTTGAAACAGACCCAAAGGTATTAATAATTCCAAAATTCCAATCGAAGGTAAAAAATATTATGGAATTCTCTAGGATTAGGTATTTTCTTGACCAAAAATGGAATTTTGCTGGTAAAAAGTAAACAGATATTACTTTTGAATTCCTTCTGACCCAGTGATCCTTGTTCATAAATCAGGCAAAAAAATACCCCGAAAAAAATCTCGAGGTCTTTGGGGTGCAAAACAACTTTTTACTCATTCCTTTTTTCAATATTTCTTCAAGAGAAAGTATCGCAAATGGCGTAAGGAGAACCACAGTTTTATTTTTTACTCAATTTCTTTTTTGGAAGCAAAGGCTTAATTACTTATCAAGTGTTTGGGAGCACAGATTTTGAACAGTCTTGGGTATAATAAATTACAAGCGCACAAAAGTAAATGAATATTATTGCCTTCCTTAAACCTTTGCTTTTTATTGACTTAAGTCAAAGATCGATTCAAAATTATAACGGAAAACGTCAGATTTATTTCAATCTAATCGGTATAAAATTGATTTCACAGACAAAATAAATCAAGGCTACAAGCAAAAAGTTAAGTCATGCAAGTAGAATCATTCATTGCCATCTTTTTCTGACCACTTTTCAAAATCTATTCAGTTCAATCAAAACGACAGCCTGATTTTTGATTTAGATTACTAAAGGGTAATAGACCTCGCCAATGCCAAAAAATGAAAAACCAACAGTTCATCAATTTTAAGAACAAGTAACTAACTTCAATGCTTAATTTGAATTGACAATGCAGCATTTGGGGATCTTTCTGTTTGACGGAGTTGAGGTTTTGGACTTTGCCGGACCGTTTGAATTTTTTCAGTCGCCTCCCAGCTTTCCAAGTTTCAAAATCTAAAAGTTTTCACTTTCGGAGCTGAACAAAATATGATTCGGACGGTCAATGGTCTTCAGGTACTTCCAGATTATGCATTGGAAAATCTTCCTTTATGTGACTTTTTGGTAATTCCCGGAGGAGAAGGTAGCAAACGAATCATCCAAAAACCGGAGGTTTTGAATTCCCTGAAAACCAGAATCGACCATACTGAATGGTCCATGAGTGTTTGCTCCGGATCAAGAATCTTAGGCAAATTAGGCTATTTGGATAGCAAACCTTTTTGTACACACCACAGCGTCTTCGATAGTATGAAAGAAGTCACACCTATAGTTTACCCAAAACCCGAATTGAGATTTGTCCAAAGTTCAGAACGGATTTACACTGCAGCCGGAATCTCTGCCGGAATTGATCTTTCTTTATTCTTGGTAGAAAGAACTTTTGGGGTTGATCTTGCTAGACAAACTGCTGAATACATGGAATATCTACCTTACCTCAATCCAACATGATCGCCAATACGCCCTCGCCTCCCTATTACGCAGTCATTTTTTCGAGTCTAAGAAGTCAAATAGATGAAGGATACGACGAAACTGCAGGGGAAATGGAGCGACTAGCTCAACTTCAATCCGGCTATCTTGGACATGAAAGCGCTCGGGATGGTTTGGGAATCACGGTAAGTTACTGGGCAAGTTTAGAGGCAATCCGAAATTGGAAGAAACAAACCGACCACCTTTTAGCTCAGCGAATGGGCCGGGAAAAATGGTATTCGGCTTACAAAACAAGGATTTGCCTAGTAGAGAAAGATTATGGGTTTGAGATTTAGTCAATTTTATCTCAACCCATCACGTTTTCCCATCTGATCAAAAAGCATATCCCAATCCTATTCCTGCGAAAAGTGGCCAAAAACCATTGTTGTTGAAAATAGGATTAAGGTTCACTTTCCAAGTAAATCCCCCATCAACCGGAACACGGCGGTAGCCAAAATTCATAGTACCCATGATACTGGGAGATCCATCTACCGGCAAAATGAACTGATATTCGGATTCGAATTGAGTTTCGTTGCAGATGTATTGATTATTTTGATCATAATAGCAACTCGTGTAGCTATCATCTTGGGAGAAAGTAAAAAAAGTTGCCCCTAAGCCTAATTCGAAATAATGAGGACCTTTTCCATATAGTTTATTGACCATCACCGGAAGGGAGAAAAAAGAATCTCCATCACTAATGGTGTAACCTCCCGCTCCCACTCTCATTCCCCAAGAATCCATCTTGGTCTTATCAAACCTGAAATCATAATTAAAGCTATAAGGCAATCCGGCACCACCCAGTTCCAGAAAGAAGGATCTCGTAGGAAGTGGATTAGTTTCCTGAGCGTGGGTAGTTTGAACAGAAATTAAAAATAAAAAGAGAGCTAGTAGTTTTTTCATGGCGTTGAAAATTGTCTGAATTCTTTCGTTTACGAAATTCACAATCCAAAGATTGAAATCTAACCCCCTTTTTCCCAACACTAAGCAAGTTTATTAGTTAAATTTATTTGAACGTCTGATTCACAAGAGATTTAAAATACAAAGATGAAAAATCTACTTGCCAAAAGGGTATTGAAAATGACTCTAGTTATTTCACTACTCCATTTATTGGTGCTGGTATTGGTATCCTGCCTTGATGAGACTTCAATAGAAGATCCTTTTGGAGAGTGTGCTACTCAGAGAGCCGCCAATACAATTGGGTTAAAAATTCAATATTTCCCTTACGAAAAGGCAAGATATTCTATAAAACAGACACAATTTTATGGGAGAAATTTGCGGTAGTTTTGGAACTGACTCTGGACCTACTAAGCGAAAATCAAGTTGGGAAATTTTCAGTGCAAGCATTTGCATTGTCTTGTCTGTTTATGATTTTAGAAATATCTCCAATATCGCTGTAAGCCTCACCGCACCTATTGCATGACTTCAAAATGGAACAGACATTTCTTACTTGTTGGAACTTCTCGGTAAAACCAGAATTTCCGAATTCAGAGACTTCCAAAACACCTCTAACTTTTTCCTCTTAAACCTCACCAAGGTTCCTTCAAATTTTGAGCGGCTCAAAACGAAAACAATCCTATTTTTGAGGAACGGAACTCAAATTACCTTTGATTCCACATCACCCGCTATTCAAACATGTCAAATTTTATGCTTAAAAAAATATTTCTGGGGGTTTTCGCACTTGCCATGATACTGGCAATCACCTATATGCTAGGACCTAAAATGGAAAGGGAGGAAATAACAATTCACTTTCCCAAAGTACCAACTAGAGTTGCCGAGTTGCAGGAATATGTAAATCAGCGAGAAGACACAGTGAAAGGCCTTAAACCTGGAAATCAAGCCTACATTTTATGGGAAGATAGTCTGAATAAGTCTAAAACTCCTTTTTCCATAGTCTACATTCATGGTTTTGGAGCGAGCCCGATGGAAGGCGACCCGGTTCATAGGTTTCTAGCTGAGCATTTTGGAGCAAATCTATTCGTGACCAGACTCCCTGAACATGGTATTCGCAGGGAAAACGGAATGGAATATATGACATCTCAGGCCTTGGCAGATGCTGCTGGAGAGGCATTTCAAATTGGAAAGAGCCTTGGTGATTCAGTCATAATGGTAGGCACTTCAATGGGAGGAGCTCTCACGTTACTTTTGGCAAGTCAGCAACCTGAAATTCAAAGCGTGATAGTTTATTCACCTGCCATTCGGGATAATGGATCTCAACTGGAAGGATTTTTCAGGCCATGGACTCAAAAGATGATGGAAATGGCAATGATGGAAAACAAAGTGGTCCACCAAAATAGAAAAGGTGAAAAGGCAGCTTATTGGTCTGAAGATTACCATATCAATGGATATAGAAGCCTTGCAGGAATACTTTACAGCGAGATGAATGAGTCAACTTTCAGGTCAATCACTCAGCCCGTTTTCTTAGGCTATTATTATAAAAACGATAAAGAACAGGACTTTGTAGTTTCTGTTCCGAAAATGCAGGAGATGTTTAGTCAGCTTGGAACTCCTGAAAGTAAGAAAAAAGAAATAGCCTTTGCCAAAGCAGGTGATCACGTAATAGCTAGCTCAATCACTTCCAAAGATTGGGAAGGTGTTTTGTTTGCGACAATCGACTTTCTAGAAAACGTGGCCCACGTTCCTGCAAAATCAGAATATATGGAAATGATTGATGAAATGGTGGATGCGAAAGCAATCATCGAAAAAGTGAAATGACGAGGTTGAACGATTTCTAGGATCATCAACTGAAAAAGCCCGAAGCAAGAGTTTCGGGCTTTTTCATGACTTAATCGGTCAGGAATTTTAAAAGCTAAACCTGAATGGAGTCGTTGGCAAACCTATGCTGTTTACAAGATTGACTTCCGGATTATCCGCCCATGCATATCGAAGTTCAGAGGATTCCATTCCTTTTGGAAGTACTATTTTAACCTGATCTGTTCCCAAAATTTCCCCTTCAATTGCATGAAATTTACCCTCTTTGTCTGCTATGATAAAGCCTTTTACTTTGTCTCCAGCTGAAAGCTTCAATCCTTCACCCACTTCAGAAAAGCCGATCAGAATTTCCTCACCAGTTTTCGTGGAAGTTTTGAAAACTGGCCCAGAAGCAAGAATTTTTTCTCCAAATGCAACTTTTCTGGCTTGGAGCCACAGCCTCTCTCCTACATCTCTCTTGTTTTTTGGGTGAATATCCTCGGCCTCTCCAACGTCAATAATAACAGCCATTCCGGTTTCTGGTAACTGAAGAGTTTGAGTTTGTGCCTCTCTTAGAAATGCCCAATCACTATCCGGCTGCACTTCCTGCCTTTCCATAAAATTGGCTAGCTGTACAAATAAGAAAGGAAAATCACCAATGCCCCAAGCCGTCCTCCAGCTAGTAATCATCGTAGAAAATAGATCTTTATATTCCTCGTGTTTTCCGGCATTGCTTTCACCCTGATACCAGATTACCCCTTTTATCGGGAACTGTGTCAATGGAGCAATCATGGCATTGTACATCATACCCGGTCGCCAGTTGTTCCTTTTCACATCTGGTAGCATTGGCTCGACAAGATCGGTTGAGTAAGTCCATTTTCCTTCCAGAGAAATCCTTTTGCCGTTCTGGAGAATATACATTTCTTCAGGTTGGCCTACTTGGGGTTGGTTGTTCCAGGTATTTACAACTCGAATGGTCAGGACATTTTTACCGGAAAAAAGTAACTCCGGAGAAATCTCCAAATCAGGCATTGCTTTACCAAAATCTTTAAAAAAAACTTGCTTTCCATTGAGGTAGAGATATGCCATCTGATCAATGTTTGGTAAATGAAGGGTCACCTCAACTGTGGAACTCAGATCAAATTTCTTCCTTACCCAGGCGATATCCTGCAAAGGATTTGATTTTGGCAAATCTATAGTTCTCCAATTCGAGTCATCATATCCTAAACTTGAAACCTTAATTGAGGTAAGCGAGTCAGGTTTTTTGACAAGTGAATCTCGCATTTCACGATTCTTCTCGTTTGCGAGGTTTTCAGTTTCCCACTTCTCCTGATTATCCAGGATATCTTTGGCTTCAGCGGAAAATGATTTGTCCATTTCAGCCAAAATCTTGGCATCCGTCCATCCCTCCGCTGGAGTTCCTCCCCAATTGGATTCGATGATTCCTACCGGAACTTCTTTTTCTTGATGATTTCGTTTTGCAAAAAACCAGGCAACTGCAGAGAAATCCGGAAGATTTACCGAATCTGCAACTTTCCACTCCCCTGCTTTTAAATCTTTTTGGGGAATAGCGCTGTAGGAATTTGGGACTTTAAAAAACCGGATCTCTGGAAATCCTCCGGCTGTAATCTCAGCTTCTGCACCGATGACTTGAGATTTCAGTCGCCATTCCATGTTGGACTGACCACCTGCTACCCATACATCTCCTATGTAAACATCTTCAACAATCAACTTATTGACCTGAAGTAGGTGAGGTCCCCCAGCTGGTAGAGAGGGGAGTTTGATAGACCAGGAACTGTCAGGCTCGACTTCAGTACTTGCAATTATTTCAGCAAGGCTGATCCGGATTTTTTTGCCTGGAATTCCCTTTCCCCAAGCTGAAATTTTCTGATCACGTTGGATCACCATTCCTTTCGAGAAAAGATTAGGCAAAACAACATCGGAGTCAAACTTGGTTGATTCGCAGGACATAAGGCCCAGGAACGCCAACACGAGCCATAATTTTTTCATAGGAGTAATTTCGAAAAAAAATGAGACCCGAAGGTCTCATGTTGATTTTAGATATATCGGTTAAGCATATTTTCAAACAACTCTTGTTTACCGCTAATCTGGGCAGGTTCCCCGGTAGCAATAGCGTGATTTCTTAAGTCTTCAAGTGTCAATTCACCTTTTTCGAAAGCCTTTCCTTTGCCAGAATCAAAACTTTCGTAGCGAGCTTTTCTCCTTGCTGTGTAATCGGACTTCTCAAGGATATCTTGTGCAATCAACATTCCTCTTGCAAAAGCATCCATACTTCCGATGTGGGCCAAGAAAAGATCATCTACATCGGTGGAGTTTCTTCTGATTTTTGCATCGAAGTTTACTCCTCCGCCTTTGATACCACCAGATGTCAAGATCACAAGCATAGCTTCAGTCATTTCCTGTAAGTTCATCGCAAACTGGTCCGTATCCCAACCATTCTGATAATCGCCTCTATTTGCATCAATACTTCCAAGCATGTCAGCATCTGCCGCCACTTGGAGTTCATGCTGAAAGGTATGGCCGGCCAACGTAGCATGATTTACTTCGATATTTAACTTAAAATCTTTGTCCAAACCATGTTGTCTCAGGAATCCGACTACCGTCGCTGCATCGTAATCATACTGATGTTTGGTTGGCTCCATAGGCTTTGGCTCGATGAAGAAAGTACCTTTAAATCCATTTTTGCGAGCATAATCTCGAGCCATTGTCAGGAACTGGGCCAAATGCTCAGTCTCACGCTTCATGTCCGTATTGAGCAAAGACATGTAGCCTTCACGACCACCCCAGAATACGTAGTTTTCTCCCCCCAAAGCAATCGTGGCATCGATCGCATTTTTCACCTGAGTCCCTGCCCATGATACGGCATTGAAATCCGGGTTGGTGGAAGCTCCATTCATATAGCGAGGATTGCTAAACACATTCGCAGTCCCCCAAAGCAATTTAATCCCAGATTCTGCTTGCTTCTGCTTGGCATACTCGGTGATGATTTGCATCCGCTGCTCATAGTCTGCCAAACTTGGTCCTTCTTCTATTAAATCAATGTCATGGAAACAATAATAGGGAGCTCCGATTTTTGTGATGAATTCAAAAGCAGCATCCATTTTATCTTTTGCTCTTTGAATCGGGTCTGAGGAAGCATCCCAAGGATGAACGATTGTTCCGGGACCAAATGGATCCCCACCTGTGCCGCAGAAGGAATGCCAATAAGCTATCGAAAATTTAAAGTGCTCCTTCATAGTCTTGCCTACAATCATTCTATTCTCATCGTAGAATCTGAAGGCCAACGGATTATCACTGTCTTTTCCTTCAAAAGGAATTTTGCCAATATTTGAGAAATAAGATTTAGCCATTGAGTGAAAGTTATTTTGGTTAAATAGGTTTTGATTTATTCTAAACTTTTTATCGATACTAATTTATATGCCTGACTTCATTAAAGTTGTAAGTTTGGAATTCCAGTTTTGATAAACTTCTTCGTAAAGCTCGTAGAAAGCTTCATTTGGCTCCAACGTTTCCAGCAAAGTAAGTCCGTTAAAAGCCTCAGATTCAGTAGCGAATAATCCTAGCCCGATTCCGGCTCCTCTTGCAGCTCCCTGAGCTCCGTCTGTATCGTATAGTTCAAGATTAACTTTATTCATATGAACAAAAGTTTTTCTGAAAAGCGGACTCAGGAACATATTTGCATTACCTGCTTTCACAGTTTTTAGATTCATACCCATATCCTGCATGATTCGAAATCCGTAAGTCAAAGCAGAAACGATCCCTTCCTGGGCAGCTCTCACTACATGATTTTTGTCGTGCTTGAGTAAATCGAGTCCAAGCAAATGTGCTCCGATAGGTTTATTCAGCATGATCCGCTCCGTCCCATTTCCAAAAGGAATGAACACAAGACCTTCAGACCCGATTTGAGCAGAAAGTCCAATTGAATTCAATTCATTATAAGAAATGTGATTTCCTCCCATTAATTTTTTGAGCCAGCTATTCAGAATTCCAGTGCCATTTACACAAAGTAAAACTCCATAGGAAGGAGTTTTCTTTGAATGGTTTACATGCACAAAAGTATTCACCCTAGAAAGCGGGTCGTAAAGCGGTTCCTTACACACTCCATAGACAGTTCCGGATGTTCCGGCGGTAGTAGCAAGTTCACCCGGCTTTAAAACTTGAAGAGAAAATGCATTGTTGGGTTGATCGCCCGATCGGTAACAAACAGGAACACCACCTTCAATTCCAGTTAATTCTGTAACATCTTCTTTCACTTTTCCCTGTACTGAGAAGGATGGAACTGCTTCTGGAATCCAGGACTCAGAGATTTGGTATTGATCTAATATCTTTTTACTCAATCCATTTTCTTTGAAATCCCAGAAAATCCCTTCGGAAAGGCCTGTTTCGGAAGTTAAAATTTCACCTGTAAGTTTCATGGCAATGAAATCACCGGGAAGCATAATTTTATGGATTTTAGCTGCTATTTCGGGCTGATTTTCAATCACCCACCTCAATTTGGAAGCAGTGAAATTTCCTGGAGAATTAAGCAAATGAGGAAGACAATACTCTTCTCCTATCGATTCAAAAGCTTTCTGACCAATTGCCACTGCCCTGCTATCACACCAAATAATGGATGGTCTCAGGGCTTTTTGATCTTTATCCACGACTACCAACCCATGCATTTGATAAGCAATTCCTATTGCCTGGAGTTCGCCTTTTATGACTTCAGCCTGATTGAGAACATATTTGCTTACTTGCTGCACATATTGCCACCACATTTCAGGATCCTGCTCAGCCCATCCTTTTTCGGGTGAACTCATCGGCATCTCAATTTCAGGGAAAGCCTTTGAAGCAACCGATTTTCCTGTATCTGCGTCCAATAAAGAAGCTTTAACCGATGAACTACCAAGGTCTAAGCCTAATAATAACTTACGCATATTTTTTACCAGAATATAATATAGAGAGCTGCAATAATTCCTGTAATGATGAAAGCTCCGATTTTGAATCCAGTGCTGGTTTTGAACAATTCAGAATTGATTTCAATAGCTTTTGGATGATCTTTTCCTTTTCCTTCTACCAAACTTATGGTGATCATTAAGGCTGCCAAAATTAAGAAAACATAGCCCATTCTGTCAATGAATGGCAATAATGGCAAGGCAATTTTGAGGACAACTGAAAGAGGAATACTAAGAGCTGCCCCAACCAATGCTGCATTGGAAGTAGTCTTCTTCCAGAAAACTCCAAAGAAGAAAATTGCAAATACACCCGGGCTGATAAATCCAGTGTATTCCTGAATAAACTGGAAAGCCTGATCCAATTGGCCCAAAGCCGGGGCCACGATAGAAGCAATGATAAATGCAACGACTGCGGTGATTCTACCGACTGTTACTTGTTTGGATTCAGAGGCATTTTGCCCAAAGTATTTCTTGTAAATATCCATCGTGAAGATGGTTGAGGTACTATTTGCCATAGAAGCTAACGAGGACACAATAGCAGCTGTCAATGCTGCAAACGCAAGACCTTTTAATCCAGTAGGCAACAGTTGAAGCAAAGTAGGATACGCTCTATCTGATTTGACCAACCCTGTCACAGGATCTTTCATCGAATCAATAAAGCCTGTATCAATGCCGTTATTCACAATTACCAATGCCGCAATTCCGGGAACAACCACAATCAATGGCATTAGCAATTTTAAGAAACCTGCAAAAATCATCCCTTTTTGGGCCTCATCTAGGTTTTTTGCTGCCAAAGCTCTTTGGGTTATGTATTGGTTGAATCCCCAATAACTCAGGTTTGTAATCCACATCCCTCCAACTAGAACACTGATTCCCGGTAGATCAAGATAGGCATCCCGTGTTCCTCCTTTTCCATCAGGAACCATCATTTCGCCTTTTGAAAGGATCATTGAAAAATGTCCCGGAACTTCTTTTTTCAAGATTCCTAATCCTTCCCAAGCGTCACCTGACCCAACCATTTGCAACGCAATGTAGGTAGTGGCCAAACCGCCTGCAATTAGAAAAACTACCTGAACTACATCAGTCCATGCTACTGCCTTCAACCCTCCATAAATAGAATACACCATCGCAAAAAGCGCCAAGCCGATGATGGAATACATCATTGGAACACCCAAGATGGTATTAATACTCAAAGCCCCCAAATATAAAACTGAGGTGAGGTTTACAAATACATAAAGAAGCAGCCAAAAGATTGCCATGGTTGTTCTCACCCTAGTATCATACCTATCGAGTAAAAAGCCAGGCATCGTGTAAATGCCTTTTTTGATATAGATAGGAAGGAAAAAGATAGCAACTACCAAAAGCGTGGCAGCTGCCATCCATTCGTAGGTAGAAATAGCTAATCCTAAGGCAAAACCGGAACCTGACATGCCAATAAACTGCTCTGCAGAAATATTGGAGGCTATCAAAGAGGCGCCTACTGCCCACCAGGGTAAGGCTTTGGAAGCCAGAAAGTAATCAGAGGAATTTTTGACGTGACCCTTCTTTTCCCGAGAAACGAAGAGGCCCATCCCAATTATCAAAAAGCAGTAGCCAATGAAAACTGCCAGGTCTAAGGGTTCTAAGAGCATAAATAGAAGTTATTTGGATTGATGGGCGATTGTAATTGCAATTGGCCTAATCTTAAAAGAATAAGCCGTTAAATATAAGGTTTTCGCGCAAACGTCTCTATAAAATTTAGCCGGATTCATGATTCATTCAAATAAATTTTGAAAAATGTAAAGAGGAACAGTAGAATATTCTTTTTGGCCAATTTGGCCTAAATAGCTGATTCCGGACACGTTACTGACCCAAACCTGATCTGCACTTACCAATTCCAAAGGCATAAATTCTCCGATCTTAATAGGTATTTTCATTTTAATTAACTCCTCTAGAATCACTTTTCGAGCTATCCCATTCAAGCAAGAGCAATCCAAAGATGGGGTGAAATATTCTCCTCCTTTTCTCCAAAAAAGATTGGAAGATCCCGCTTCGGAAAGAAAACCGCGATGATCCAATATAATTACTTCGTCCATTCTGGCCTCCATTCGCTCTTGGTTTGCCAACACATACGGTAAAGAATTCAAGGTTTTGCATGAACTCCACTGGGTTGGGAAAAGACTGATTCTATCTGAAATAAAAGCAATTGCTTTAATTTGGGGAGCCGGTTTAAATGTTGAAACTTGAATTGTTTGGTTTGTTTCAGAACTTTCAGGAGTATATTTTCCGCTTCCTGATCTAAACAAATTCCATCGAACTCGTAATTTTTGATCTGAAAAATTCAGTTTTAAGAAAGATTCCAAACTTTCGATATCAACTCCAAATTGGCTTAAATTCAAAACCTCCAATCCATGATTTAGGCGAGCAAAATGATGATTAATATATTGGATGTGGTTCTTATTAAAGACCATTGTTTCAAATAATCCATCCCCATAATTCATGGCCCGATTGGGAATTTGGAAAGAATTAGTCTTTATCCATTCTGAACATTTTTCGGTTTTTGAATAGACTGTTTCAATTTCGCTCATAAAAATGTTCGTATTCGGTCAGTTTATCGAAGTGTCTTATTTCTTTCATGTTAAAATTAGCAAACAAAACACCTCTCATTCCCTGATTATCGAAAATATTAAGATTTTTAGAATTAATTGTTCGAGGAAAAATACCTTAGCACCAAAATTGGTCAAATAGAGCCTATGGCAAATAAAAGCAGTGTTTTTGATATGATCGGACCTATTATGATTGGTCCATCTTCATCGCATACTGCCGGGGTAGTAAAGATTGCCCGTGCCGCTATTCGAATATTAGGGAGTATACCAGATGAAGCTTCCATAACTTTTTACAATTCATTTGCCCGCACTTACGAGGGACATGGAAGTGACCGTGCAATAATTGGAGGATTAATGGATTTTCAGACGGATGATGCTCGCATTAAAAACTCCCTAGATCTTGGCCGAGAAAGTGGAATGATTTTCAGTTTCAAATCCATCGGCAATTCTTCCATTCACCACCCCAATACAATTAAACTTGTTATTAGAAAAGGATCAAAATCAGTTGAAATATTCGGCGAAAGCCTTGGTGGAGGAGTCATTAACATCGCAGAGGTTGATGGATTCACTGCAAATTTTTCCGCAAAAGATCACACCTTAATTATCAAAGCTAGTGATGTGTCTGGTGCTATTGCTTTCATCTCGAGTGTGATTGCCCAAGAAAAAACCAACATAGCCACCATGTCAGTTTCCAGAAAAGGCAAAAATGATCAGGCATGTCACGTAATAGAAATGGATTCGGGAATCAGAGATATAACTATTCAATATCTCCAATCCCTTCCTTGGGTAAGCGAATTGATCTATATCCCTGGCATTGATAGCTAGTGCTAAAAATTTATCACAGAAGTAAAACTTCTGCCACAATTTGAACATACTTATTTACCTAAATCAACAACCTATGAAGAAATACTTTTTAAGCTTAATTTTAATTTCAGGGCTACAATTCTCCAGTTATTCACAGCAATCATCTTCGGTTTATGACCTGGAAACTGCTGTCTCGATTGCTTTGGAAAATAATCTGAACTTAAAGCGAAGCGAACTTAACCAACTGACTATTGAAGCCAACCTGCTTCAAGACAGAGGCCAAAGATTACCTACCCTTAATGCAGGTTCCAGTGCAGGTTACCGTTGGGGTCGATCTATCAACCCGGTAACCAACTTGTTCCAAACTTCCAGAATTGGAAACATCAATTTATCCGCTTCCTCAAATGCGACAATTTATGCGGGAAGCCGATTATCCAATTCGGTTCAACAATCCAAAACTGATCTGGAAGCAGGGCTATACAACATCGAAGCTGCCCAAAATGATATTACTCTAAATATCATCAACTTGTTTATCAATGTAGTATTCAATAGAGAGCAGGTTAAAATAGCTGAAAATCAACTGAATACAACCAAAGAGCAGTTTGATAGGACAAAAAAATTAGTCACCGCTGGGTCGCTGCCTTTCTCTGACCAACTCGACCTTCAAGCGCAAAATGCTACCAATCAATTAGAAGTAATTAATTCTAAAAATAACCTGCGAATCGCAAAATTGAATCTTGCTCAGGCGATGCAAATCCCATTTACAGAAGATTTTGATGTAATCGAGCCTGAATTTGAAATCAATGAAATGCTGATGGCAACCGAATCTCCTGAAAAAATATACGACACAGCATTGGAATTAATGCCGGAGATTAAAGCCGCGGCTGCAAATGTAGAAAGTGCTGATTACGGTGTAAAAGTGGCAAAAGGAGCTTTTATGCCAACTTTTGGAATTGGAGCAAACGTTTTCTCCAACTATATTGACCGGGCTTTTGGAAATATAGACCGTCCTTCATTTGGAACTCAGATTGATAATAACTTATCCCAAGCAGTTAACCTTCAGTTAAGTATTCCAATTTTCACACAGTTTAATAACAAAGCAAGTTTGCAGAGAGCAAGAGTGCAAAAGCAAATCTCAGAAGTGACAGAATTGGAAGCAAAAAACCAACTTCGTCAAGACATTGAATCTTCCTTTAACGCAGCAATGGCTGCAGAGCAATCTTATGAAGCATCCTTAATCCGTGTTTCTAGTTTGCAGGAATCCTTCAGAATCGCACAGCAGCGTTTTGATTTGGGAGCGATTAATTCTGTTGATTTCCAGGTTGCTCAAAACAACCTTTTCAACGCTCAAGCTGATTTATTGAATGCTAAATACACCTATATCTTCAGAGTAAAAGTGCTAGATTTTTACCTGGGTAATCCAATTAACTTAAACTAAACCATGGCTATAAAGAAGTCAAACAAGCTGTTATATTATTTACTGGGAGCAGTAGTAGTAATTATTGTTTTCGCAGTTATTGCCCGATCTGCAGGTTGGGTCGGCGGAGAAAAAGAAGTTGAGGTTGAGTTTGCAAAAGTAAAGTTGACTCCAATAATTGAAAAAGTAAGCGCTTCAGGTGAAATCCAGCCGGAAGTTGAAGTTAAACTTAGCCCCGATGTAGCTGGCGAAATCATTGAACTTAATGTTCAAGAAGGTGACTCTGTTGCTCAAGGATTTTTGCTTGTAAAAATTCGTCCTGACAATTTTATTTCAGCACTTGACAGAACCCGCGCAAACCTCAATCAGCAAATGGCGAACCTTTCTCAATCGAAAGCGAACCTTCAAAGAGCCGAGGCGCAATTCACTCAGGCAGAGCTGAATTTTAATAGACAAAAGACGTTATTTGACCAAAAAGCAATCTCTGAAGCTGATTTTGAAGTAGCACAAGCTAATTACACTTCTTCTCAAAAAGATCTGGAAGCAGCCAAGCAAAATGTCGTCGCTTCTGAATTTATTGTAAAAAGCTCACAAGCTACGGTAAATGAAGCTTCTGAAAATCTTCGATTGACAAATGTTTACTCTCCGGTAAGCGGGATCGTATCTAATTTGCTTGTCGAGCAAGGTGAACGAGTAGTTGGAACTCAACAAATGGCGGGAACTCAAATGTTGACCATTGCTGATCTTTCCAAAATGGAAGTCAGAGTAGATGTAAACGAAAATGACATTGTTAGACTTAGCATGGGAGATACCACTATTATCGATGTGGACTCCTACTCTTCTGCAGGCAAAAAATTCAAAGGAATCGTAACAAGCATAGCAAATACTGCAAACACAAAAGCTTCGGTAGATGCGGTGACGGAATTTAAAGTAAAAATCAGAATTCTGAATAGTTCTTATGCTGACCTAGTAAAGGAAGGAAAAAAGTATCCTTTCCGTCCAGGAATGACTGCTTCGGTTGAGATTCTTACCAATTCAAAAGACAATGCGCTTTCCGTTCCACTTTCAGCTGTTACGACTCGCGAAGATCAGCTTGATACATTGGAAGGCGGAACTACCAAGTCAAAAGAACTTGTATTCATCAACGATAATGGTGTTGCCAAGCTAAAAGTGATTAAAACTGGACTTTCAGATTTCCAGAATATAGAGATATTGGAAGGATTGAAAGAAGGTGAGGAAATTATTTCTGGCCCATATTTCGTTGTCAGTAAAGAACTGAAAGAAGGCGATAAAGTAAAGTTGATGGAGGTTAAAAAACCGGAAGTCAAAAAAGAAGAAGATTAACCAAAAACAGTAAGCCCCGAAAATTTCGGGGCTTTTTTTTACCATTTTTTCAATTGTTCATAAACAAGATGAAGCGGAAATCCCATCACATTGAAGTAGGATCCTTCAATCTTGGAAACGCCAACAAACCCTATCCATTCCTGAATCCCGTAGGCTCCAGCTTTATCAAAGGGCTTATATTTCCGAATGTAGTGCCAGATTTCATCTTCATCCAAAAATCTAAATGTAACCTTCGTTTCATCTTCAAGCGTAATACTTCTGTTCCGATCCATCATGGTTACGGCGGTCATCACAAGATGAGTATCACCAGAAAGACTTTTGATCATATCAAAGGCTTCCTGCTCATTAGTAGGTTTTCCTAAGAGATGGCCATTTTCAATAACGACAGTATCCGACGTGATGAGAATTTCATTTTCAGCCAATTCATCCGGATATGAATCTGCTTTGAATTTTGACAAATAAGCCGCAACAAATTCAGGAGGCATACCCTCAGGAATTCTCTCGTCCACTTGATTTACTCTCACCTCAAATTCCAGTTCCAAACCTCTCATGAGCTCTTGCCTCCTGGGCGAATTTGAAGATAATATCAGTTTTTTATCCTTCAGTTTGCTCAAAAAAGACTCCATAGTCAAATTCAAATTCTTTTTGATTAATACTTGCGAAAAGTAATCCACCCAATGCCTTGGGATAGAAATAGGTGGATTTTTGAGGCATAACTTCACCAGTCCGGCAGACATCCAACACTTGTGAAAGTTCCAATTCCCGTGTAATGACTGCAAAGCTAGCTTTTCCGTTTTGCACTTCCTGAATGCACCGGGAGAAATTTCGCTCATATGCAATCTTGTCGGAATTTCGTTGGTCAGCACCTGCGATTCCGAGTATTCTATCGAACATCACATCGTGCAAAATAACTAAATCCAGTTGCCTTAAGACTTCCGGCAATTCAATTCTAACTTCCGGAAACTTCTCTACCTTCAATTTGATCACATAGCTTTCTTCCTCTAAAACAAGACCGAAAGACCATTTTCGTTGAAAAGAATAGCTCCCCAACTCTTCCGAGTCATCGAATTTTCGAATAATAAACCATTCTCCGATTTTTTCTAAAAATTCATCTTTTGACATTTCTAGCCCATAAAACAAGCGATGAGTTGGAAGGATTTTGAGATGATTTCCCTGTGTATTGGTCAGATACATCAGATGATAATCGCCGCTTTTCCATTTTACCTCTGGCAACTGATTAGCCATCTCTTTTCGGTATTCAATTGCCCCTTCAAGACGATGATGTCCGTCAGCTAGAATAACTTGTTTACCATCCAAAACTTTCAAAAATTCAGCGATCACTTTTTCATCCTCAATTACCGCCAACACTTCACGGACTCCTTGATAATCATCCAATTCATACAATGGTGACTCAATTGCCGAATCCATGTAAGCCTCCAATCGATTTTCTTCGTCTTCATACAGTCCATGGGTAGGACTCGCTTGGATTTCGGTAGCACGGAGTAACTCGATCCTGTCATTGACGGAAGACACAATTGTATTCTCATGTCTGAGAATCATCTTCTCGGACCAGTCATACGCTTTGATCTGAGCAATAAATCCTTTGCGGCAACGCTCCTCCCGCTCTCCGGGAAGTCTGAAGTATTGGTAATAAACATATATCCCGGGGACTGCATCCTGTTGAATAATGCCGTTTTCCTTCCAGGATTTAAGAATAAGGGCTGCATGTCCGGCCGGATCAGGACCTTGGGGAACAGAAAGATGAATGCTATTAAGAGGATTTGTGTAAAGCTTTTGCCTTTGTCTTTCTGAAACAACATCAAAAAGCGGCGACGTCAAATCTTCTAGTTGAGTAGTCAATTCCTCAGAATATCTCCAGGCTTTTAAGGGTAGAATTTCAGCCATACTTATTTCAATCTGTTTCTCCAGGAAGTTGAATTCACTTCGTTAGAATTACTTTCTGATGTTATTTTAGGGGAAATCTTTGATAGAAATTCTACCGCTAAAGCAGCCAGCAACTCAGATTCTGCATCAGAAAATTGCTCTTCTAAAACCGCAGGACTGAAATAACGCTCAACAAATTTTGTGTCAAAATTCCCACTTACAAAAGCTTCATGTTGAAGTGCGAATTTGCAAAATGCCAAAGTTGTCTGGATTCCCGTGATTTTAAAGTCATCAATCGCCCGGATCATTTTGTCAATTGCTGCTTTTCTGTTTTCTCCGTGCGTGACCAGCTTCGCGATCATCGGATCATAATAAATTGGAATATTCATCCCTTCTTCAAATCCATCGTCCACCCGAATACCGGGCCCTTGAGGTCTGCGATAGGTAATGAGCTTTCCTATATCCGGCAAAAAGTTATTTTTAGGATCTTCAGCATACACTCTGACTTCTATTGCATGTCCGTTTATTTTCAGATCTTCCTGTGAGAAGCTTAAAGATTTTCCTTCCGCAACCCAAATCTGCTCTCGGACTAGATCTTTTCCGGTGATCATCTCAGTAACGGGATGCTCCACCTGAAGCCTGGTATTCATTTCGAGAAAATAAAAATTCAGCTGGTCATCGACGATAAACTCCACAGTGCCTGCACCATAATAATTACAGGCTTTCGCCACTCCCACAGCTGCTTCCCCCATAGCCTTACGCATTTCCGGAGTGACTACGGCGGAAGGTGCCTCTTCAATTACTTTTTGGTGTCTTCGCTGGATTGAGCATTCCCGCTCAAAAAGATAAACTGTATTCCCTTGCTGATCTCCTAAAACCTGAATTTCAATGTGGCGGGGTGAGGTAATGAATTTCTCAATAAAAACTGCTCCATCTCCGAAAGCAGATTGGGCCTCAGAAACAGCGCGCTGCATTTGCTCTTCAAATTCCTCTTCGTTTTCTACCAACCGCATCCCTTTCCCTCCCCCACCTGCACTGGCTTTGATCAGGATAGGATAGCCGACTTCCGAAGCTTTGATTTTCGCTTCAACTATATCAGAAATCGCCTCATCTGTACCGGGCACCAACGGAATATCATATTTACCAACAGCCTGCTTAGCTGCAAGTTTACTGCCCATGACCTCAATGGATTCCGGTGACGGGCCAACGAAAATCAATCCTGCCTCTCTTACTTTTCGGGCAAATTCCGCATTCTCGGAAAGGAAGCCATAGCCGGGATGGATTGCATCAACTCCCAGATTTTTACATTCCTGAATAATTTTATCACCAAGCAAATAGGATTGGGAAGAAGCAGGAGGGCCCAAGCAAACAGCTTCGTCTGCAAACAAGACATGAGGTGAAAGTCTGTCAGCCTCGCTGTAAACCGCTACCGTTTTGATGCCCATTTCTCTGGCAGTCCGCATGATTCTCAGACTGATTTCGCCTCGATTGGCGACTAAAAGTTTTTTTATTTCAGGCATATTCTCTTGCGTTTATTTGGGATTTGCTTTACAGCACGAGGCGAAATAAAGAAAATTAAGTGAGGATTTTAAAGAAAGCTTTGAATCGCAAATCGTTTTTTGCTTAGTAGGTATATAAAGTTTATTTTTGCCAAATTTCAAAGAAAACATCATTAAGGCTTAAACACTAAAATTCAACCTGCTTTGGATCTATTTGCAAAATTAAAAACGAATATGGGCCCTTTGGGCAAACACTCAGAGTTTGCAGACGGCTACTTCTCTTTCCCTAAATTGGAAGGAGAAATTGCACCAAGAATGAAATTTCAAGGTAAAGAAGTTCTTACATGGAGCTTAAATAATTACCTGGGTCTTGCAAATCATCCCGAAGTACGAAAAACTGATGCTGACGCAGCGGCCAAATGGGGCGCTGCTTATCCAATGGGTGCCAGAATGATGTCAGGTCAAACCACTCTCCACGAACAATTGGAAGATGAGCTAGCTGAATTCGTTCATAAAGAAAAATCATACCTTCTTAATTATGGCTACCAGGGCATAATGTCTGTGATTGATTCGATCCTTGACAGAAAAGATGTAGTTGTTTACGATTCCGAGTGTCATGCATGTATCATCGATGCACTTAGAATGCACCTTGGCAAGAGGTATGTATTCCCTCATAACGATATTGAGAGCTGCGAAAAGCAACTAGAAAGAGCAACCAAACTTGCCGCTGAAACCGGTGGAGGAATACTTGTGATCACAGAAGGTGTATTTGGTATGACGGGAGACCAAGGCAAGCTGAAAGAAATCGCTGCTTTAAAAAGCAAATTTGAATTCAGATTATTGGTAGACGATGCGCATGGATTTGGCACAATGGGTAAGACCGGTGCAGGTACAGGTGAAGAGCAAGGAATACAGGATGAGATTGATTTATACTTCTCAACTTTTGCAAAGTCCATGGCAAGTATTGGTGCATTTATCGCCGGCGATGCAGATGTGATCCTGTTCCTGAGATATAACATGAGATCCCAAATCTTCGCCAAATCACTCCCAATGCTTTTGGTAGAAGGCGCTCTGAAGCGATTAGAATTACTGCGTACACAGCCAGAATTGAAAGATAATTTATGGAAAATTGTGAAAGCGCTCAGAAGAGGTCTTCATGAAAATGGATTTAGCACCGGAAAATCAAACTCCCCAGTTACGCCGGTTGTCCTCAATGGTACGGTAGGCGAAGCGGCTGCACTTACGTATGATTTAAGAGAAAATTACGGGATTTTCTGCTCTGTAGTTATTTACCCTGTCATACCTAAAGGCATGATTATCTTGAGGTTGATCCCTACTGCTGTTCATACTTTTGAAGACGTGAAAGAAACCATCGAAGCATTCGCTGCAGTAAAAGAAAAGTTGACAAGCGGTACTTACAAAAACTCTGAATTGGCTTTGTCAGTAGGAGAATAAAAAAAAAAGTAAAAAAAATGGCCTCTGGGTTGAATTAGCAAGTATTTGGCCTATATTGGTTCTAAATAAACTTATCATCAACCTTAAAAACACACTTTTACTATGAGCAGATTTAGTGAAGTCAAAGACCTTGTAATGAGCCTTGAAGGCGATTTCGAAAAATTCTATGAGAAGGGCAACCAAGCTGCCGGTACTCGGGTAAGAAAAGGTATGCAAGACCTTAAAAACTTGTCTCAGGATATCCGTAAGGAAGTTCAGGACAAGAAAAACGAAGGTTGATCCTAGCAATTAAAAAAGGTGACTAAACTGTCACCTTTTTTTATGTTAAAATAAAGTGGAGCATTAAAACTCCATTTTATTATTTCCAGGCTGTAGATCAGCCATCCTCTTAGACGGATCGATTTCAATAGATTTTATCGTATTTATATTTTTTTCAATCGTAAATGTCTTGGTTAGACTGGTCCATGGCCAGGTATTAGTCAATACTCTAGCAGGCATTCCCTTTTCGTTTGACTTTTCCCCTCTCATTATCACAAGTGGAAGGTATACTTGCTCCGAAGTTCCATCCTCGTACTGTATTATTACCTCAAGAGGCATTGGCATTAAGCCGATTCTCTCAATCGTAATTTCGGTCTGATTACCCATAGGTTTTACTTGTTTAACCCCATAATCGATTGTTTTGGTCGTATTGACAAAGTATTCCTTGTACCAGTCCAGCTCCAAGTCACTTTCTTTTTCCATTACACGGATCAGGTCATTTACATTGGGATGCTTAAATTTCCAAGTATTGAAATATCTCAACATTCCACGATCTCGGATTTCCGCACCAATCACATATCCTAATTGCTCCAGAAATACGGCTCCTTTCGAATAAGCGGCCGAACTGTATGCGGAATTGGTATGATAATGATCAGAATGTGTAGACATCGGCTCCTCTTGGCCTGACTTGGCTAGTTTGGAATACCCCGCATAGGAACCGCTGTGGGGATTATCAGAATTTTGAAAAACTGAAGCTCTTGCCAATGCTGAAGCATAGCTGGTGAAACCTTCATCCATCCAGGGGTAAAGCGATTCGTTGGATCCTAACACTCCATGAAACCAGCTATGACCAAGCTCATGTATCATTACGCCAGCCAAACTTGAAATATTTCTCTCTCCCGTGATGAACGTAGACATAGCATATTCCATTCCTCCGTCCCCACCCTGTACCACAGAAAATTGCTTATAAGGATATTGTCCAAAGTGCTTCGAAAAAAAGTTGATCGCTTTAGGAGTGTATTCTTTTAACTTTTCCCAGTTTTCACTGGTTTTCGGACCGGGAATAAAAAAATGGTGGACAGTGATTCCATTTTCCATTTGAATCTTGTCGTGTTGATACCTAGGATCAGCACCCCACATAAAGTCATGAACCTGAGGCGCTACAAAATGCCAAGTAAGCGTATTGCTAACTGGCTCAGGCACTTTCACTCCCGCATCTTCATAACCATGGCCAATTGCATTAGGGTTTTGCAAATACCCGGTTCCTCCCAAAACATAGGTTTTGTCAATCGTGATTTTTACATCAAAATTCCCCCAAATCCCATAGAACTCTCTCGCTATATAGGGATTTGCATGCCAGCCTTGCTCATCGTAATTGGCCATTTTGGGATACCACTGCGACATCGAATAGCGAACTCCTTCCTTGCTGTCTCTTCCAGATCTGCGAATCTGAACGGGGACTTGCCCTGTAAATTCCAATTCAAAAGTCACTTCAGAATTAGGTAAAATTGGTTCCGAAAGCTTTACTTCAAGGATTGTTTCAACCTCCTTGAATTCAACTTCTTTACCGTTCATTCTTAGATTTCTCACATGTATATAGCCAATCTCCTCAAGGTTGAGCTTTGAGATCCGATCCGCCACTCGTTTATCAGGATCAGCAATCGTTCTCGATCTCACATCCATCATACTTCCCGGTTGGAAGGCATTGTAATACAAATGATAAAACACACGCTCCAATGTATCAGGTGAATTATTGGTGTATTTCAGCTCTTGGGTTCCTGAGTATTGATTTTTTTGGACATCCATCTTCACGTCCATTTTGTAGTCAACAGCCTGCTGAAACCTCCCCGACTGGGCAAAAATCAACTGGCTGGTCAGTAAAAGAAAAAGCCCAAGAACAGGCTTAATTGTACTTTTTATCATAACAACTATTTTTTGTAAAGGAAAAGAAAACTCTTTTTGAACCCAAACCAGCTATCAAAAACCGGGCTATTGGCTTCTTTTCAAATTCCCTTTCCACTGGAATAAAAAGTAAACTCAATTCGGAAGCATTTTCCTTAATTGAAACTAGAATCAAAACCATCAATAACATATGAAGAAAATTTACCTCTTTATTTTTGCGACGATGCTCAGTCTGGCGATTCAGGCGCAGCAAGTCAACATGGACCTATTTAAATCCATGAAAGCCAGAAACATCGGGCCAGGCGCGATGAGCGGTCGAATCACTGCAATCGATGCAGTTGATGAAACTCCCACCATTATGTACGCGGGATCTGCATCAGGAGGACTTTGGAAATCTACTTCAGGAGGAATCACCTGGGAGCCGATTTTCGATAAAGAGATAGTCCATTCAATTGGTGCTATTTCCATTTATCAGAAAAACCCAAATATCATTTGGGTTGGTACAGGTGAAGGAAATCCAAGAAACTCCCTGAACATGGGAATGGGCGTGTTCAGATCCATGGATGCCGGCCGCACGTGGCAAATGATGGGCTTGGAAAAAACCAAAGCCATCCATAGAATCATTGTTCATCCTGACGATCCCAATACAGTTTTTGTAGGAGCAATCGGTTCGCCATGGGGTGAGCAAGAAGATAGGGGTGTTTACAAAACTACTGACGGTGGCAAAACCTGGTCAAAAATCCTATATGTAGATACTAAAACAGGTGTAGGCGAAATGATCATGGATCCGAATAATCCAAATAAGATCTTCGTCAATATGTGGCAGCACAGACGCTATCCTTGGTTTTTTGAATCAGGAGGAGAGTCTTCTGGCCTGTATGTGACCCATGACGGTGGAGACAACTGGAAAAAACTGGATGATAAAAATGGTCTTCCAAAGGGTAAATTGGGAAGAATGGGCTTGGCAATGTCAGCTGCAAACAGCAATAAAGTCTATGCTTTGATCGAATCTTCGAAAAACGCGCTCTATGCCTCTGAAGATGGCGGAGAGAAATTCATACTGATCAATGATAAGGAGGATATCGGTGACCGTCCATTCTATTACTTCGAAATCTACGCTGATCCAAAAAATGAAAACAGAATCTATACGCTTTATTCAAGAGTTGGAATAAGTGAGGATGGAGGAAAGTCTTTTCGAGAATTACTTCAATACGATGGCGTTCACCCCGATCACCATGCTTGGTATATCAATCCCAAAGACCCCAATCTCCTCATCGATGGAAACGACGGCGGTTTGAACATTTCTCGCGATATGGGTAAAACTTGGTATTTCGCAGAAGGAATTCCCGTAGGACAATTTTATCACATCAATGTGGATAATGAAATCCCATACAATGTATATGGTGGTATGCAGGACAACGGCTCTTGGACTGGACCAGCCTACCTTTGGAGAGTCGATGGCATCCGAAATACCTACTGGCAGGAAGTTTCCTTCGGTGATGGTTTTGATGTGGTTTCTCATCCTTCAGATTCCCGATATGGCTACACCATGTCTCAGGGAGGTAATGTCTCCCGATTTGACAAACTTACCGGTCACAACAGAAACATCCGACCGACTCATCCGGACAAGGATCTATTCCTGAGATTCAACTGGAATGCTGCTATCGCACAGGATCCTCATGATGAAAATACAGTCTATTACGCTTCTCAGTTCCTGCATAAATCAACTGACTCAGGTGAAACTTGGGAAATCATCTCTCCTGACCTGACGACAAACGACACAACAAAGCAGCGTCAGCAAATGACAGGCGGATTAACCTTTGATATTACCGGGGCAGAAAACCACACTACGATCATTACAATTGCACCAAGTCCCGTTGACAAAAATGTGATCTACGTCGGTACTGACGATGGAAATGTACAGGTGACTAAAGATGGCGGAAAAACCTGGACAAATGTAGCCACCAAGCTTAGCGGCTTACCAAAAGCTTCCTGGATTCCTCAGATTCAAGCTTCACAATATAGCGCTGGAGAATTCTGGGTGATTGCGAATAACTACAGAAACAATGACTTCAATGCTTATGCATACCATAGTTCTGATTTCGGAAAGACCTTTACACGCATCGCAGACGATAGCAAAGTTTTTGGATACACTCTTTCAATCAAGCAGGATACGGAAGTTCCAAACCTGGTATTTCTGGGAACAGAATTCGGTTTATATGTTTCTTTTGACAAAGCTAAAACCTGGAATAAGTGGGAACATGGCTATCCTAAGGCTGTTTCCACCTATGACATGACCATCCAAGAAAGAGAAGCTGACTTAGTAATTGGCACTTTCGGACGTGCGATTTATGTGTTGGATGATATTCGTCCTTTGAGAGCTTTTGCGAAAAATGGAGGAAAAGCTCCAGCAGGAAAAGTAACAGCAATTTCTTCTCCTGATGCCTATCAGGCAGAAATCCAACGTGCACATGGTGAGCGCTTTATGGCGGATGGAAAATATTCAGGCGAAAACCGTGAAACGGGAGGAAGGCTTAACTATTTCATCAATGATGACAAAGAGAAGCTCGATTCAGTGACTGTGAAAATCTACAACTCAGGAGGAGAGAAAATCAGAACTTTGAAAGCCCTTCCGGAAAAGGGTGTAAATCGAATCATTTGGAATCTGGATCGTAAATCTACTTCAGAAATGACCGCCGGTTTCGGTGGTGGCAATAGACAAGGTGGCGGTAGTTCACGTACCGGTTTCTTTGAGCCAAGTGGTGGAGATGCACTTCCTGGGACTTACAAAGCTGTTTTTGTCTATGGAGTCGATTCATCTGAAACTTCCATTAAGGTAAATATGGATCCAAGAATTGATGTTCAACCGACTAATCTTCAGGCAAAAGAGGCTTTCCTGAAAAAAATGGAAGCGCTTTCATCTGAGGTAAGTGGAGCAACCAAAAAACTTGATGAGGCTCAGAAAGCCCTCGATAAAGTAAATACCATGATCAAAGATATTACTACGCCAGAAGCCAAGGCTTTGGCAGACGCCGCAAAAGATATCAAGAAAAAATTGGACACAACCCGAGAAGCATTCAACGGGCCAAAAAGAGAAGGTCAGGGAATCGTGAGAAACCTCTTTCCTACTACGATGACTAGGCAGTTTGCTCCGCGCAGCTACGTTAACTCAAGTTATGGAGCACCGGGACCTACCGAAGAGCGTCTTTTCACTCAGGCTAAAGAATCTGCTGATGAGGCTATCGCCAAAGTCAATGAGTTCATTAATGGTGACTGGAAAACTTTCGAAGAAAAAGTAAAAAGCACTCCTATTGATATCTTTGAGACGGTAAAGAAGTAATCATCTTATCAAATCACTTCAAAGCACCTGTGGTAACGCAGGTGCTTTTTTTGTCTTCCTAAAAAATCAGTATCATGCAGTTTAAACCTACCTAATGGTCTCTAAAGGGAAAATCAACTGGAAAACCGCAGCAGGACTTGTCATTGCAAACATGATAGGGACAGGTGTATTTACAAGCTTGGGTTTTCAGCTGATCGAAGTTCAGAATACGTGGTCAATTCTACTTCTTTGGATTTTGGGTGGAGGGATGGCTCTGATTGGTGCTTTTGTTTATGCTGAGTTGGGAACCCATTTTCATAAATCTGGCGGAGATTACATTTTTCTTTCACATACTATTCACCCTTCGATTGGCTATTTGTACGCGTGGGTTTCATTGAGTGTAGGCTTTTCAGCCCCAATTGCAATCGCTGCCATGGCCATGAATCAATATCTCAAGCCACTTCTCGGAGAGACCTTAATTCCGGGATTGTTCTTTTTGGTAACAGTTCCCATTGCCCACATGGTTAGTGTAAATCGATCCGGGGTAGTTCAAAACATTCTTACGCTTGTCAAAATAGTTTTTGTATTAATCTTGATTGGGGTTGGACTTTACCTTACTCCTGCGATCGAAGTACCTGCATTTAATTTTTCTTCCTCTTGGAGAAATGAAGTAATCATGCCTGGTTTTGCAGTTTCTTTAATCTATGTTTTCTACGCTTATACCGGCTGGAATTCGGCAGCTTATATAGTCGAAGAAGTTGATCAACCAGTGAAAAACCTCCCGAAGGCATTGATTTCCGCAACAGCTTTTGTAATGATCATCTATGTTTTGCTTCAGATGGTTTTTCTAAAACATGCAAATTACTCCCAACTCGAAGGAAAAGTTGAGGTTGCTGATATCGCATTTGGAAATCTTTTTGGGTCGAATGGAGCCCTTTGGGTAAGTTTTTTTATCGCGGTGCAACTGATCGCCACCATCAGCGGATACGCATGGGTTGGGCCGAGAATCACCCATGCAATGGCTAAGGATTTCAGACTTTGGAAGCCGCTGGCAAAAGTGAATCAAAACGGGGTTCCTGTCCGAGCTATCCTGCTGAATACGCTGATCAGTTTCGTCTTATTTCTAACTGGCTCTTTTGAGCAAGTGATGCTTTATGCGGGATTTGTTCTTCAACTGATGGGTACGATTACAGTCTTTTCTTCCTTGAGACTTAAAAAATCCATCGGTTTTAAAACTCCATGGAGACCTTGGCTTCAGTGGATATATGTCGTTTTCAGCTCTGGAGTAATGATTTATATTTTCAGGGACAGACCTTGGGAAAGTTTCGCAGGGTTGGGAATACTTGGAGCCGGGATGATTCTCTTTTTATTTGACAAGAAAGTGGAATCGCATTAAAAAAACCCGGTTGAAATCAACTGGGTTTTCTTTTATCTGTCAGAATAATAAGCTTGGTATGCGCCTGAAGTCACATGCTCCAGCCAATCCTGGTTTTCCAAATACCAGTCAATCGTGAGTGAAATTCCCTCGTCAAATTGCAAACTTGGCTCCCAGCCCAACTCATTCTGGATTTTGGAAGCATCTATTGCGTACCGAAGATCGTGTCCAGCTCGGTCAGTTACATAGGTAATCAGCTTTTCTGAAGTTCCCCCTGCTCTGCCAAGTTTCTCGTCCATTTTGGCACAAAGAACCTTCACGATATCAATATTTTTCCACTCATTGAAACCTCCAATGTTGTAAGTTTCACCGGTTTTTCCTTTGTGAAAAACAACCTCAATTGCTCTTGCGTGATCTAATACATACAGCCAATCCCGAACGTTTTCACCTTTTCCATACACTGGAAGAGGTTTGTTATTCTTGATATTGTGGATGCAAAGAGGAATCAGCTTTTCAGGGAATTGATTTGGCCCGTAGTTATTAGAACAATTCGAAATCACCGTCTTCATCTTATATGTATTGGCATAAGCTCGAACAAAATGATCTGAAGATGCTTTGGAAGCAGAATATGGAGACTGAGGATCATATGCAGTAGTTTCCAAAAAGAACCCGCCATCGTGCAATGAGCCGTAAACTTCATCCGTTGAGACATGGTAAAACAAATGATTGCTCAACTCACCAGCCCAGTATTTTTTAGCTGAATTCAGCAGATTTACAGTTCCAATCACGTTGGTCATTACGAAAGCCAATGGATCGGAAATCGATCTGTCCACGTGGGATTCCGCAGCCAAATGAATAACATCGGAGATCTTGTGCTTGGCAAAAACAGTATCCAAAGCATCCGGATCCAGAATGTTTATCTTTTCAAAAATGTAATTTTTTGAGCCTTCAACTGACTTCAGGTTTTCAAGATTCCCCGCATAGGTCAAAGCATCAAGATTTATAATTTTGTATTCAGGATACTTTTCTACAAAAAGTTTAACCACATGGCATCCGATAAATCCGGCACCTCCAGTGATCAGGATAGATTTACTCATATTGATCTTAGTTGTCTTTTTTATAATAATCCAAATACCAATCTGTGAATGCCTTTACCCCATCTTCAATTGGAGTTGCAGGCTTATAGCCTGTGTCACGGACTAAGTCAGTAACGTCTGCATGAGATGCCGGAACATCTCCTGGTTGAAGCGGAAGCAAATCCATTTTTGCTTCTTTACCCAATCCTTTCTCTACGGCTTTGATGTAATCCATCAATAGTACTGGTGATGAATTCCCTATATTATAAATTTTGTAAGGAACTCTGGAGCTTCCCGGATCAGGATTTTGAGGATCAAAATCAGGATTTGGTTTCGCTGGCCGATCAGCTACTTTCATCACTCCAGCAACGATATCATCTATGAACGTGAAATCACGCTTCATCTTTCCATAATTGAAAACCTGAATTGGCTCTCCTTTTAATATCGCTTCAGTAAAAAGAAATAAGGCCATATCCGGTCTCCCCCAAGGTCCGTAAACCGTGAAGAATCGAAGGCCTGTCGTAGGGATTCCGAAAAGATGACTATAGGTGTGGGCCATCAGCTCGTTCGACTTTTTGGAAGCTGCATATAAGCTTATTGGATGATCTACAGTGTCAGAAGTGGAAAAAGGAAGCTTTTCATTCGCCCCATACACCGAACTTGAACTTGCATAAACCAAATGTTTCACTGGATGATAACGGCAACTTTCTAGGATATTCAGAAAGGCCAAAATATTGCTTTGGATGTAAACTTCGGGATTGGACAAAGAATATCTCACGCCGGCCTGAGCCGCCAAGTGAATCACCACATCAAACTTTTCGGAAGCAAAAAGAGCTATTAAAGGTTCTTTTTCAGATAATTCCAGCTGAACAAAACGGTAACCGGGATAAGTAGATGATTGAACTAATCTATTTTTTTTGATCTGGTTTTTTTCAATTCCCATATGCTCCAATCGGGCATATTTAAGATTGATGTCGTAGTAGTCGTTGATAATATCCAGTCCTACTACTTCCTCACCTCTTTCAAGCAACTTCTTAGCAAGATGAAATCCAATAAATCCGGCAGTTCCGGTAACCAAATATCGCATATAGGGTAAAAAACAGATTTAATTCGCTTCCAAATATAGCTATTCTGCGCGAGCAACTGGTCGTAACCTTTCGTTATAAGTCTCTAAAATTTCTTGATGAATTGCTCCCCTTGAATAATTTTCCAAAGCCTCCATGTAAAGATTTTCAGCTAATTGCCCCATTTTATCTCGCTTTACAAAAGCGAATTCAAGCGCTTCCTTCAGGACTGTCACATCTTTTACAGGAAAAATCAGTCCTGTTTTTTGCTGGATGATGATATCTGTATTCCCAATAATATCGGAGCAAATCACCGGCAATTGCATTGCTGCTGCCTCAAGAAGCACATTCGGAAACCCTTCCCGATGAGATGGATGAACCAGCACATCCGCCAATGCCATGTAATGAGCTACATGATCTGTCCAATCGATCTGAACGATTCGGGGATTATCACGAATCATCTGAATGGTTTCCATCGAAAGTGGATTCAAATCCTGTTCAAAACTCCCCAACAAGACCAGTTTGGACATTCCGGCAATTTTCGAGTTTATAAATGCCTCAACTAATTCCTCTATCCCTTTGTCTTTTACCAGGCGCCCTACAGAAAGTATAATGAAATCTTCATCACCAGGCATGATTCGCATCGTAGCAGCTACCAAGTGATTTTCTTTTAGGACATCCCTGTTGAATATTGAAAAGTTAACGCCATTGGAAGAGCCCTTTCCGATGATATGAAGCTTTTCTCGAGGACACAGTTTATTTTCAATTACGAATGAATTTAATCCCTGAGAATTTGGCCAAACTTCAGTGGCAAAATCGTATGTGAGTTTTTCAACGCGCTCAAGGATGCTTTTCATTCCGCCTTCTGCCGACATAAACGGAATGCCTGCAAGCGTATGAATCCGGATTTTTACGCCTGCTAGTTTGGCCGCAATCATCCCGAGCAAACCTGCTTTTGGAGTATGGGTATGAACAATATCAGGTTTCTCTCGCTTGAATAGTTGAATAAGGTTCCAAAGGCAGACTAAATCATGAAAGGGTGTAATCTTCCTGGTGAACGGAACAATTTCATGTCGGCAGCCTTCGGATTTTAAAACCTGAGGAATTTCTCTTCCATCTGCACTGACCATTAACACGTCCCATCCATTTTCTTTCATGAATTTCATTTGCCCTGCTAGCAAAAGTTTGAGAGAAATAGGTACGGTTGTGATTCGGATTAGCTTAGGCATCAAAAAGGATCTGTAATAAGGCGAAGATAAGGTTTTATAACGTTTTGGAAGCTTGATTTATGCAATTCGCATTCCAAAAAGTCCTAAATAAATTTAATCCCCATCCTCCAATTCAAAAATCGTCTCCAGACCAATTCCAAAGGTTCGAGCGATTTTTAGCGCTAAAACAGTCGACGGCACATATTTACCAGCCTCGATGCTGTTGATCGTTTGACGGGATACGCTAACTTTTTCTGCCAGATCCTGCTGAGTCATATCTTTCTTTGCCCGCTCCACTTTAATTGTGTTTTTCATATCCGAATCAAACAGCAAGCATATTTTTCTGCTGCTTAAACAGCAGCCACCTAAACCTGCCAAAGAAAATCATTTGGATCGTAAACATATTTTACCCCATGAATTCAAGATAGCCAAAATCATAAAAAAGCATCGTTCCCAGTATTAAAATGAAGCTATTCACATAGCAGGCCATCAGCAAAGAATTCAAACGCAGCTTCTGAATATATTCGTCTTCTTCTATCTCCCTACTGAAAGCAATCAGAAATAAGCTGATAAATACGCCGATCAAAGCGATTTCGTTTGTGAAGTTTTCTTTCGAATTTTCCAATAGTCCATCTTTATAGGTGCCAAATTCAAGCCAAGAAAAACTGAAGCTCAGGTAGTTTTCTGAGAATAAAAGAACTGCAAATGGAAGAAAAAGAATCCATCCGAGTAATTGATATCGATGCGGTAAAAGGATTTTAGTTAGCATAAATGTGGTCGATTTAGTTTGTGTCTTTGGCGGCCATGTATTTCTGGTATAGAAAAGCACCATAGATGTAGCCGTTCAATAGAAAAAGGACCAAATACGCAGTAAACATTTCAGAAGTCAGACGGTCAAATCTCAAATAATTGAGAAGCATCAGAGCAGCAATTCCCCATATCAGCCAATAGAACCCTGTTTGGTAAGCCTGAAGACGAAAGTGCTTTACCATTTCATCTTCCTCTTTTTCACGGGAAAGGTTAAGTATTCCAAATCCAATTGCCCAAAAACCATAAATGACCTGAGAAGTCTCGTTTGGATCTAATTCCGGATTGACGAAACCCAAACCAATCACTAGTAAAACCGGCAGCGGAAAAAACACATAGCCAAGTTTCTTCCATCCAAAAGGAAGTAAAGGCACGTTGAGGATTGATTTATCCTTCATAGGACAATTTTGTTTAACAAAATGTAAAACAAACATTACTTTATGTCGAAATATTTTTCCGTTTTTTTATTTAGAATATTTTGAAAAACTTTATTCCTACTTCCTTCAGATTAAGTTTTTTTCAAGAAAACAGGTGCTTTGTTTACCTTTAAGCAATATTTAAAGTAAACAATTAGAATTTCCATGATCTCAAAAATGAAAATAGCCATCATCGGATGTGGTAACCTAGGTACATCCATCGCTAATGGTCTCTTAATGCGAGGAGATTTTGATGCGAATAATCTCACACTAACCAAAAGAAACACTTCAAGCCTCGCCGAATTTGAAGCAAGAGGTGTGCACGTTCATTCAGATAACCAGACTGCCGCTCAATATGCTGATATCATACTTCTGGGAGTAAAGCCTTATAACGTCCCTCCTATACTTGAGGAAATAAAAGCTGCTCTTGATCCAAAAAAACAAATAATTATTTCACTGGCAACAGGTGTAACGCTTGAAGAAATGTATCAAATCATCGACCCTTCAACAGTGACTTTCCGTGCCATGCCTAATATTGCTGCCGATATTCAGGAATCTATCACCTGCATTTGCGAGCGGCAAGCAAATCTTGCTCAAATCGAACTGGTCAAAGGACTGTTTGACGCGATTGGATTCACTATTCCAATTGATGAGAAATTAATGGAAGCAGCTACTGTCCTTGGAGCCTGCGGAATCGCGTATGTTTTACGATTTATGAGGGCGATGATTCAGGGAGGAATCCAAATCGGATTCGATTCAGTGACTGCAAGCAAGATCGTTTTTCAAACCGTAAAAGGTGCTTCAGAACTCATGATCCAACGAAATATGCACCCCGAAGAAGCGATCGATAAAGTGACTACCCCAAAAGGCTGCACGATAGTAGGTTTAAATGAAATGGAGCATCAGGGTTTCAGCTCAGCGATGGTAAGAGGCGTAATCGCTAGTTATGAAAAGATCGAAAAGTAAGAAGTTATTCAGTAATCTTTATTAATAGTTTTATTAGATTATTTAAATTTAATCATGGTAAATTACAACAAGATTAAAATGAAATTATTTAAAGATTGTTTTTCTTTTGAATATTTTCAATCAAATTATTTTTATTTTGAATATTTTATTTAATTTTATACCGGGTGATAAACAACTTTTACTATTCTTTTTTTAATGAACCGATTTTTAAAGGAAGGACTGTTTGGTAACTTTTTCCTCCTTCCTTTTTCAAAACGTTGAATTGCCGCAAAAAAAAGCCCTCCGAAAAAAATCGGAGGGCTTTTTTGTTCCATTTGTTTAGAACTTTATTTGAATAGTTCGACAAGTTTACTCTCAAGCGCCGGTCCTCTCAAATCTTTCGCAATTATCTTTCCTTCAGGATCGAGCAAATACGTAGCAGGAATCGCTTCTATTTGATACAGCTCAGCAGCTGCAGAATTGAAATACTTCAGATCTGACACCTGAGGCCAAGTAAGGCCATCATCCTCGATTGCCTTTACCCAATCCTCTCGGGTACGATCCAAAGAAACTCCAAAAACTTCAAATCCCTTTTCTTTATATAGATCATAAAGTCTTACCACATTTGGATTCTCAGCACGGCATGGCTTGCACCAAGCAGCCCAGAAATCAATCATCACGTATTTTCCTCTCAAGCTGGAAAGCTTTACCATATCCCCCTGAGGATTTGGCAGTTCAAAATCAGGAGCAATCTGACCAACAGACAATACTCTCATTTCATCCATCTGAACTTTCATTGTCAGGATCATGTCCGTGTTAGGATAATTCTTATTCAATCTTGTCACAAGCTCATCGATGAATGGAAAATCATTTTTGGGATTCAAAAGTCCAATCGCAGCGAGAGAAGAAAAACTATCTCCCATGCTTTCGATTACTTTCTTAACCTCATCAGCCTGATTGCCTTCAAGATTCATCGCATCTGCCTGAATTTGCTTGATCGCTTCTGTGTCATTTTTGCTCATGGCTTCGTAGTAAGCCTCATTGAGTTTATTCACATTTGCTTGATATTTTTCCATCATTGCTTCGATTTTTACCATTTCCTTGGTATCCTGAGATCCTTCAATTTCCAAACTGGTAGAATCTGCAAAATCATAGGAAACCTCCACATCATCTTTAAAAAGAGCTAGTCTGACAGACTTTTTCCCATTAAGATTCAACTCATAAAACGTAGGGGAATCCACCGTAAGATCGTACGTGAATTCACCTGATTTACTTACTTCTAGCGTATCCAAAACTTTTGGACGGCTGTCCGTAAACTGCGAAAGAATCACGATTCCTTCCGGAGCATTTGATAAATTTCCGGAAACTTTAACCATTCCGGGTGTCTGGGATTCGCTTTCTCCGCAAGAGAAAAGCGCCATTAATGCTACTACAATAATTCCACTCATAGGGTACTTCATATTGGTTAATTATCTAATAGTTCTGTTAATAATTTGGTAGCCACTTTTGGATCAGCTTTGCCTTGGGAATTTTTCATTACCATACCCATAAACATCGCCATCAGGCCTTTTTTACCAGATCGATACTCTTCCACTTTTGCAGTATTCTCAGACAATACTCTTTCTACAATTGGTTTCAGGGAAGACTCATCACTCTGCTGAATTAGGTTAAGTTGTTGAGCGATTGCCAGCGGACTTGTATTTCCACCTTTAAGCATCTCAGGATATACTTTTTGCGAAGCTACCGAAAAACTCACCTGTCCATCTTCCACCAGTTTGATCAACTCGGCCAGTGCATCTGATTTGATCGGGAAGTCATCGATATCCATCGTCATTTCATTCAGATAGGACTTAACAGGACCCATCGTCCAGTTGGAGGCAGCTTTGTAATTGTTCGTCCTGGCGCAAAGCTCATCGAAAAACAAAGCTATTTCCTTAGATTCGGATAATACACCTGCATCATATTCCGGCAATCCGTACACGTTCACAAATTTCTCATGCAATTCTCTAGGCAAAGCTGGCATAGTGACTTTTACACTGTTCAGCCATTCTTCAGATATAAAAATCGGACTCAAATCTGGCTCAGGGAAATATCTGTAATCGTTTAGATCTTCCTTGGTACGCATACTTGCAGTAGTTCCGGTTCCTGCGTCAAAAGTTCTGGTTTCGGAGATAATCTCCACACCCTGCTCGATCAATTCTATTTGTCGCTCTACTTCGTACTCGATCGCACGAATCACATTCCGAAAAGAGTTCATATTTTTCACTTCTACCTTCTTGCCGTATTCAGGTGCACCTTTCAGCATGATCGAAACGTTGGCATCACAACGAAGTGAACCTTCTTCCATGTTGCCATCGCAGATATCAAGGTATTTGACCAGTTTTTTTATTTCCGTCAGGAAAGCATAAGCCTCCTCCGACGTCCTCATGTCAGGTTCAGATACGATTTCAATCAGAGGCGTGCCTGCACGATTGAAATCAACCAACGTGTCGGTTTCTCCCACTAGGTGGATTGACTTTCCTGCATCTTCTTCTAGGTGGATTCGCGTCAACTGCACATTCTTGGAGGTTCCGTCAGGCAATGTGATTGGCACGATACCGCCTACGCAAACAGGATTCTTATCCTGAGTGATCTGATATCCTTTGGGCAGATCGGGATAGAAATAATTCTTTCTTGCAAAAATATTCAATCGCGTGATTTCAGAATTACAGGCCAGCCCCATTCGGATTGCAAATTCTACCGCTTTTTTATTGACTTTGGGAAGTGTACCGGGATGTCCAAGCGTAATCACCGATATCTGAGTGTTGGGTAAATTACCGTACTCAGTTGAATCGGAAGCATACATTTTGCTTTCGGTTAAAAGCTGCGCGTGCACTTCGAGACCTATAACCAACTGATATTTATTTCTTATTTCTTCGCTAAGCATTATAGCTTGATTTTTCTTTTTTTAAAGGTACAATTCCCTGGCTTTAGCTACTACCCTTTCCAGTCCGGCGAGGTCTTTTCCTCCTGCAGTGGCAAAAAATGCCTGTCCGCCACCGCCTCCTTGAATTTCTTTTGCAAGTTCTCTCACGATCAAACCTGCATTCAAGTTTTTGGATTCTATTAATTTCTCATCCAAAATCACTGCAATCTGCGGCTTATCATCTATTTGAGCTGCCAAAATCACAAAAGCCATTGGGACCTCATTTTTCAACTCATAAGACAATTTTTTCAAAGCTTCAGCATTAGGCAATTCCACCTGAGCAATCAGTGTATTGATTCCTTCACCTATCACGAATTGCTTTAACAATTCAATCTTCAGGCCAGCTGACTTCTCCAAATACAAAGTTTCAATATCTTTCTTCAGTTCGTTTCGCTCATGAATCAAGTTTTCAACAGCCTTTTTCAAGTCTGTTGGATTTTTAAGGAGTTCCCCGATTTCTTTTAGAAGAATTTCCTGCTCACGCAAATGAGACTCAGCAGCTTTCGAGGTAATCGCCTCAATACGACGGACTCCTGATGAGATGGAGCCTTCCGAAACGATCTTAAACAAACCAATCTGACTGGTATAAGGAACGTGTGTACCTCCGCAAAGCTCAACCGAAAACTGGGGATCGAATGTGATCACACGCACAAAGTCACCGTATTTTTCTCCGAAAAGTGCTGTTGCACCTTTCTTCTTAGCTTCTTCGATCGGCACATTGCGAAGCTCTATCAAATGAATATTTTCCCGGATTTTGGAGTTCACTATTTCCTCCACTTTGCCAATTTCCTCATCTGTCAATTTCGAGAAATGAGAGAAGTCGAAGCGAAGCAAGTTTTCATTCACCAGCGATCCTCTCTGCTGAATATGATTTCCCAACACTTCTTTCAGAGCTGACTGGAGCAAGTGAGTCGCAGAGTGATTGTTTTCGGTTAATTTCCGCTTGGTCCGATCCACTTCTGCAGCAAACCTCAACCCTGGTTGGGAAGGAAGTTTTTCTACAAAATGAACAATCAGATCGTTTTCTTTTTTGGTATCGATCACGCGGATTTTTTCTGTCTCAGAGATCAGCCAACCTGTATCTCCTACCTGTCCCCCGCTCTCTGCATAGAAAGGAGTCTTGTCTAGCACCAATTGAAATCTGTCGCCTTTCTTATCAGTGATGACACGGTATTTGATGATTTGGGAATAGGCCTCCAAAAAGTCATAACCGATAAAATCCACTCCAGAATCTTCATGAACTAGCATCCAATCTCCGGTTTCTTGCTCAGAAGCGGCTCTTGATCTGGCTTTCTGCTTTTCCATCTCCTCTGCAAAACCCGCTTCATCCAGCGAAAATCCACTCTCCCTAGCAATTAAGGAAGTCAAGTCAAGGGGAAAACCAAAGGTATCGTACAATTCAAAGGCTGTTTTCCCGGGAATAACTCTCTCGAATTTATCATCCAATTCTCCCTTGATTTGATCGAGGATTTTTAATCCATTGTCAAGCGTATGTAGGAAAGAAATCTCTTCCTCCTGAATCACCCTTGAAATAAACTCCTGCTGCTGTCTAATTTCAGGGAAAATATCTCCGAAATTCTCTGCAATCAATGGCGCCAATTCATATAAAAATGGTTCCCGGAAGCCCAGGAAGGTATATCCGTATCGAACCGCTCTTCTCAGAATCCTGCGAATCACATAACCTGCTTTGTTATTGGATGGTAATTGACCATCGGCAATCGTGAAAGAAATTGCACGAATATGGTCGACAATCACGCGGAAAGCGATATCTGTAGGCTCGTCAATTCCATAGATTTTTCCTGATTTCTTAGCCAGCGCATCTAAAAACGGCTTGAATAAATCGGTATCGTAATTAGAAGATTTGAACTGAATAGCTCTCACAAGTCGCTCAAAACCCATCCCGGTATCCACATGCTTTGCAGGCAATTCTTTCAGATTTCCATCTCCAATTCTGTTGAACTGCATGAATACAAGATTCCAGATTTCGATCACCTGAGGATGGTCATTGTTCACCAATTCACGTCCAGGAGTTTTTGCGATTTCAACTTCTGATCTAAGATCGACGTGGATTTCGGAGCAAGGTCCGCAAGGTCCAGTATCACCCATTTCCCAGAAGTTGTCCTTCTTCGAACCCATGATGATTCGATCTGCCGGTACAATTTTACTCCAAAACTCATAGGCTTCTGAGTCCATTTCCAGTTTGTCGCCTGCGTCCCCTGCGAAAACAGAAACGTATAGGCGATCTTTCGGAAGTTTGTAAACTTCCGTCAACAACTCCCACGCCCACTCAATTGCTTCTTTCTTGAAATAATCTCCAAAAGACCAGTTGCCCAGCATCTCAAACATGGTGTGATGATAGGTATCAACCCCCACTTCTTCCAGATCATTATGCTTTCCACTTACGCGAAGGCATTTTTGGCTGTTTGCAACTCGTGGATATTTGGCGATTTCATTGCCAAGGAATGCATCCTTGAACTGATTCATCCCGGCATTGGTAAACATCAAAGTTGGGTCATTTTTGACCACAATCGGTGATGAAGGAACGTATTGGTGCTGTTTGGATTGGAAAAACTCGATGAAAGTGCTCCGGATTTTCTTTGCTTCCATGAAAGGTATATCGTGCAAGAGTTGATTTTTGATCTTCCCAAATCGTTTCGGGAAGTCGTTTTTTTCTGGTTGGCAAAATTAGCAGAAATTAAGCCTCCCGCAAAGCTACATACGATCTGGGTGGATTTTACCGGGAATTGCCACTTAAAAATTCTGAGATCCGGCAGTTCTACTTAAAAATTACAACTCTTTCCCCGAATCAGGTTTTGCGTCGAAGAAGTTTTTTGTCTGAATATTGGCTGCCTTTTCCATTTAATTCTTGTACGCATTCTGTATGATTTTCACCCATCTGTATTGGGCTGACTACGATCAATTATTTTGCTTTTCCGCTTTTATGCGTGCCTTTTCCTGATTCTTGTAATACTTTCTGAACAGGAAGTTGGACTTTAACGCTTCCATATTCTCATTCAATTTGTAGGTGCTGCTTTCCACATTTCCCAGCGTTTGCACCAGTTGCTTACGGAATGCAGAATCATTTAAAATCAACCCTGCAGTACCCTCGCCCTTTTGGATATTTTGCACCAAGGTTTTTATGCTGACCATCATTTTTGCTGCATCTGAACTGGTTTGTTCCAAATGCTCCAATGACTTCTCCAAATTGTCGTTCATCAGGGTATCAGTGAACAAGTTATTGATCAGGCCTTCACCTTGTTCCAGTTCTATAATCAAATCCTTTCCGGCTTTGGCCATACCGGCAGCATTCGCCCCTGCAATCCGCAACTCCATGATGGCAGCTCTTAAATCTGTCACGATGACTGTATCTGAAAGCAACTTCCAAACCACCTCATTTTGGTTCAGTTTTTCAGTCATCTCTGCAAGATTTAAAAGAGTTCTTTGAAGGTAATCTCCGGTCGTATTCAGTTTTGCCAGCATTTCATCTGTTCCTACCTGCTCCAAAACCTGAAGCGTATCTCCTTCTTCTATGGTTTCGGAAACTCCTTCCTGAGGGATAATCTGAAGGATTTTATTTCCCATCAGACCATCGGTATTGATTGAAGTAAGCGCATTTTTTTTGATGAACGTTTGCATTGTGTTCCGAATCAGCAGCGAGACATGGATCGACTGATCATCCAGCATTTCGATGGATTTGACGGTTCCTACATCCATTCCCTGAAACCGCACATTATTCCCTGGAACCAGTCCGTTGACATCCTTGACTTCTGCTATAACTGTAAATGACCTGCCAAAAATATTCTGGTTTTTACCAATCATATAGAGTGCAAAAACGAGGAAGATCAAGCTTGCAATAACCACGATGCCCAATTTTGTGTTGGCGATTCTTTTGTCGTCTTTCATAATTAATCAAAAAACTCTCTGACTTTTGGGTCAGTTATTTTCAGTAAGTTTTCATAGGTGCCTGATGCGTAATTCTTTCCGTCGATGAGCATAATCACTCGATCAGAAGTCATCTTGATGCAATTCATATCATGAGAAATGATGACTGCCGTTGCTTTGTATTTTTTCTGAACGGCATTCATCAAATGGATGATCTCCCTAGCTGTGATAGGATCCAGCCCTGTCGTAGGTTCGTCATAAAGGATCACCTTTGGTTTCAATATCAGGGTTCTCGCTAATGCAATTCTTTTTCGCATTCCTCCGGAAAGCTCTGAAGGCATCATATCTATCGTATGAAATAATCCTACGTCTTCCAATGCTTCCAAAACTGCTTCCTTACCATTAAACTTCCGTTCCACCTTTGTCCAGTGTCTTCGAAGCGGAAACTCCAGATTTTGCCTTACAGTCATGGAATCATACAAGGCATTGCTTTGGAAGAGAAACCCGACGTCACTTCTAAGAATGTCCATTTCATCCTCATCCAATTTACTGATATCATTATTGATCACCATTACTTTCCCGGAATCGGGAACCAGCAGCCTGATTATGCATTTGATTAAAACTGATTTACCAGAACCCGATTTTCCCAGGATCGCAAGGTTTTCTCCGGGGATGACCTCCATCGAAAAATCCCTCAGAACATGATTTTTCCCAAAGGAGATATTCACGTTTTTCACTTCTATAATTGGCGCGATCTCGGTCATCTTTTAAGTCAGTCCAAGCAAGTCAGTAATCTGAACAGCAATCAAGTCGATAATAAAGACCAATAAAGAAGCTACAATCACGGCAGTAGTGGCAGATCTTCCGACACCTTCGGTACCTTTTTCTGAAGTATATCCTTTATAGCAACCGATGATGCCTATTGCAAATCCGAAAAAACAGGACTTGATGAGTGAAGGAATAAAATCCCCAAATTTCAAAATATTGAATGATTGGGACCAGTAAAGGGTCCAACTTACATTTCCTCTGATATTAACGCCCAGATATCCACCATACATAGAGATTGCGATCGCTAAACAGGTAAGTACCGGAACCATCATCGTTGATGCCATTACTCGTGTGACAACGAGGTATTTGAAAGGATTGGTACCGGAAACTTCCATCGCATCGATCTGCTCAGTCACCCGCATAGATCCCAACTCAGCACCAATTCCTGAACCTATCTTTCCCGCACAAATCAGCGCTGTAATCACAGGAGTAATTTCCCTAACCAATGAAACAGAAACCATCGAAGGCAGTAAAGACACCGCCCCAAACTCAACAAGGGTTGGTCGCGACTGAATGGTCAAAACCAATCCCATGATAAAACCCGTGATGCCAACCAGAGTAAGGGACTTGTAACCTATCCAATAACACTGGTTTACAAACTCCTCAAATTCCTGCTTTGGTTTGAGGATTTCCCTGAAAAATCGGGATGTGAAGCGGGATATATCTCCAACTTCTGTTAAGAATGGACTGTCGAAAATTTTCAAGCGATTCTTCTTTTATTGCTGCCTCTAAAATGGAAATTGTATGACTGAAATTCACGAAAGTAAATCACTAATTTCAATGATCTTGGTCATATAATGAATGAAATTCACTTTTTGAAAATGGTTAGGGACTGATTTCAAACCAAACTTTCAGAAAATGGTAATCCCTTTTAAGAAGGTTATTGGATCAATAAAATAAAGAAGAATAAAAACTGTTGAATCGATCCTCCTCCGGCAAACAAATCCCTCCATTGGCAGAAGCACCATTTGATTTTTAGCGCCTGCAAGTTACTTTCATAAATAAATTACAAAACCTGGAAAAACCTTAATACCCTGAGATCTCAACTCATCATTTGAGCATCCCACAATCAAAAACCGATATGAGCTACCTCGAAAATATCACCTCCCCGACTCTCCTACTTGACGAAAAAATCTGCCGCGCCAATCTTAAAAATATGGCAGACAAAGCCAAACGCCACGGCAAAAAGTTAGTCCCTCACTTCAAAACTGCCCAATCTCATCAGATCGGCGAATGGGCCAAAGAATATGGAATCACGGAAATAACCACCTCTTCCATCAAAATGGCAGAATATCTCTGCGATCAGGGCTGGGAAAATATCCACATCGCTTTCCCCTTCAATCCCCTGGAAATCCCCCGCCTGAATAAACTGGCAGCAACTCAATCCATCTCTGTCCAACTTATCAATCCTGTGACCACGCAGATGCTGGTTGATCAACTCGAGCATCCGGTTGGATTCTTCATCGAGATTGATGCGGGTTACGGAAGGACAGGAGTGGAAGTCACAGATTTCGGGCTGATCGAAGAAATCCTTCGCACATCGGAAAAGTCCGATAAACTCTGGTTCAAAGGCTTTTACATCCATGCAGGCCACTCCTATTATATTAAAGATATTCCCGGATTATACGAGCAAACCCGCAATGCGCTCAACATGCTCAAGTTTAAATATCAATCAGAATACCCGAAACTGGTCACCCGAACAGGAGATACTCCGGGCTGCTCTGTCATGGAAAACTTCGGCGATATCGATGAACTCGGTCCCGGCAATTTTGTGTTCTACGACCTGATGCAGGTGGTGCTTGGAAGCTGTGACCGAGAGGATATAGCAGTAGCGCTAGCCGTGCCAGTGGTGGACATCAAAAAAGACCGAAAAGAAATCCTCGTCCATGGCGGCGGTGTTCATCTTGCCAAAGACGTTCTGGTGGCTTCAGACGGAACCAAGAATTTCGGCGAAGTGGTGATTCTAAATGAAAATGGGTGGACCATCCCAAAAGAAAAATCTTTTCTAAAAAGTATCTCGCAGGAACACGGGATAATCCAAGCCTCAGACGAATTGATCAATTCTGTGAAAGTGGGCGATATCCTGGGTATCCTGCCAATTCACTCCTGCATGACCGCAGACTGTATGGGAGAATACATGACGCTGGACGGGAAGATGGTGGATCATGCGGAGGGGAAATGATCAGTCATCAGTTGGCAGTTTTCAGAAGGCAATTGGCAGTTTACGCGTCATTTCGATCGTAGTGAGAAATCTCAATCGGGAAAACACTATGCCACTGTCATCCGTCATCCTTCAGCGGTCATCACATAGGTCATCCCACATCCGTCATCAGACATCAGTCATCGGTCATCACACAAAAACATAAACCAACATTCCATATGCAAACACCACTCATTATTTCCAGAACTATTCCTGCGTCTGTAAAACAGGTCTTTGAGCGTTTTTCCCAGAAAGATCATTTGTCAAATTGGTGGGGGCCAAAGGGAATGGAGATTGAAATTAAAACACAGGATTTTCAGCCGGGAGGGATTTTTCATTATGTCCTTAAGGCTGGAAATGGTTTCGAAATGTGGGGTAAATTCACTTATCTGGAGATCGAAGCACCGCATCGGGTTACGCTGATCAATTCCTTTTCTAACGCCGAAGCAGAAACTGTTCCTGCACCTTTGATTCCTTTTGGAGCAGACTGGCCATTGGAGATGTGGACAGAATATAGGTTTGATCCATCAGGAAACCAAACCATAATGACCCTTTCTTCGATCCCCCAACATGCCACTGAAGCAAGCCATCAGCTTTTCTATGAAAATCATGATAACATGAAGCTCGGTTTCAAAGGAACCTTTGACGCATTAGAAGAATATCTGACAAGGATCGGATAGAGATACTTCTTAAATTGGGTATTCAGGACGATCTCTCCGGCAAAATGACAAACTCTACTCCCATCGACCCTAGCACCGCTGCCTTTTTGAGCTTTCTTATTCCCGGATGGGGACAGATTCGTCGTGGCAAGACCCTGGCGGGGATCTTATGGCTAGTGGTTGTGATAACCGGATATTTGATGATGGCAGTTCCCGGTTTGATTCTTCAAATCCTCTGTGTGATGGATGCCTATTGGAGGGAGTGACAATGGACGCCATTTAAATTTAAGAGCAGTAAAATTTCCCGATTACCTGGTAAGTTATAGAACAAGCATTTGCCAAGTTGGGGGTTACAGAAAAGCATTTATGTTTTTTTGAATTAGGTAAATCGATTTCTCAAAAGATCTACCCTTTAAGGGTTGCCGTTCCTTCTAAATATATTTATCCACAAGGCTCTATCAGGGATTATTTAAAAGTTCGACCTCTTCCCATTTTTTTTTAAATTTTTACCTGAAAATCCTGTTTCCACTATTCTTTTGGGTTTTGTTCTTTAAACCATATAGAGGCATCCTGAATTTTTCAAAAACAATAGTATATTCTGAATATTTTTTATTTATCGATAAATTCAGTTTTATATTTTACAATCAATTGATTATTATTTATAATATTTTGAAAATTCTTTAAATAAATTAAACTATTCCCCAGATGTCCCCGTTAAGTTGGTAATCAAAAAAAGATTTAAAAAAACCTATTAACACAATGAATCAATTTAATTTAGTACGCCGCCCTGTTTCCCACGTATCGAAGATTGCAGCTTTTGCAATGGTTGGATTCCTTACAATCGGTTCAGCATTTGCCACAGATAAAAAATCTAAGGTTGAAAGCGAAACCACTACTGCCTACAACCTGGATTTTTCAGATTTGAAGCAGGTTCCAACGATTACTTTGGTAGACAAAAATCTACAAATAGTAGCAGAGTTTTACGGCGAAGGAAGTGGGATCAAAACACGTTTTCCAGAGACTTTCGCAGATGCAAGTTTGCTAGGAGAATTCACCAATCACAAAATCTATTTGGTAACACCTGCAAAGAAATAAGCGAGAATTCCATTCGGAAAATTAAACCAAGCACAGGCACACCCTGGGCTTTTTTTTTGCCTAAATTTCTAGAAACACTTTTCAATTTTTTTTTAAAAATGTCCTCTCGAAAAATTTCTTGGTTAAGTTAATGGAATGAATTTTCTTCATTTTTTTTTCAAGTACCTAGGCAAGTTTTTTATCATTACCCATATGACAGTCACCGCTGTAATTTTCTAAAATAAAATCTTAAATTATTATTTTTCCCTAAAAATTAAGATCCATAGATCACTCATTTCTAGCAGGTTAAATTACATTTAGGGAAAGATAAATAGCTATGGAAAATCTGATTTTTACCTATAGAATATTCTCTGAATCTTTAGTATTGGGAGGTCAGCAAGGAGCCTATTTCTTCAATTTATTTTACCTCCTGGCCTTTCTAGTTGCTACTATTTGGATGCTGTTGGAAGGTAATCAAAGGAAAATTCCTTGGGTCAGTTGGTTGTTAGTGTTAGCTTTTTCCAGGTTGTTTTTTATAGTTGGCACCAAAGTCATTTCCTATTCTTATTCGGATTGGGTTACTGCATTCTATCAATTTGAATTATCCCAAACCACTGAAAAAGTTATTATTGAGGGTTTATATTGGGTTTAGCAGCATTTTTTATAGGCATTCGTCTCTTCAAAGTTCCCATCGGAAGTATAGATACTATGGCAATCGCCCTTCCTGTCTCCATCTCAATTCAAAGAATCGGATGCTTTTTAGTGGGCTGTTGCTTTGGAACTCCTACTGATATGCCTTGGGGTGTCCGATATGGCTTTGGATCTCCCGCTCATTTTCATCAATTCCAGAATGGTATAATTGAAGCAACAGCAGAAAGCTCAGTTCTCATTTATCCTTTCCAGCTTTATGAAGCATTGAATGGGATTTTGGTAGCACTCTTTCTCTTTATCATACGAAAGAAAATAAAGTCCAAAGATGGATTATTTCTGCTTTCAATAGGGACCTGGGCACTTGTCCGAACAATGACCGAGTTTTTCAGAGATCCTTATGCCCATGCCATGGGTGGTGAAATCTGGGGCGGTTTGAAAGTAATGCAATGGATATTATTGGGAACTGCCCTTTTTTGCTTAATTCTTTTCTACCTAAGAGAGAAAAACTGGAGGCCAATTCTGAAATCAAACTATTCTAATTCCCCGTCTCAAACTTCGGTTTGGCTAGGGCTGATGATTACTGTCAGCATGACTTGGACATTGAGAAATTGGCTAACTGGACCTGAATTATTTGCGATGAATTTGATGCTTTTTCCTGCGATTTTTATTTCGGCTTTCTATCTTTTCAACGAAAATACAATTCCATCACTGCGTTGGCTAACCCTAACTTTATTGGTTTTACCCTTATTCTTAATGAGCCAAACCTTGAAGGAAAAATCTCCTTCCGACAGGACCAAAATCAAAGGATACGATTTTTTAACTATTGGTTTTTCTTCGGGGGAGTATTTTAATGAGACAATTTTTCCAGGTCAAAGCTCAGGTTGTGGTTCAAGTTATAGTTACGATACTTTTAAAAATGAATATTGGAGTGCAGGGCTTGGATTCGGAAGGACAAAGATCAAAGAAAAAGACACTTTTACCTATGGAGCCAATGTATCGATGGGCCAGTACGGAGAAGAAAAATTAAGCACAGGCATTACAACAGACAGATTTTTATATTCTATCAATCCATTTTTCAGATATGACACGAAATGGGTTGGACTTGGAGGTGGATTACATATTGGGAATCTATATTGGTCAAGATCACCTTCAAACGAATTGGACTCCTCTAATCCCAGTACTGGGACAATTAACAGTCCCATTTTTCCTCAGGGATATTTCAGATTTGGACCTGAAAGAATCCTGTTTGCGGATGGTGGCTTTGCAAATACTTTACCCTCTCCATTTCCGGGTATGCGTGCAGAAATGGCTATTGGATCAGGCTTTGGCTTACCGTTGGGAAATAAATTAAGATTTGGAACAAGTAATTTTGGAAATTTTATCCAAGCACAGGTTTTAATTGAAAAGAATTGGCAAGCCAGTATAATTTATAGCTGGAGAAACTCTTATTATTTGGGAATATCTCAAGAAGTGGTCAATAAGCAATTATTCGTAAATTTTCAATATCGATTTAACCACAGAGAATAAATCATTAGGATAAAACATTATAGTAGGAAAAGGAATGCCTTTTATTGTTCGATGAAAGATTGATAACCAAACTTTTTTATTTCTTTTATATCTTTCAAATCCACTTATATTTTCGTTCAATGAGACTCGGATTGATACTGGCAATTCTCTACTTTCTTAGTTTTTTCTCTGCCTGCTCTTCGAAAGACACTGTCCAAAATTCTTTATCTGAACCTGAGATTAAGAAAAAAGAATTCTTGGTCATCCCGGGAGAAGATGAAAAATTTGATCTGGAATTAATCCAAAAGGGCGAAGTCTTGGTAGCCTATTCGGATTGCTATCAATGTCATAAGGAAGACAATAAAGCGAAAGGACCGTCCTTCTCGGACATTGCACGACGATACCCGATGAATCAAACATACATCGATTTGCTCGCCAATAAAGTGATGAGGGGAGGTTCGGGTACATGGGGCTATCCCGTCATGAGCCAACATCCGAAACTTCAACTGGAAGATGCCAAAGCCATGGTTATTTACGTCCTTTCACTCGAAAAAAGTAAAGCTGAATCGGTAAATTTCTAACTTATCATATCTTAATTAAAGATTCAAAAAATCAACTTATGTCCTTTCTTTCAGCATCTTTTTTATACCTGATAAGCATTTTGGGATTCCAATCTGTGCCACCAGTGCAGGTGGAGATGGTGACCAACTATGGAACGATCATTCTCGAACTTTCAGATGAAACTCCCCTTCATCGGGATAATTTCATCAAACTGGTAAATGAAGGTGTGTATGACAGCCTATTATTTCATCGAGTCATCCGGGATTTTATGATTCAGGGTGGAGACATTCAAAGTAAATCTGCCGACTCTGTATCTAGACTTGGCAGCGCGGACCTTCCCTATCAGATTCCAGCGGAGATAGTCCCAAACCTTTTTCATAAGAAAGGAGCTTTGGGTGCTGCGCGAACCAACAATCCGCAGCGAGCCTCTAGCAGCACACAGTTTTACATCGTGCAGGGGAAAATCCAAAACGACAGCCTCTTGGCGCACAACGAAGGAAGAATCAATAAAATGCTCGCAAGACATTATGGAATAAATGACCCGGTCAATAAGCCTTTGGCAGATTCGATCCAAGCTGCCACGGTGGCAAAAGACACAGCCTCAGTCCAAATCCTGAATAAACGAATGAATTTGATTCTTGATTCTTACACCAACTTTGAAATCTATAAGGTCCCTGAAGAGCACCAAGCAGTCTACAAATCCATTGGGGGTTCGCCACATTTAGATCAGAATTACACAGTTTTTGGTGAAGTAATTCAGGGATTGGAAGTGGTCGATGCCATCGCTGCTGTAGAAACTGGCCCAAGAGATCGGCCTGTGGTAGAGGTAAGAATTCTTTCGATGCGAATTCTACCAAAAACAAACTCAATAAACTAAATTAAAGTTCTTGAATCTTTTTCAATCAAAGTGATCCTATTCTGGAGTTTAGAAATCGGAAAAGGTAAACATCTTCACAAAAGGAAAACCTTCAGATGTCGTTCCCTCAATCCAAATATTCATCTTTTTCACATCTAAAGGCGTTTTGACTTTGAAGGTATAAACACCCTGATCCTCCACCGTATTTGCGATAGGGTTCCAATAAATAGTCGGTTTGTTGATCGGAATTTCGTTAAGTTCCAATTCATTTTTGAAAGTAAGTGGAGAAGAGAATCCTCTGAGACGAAAAGTTTGGAAGCCATCCGGATTGAAGTTGGACTTTGGTCCGGTTACGACCCGACTGCCCTTTTTCGTTTCGATCATGATCACCCCACCAAAACCTGCCAAACCGAAAGTAGTCGCATTGTAGGTGTACACGGCCATAGATTCGAGTTCTGCCGGTACGAAACTTGAAATCAGAAGGTCAAAGGCATCATTACTTAAAAAGGGATAACTCGCCCCATCAATGATCAGAAGCGGATTGGAAGCTTTCAATCCAAAATTGAAATTACCGATACTTTTTCCACCCCTTCCCAGTCCTAGGTATTGAGCAATTGCAAAACCTGACATCATTTCCAATTGCTTAGAGGTAAGTTGTCTATCGGGTGGACCATATCCATAATTTTTCTTCGCCATCGTTTCGATCGCTTCGTCTTCTTTTACAAATTCCTCCAAGAGGATATAATCTCCTGACAAATCATAGAATTCTTTGGCCTTATTGGAAAAAGCCTGGTACGAATACCTAGGAAAAGAACCTCTGAAAACCGGCTTTTCACGAGTTGTCAGACTGACTGAACCATACGGTTTTTGATTTTTATCAAGTGCTGCAAGAGCGATCGTTGCCGAATCGGTAAAAGACAAACCTGATGCCCGGAAGTATCCGGAAGAATCCGTACTGACAATTCCATAATCTGCCAGATCATCCCGAACAATCGTAATTGGATTGAT
>JBKJKX010000049.1:0-9851 GCA_046597285.1 Algoriphagus sp. | reverse complement strand
ACTGTAGCACCTGGAAGAGGCTCACCATTTTCATCTAAGACTCTTCCGGTAACTTCCTTCTCTTCGCGAAGAATAATGATAGGTTCGGAATTAATGCTAGATGCACTTGATTTTTTTGTAGATTTTTCAATCTCAGCAAAGGCATTTTCGATCAAGACTTCTTCTAAAGGCATCTTGATCATTACCTTATCGATTCCATTAATTTGGGCGTTTCCGTCCCCGGCGAAAAGAAAACTCATGGTTAGGCATTGAACTAGAAATGCGTAGGCATATAGCTTTGTCATGCGTAACAGGTATAACAGTAATCTATTTTTCATATGTTTGAAGGTTTTTTTGTGCTGTTTCTAACTGGTTTAAATAAACTTGTGCCGGTCATCAGATTGACTTCTGAAAATCCGGAGATCCTCTAGATCGGAGGTGTTGGCTCATCTTCGGTCTATTTTTTTGTCTTTCATTTTTCCATATATATCTGGGATTAAGGTGGCTAATTGAATTTTACAGTAACTATATCTTCATTGATTTTAAAATCAAACCTTGCTGTATAGCTTAGTCCTTCTAAGACATTTTCCAGCATTTCATCTTGGTAAATTCCGGATAGTAATAAAGCTGGGTCAGGTTTATTTTTGAAAATAAATTTTGCTCCATACCAATTTTCAATTACCCGAATTGCTTCACTCAGTTTCACTTGTTCAAAAATGATTTTTTCCTGAGTCCAACCTATTTCTTGGTCGATACCGAAAGGACCTTTATGGACTTTACCAGCTTCCAAATCAACGGTAAGGGCCTCCCCATTAAGATAAAGAATTCTTTTGTCCGCTTCAAAGTTTTTTACATACTTCAGCGTACTTCCTGAATTCAAAATCACTTTAGATCCATCATGCAAGGTTAAAGTTGATTTTACTCCGGGTGGCGTTGAATGCTCCTCGTAAACAAGATTTGCTTCTTCCTCAACTGGTGGTGGAGTCGGGAAAATGAGTTTAGCTAATATGCTTAATCCAAAAGCAACTACTAAAATTGCAGCAATCCTGTGCACCTGGGTTATTCGAAAACCTTCTTTGTGTTGCTTCTCGTATCGTTTCAGCGTTGAGCCAGAGTTCAATGGAACTACATTTTTTACGATTTCTTCAAATCCATATCTTTCAGTTTCCAGATCGATTAAATCCCATAATTCCCGGGATTCAGTTTCGATAATGGAATGTTTTTCAATAGTAAGATTTAATAAAATCTCCCTGGCAATTTTTACATTTTCAAAATGTGAAGGATATTCAATCAAAAGTTTATCCCAAAGAATATTTGACTCAGTGTTCAGAAACAATATCCACAATCTGAACTCCTGGTCTAGTACAAAATCTTCTGCTGTATATTTTGAAATATCCATAATTCCTGTATTCACTTACACAAGGCAGGAACTTCGGATATCTATCCTTTAAATGTTAAGTATTTTTTCAATTTTACATTTTTAAAAAAAAAATCATAATTGCAACACCATTCCAATAAAAAATAAAAGGCTTTATTGAATTTTAGACAAGTGTCGTTTGTGCCATGATCTAGTTGTTCTTGATGGACGTGGTCCGAAAGCAGCTCAAGCGAAATTGGGAATTCTCAAATATGGTGGTAATCACCAGATTCCAATTGGTGAAGTACGTACACCTGAATAACCAAAAAAAGTTGAAGAAGCCCCTCCTATTAGGGAGGGGTCATTCTTTAACTAAGAAAATTTCAAATATTTAGAATCCTGCGTTTTGAGTGAGATTTGGATTGGTTTGGATCTCTCTCAGGGGAATAGGGAAGAGAAGATTTTTCTCTTGGAAGGTGGCTCCAAAAACATTTTTGTGACCAACAAAGCTGTCATATTCTTTGGTTACGTCATTTCGCACTTTTCGGGTTCTAAGCATGTCAAACCAGATTTTTCCTTCAAAGCATAATTCAAAATACCTCTGGTTCCATACTTCTTTTTCGAATGCTTCAGTCGCTAGGTTACCAATAGGAGCCAATTGAGCTCTGGCTCGAATTTCGTTGACAACGTCTTTGGCCACCTGGTTTGGGGTTCCTTCAGCCTTGTTTGATGCTTCTGCATACATCAACATCACGTCAGGCATTCTATACACTGAGAAGTTCAATTCAGATCTAGTATCATTATCCACTGCCTGCTTGTCAAACCACTTGTAGATATATCTTCCTCCAAGTTGTTTACCATTGTATTCAGTGATGTAATACTGCTTCTCTCCGATTCGCTTGTCATTTGGTTCGTAAGAATTGACAAATTCAATTCTTGGAACCAATCCTCCAAATTCATTGGCATATCTGGAGATACCAGCGAAAGTCGGCAATACCACCGGAGTCAAAGGATTATTTCTATTCACTTTATCAAACTGAATCTGAAAAATGAATTCTCCGGTATTTTTATTGGCTGGAATCAGCATATCTCTGTATTCCTTGAACAAAGGGAAGGTGGTCGTCCTCAGGTCAACCAACTCTTTAGACCTCTTGGCCGATTCTGCGTATGCAGCCTGACCTCCATTTACCGGAAAACCAGCATACGTCAAGTAAACATCAGCAAGCAAAGCTTTAATGAATCCTTTTGAAACCTCACCGTTGGTTCTTCTCCACAGTAAAGGAGCTTTTTCGGCTTCCAAAAGATCAGGAATGATTACCTGATCGTAGATTTGTTTTACAGGAGTTTTGTCTGTGTTTACATCAGAAAGCCCTGCAACCGGCTCCGTGACTAAAGGAACATCACCATACATTCTTACCAAATAGAAATAGTAAAAAGCACGCATAGCGCGGATTTCCGCTAGGTAATCAGTTTTTTGAGCTTCGGTAAGTACAGTGAAATTAGGAACTTGCTTTAAGGCCACGTTACATCTCAAGATTCCCTGATAAAGTCCTGACCAATAGGTATCTATATAGAAAGCTTGGGAATCATAGATGAGTTGGTTAAATCGGAATGCATCCGTTTGAGCTACACCATCCGCTTTTCCGGTCATGAATTCCAGAAGAGAAAGGGTATTACCTCCCCAACCACCAGATCCGGTAGCTACGATGTTGACATTACCATATATACTTGCTAAAAAGGCTCTTGCAGCTTCGATACTGCTTAGATTAGCCTGTGTAGTTAGCGTATTGGGATTTTCTTCCAAAAATTCATTGCAGGACACTGCCCCAGTTGCAATGACTAAGGAGAATATGTATTTAATATATCGTTTCATTTGATTATCAGATTTAAGAATTAAAAGTTCAGATTAAGTCCTGCGCTGAAGGTTCTTGGTCTTGCAAATGGGAAGAAGTCAAGACCAACCGGAAGCTGTCCGGCTCCTTCGAAGGTATTCACTTCAGGGTCGTAACCCGTATAATCCGTCAAGACAAATAAATTCTGCCCACTAAAGAATACTCTTGCTTTTGTAAGCTTCCACTTGTCCAATAACGTCGATGGCAAATTGTAACCAAGCATCAAGTTTTGAAGTCTGACAAAGGAACCGTCCTCCATCCAATGGGTATCACCATTGGTGAGGTACGGAGTGCCCCAAGCTCTGACTTCAGCAATCATGGTGTTCTGGTTGTCAGGTCTCCATGCATCCAATACGGTTGCATAGCTGTTTGCCAAGGTTTGTCTGTCTTCTACAGAATGCTTGGTCGCGTTGATTACGTTTGCCCCTTCTACAAATCTTAATTCAAAAGAAAAGTCAAAATCCTTGAAGGTGAAGGTATTCGTTAAGTTGGCTGTCCATTTTGGATACATTCTTCCGATAACCTTTGAGTCGCTTCCGTCAATTTTTCCATCATTATTAAGATCTTCCCATTTGACATCCCCGGGCTTCAGGCCATATTGAGCTGCCTTGTCAGCTTCATCAGTTCCCCAAGTTCCTAATCTCACACGACCCCAAATACTACCAATAGGTTGGCCAACTCTGAGGATATTTGTCTGACCCAAAAACCAAGGACCGGGAAAGATATCGCCGTTATTTGCTCCTAGTTTTAAGATCTCGTTTCTATTGGTAGACCAGTTCAAGTCAGTAGTCCATGAAAATTCTCCTTTTTCAATGTTTGAGCTATTAATGGTGATTTCTACACCCTTATTTTCAACGCTACCTATATTTCGGCTAACTGAACCAAACCCGCTTGACCAAGGAAGTGGTGCGTTTAGTATCAAATCTTTGGTTTTCTTATAATAGAGGTCAGCTTCTATGTTCAATCTACTTTTGAAGAAGCTCATTTCAGCTCCTAAATCAAATTGGTCTGTGAATTCCCACCTCAAATCATTGTTGCCGAAGGAAGTCTGAGATATGGCTATTGCATTCCCTGCAGCTTGCAGCACGTTGAAAGTACCTAAAAACTGAAGAGAGTTGAAGTTACCTATTTCTTGATTACCTGTTCTACCTGCACTTGCCCGGAATTTAAAGTCGTTCATAACTCCTTCTTTGTTGAAGAATCCTTCTTCAGAAACTTTCCAAGCTACGCCTACTGAAGGGAAAAAGGCATATTGACTGTTGGCTCCAAATCGGGAAGAACCATCGTATCTGCCGGTTGCAGTTACCAAGTATTTGTCTTTAAAGCTATAGTTGACACGGGTAAAGTAGGAGTTTAATTGAGAACCACTTACGTTTCCGTTTATGCCAGCGATTGGAATAATATTTCCGGCACGGATGTTTGTCCACTTAAAGAAATCATCGATAAATCCTTCAGACCTTACACTCAAATTTTCAAATGAATCTTTCTGCCAGCTAAATCCAAACATCGTGCTAATCCTGTGGTCATTTCCGATCTGTTTATTCCAGGTCAGGAAGTTTTCACTCTGCCAATAGACTCTGTTCTGCATTCCCACAGAAGCAACACCTCTCTGATCGGCAGACAATAGTCTCAGATTTCTGGAGGAGTAGAAGTTATTTTTGGTAGATTCCAAAATGGTACTGAACGTAGTTTTGAATTCTAATTCAGAGGATATTTTAAAATTCAAATAGAAATCGGAGTAAAACTGGGTGACATTTGCCTCATTAACTCGGTTTTTTGCGATGTTTACAGGATTTTCAGCACCTTCTGTACCTGGCCAATCTGAGTTTGCTCCCCACCGGCCATCAGGATATTTGATAGGGATGATCGGAAGTCCCTCCGCAACAGTTCGAGGTACGTTCAAACCTCCGTTTCCATCATCCATTATATTCCTTTTGCTTCTTGCGGCCAAAATACTCCCGCCGACTGTAAGCCATTTTTTGATGTCAGAGTCAATGGATATTTTACCGTTAAAACGCTCAAATCCGGAGCCCATCATGATACCATCTTCATTGGTATAGCCCAATGAAACGTTATATGCAGTTTTGTTTGTCCCTCCTCTGAATGCCAAGTTGTGGTTTTGCCCAAAAGCAGCATTGTAAATCTCATCCTCCCAATTGGTATTGTATAAAGGTTTGCCACTGGAATCGAAAAGATTGGGATAATTTGCAGGGATTGCCCGTTTGTATCTTCCCTGTGCAAATCCAGAAGGATCGTATTTTTCCGCGTTATCGAATGCTCTGTTATAAATTTCCATGAACTCAGTAGAGTTCAAGCTTGGCACGCTGGATGCAAGGGTCGACACGGTGAAGAAGTTGTCATAGATAATTTGATTTTGGTTTTTCTGACCTCTTTTGGTTGTTACCAAAATTACCCCGTTGGCCCCACGTGCACCATAAATTGCAGCTGAGGAAGCATCCTTTAGTACTTCAACAGATTCGATGTCACCGGGGTTGATCATGTTGAGATCACCACCTATAATACCGTCTATTACGAACAAGGGCTGAACTCCAGAGCTGATAGAGTTTATACCTCTGATTCGAATTCTGGCAGATGCACCGGGAGAGTTTTGGGTGTTGAGTACTTCAACACCTGCAATTCTGCCTTGAAGGGATTTCACAGCGTTGGTCTGAGATCGATCCATCAGCTGATTTCCTTTAACAGAACCAACAGATCCTGTCAAATCAGACCTCTTTGCTGTTCCATATCCAATTACCACGACTTCCTCCAATGAAGTCGGATCCACTTGTAAGGAGACATTAATAATGGATTGATCAGCCACCTCAATTCTTGTTGGATCATACCCTATGTAAGAAAACATCAGAGAGGCTCCATCTGGAACTGTAATGGTATAATTCCCTTCCAAATCAGTGACGGTTCCTGAAGTAGTCCCAACAACTAGAACCGTAGCTCCAGGAAGTGGTTGACCATTTTCATCCAAGACTCTTCCAGTGACATCTTTCTCTTCTTGAAGAATGATGATTGGTTCGGAATTAATATTTGACACAATTGATTTTTTTACATGAATATTTTGGTTGATCTGCTTAAACTCCAATTGAGTTTGTTTTGAGATCGAAACCAAAATGTCATATAAACTTTGGTAATCACCATCCAATGAAATCTTAGTCAAATCTTTGATTTCTTTATTGGTGTACACAAAATTAAAATTTGTAGATTTTTCAATCTTAGCAAAGGCATTTTCGATCAAGACTTCTTCTAAAGGCATCTTGATCATTACCTTATCAATTCTTTTAATTTGGGCGTTTCCGTCCCAAGCGAAAAGAAAACTCATAGTTAGGCATTGGACTAGAAATGCGTAGGTATATAGCTTTGTCATGCGTATCAGGTATAACAGTAATCGATTTTTCATATATTTACAGGGTTTGTTTTGGACTGTTCCTAAATGGTTAAATAAACTTGTGCCGGATTTCAGATTGACTTCTGAAAACCCGGAAATCCTGTAGGCCGGAGATGTTGACGCATCATCGGTCTATTTTTTTCGTCTTTCATTTAATCATATGTATCGGGGTTTAAGGGTGGCTATTTGAATTTTATGATAACTATATCTTCATTGATTTTAAAATCAAACCTTGCTGAATAGCTTAGTCCTTCTAAGACATTTTCCAGCGTTTCATCTTGGTAAATTCCGGAAAGTAATAAAGCTGGGTCAGGCTTGTTTTGGAAAATAAATTTTACTCCATACCAATTTTCAATTACCCGAATTGCTTCAGTCAGTTTCACTTGTTCAAAAATGATTTTTTTCTGAGTCCAACCTATTTCTTGGTCGATGTCAAACGAACCTTTGAGGACTTTACCAGCTTCCAAATCAACGGTAAGAGCCTCCCCCTTTTCTAGAAGTACAGACTCAGAATCCATCATTGCAAGCTCTATCTCTACTTTCCCAGTTAAAAGTGAAATATTTAAATCTTCATTTTTGTAAGCGCTTATATTAAATGAAGTGCCCAATGCAGTGGTCACTACATCACCTGAAATCACAGAAAATGGTCTGATAGAATCTTTCATTACTTCAAAAAATGCCTCGCCAGTTAGATAAAGAATTCTTTTATCCAACTCAAAGTTTTTAACATACTTCAGCGTACTTCCTGAATTCAAAATCACTTTTGATCCATCATGTAGGGTTAATGTTGATTTTACACCTGGGAGAGTTGTATGTTCCTCATAAACTAAAATGGGCACCTCTATAATTGGTTCAGGAGTAGGATAAACAACATTAGCCACTATACTTATTCCAAAGGCAACTACTAAAATTGCAGCAATCCGGTGCATCTGAGATATTCGAGAATCTTGAATTGATTGCCTCTCATATCGTTTCAGCGTTGATTCAGAATTCAATGGAACTACATTTTTTTCGCTTCCTTCGGATCCAAGAGCTTCGATTCCCCTATCGATTGCCTGCCATATTTCCCAAGATTCTGTTTCGGTAAGCTTTTGATTTTTAAAAGAAAGATTTAATACTATTTCGCTGGCAATTTTAAAATTTTTAATCTGAGATTGATTTTCCTTCAATAGGCTATCCCAAAGAATATTTGACTCTACATTAGGAGACAATATCCACAATCTGAACTCTTGGTCAAGTACAAAATCTTCTACTGTATAATTTGAAATATCCATATTTACTATATTCAGATATATAAGGCAGAAAGCTTGAATATCTATCCTTTAAATGTTGAGTATTTTTTCATTTTTACATTTTTTTCAAAAAAATCAGAATTACAGCACCATTTCAATAAAAGTGATGGGGTTTATTAAATTTTACACAGCTGCCCTTTGACAAAATTCGGTGAATCGATAGGGGAAACTCGGAAAAATGCTTCTGTCAGATAAACAGACTTTCAATTTTCATTCCGAATTCCCTTAAAAAATGAATAAAAGGAAACAACGCTTTAAGATTTGAGTACTCCTTTTTTAACCCAATAAAATTAAATAGGGATAAGAAGCAGAATGATTTTTTTTCAAGCTAAATAGTACAAACCCCGATAGGAAAGGCGAAAACCTATGAACAGTCAAAATGAGCGTGGCTGAGTGCTTATTCCTTGCAAGGAAAGGAGGATAGACAACAACCTGTGTAAAATGCAGGTGGACCTTTTGCTATCGGCAGTAAAGCCTATCATATTACAAGGTCTGACTAACCAGCAAAAATGTCCACGGCCATGTATTCCTGTATGGCAGGCTGCAAAAAGATCAAAGTAAATGAATTTGTATGGCTCAAAGATTTCTTCAAATGAATCCAAGGCCACCGATAGAAGTCTTTAACCTTCTTCTCAATTCCAATTGGGATGAACACAGACTCAGTAAATAAAAACTACTGCTATTCCAAACTAAACCTATATGCGTTGCTTGGATCGATAAGGATTTTGTGTAGGCTGAAAGTGATCTCTCATGTATTCACTTCTTACTTTGGTTGCTGTTTTATGGTCACCTGTATGGCTCCAGCCTGGGGGCATAAAAATATATAGAAATTTATTTTTGATGCCTGGCGCCTTGTAAACATCTTTTAATAAACAGGAAATTTCGCCGAAGTAACTATCCAGAAAACTGTTAGGTTTCATTTCCCTCGTTATACCATATTCAATCCTAAGGTTTCCTTCTTCCGGCTGATACGTACCAAATGCCCGGTCCCAAATATTGAGTAAATTACAAAAGTTAGTATCCATATAAAGCGGATTTTTAGCATGATGTACACGATGGTGGGAAGGCGTCAGAATATAATTGTGCATAAAACCAAGCTTGCCGTTTTTCATTAAGTGCTCGCCGATATGGATAAATCCGCCATAAAAACCATCGATAAACATAATTACAACCAGCATCGGCGGATTAACGCCTAATAGGATACATACCGTCGTTCTGATTACATCAGCATAAGGTCCTTCTAAAAAGAAATGTGCGTAAGAGATGGAAAGATTCATGGTTTGAGGCGAATGATGGGTGGAATGCAAACACCAGAAAAGACGAACTTTATGACCTAGATAATGATAGATAAAGTGGCCAAATTCCCAAACTATATAACCATAAATAAACCAGTACCAGGTAAACGTAGTTTTAAAGATTGCATACTCCTCAAAAAGCCCGATGCAAAATACAATGGCGGCAATGGAGATAAACCTTCCGATAAAGGCATTTAGGACATAAGAAAAGAAAGGGATCTTATAATCGATAGCCTTATACTTTCTGATCACTAAAGCCACCACAATTTCCAGAACCAAAACAATCGGGAAAAGCGGCCCGATGATAGAAATAAATCCATCGTAAGTTAGAAAAGAACTATAATCGCCTGAATTAACAATCTTAATAAATTGATTAATTCCGAAGAAGCCGATAACCCAATCATAAATTGCTTGAAAAATATCAGTCATGATAATTTGTTTTATTGGTTAAATAAGGAAGTTAAATTTGAATTGCGTTTTCCTTCAATAGGTCATTCCAAAGAATATTTGAAAATAAAATCAGAGACAATATCCACAATCTGAACTTTTGGTCAAGCACATAATCTTCTACTGTATAATTCGAAATATCCATATTTCCTGTATTCAGATATATAAGGCTGGAAACTTGAATATCTATCC
>JBKJKX010000028.1:0-9040 GCA_046597285.1 Algoriphagus sp. | reverse complement strand
AATTGGACATTAAGTGATCAGCACGGGAGCAAACTTGCAATCTATGAATGCATGCACCAAATGGGTCTCACCCAAGATTACATTATCCTGACAGATTGCTCTTTTAAGTTTTCGATGGATATGCTGTTTGACAATCCATTTCCAGAAAGCAAAGTAATCGAACGTCTTCTCCGTAGACTTGCGACTGTACGAATGGAGCCTTTCACGACTACTTATCTCATCAAGCGGAGGGAACTTACACCAGGTGGAGGCCATGCAACAGCTTATCGACTGGATAAACCGATCCCACTCGAAACTATCCATTATAGCTGCAATTATTCGAATCCGGATGGAGTGGTCACACTAATCGGCGTCCATAACGCCGCGACTTGTATAGCTGAATGGGTTCGAACTTTTGACAAAAGAGCACTGGATGGTAAACCGGTCGATCCTGATTATTATAGTTTATTTGCAGTCGGGAGCATGGATATCAGCCGTCTTGGAAAATGGAAGTTTGACGCTGAAAAATTAACCTTATTGGAAGATAAATCCAGTATTTACGAAGATACAGGTAAGTATAACGATGAATATCTAGGTCCAAACACTTGGGCAATCTCACTTTATAGCTTCCGCGGAATCTTATCTGCTGAAGAGCCTGTCAGCGAAATCAAGCAACTCTGGTTTCTTACCGATGGAACCACCAAAAATCTTCTCACACAGTTTGTCTATGATCTGTACAAAGATTACAAACACCGAAAAATCAGCCTGGATCTCATCAAAAAGCTGACTGAAAAAGAACTTCCTTTCGGAATGACTCGATTGAATATTGAGACCATGAGGCCGGAAGAATATTTTCAGTTTGAAAGAAATGTTTTCGTAAGAGGAGTTCAGTTTGTCCCTAAAAAAACACCTTCGACCAACGTACTTCCTGAGCTTGATGGCTATCTAGTCTGTCCGGTACAAGCCGGCAATTCCCAAGTCAATCCGACAGCTTACAGCTCAGAATTCTGGATTTTCGATGCTCCAAATATTACCAAAGGCCCCATCTGCAAGTTGATCCATCCCAAGTTAAAATTCGCCTTCACGATCCACTCCTCTTGGATCCCTGAAATCAATCCTTCTGACGAAGAATTTATCATACCTGTTAAATCCGATTATGACGAAGTCTTGAAAAATTTGGAACTTGGCGTGGATCGAAAATTTCTGGAAGAATTCTTTGAAAAAAACGTTTATCCTCATTTCAAATAACCCCTGATGATCCCCGAATCTCCAAAAATTATATCTCTTGATGCCATTCATGAAAGTTCACGAAGCCGTGTATTCAAAGGTCAGACTTCTGATGGGACAGAGATTTTAATCAAGGAGGATTTGACTGGAGATCAGGGAAGATTGTTTAATGAAACCAGTATTACGGGCAAGTCTTTTCATGGTGAAATGAATTCAGGTGTAGTCCTTCATCAGGGCAAGTTAGTCATGATGAGAAAATTTGTTCCTGGCAAAAGCTTGAAAGAATTCATACCCAATGATGGCATGGGGAAGCAGGAGTTTCTTTCGATTGCGATCCTTCTGGCCAGAGAACTTCAGAATCTCCATCAAAAAAACATCCTCCACAATGACATCAATCCACGAAATTTCATTTGTGATCTGAACAATCAAAATATCACATTGATTGATTATGAATTTGGATCCTCTATCGAAAACCTGGAGTTGAATTTTGAGCAAAGTCCTCAATTGATCGGAACAATGGAGTACATATCGCCCGAACAAACTGGTCGAATGAATCGAAAAATTGATTATAGGAGTGATTATTATGGCTTAGGAGTCACTTTTTATGAAATGCTTTGCGGCAGACCTCCATTTATTGAGACTGATTTATTGAGATTGATACACTGTCATCTTGCTATTGCACCGCTTCCCCCCTCCTATTTCAAAAAATCCATCAACAAACCATTAGATCTGATTATCCTAAAACTTCTGGCAAAAAATGCAGAGGACCGATACCAATCTATTGCAGGCTTGCTTTCAGATCTGAACCTGTTGCTAGATTTGGAAATGTCCAATTCTAGCATCAAACATTTTAAAACAGGACTTCAGGATATTTCTTCCAGGTTGCGAATCTCTCAAAAACTTTACGGAAGAGAATCTGAAATTCAAACGCTTGAAGTAGCGTATGAGCATGCACTACGGGGAGATAAAGTCCTGCTAACAATTTCAGGTCAAGGTGGAGTGGGCAAAAGTACACTTTGTCAGGAACTCTATAGAAAGGTCAGCGGGAATACCGGATTTTTCCTCACAGGATCATTCGATGTCATGGATCGTCAGACACCCTACCTTGCCTTCGAAAAAGCATTCCGTCAATTTTCAGAATGGTTGCTAATTGCGTCATCCGAAACTCAGAAAATCTGGGGTGAGCGAATCAAAAGCGAAACCAAAGGACTGGGGAGGATTTTGTTTGACCTTGCGCCAAAACTGGAATATGTCCTCCATGATCAACCTCAACTTCTTCCTTTGAAGGGAATCGAAAATCAGCAGAGACTTCAGTTCGCAATCAATGCGTTTCTCCAAAGCATTGCGACGCCGGACTCACCGATAGTTCTTTTTCTGGATGATTTCCAATGGGCAAATGTGGCCTCATTGGATCTGTTGAAGTCACTTTTGAGTAACTACACTCTCAAACACATTTTGATCATTGTAGCTTTCCGAGACCAATCCGGCAACAATTTCAGCAATACAATGAGGAATATGCTGGATGAGATGAAAGAGGAAAAACGTAGGGAAATCCATGTCCCTACTTACCAACTGAACCTTCAGCCTCTTAAGCTTGAGGATGTCAGCAATCTCCTTTGCGATACTCTAAAAGTCTCGGACTCTGATGTAAATGAGCTTTCGATTTTGGTTCATTCTAAGACGAAGGGAAATCCTTTTGCAATAACCAAACTATTGGAACTCCTCTATCGACAAAAACTTTTGGTTTTCGACTACCCAGACAATCGCTGGACATGGAACCTTCATACCATCTATTCCCTCAATCTCAGTGATGAAGTAGTGGATATTTTATTGGAAAAAATAAAGACGCTGGACAATGATGCCTTGACTATCGTCAAAATAGCTTCCGTATTCGGATTGGAATTTTCAATTCATCAACTGGAAATGGTATCCAAGCAGAATCCAGCGCGTATTCATCATTTGCTTTGGCCTTTGATCCAGGAAGGATCCCTTGTTCCTGTCATTAATGATTACAGATTTATCCCCGAATATTATTCAGAGCTAGGAAAAGACATAAAATTCCGATTTGCCCATGCACGAATCCAACAGGCAGTCTATTCCCTTCTGGGTAAAGAAGAGTCAGAAAAGCGACATTTCGAAGTAGGGGAAATTATCCTTGAGAGCCTCTCAGACAAAGAACTTGAAGAGAAATCCATAGAAATCGGGATTCATTTTAATCTTGGATATTCTCATGATACCAAACCAGATATCTCAACTAAAGTGGCCAAAGTTCTCCTTTTGGCGGGCAATAAAGCCGCAGCCTCGGCTGCTTTCGACACTGCCCTCAACTTTACGATAAAAGGGTTTGAGCTTTTGGAGAAACAGCTTTCCAAAGAGGAGCAGTTCCCGATCTTGTTAAATCTGCTGGAATATTCTTTTTTAACTAAAAGCGAGAAAAAAAGGATCAAATTTGAGCAAATGGCTTTTGAGGCAGCCAAAGATAAAACAGACCGAATATTGGTGTATGAGTTGATTATCCGTTCTCTTACTTATTATAATCAGCCCAATAGCGCTATTCAAATCAGCCAGAAAGCGTTTGCAGAAGTAGGAATTAAAATCCCGGAAAAAGCATCCGTGCTCCATATTATTTGGGAAGCGATAAAAATGCAATTCAAACTTCCGACCAGTAAAATCTCCGGCTTGAGTCAACTTCCCAGAGCTAATGATCCTGAAATAAAGGCTCTTTACAAATTGATTTCGGCAGCTATTCCTGCTTATTATTTTGCAAATATAGAGACCTATCCGCTTTTGATTTTTCTCATGCTCAAGCTGACATTGCAGCATGGCCTGGGACCGGAATCGATGATCGGAATTGGAAGTTATGGGATCATTCGCGCTTCGGCGATGAAAAAACCTTTGGATGCATATAAGATCGTACAGGAATGTCGCAAACTTGTGGAAAGTGAGGATTTAAAAAAGTATGCAGCCACCGTTCATTTTATTCATGTGGGTTTTATTGCACATATTCTTGAAAATTCAAATGATTCCATTTCTGTTGCTGATGAAGGATATCAAAATGGAATTGCATATGGAAACATGAATTACGGTTCCTGGAACTTATGTTTCAAAATTGCGATCAACTTTCATACGAGTAAGAATTTCACCAGTCTACACCAAGATTGTGACAACCTCATTCGGTTTGTAAGGCAGTACAATTACACAAGCCAAGAGGATATGATAAAAATTATCCTCGATTGTGTATCAGTTTTGATGGCTGATTCAAATTCTTATCCTGCAAAACTTGAGCTTCTGTTGTTGAATGATGAGGCCGAATTCCAGAAAGCACAAAAGGAAAAAAACAAAGTATTTCTCTCCTCCTATCATGGATTCAAAGGAATCACGGCGTTATGGTTTGGGAAAAATGAGATTGCTTTTGAAAATTTTGAAAAGGTAAAAGAGTTTTCCAAAAACCAGCCCATCGATGTTTCACTTCAGTATTTTGAGTTTTGTAGAGGGCTGAATGCTGCCATTTTATTGAACAACAACAACTCGAAAAAATTTAATGAACATGATAGTAAGAAGGTAATCGGCCAAAGTCTTGCTCACTTCAAAAAAGTAATGAAACTGAATCCTGATTTAGGCATTCCTGTTTGGCAATTTTTCTCAGCAATAATAGAAAACCAACAAAAGAATATACTTAATGAAGGACTGTTTGAGGAAGCAATTCAGGGATTTGAAAAGCTGAATCAACCTCGTTATTTGGTTTTGCTCAATGAGATTTATAGCAATCTTTTAGCTAAAAAAGGCAGTCCTAAAAGCGAAACATTTCGAAATCAGGCAATCAAAATCGCTGGAATGCTTAATTCCCCTGGCAAGGTCCAGCAATTAATCCAAAACGATCAATCTTCCCTAGATAAGCTGGCAAGTGCTGAAATCCAGCTGCTACCTTCTAAAACCTCCGGTTCGATTGAGTTGGGTTCAATTGACACTCTGACTCTAGTCAAAACCATGGATGCCCTGATCGGTGAGATAAAGCTGGAATCTTTACTCGAGAAGCTGATTACCTACGCCATGGAAAATTCCGGCGCTCAAGAAGGTCATTTCCTGATCAATCGCCAGGGAGAATGGATAGTGGAAGTTTCCACACTAGCCAATCATACTTTACATACTCACTTTCCCAAAGCGAAACTTGAAGACTATTCTGAGGTGAGTTCTGGTATAGTCAATTATGCCCGTGCTATTAAAGAGCCCGTGCTGATTGCAGATGCTATTCACACAAAACCGTATGATTCGGACCCGATCGTCCAACGAAAAAATCTGATCTCTATTCTTTGCATTCCTTTCGTCAGCCAATCGAAGATTTCCGGGATGATTTACCTTACTCATAGCCAAACGAATAATGCCTTTCAGCAAGGTCAAATCAGTTTGATGAGGCTAATGGCTGGACAGATTGGAGGGATTATAGAAAATGCTCTCTTGTACGAAAACATGGAGAATCTTGTGAAAGAGCGGACACGACAATTGGAAGAAGAGAAACAAAAAAGCGATTCTCTCCTTTTGAATATTCTCCCCAAAGAGATTGCTGCCGAACTCATGCAGGAAGGAAAAGCATCGGCAAGATTGTATGACCATGTTTCGGTCATGTTTATAGATATTAAAGATTTCACAACGATTGCCCAGGCGATGACTCCGGATAACTTGGTAAAAAATCTCAATGTTTTCTTCACCAAGTTTGATGAGATTATGGACGAGTTTGGATTGGAGAAAATTAAAACGATCGGAGATGCATACATGGCTGCAGGAGGCATACCTACTCCCATTTCTGATCACGCAATCAGAATAGTAAATGCCGGGCTGAAAATTCTTGAGTTTGTTGAATCTTATAACAAGGAAAGATTAACCATTGAACAAGCTCCGTTCGCTATTCGGATTGGAATCCACTCCGGTCCCGTCGTAGCTGGTGTGGTAGGTTCAAGGAAATTTGCTTATGATATCTGGGGAGACACCGTGAATATCGCTTCACGAATGGAAAGCAACGGAGAACCTGGTAAAATCAATATCTCCGAAGATCATTATAAATCGATAGCGGATCAGTTTGACTGTGAACACAGGGGTGGAATTCCTGTAAAAAATAAAGGGGTGTTGAACATGTACTTTGTCAACCACCCCAAAATTAAAGATTCAACACCTAATTAAACGATCACTTTGGTCGTTCCGCCACCCTCAAGTGTGATCGGAACCGGGGTATTAGTTTTCCAATTCCCCCCAGTAAAATCCGGAACATCAATTGAATTTGATCGGTTTGCAACAGACCATTCGCTAAGTGGTGTAATGCAGCTCCAAAGCGCTGCGTCATATACATCCTGATCAAGTGGCAATCCATTTCTCAGGCAATCGATCAGCCTCCAATCCATCATAAAATCCATGCCTCCGTGACCACCAATCTGCTTGGCCAGTTCGCCTACTTTTTGAACAATCTCCGGAGTATATTTTGTCTGAAGATCTTTCATCTCTTCTTGCTTCATAAAGCTGTGACCTTTGGAAACTTTTTGCTCAGGATATTTCTGTGCAAAACCTTCTGTACCGCTGATAACATGAAGTCTTGAATATGGTCTTGGCGAAGTCACATCGTGTTGAATCATGATCGTCTTGCCATGTTTTGTTTTTACAACCGTCGTATTCATGTTGCCTCTGTAACTTTTACCCGCATATGAAGAGAAAAAGACATCTTTTTCGGCAAGCTCTTCTGCTTTTGCTTTCATCATAAAGTCATTGGACGACACCGAGGTGAGGTAATCCATCTGATCTCCACGATTGATATTCAGGATCTGACAAATAGGCCCCAAACCATGTGTTGGATACAGGTTTCCGTTTCTGAAGTTCTCTTTAAGCCTCCACATATCCTGATAGCCATTTTCCTTGTCAAAATTACCATCAAGTAAATCATGGATATAAGCTCCTTCCACGTGCAGAACTTCTCCAAAAAATCCTTCTCTCGCCATTTTCAAGGTCATCAACTCGAAGAAATCATAGCAGCAGTTCTCTAGTTGCATACAATGCTTTTTGGTACGCTCAGAGGTCTCAACCAATTGCCAGCATTCATCAAGTGTGCGAGCAATAGGTACTTCACAGGCAGTATGTTTACCGGCTTCCATAGCATATACAGCCATCGGAGTATGCCATTCCCAAGGCGTAGCAATGTAAATCAGATCAAGATCCGGTCTTTCGCACATCTTCTTCCAGGCATACACATTCCCCGAATAGCCTTCCGGCTTATGGGCAGTCCCTTCCAGGCTTTTTTTTGCTTTTTCCACTCGATCCGGTAGCAAATCACATAGAGCAACAATTTCAACTCCCTCTATTTTGCTGAGTCTTTGGACAGCCCCGGGACCCCGCTGACCCAATCCTACAATACCAATTCTGACAGTTTCCAGTTTAGGTGCTCGAAATCCGCACATGTTGAATGATTGAATCCTTCCGGCACCCTTTCTGGCTGCCAAAGGCAATTGATCAAAGTTTTCGGCCAAGGCGCTTCCTGCCCCAAACAATCCTAAACCGACAAGACCGGTGGACTTCAAAAACTCTCTACGTGGATTATTTTTCATACTTGCTTTTTTTGGGTTTCTAAAATCTAATTAATAAAAAAATCAAGGAAGTTTACTATTCCGAGAGTTGAAAAGGCATAAAAAAACCGGAAGTAAACACCTCCGGCCTTTCTCAAAACTATTACGCATTGTCAATTTTTAGCAGTCCTCGGACAAGTAGAGACCCCTATAAGAGTATACAAAGGGCAAAAACTCACAAAACTTGTAAGTACGAACACTGCTGCCACTACCAAACCGATGATTCCGATTGTACCAGTTATCGTTCCTGATAGGTACAAGCCTACTATTATAGCAGCTATTACCACTCGGATAACCCTGTCTGCATTTCCCATGTTCTTTTTCATGATATTTCTTTGGTTGGAAAAAAGGTGAACCTACTTACTACAGGAGTAAATCTATGCCCCATCCCATTAAGATAAAATGACAAAAGTCACATAGAATACTGATTTTCAGTCAGCGGAAAAATAATGAGTCATTACCTTTTCTGCTTCCTTTCCCTGGGGAGTAAAGTCAGGCTCCCGCTCATTCCGGGTTGGATACCACTTCCAAAAAAATACGCCTGCCATCCAGGATTTGGTCCATGCAGTATCAAAAAATGCTTTGTAACAAAGTGCCTGAACTTCTTCCGAAAACTCAGTTTTCATTCTTTCATTTGGCCAAACCCAAGGTTCTACAGCAGCATCCACCGTATTACAATATCCGATTTCAGTGAATATTACAGGCTTTTTGTACTTCCTTACCGTCTTATCGATTTTAGGTAAATGAGATGCCCAAGAAGATTTCAACTCCTCTAAATCAGGGTTGTGATTTTTGGTAAGAGGGAAATAGGCTTGAATTCCGATGAAATCTAGCTCATCCCAAAAAGTAATTTTTTCAAATTCTGTGAAATTGGCTGCATAAACCAATTTGCCGGAATAGACTTTACGAATCTCAGCAATGACTTTTCTCCAGTCTTGATCTCGTTGAGAAGTTTTTTCAAGCTCTGTACCAATACACATCATGGGGAATTTTAGCTTCTCAGCAAACTTTGCATGGTCAATGATAAATGCGGTATAATTTTCAAACCACAGTTTCCAGTCATTATCGTTCGTCATTTCAATCTCACCAGGCCAGCTACTTCTTACCCAAAGATGTGGTTTAAGCATATTGGTAATCCCCAGATGTTGAGAAGAATCAAAGGTGGCCTGCATTCCGTAGGCAGATTCTCCCCACCATTTTTTCTCATTGGAGAGATCCCAGCGGATTTCAGG
>JBKJKX010000021.1:0-74585 GCA_046597285.1 Algoriphagus sp. | reverse complement strand
CAGAGAAGTTAAGCCCTGCAGCACCGATGGTACTGGGGTTACACCCGGGAGAGTAGGTCGCCGCCACATTATTCAAACCCAGCACTCATACTGCTGGGTTTTTTGCTTTTATAGGGTTTAACCATTTATGGTAAGGACAGAAAGTTTAACCCTTTCCTTTTCAAGAATTATTTTTTTATTTCTTCCTTTTCATCTTTTACACCTAAAACCTGATTTTTATCATCTTTTTGAATGGGTTTGATCACGTGGATTCGTAATCTCAAATTGTAGCTTTGGTGGAAATTAAATTTTGCCATGGAACTGAGTACATCTATTGCCACCAAATTTGAGTTGCCTGAATCGATCTTAAAAGAATATCACGACGAAGAGCTTGCTGAGGGTTTTGAACCAACTATTCCCGATGAAGGCTCATCTTTTAATGGGAAAGAGATCACGCTTTTTTCAATTGATTTAAACCAGGTTTTAGAATGGCTTCACAGTCACGATTTGCCAAAACCACTTGAAAAGGAGGTTTGCAAAATCCCCGTACTATTATTTGTATCTGACTTTTCTACAAAACATTTACTTTTTCATTATGATGGGACCCCTCAATCAGCAGAACTTATCAGGCAGTTCGTAAAGCTTTTTGGAAACCTGATCAAGAATAGCAAAGCAACCATTATTTCCCCTAGCTTCATTCCGAAATCTAAAACCAAAGAGGAACAGGAATTGATTCAAAAAGTTTCACTCGCTACACGTGAAACGAGCTTTATTAAATTCAATTTTTTAAGGATTGGCGATTTTTGGTCATACGCGGTCAAGCATGAATGCACACTATTAGTAACCACAAAAAACTACCAAGCTGACCTGACCAAAGTTCTTTTCCATTTCTATAAAGGAAAGATTTGGAGTGATAGTCTTTCTTTTTACCTATCGGTGTAAGTCATAGTATTAACTGATTATTGTCATGTTTTTCAGAGCCTTACTGAGGTAATTTTATAAAAAAGTATTAGAATGAACTCGTTTCCTCCACCTCATGCTACTGTTAAGTGCTTCCATTGTGGGGAAGACTGTAAGGATCAATCTCTAGTATTTGACGAAAAAAACTTTTGTTGTCAAGGATGCAAACTTGTTTATGAAGTTTTGTCTGAAAATGATCTTTGCAACTTCTATCAGATCGAAACAAATCCTGGGAAAAGCCAAAAACTTAAATCATCTCAATTAAACAGATTTGATTATTTGGATGATAAAGACACTCAAAGAGGATTGCTAGATTTTCAAAATGAAACAGAAAGTCATGTTACTTTTTACATTCCACTTATCCACTGTGCTTCATGTATTTGGCTTCTTGAAAATTTGTATCATATCCACTCTGGTGTGATTTCAAGCAGGGTGGATTTTGTAAAAAAGAAAGTTCAAATCAAATTTTTGCATGATAAAATCAATCTTAAAGAATTAGTGAATTTGCTTTCTACTATCGGGTATGAACCAAAAATTAACCTTTCGGATCTTGATCAAAAGAAAGTTTATTCTTCCGATAAAAGAACAATAAAAAGACTTGCTGTAGCAGGTTTCTGTTTTGGCAACATGATGCTGTTTAGTATTCCTGAATATTTTTCTGAGGCGAAACTTCTTGGAGAAGGATTCAAAAGTCTTTTCAATTACCTCAATGTAGTTCTATCACTGCCAGTGGTATTTTATGCAGCTTCCGATTATTATAGATCTGCTTGGAATGCTGTAAAGCAACGCCAAATCAACATGGATGTCCCAATTGTGCTTGGGATAATTGCTTTCTTTCTGTATTCTCTTTGGGACATATTTGGACTTAACCAATCCGGCTACATGGACAGCCTTGGTGGACTTTTGTTTTTCCTTTTACTTGGAAAACTGTACCAGCAAAAGACATTTGCCACACTGGAATTTGATAGGGATTATAAGTCTTATTTTCCCATTGCAGTGACTAAATTGGTTCAGGATAGAGAGGAAGTTATCCCTCTTACCAAACTTCAGGTTGGGGATTTGATTTTGGTTCGGGACGAGGAATTGATTCCAGCTGATTCTATCCTCCTCAGTTCAAAAGCGAATGTCGATTACAGTTTTGTGACAGGAGAAGAAGTTCCAGTGCCAAAGCAAAAAGGTGAATTAATCTATGCAGGAGGACGCCAAAAAGGAGAACCAGTCCTGCTATCTATACAAAAATCACCATCCCAGAGTTACTTGACAGACCTATGGAATAATGAATCTTTCGAAAAGAGCAAAGACAGACTCTTGGATCCTTTAGCTACCCGAATCAGCGGAAGATTTACTTGGACGGTCTTAGTGATAGCATTTGCGACATTAATTTTTTGGTCATTTTCTGATTTTTCTATCGCAGTCAAAGCATTCACTTCAGTGCTGATAGTGGCTTGTCCTTGTGCATTGTCGATGTCAACTCCCTTCACTTTGGGAAATACACTGCGAATTTTTGGAAGAGGAAAGTTTTATTTGAAGAATGCCGGAGTGATTGAGCGAATGGCTTTACTTGATACAGTTGTTTTTGATAAAACAGGTACCCTGACTGATCCGGCAAATGCCAAAATCACCTACAAAGGCGAAGCTCTTTCTGAAGAAACTCTTTCAATCCTCAAGTCAATGGTCGATCGGTCTACTCATCCCTTGAGCAATAGAATTAATTATTGGTTGGGAAATAAAAATGGGCTCGGTTTAGATCTTGTAAAAGAGATTAAGGGTCAGGGAATTGAAGCCAGTTATAAAGGCCAAAATGTAAGATTAGGGTCAAAATATTTTACTGGTAATTTTTCAGGAGTACATATTTTTGGAGGGAATATGGTCTTTTTGGCCATTGAAGGATTAGAGATCGGATATTTTCACATTGAATCCGGCTTGAGAGAAAGTGCTTCTGTCGTCATCAAGCAATTGGAAGTTCCTTACAGACTTCATGTACTGTCAGGTGATCATTCACACGAACAGGTCTCGCTTAAAGAGAAATTGGGAGAAAGCATTCAATTCAACTTCAACCAAAGTCCAACAGACAAGCTTAACTACCTTAAGAAATTAAATGATTCTGGTCATCATACGCTGATGATTGGAGATGGGCTGAATGATGCAGGAGCATTGCAGGCAAGCGAGGTAGGAGTGGCAGTGACGGATCGGGTAAGCCATTTTTCACCGGCAAGTGATGCGATTTTGGACGCGGAGTCATTTGACAAAATCCCTCTCTTTTTGTCTTTTGCCAAAGACAGCCGGAACATCATTAAGGCAAGTTTTGCACTCAGTTTTCTATACAATAGTGTGGGGTTGACTCTTGCTGTTCAAGGGCTATTGAGTCCGGTGATTTGTGCGATTCTGATGCCTGTGAGCAGTATTTCAGTCGTGATATTTACAACACTGGCCACCAATATGGTTGCCTGGAAAAAAGGATTATTAACCCAAAAAGCAGACTAAAATGGAAGTCATTTTTCTATTAATCGCTGTGAGTCTGGTGCTGGCTGTTACGTTTTTGGTTTTGTTTTTCAAGGCTATGAAAAGCGGGCAGTTTGACGATGACTACACACCTTCGGTGCGGATTCTCTTTGAAAATCATCCAAAAAAATCAATAAAAAATCAACCAACAAAACCTAAGTCTCATGAATGATGCTACGCTGGAGAAGTTCCAATACGACAACAAAATTGTCAAGTATTTTGGAGCTGCGACAATGATTTGGGGCCTGGTAGGAATGCTGGTGGGGGTACTTGCAGCCACACAGTTATTCCTTCCCGAGGCCAATTTGGGCAATCCCTACACTACTTATGGTAGGATTCGTCCATTGCACACGAATGCCGTGATTTTCGCTTTCATAGGAAATGCGATTTTCGCAGGGATTTATTATTCTATGCCAAGGCTGCTCAAAGCGCCGATGTGGAATAAGACCCTCAGCTGGTTCAACTTTTGGGGCTGGCAATTAATCATCCTTGCGGCAGCAATCACTCTGCCCTTGGGATTGACTTCTTCCAAAGAATACGCAGAGCTGGAGTGGCCTATTGATATTGCTATTGCTATCGTTTGGGTTGCATTCGGAGCAAATATGATTGGGACTCTAATCAAGCGCAGAGAACGACACATGTACGTGGCGATCTGGTTTTATCTGGCGTCTTTCATTACTGTCGCGGTATTGCACATATTCAATTCTCTGGCACTTCCGGTTTCCCTCTTCAAAAGCTACTCAGCTTATGCGGGAGTTCAGGATGCCTTGGTACAATGGTGGTATGGACACAATGCAGTGGCATTTTTTCTGACTACTCCATTCCTTGGATTGATGTATTATTTCCTTCCAAAGGCTGCAAACAGACCCGTTTATTCTTACAAACTTTCAATTGTTCACTTTTGGTCTCTGATCTTCATTTACATGTGGGCGGGACCTCACCACCTGCTTTACACAGCATTGCCTGAGTGGGCACAAGTCCTAGGTACCGTATTCTCAATTATGTTGATCGCTCCGTCTTGGGGTGGTATGGTGAATGGACTTTTGACCCTGAGAGGTGCTTGGGACAAAGTAAGAACTGAGCCCGTGCTGAAATTTATGGTCGTGGCTGTGACAGCTTACGGTATGGCAACTTTCGAAGGCCCGATGCTTTCCCTCAAAAATGTGAACGCAATTGCTCACTATACTGACTGGATAGTAGCTCACGTACACATCGGGGCATTAGGATGGAATGGATTCCTGACCTTTGGTATGCTTTATTGGATGTGGCCAAGACTATGGAAGACAACTTTGTATTCCACTAAACTTGCTAATGCTCACTTCTGGATAGGCACTTTGGGTATACTTTTCTATGCCTTGCCAATGTACGTAGCAGCTTTGACTCAATTCCTTATGTTGCGTGAGTTCGACGATATGGGCCGATTGGCGTATGGGAACTTCCTTCAGACTGTAGTGGAATTGGTTCCAATGTACATGCTGAGAGCATTCGGTGGCCTCCTTTACTTGGGTGGGGCGATCGTGATGGTTTACAACATGATCAAAACCGCGAAACAAGGGGTATTCCAGCCAACTGAAGATGATCATGCACCTGCGTTAGCAAAAGCATATAATTCAAAAGGAGAGTTCTGGCATAGAGCCTGGGAAAGAAAGCCGGTTTTCTTTGCCGTATTAGCTACCATCGCAATTTTGATCGGAGGCGTGGTCGAGATCATTCCAACAATCCTTGTTAAATCTAATGTTCCGACAATCAGCTCAGTGAAGCCATATACTCCGCTGGAATTGGAAGGCCGTGATATATACATCAAAAATGGTTGCGTAGGATGTCACTCCCAAATGGTTCGACCATTTAGATTTGAAACTGAGCGATATGGTGAATATTCTAAAGCCGGTGAATTCGTGTATGATCGTCCATTCTTATGGGGATCCAAGCGAACCGGCCCGGATTTGCACAGAATCGGTGGGAAATATCCAGACAGTTGGCATTATTTCCACATGATGGATCCAAGAAGCATGTCACCGGGATCGTTGATGCCTCCGTACCCTTGGATGGTGGAAAATGAAATGGACTACACAGATCTTCCTGCCAAAATCAGAACGATGCAAAAATTGGGTGTTCCTTATCCTGAAGGCTTCGATCTGGAAGCCAACAAAAACTTGGAGGCTCAGGCTGACAAAATCGTGAAGGGCTTGAAAGATTCGGGTGTTGATGTATTGCCAAATACTGAAATCGTTGCCCTGATCGCGTATTTGCAAAGATTGGGAACTGATATTAAAGCAACTGCTGCTAACTGATAACCGGATAAAGCCATGTATAAAGAAGTATTAAGATCCATCGAAAACATTGAAATATATCCGATTATTTCATTGATCATCTTTGTCCTGTTTTTCCTGGGAGTGTTTTTATGGGCCATGAGGATGCCAAAAGAGCACATCGATTACATGAAATCCATGCCTATGGATGATGAAAAATTAACTGATAACCAGCCATGAAAAAGTATTTATTCGCCTTACTAACCCTTTGCGGCTTCATGGGTTCTCATGCGGCTTGGGCTCAGACGGAAGGATCTCCATGGTTTGCTAAAATGCAAGCAATGGACTCCAGCCAGTTGATTTTGTTGATCATCTTAGGGGTAATTCTGGGTGTGATCGTTTTGCTACTGATTTTGATGATTTACCTGATGTCATTTATGTCCTCAGTATTGAAAAAGGAAAACCCTGGAATGGCTAATGAACCATCTTGGTGGGAAACCTTCAAGGAGAGATTTGTGACAGGAAAAATGGACCCCGCAGGTCAGGAAAGTCCTAAAGTAATGGCTGACCATTCATATGATGGGATCACAGAACTTGATAATTTCATGCCTCCGTGGCTTCAATACGTATTCATTGGAAGCGTTGTCATTGCGGCGGTTTATTTCGTCAATTATTCTGTGCTTGGAACTGGTCCAACCCAGATTGAGGAATACGAAGAGGAACTGAAAATCGAAGCAATTGCCGCAGCCGAAAGAAATGCGGATGCAAAGGCAGGAATCGATGAAACAACTGCCATTTTCGATGAATCAGTTGCAGCTTTGGCGGCCGGAATGACAATTTTCGAAGGTAACTGCGCAGCTTGTCATGCGCAAGATGGAGGAGGAGGAGTTGGTCCAAACTTTACTGACGAATATTGGATTCACGGTGGCTCAATCAAAGACGTGTTTACCGTGGTGAAATATGGTGTTGTGGAAAAAGGAATGGTTCCATGGGAAGATCAATTAACACCAGAGGAAATCCAGCAAGTTTCCAGTTACATCCTGACGTTCAAAGGAAAAACCGCGGCTAACCCCAAAGAACCTCAAGGGGAATTATACGCTTCTCCTGAGCCAGCTGCCGTAGAAGCTCCAGTGACAGATAGTACAACTGTTATTGCAACTATCAAGTAAATCTAAACTGCCGGGATAACTTATTTTCCGGCAGTAAATTGCCTTAACCATGGCTAAGAAAAACCCCCATTTGAGTCCTGATTCTTTCCGTGATGCTTTGGCTTCGGTCCAGGATGACGGTAAAAGAAACTGGGTCTATCCCAAAAAAATAAAGGGAATTTTTTATAAGTACAGAAGTTATCTTTCTTGGCTTCTCCTTGCAATTCTTTTCGCAGGACCATTTATCCAGGTTGACGGAAGACCGTACATGTTGTTCAATATATTTGAACGAAAATTCATCATTTTCGGAGCGGCATTTTGGCCTCAGGATACTCATTTGCTGATTTTTCTCTTGTTGATTTTCTTTGTCTTCATCATTCTTTTCACCGTTGTATTTGGCAGAGTTTGGTGCGGATGGGCTTGTCCCCAGACCTTATTCATGGAGATGGTATTTCGAAAAATCGAGTATCTGATCGAAGGGGATGCTAATCAGCAGAGAGCGCTTAACGAACAATCATGGAATACGGAAAAAGTCATCAAGAAAGGAATTAAACTCTCCGTCTTTTTGGTAATATCACTTCTGATTGGTCATTTAGTAATGGCCTATCTAATCGGCCTTGATCAAGTGATTGAAATAGTTTCTCATTCGCCTTCAACCAACATGGCCGGTTTCATTGGGTTGATTGCCTTCTCCGGAATTTTCATGTTTATATTTTCCTGGTTCAGAGAGCAAGCATGTATTGTTGTTTGTCCTTATGGCCGATTGCAGGGAGTCTTTTTAGATGATAATTCGATCAATGTCATGTATGATTACGTGCGAGGTGAACCTCGCGGGCCAATCAAGAAAAACCAGTCTGAGAATCTTGGAAAGGGGGATTGCGTGGATTGTAGCCTTTGTGTTCAGGTTTGCCCGACCGGAATTGATATCAGGAATGGTACTCAAATGGAATGTGTGAATTGCACCGCATGTATTGACGCTTGTGATGAGGTGATGCTGAAAGTTGACCGGCCCAAAGGGTTGATCAGATATGCTTCAGAAAATAGCATCAAAGAAGGTTTTCAAAAATTGATTACCGGTCGGGTGAAAGGTTATTCAATAGTTTTGGTTTTACTGGTAGTGGCATTTGTATCACTGATTGTTACACGTGAGGATTTGGAAGGAACTATCACCAGATTTCCGGGCATGACTTTTCAGGCCAGAGAAGATGGTACTGTCTCCAACTTGTACCAAATAACATTGATTAATAAGACATTTGAACCTCAAAAGGTAGAATTACATGCTTTGGCAGAAGGAATGAAAGTGGAAATCATCGGAGAGAAGGAATGGATTCTGGAGCCTCAGACGAAATTTGAAGGGAGATTTTTCCTTGTTCGAAATCAATCCGAGGTAAAAGTAAGCCAAGAAAAGGTTCAAGTCGCCCTGATTCACGATCAGGAAGAAATTGACCAAATCAAAACGAATTTTATGGCGCCTTTGAATAAATAGCCAAAATCAAAAAAAAACTGAATATGGATTGGGGAAAAGGAATATTACTGACGATCATCGGGTTTGTAGTCCTAATAATCACGATGGTAGTTATCTCGGTACGAATGGATGGGATCGAGTTGGTTACAGAAAACTATTACGAAGAGGAAATTAAATTTCAGGATCAGATAGATAAGGAAAACTCAACACTTAGACTTAATCGGGAAGTGATTAGTTATGATGCCCTTTCCAAAACGGTGCTCTTGGATCTTCCGATAGGAGCGACAGGAAAGCTACAACTTTTTAGACCTTCCGATTCAAATCTTGACCAGGAACTCAGTTTTACTGCTGCCAGTGGAGGTCAAACTGCCATTCCGGTGGAAAATTTAAAAGCCGGATACTGGAAGTTTCAACTCAATTGGACTGAGGGAGGAAAGGATTATTACGAAGAGAAAAAGATCGATTTATAAATGCTTTGGACGGCTCTCCTTTTGGGATTTCTAGGCTCATTTCACTGTGTGGGAATGTGCGGACCTATTGCTTTGGCGGTAGGAGGAAAGGGCAAATCATCCTATTTTAAGCATAAATTCCTGTATAATTTGGGCCGAAGTCTAACCTATGCTTTGCTGGGTTTAGTAGTAGGGAGCATTGGTTTTTCTCTTTCCCTTGCAGGGATTCAGCAAGGATTCTCGATAGGGATGGGGATACTAATTTTGATTTTCTCTCTCAGCTACAAAAAAGCAGATCAGTTTTTGACCGTTCCGGCTCTTTCAGGAGTGGTTATTTGGGTGAAAAGAAAGCTAAACCACTTCTTGAAAGCAGGAGGAAGTTCTGCGTTTTTTGCCACCGGATTAGCAAATGGACTTTTGCCTTGTGGGATGGTATACATGGCATTGGTAGCAGCTTTGGGTCTTCAAAGTCCTGTTTTAGGGGCGGCCTACATGTTCTTTTTTGGGATTGGAACGATTCCTTTACTCATGGTTTTGATGTATTCCGGAACTTTGATTTCGATTGCTGCGAGACAGCGATTTCAAAAAGCAATTCCATACCTCGGAGCTGTAATCGGGATTATTTTTATTTTCCGAGGCCTCGGTCTTGGAATCCATGGATTCAGTCCCAATCTGCAGGTTTTTAATTATGGATCTCAGCAGGTGGAAATCACCATGTGTGAGTAACAATCCTCAAATCGATTTACTGAATACCATCACTTTAGATTGAGTTTTTGCCAATCTAAGATCGACCTGCATGCAGATGTTTCTTACCAATGCAATTCCTTCTCGGGATACGTTAAGGATATTTCCTTCCCAGGTTACTAGCCTGTCCCATTCCATCTGGCGGAGATTTTCTAGTTGATCTGATCCCAATTTTTCCCAAAACTCAAAGGGTATTTCCGCTTTTTGCTTGCATATTAAATCAAGAATGATCTGTCCAGTTTGTATGTCTTCTTCGGTTTGGAGATGACCTTTTACGATGGCCCAATCTCCTTTTTTTAGCTGAATCTGAAATTCATCGATTCTCTTTTCATTTTGACCATAGGCAAAATGAATGTCGCTTATGCTGCTTGCTCCCAGTCCAAGGAGAATTTTTGAAGGGGAAGTGGTGTAGCCCATGAAGTTTCGGTGAAGATTCCCCCGTCTTTTGGCCTGGCATAGCGGGTCATTTGGTAAGGCGAAATGATCCATCCCAACTTCTTCATAGCCAAGATTCAAAAGTAGCTTTTTGCCAAATTCATATAAAGCCCGCTTTTCTTGCTCCTGAGGTAAATGTTGCTCAAAGCTTTTCTGAGCCGGAAATGCTGACGGCAAATGAGCATAACTGTAAAAAGCAATTCGGTCCGGAGCCAAACTGGCTACTTTATCAAAAGTCTCAGCCAAAGACACCTGAGTTTGAAAGGGTAAACCGTAAATCAGATCGAAATTCACTGAGGTATAACCCAAAGCTCGGGCATTGTCGGTTGCTTCTTTTACGCGCTCAAATGGCTGGATTCTATGAATTGCCTGCTGAACAGTAAGGTCAAAATCCTGAATTCCATAACTGACTCGGTCAAATCCAAGTTTGGAGAGCGTTTCGAGATGTTCAAAAGTCGTGTTGTTTGGGTGGCCTTCGAAACTGAATTCAGCATCTTCCATTACTTCTGAAGCTGAAATGATCGGATCCAGTAAGTCAAAAAGTGACTCCGGAGCAAAGAATGTCGGAGTACCACCTCCAAGGTGAATACCGGCCAGCTTTGGTTTGCTATCAAAAAGAGCCAGGTACTTATTCCATTCCTTCAAAAGAGCTGAAATATAGGGATCCTCTACCCCATGGTTTTTGGTAATCCGCTTGTTGCAGCCGCAATAGGTGCAGAGGCTTTCGCAAAAGGGCAAGTGGATGTAGATCGTGATACCTTCAGCTTTTCCATAAACTGAAAATGCCTTTTTGACAAGGTATTCCCAGTTTTGAACTGAAACATTATTTTCCCAAAGAGGGACAGTCGGGTAGGAAGTATACCTTGGCGCAGGCATATTGTACTTTTGGATTAACTCAGGAGACAACGACATTTTTCAACTATTTCCACAAATTTGACCACAAATGCTTGCTAAAAGGTTGACGATAATTTTACATGAAGGTGATTTAAATCAGGTTTGAGGATTGCTGGCCGGCAGGGAAAATTGATCACTCGAAGGGTTTTCTTTTTGGCGGCGAATTTCTAGATTTAGTTGATTTAATTAACCCAATATGGTAAGCCTTAAAAAAATAGGATTCTTCAGCGCCTTGATTCTACCGATCTTATTGGTAGCGGGTTATTATCTTGGAGGGTTGAATTTATTTTTGATTCATAGCTTTGTTTTCGTTTTGGTTCCTTTGATGGATTATGCGATCAGCACGGATAAAAGCAATGTTCCTGCGAAAACTGTGAATGCAGCGACACATGATTATTTTTACAAATTCATCACATTCTCATGGGTGTATGTGCAGCTTGCCGTATTGATTTGGGCATTTTACGCAGTAAGTACAGCATCATTCCATTGGTGGGAGTGGCTTGCATTCGTAAGCGGTACAGCGTTGATAACAGGGGGAATAGGAATCACTGTTGCCCACGAACTTGGCCATAAGTCTGAGAAAATCGAGCAATTTTATTCCAAAGTCTTGCTGATGACCGTTTGCTATATGCACTTCATTATTGAGCACAACAGAGGCCATCATGTCCGGGTTGCCACGCCGGATGATCCGGCAACGAGTCGATTGGGAGAGTCTTTTTACAGATTTTGGTTCCGATCTGTGAGGGATGGATATCTCAGTGCCTGGGATTTGGAAGTGGAAAGACTTCGAAAAAAAGAAGTTTCTGTAGGGTCTCTGCAAAACCAAATGATTCAGTTTATCATTTTGCCTTTAGTCTTTGTGGGTTTGGCTTTCACCGGCTTTTCAGTCTGGATGGATAGACTGGTTTGGGATATTCCGGTCTTCTTTTTTGCTCAGAGTCTGCTAGGTTTCTCGCTTTTGGAAATTGTGAATTATCTGGAGCATTATGGTATGGAGCGAAAAAAATTACCCAGTGGCATTTATGAGAAAGTGACCCCGATTCACAGCTGGAATGCGAGCCATATCGTAAGTAATTTTCTCCTTTTCCAACTCCAGAGGCATTCTGATCATCATGCTTTTGCATACAAGCGATATCAGGTTTTGAATCATTACGATGAAAGCCCACAGCTTCCGGCAGGCTACTCTGCGATGATCATTGTCGCACTTTTTCCACCAGTTTGGTTTAAGGTTATGAATCCAAGGCTTGAGGAATGGAAGAAAAAGAGAGTGAGTTATATTAATCCAGCAAGAAGTTATTGAGGAAACTGCTCTTTGCCATCAACCAAAGGAAAAAGGAAACTATCGCCCAAAACAAGTAAACCCGATAGTAATCTGCAGTTTCTTTGTATCGGTTCTCAAGGATTTCAGTTTTTTCAAGTGTATCGATCTGATCAAAAATCGATTGAAGAGCACCTCCATCAGACGCTCGGAAAAACTGCCCATTTCCTATTTTAGCTATTTCTCTCAGGGTGGTTTCATCGAGATAACTCTCTACCATCTGAGGTCTGCCAAAAAAGTCGGTGCCATAGGGTACCATCCCGTCTTTACCCACCGCAATCGTATAAATCTTGATATCCAAAGCTGAGGCTAGTTGTGCAGCAAATAGAGGATCCACATTTCCTGCATTGCTTTCACCGTCACTAAGCAAAATCAAAACTTTGGAAGCTGATTCAGCATCTTTCATCCGATTGGTTGCAGAAGCTATTGCTGAACCAATCGCAGTTCCTTTCGCTTCCATCATGTCGAAAGAAATCTCAGCGATTAAGTCGGAAAGAAGCTCATAATCATTTGTCAAAGGAGCAAGAGAATAGGCTTCTCCTGCAAAGACAACCATTCCGATTCGATCTCCAAAGCGACCATTTATGAAATCAATGGCAGTTTTTTTAGATGCTTCCAATCGGTTGGGATTGAAATCCTGCAAATCCATTGACTCCGAAATATCCATCACCAGAATAATGTCGATGCCTTCAGTGAACTGCTCCACGCGTTCATTACTGCGCTGAGGTCGACCTAAAGCAATGACGATCAGAATCAGCGTGATGACAAACAATCCTGTCGGGATCAATCTCAAATAGGCCCAGGGGTTTTTTCTGCTGATTTTTTTTGGGAGGGAAAGCTCTAAAACCGGGTTTTTCAGGAATTTCACAAACTTCCTGATCAGTATAAAAAGAAGGAGAATCCAGACCAAGTTAAGAATCAAAGGATTTTCCCACTCGTAGGTCTTGAAAGTCTCAGGCAAAAACCAAGACCAGCTAAAGAACTCAGCTAACTGCTCTCTCATGCTTGATTTGGGTTAGATTTTCCTGATATTTATTTTTTGCGACTTGAAGTAAATAGTCTCTTGATTGATCGTTTTCAGGTGATTTTCCTGCATAAATAATCATTTCTATAGGCCGAAGTGACTCGAATACTTTTATGTCATCAAGCTTTTCACTGATTTCGCTTGAAGTCCATTCCTTAATCGGAAGGCCAGTGATGCTTTCCATATAGCCTTTCCAGAGGCCAATTACCTCATCAGCGATTTCAATGGTTGGTGACTGTTCAAGCTGCGCAGTCTTGATTTTCCATTTTTTCTCAAATTGTTTCCAGCGCCGCTTTTCATTTCGTTCTCTCCAGATTTTATTGATTCGCTTCGCAAAAAGAAGATAAAGTATTCCGATCAAAATCAGAATCCCACCGATCAAAATAGCGACCATGATCCAGTTCAAGGACTTTTCCAGCGGCTGATACACATTATTTTCCTGAAAGACTGGCTGTTCAGGAATGCTGTCCAGCGTGAGTTTGAGCGTAAGTTCCGCTTCGTTGGGAAAATAGGTGACGCTGTCGTATCTGACTAATTCATATACTGGGAGAGTCAGAAAAATACTTGGCTCTAAGGAGAAATTTGAAAGATAATAAATGGTGCTGTCCTGAGTGGTTCCCTCTGAGGTGGAGGACATGAAAGTCTTCTTTTCGAGCAATACCAATGGGGAGTAATCAAACTTCGAATCAGGAAAAATAATCTGAGTTGCTTCGGGATGTTTCACTTTCAGGATGTATCCAACTCGCTCACCCAGCTTGGCCGAATCCCGCATGAAATAACCATTAACCTCAATCTGCTGGCAAAAAGCAATCACTGGAAAAAGGAATAAAATAAGGATTTGGCTGATTTTACCCACGTTTCATGCTTTTGTTACGATACTTGAACAGCTCGATCAGTGGAGCTACAATGTCCTGTGTCGTATCGATAGAAAGGTAGTTTATTTGGTTTTTCTTGCAGATTTCACGAAGGTATTCCCGCTCTGTGGTAAAGGTATCAGCTATTTTTTTGGAAAAGCTCCCAAAGGCTGTATTTACCCAAGTAGTTTTCCCTTTTTCTTTGTCATAAATAGGAATGATTCCCAGAGAAGGAAGCGCAGATTCTCTTGGATCGGTGAGTTGAATCGCCACCAAGTCGTGCCGCTCAGCCATTGATCGTAGCGATCGCTCGTAACCATCATCTATAAAATCTGAGATAACCACGATCACGCTTCGTTTTTTTATTAGGTTCAAAGCAAATGAAAACATGGAATTGAGATCAGTTTTGAGAGAAATGTTTTCATGTTCAAAAATCCCACGGATCATTTCCACCCCTTGTCTGCCTCCTTTTGCAGGAAGGATAAGCTTTTCCTTTTGGTCGGAATAACTGATAAGCCCCACTTGGCTGCCTTCAAAAACCGCTGCAAGAGTTAAAACTCCTGCAATTATTTTCCCCTGATCGATTTTTTTATGGCCTGGCTGACCGATGTCTTGGCTTCCGCTAATATCCAGCAGAAAGTAGACGGACTGATCTTTGTCCTCGCGGAAAGTTTTTACGTAAGTGCCATGCCCTTTAGCAGATGCTCTCCAATCGATCGTCCTTACGTCGTCACCGTATTGATAGGGACGCAAGTCGTCAAATTCAAGTCCTGACCCCTTGAAAAGCGATTGATATTCTCCTTGAAGATGGTTATTTGCTACCTTCCGGATCATAATTTCGTACTTTCTTAACTTGCTAAACAGCTCGTTCATGAGAGGTGATTTTGGACTTCCTAAGTTAAAGCACAAAGACGAATTATAAAATTAAGCTGGCCGAAAGGCCGAAAAGTTTATCCGTTAAAAAAACCTAATTTTGGCCTGTGAAAAGACTTGTTTTAGCCTGTTTGCTCCTCTTTTTGATGGGAGCATGTGCAGAAAACTCCAAACCCAAGGACTTGGTCTCAGAGAATGAGATGGTTAATGTTCTGATAGATATTCACTTGACAGAAGGAATCGCCAGCTCTTTACCTATTCCTTACGACTCCTCTAAGGTTATATATTCTTTGCTTGAGCAGGAAGTATTTGTCAAACATCAGGTTCCGGATTCTGTTTTCACTAAAAGTCTGATATACTATTTGCAAGACCCTGCGATCATGGATAGAATCTATGCGCGCGTGATAGATTCTTTAGTTGTGAGGGAATCTTCCGAGGGAATCGAAGATAAATTCTAATGCTGTACCCTTCAAATCTAGAACAGAAAATTAATTTTCTGAAGATCAAAGATCTTCTAAAGGATGAATGCTCTTCACCCCTTGGAAAGGAATATGTCGATCGAATGGCTTTTTCCTCGGATTATAATCTTGTCACTAAACTGTTGGATCAGACGGAGGAATTCCGCAGGATCCTCATTTCAGGTGAAATGTTCCCCTCCTCCCATTTTACCAATCTTAATCCCTACCTGGAAAAAGCGAAGCTTGAAGGAGCATTTCTAGATCAGGAAGATTTTTTCGAAATCAAAGAGTCATTGGAGACTCTGAGAGGGTGTGTTTCTTTCTTCCAAAAGCATGGAGAATTTTACCCTGTTTTGACTCAGTTACTGGGTTTATTAATTGATCTTGATTTAGGTTTGCTCAAAGCCATTGACACGATTATCGATGAAAAGGGTAAAATCAGAAGCAATGCCAGCAAGGAATTGCAATTGATCAGAGCTCAGATAATATACGAAGAGGGTCGCTTACGCAAAGTCATGGACCGAATTTTCAAAGAGGCCAGGGCCAAAGGTCTAACTCCTGAAGATGCTTCGATGACCATACGGGGAGGCCGATTGGTAATTCCAGTTGCCGCAGAAAACAAGAGAAAGTTGCGGGGATTTATCCACGATGAATCGGCGACAGGGCAAACCGTCTTTATGGAACCAGAAGAAGCGCTCGATATCAACAATGAGATTCGCGATTTGGAATACATGGAGCGACGAGAAATCATCAAGATATTAACCCTGCTCACGGATCGGATCAGGCCGGCAATACCGGCATTACGCAAAGCCACAAATTTTCTTGGGTTGATCGATTTCATCCGGGCAAAGGCAAAATTTGCTCAGAAAACTGAAAGTGTAAAGCCTGAAATCATCAAGGAACGAATCATTTCCTGGAGCGGGGCAAGGCATCCTCTTTTGGAAATGGCTTTAAAAATCCAAGGCAAAAAGATAACTCCTTTGAATGTCAAGCTTGGCGGACATGAGCGTCTTTTGGTCATCTCCGGACCAAACGCAGGAGGTAAATCAGTAGCGCTTAAAACTGTCGCTCTGCTGCAATATATGCTTCAATGCGGACTGTTGATTCCTGTCTATCCGGATTCTAAAAGCTCGCTTTTTGATAATTTCTTCATTGATATTGGAGACGAGCAAAACCTTGAAAATGATCTGAGTACCTACAGCTCGCACCTGTTGAGCATGAAGAATTTTACGCAGTTTGCGAATCGCAAAACGATCTTATTTATTGATGAGTTTGGAACAGGAACTGAACCACAGTTTGGTGGAGCCATAGCTGAGGCGATTCTTTTGTCTCTCAATAAATTGGGAGCATTTGGTGTGCTTACCACGCATTATGGTAACCTGAAGCAAGTCGCCAACAAAAATCAGGGTCTGGTAAATGGAGCAATGCGATACGATGTCGATCGATTGGAGCCCTTGTATCAATTGGAAATTGGAAAGCCAGGAACTTCTTTCGCGTTAGAAATCGCTTCTAAAATCGGGATTTCTAAGGAAATTATTGAGTATGCAAAAGCCAATATTGGGGAGGAGCGCGTGAGATATGATCGACTTTTGACGCAATTGGAGAATGAAAAAAATCAATATTCCGTACTTCTTGCCGAGGCCAAAATAAAAGAGAAACTTCTTAAAACTCGACTTCAGGAATATAATCAGATGAAGGAAACCCTTGAACTGGCAAAAAAGAGATATATCCAGGAAGCTAAACTGGAGGCAAAAGGGCTTCTTGACCTAACGAATAAAAAGATAGAATCTGCAATTCGGGAGATTAAAGAAGGAAAAGCTGAAAAGGAGGTAACCAAACAGATTCGGAAAGAATTGGAGGTGTTCAAAGAAGAAGTGAAGCCCGAGAAGGTTGCAATCAAAGATCCGGAGATCGAGGTTATTGGCGGTAAAATCGCTGAAGGTGATTGGGTTAGAATGAAGGATAATGGAGCAATTGCAGAGGTTCTTAAAATCAAAAATAATGAGGCTGAGATTGCAATCGGAGAATTGAAATCTAATGTGAAGATTTCCAGACTTGAGAAAATATCAAATACTCAGGTTAAAAAAGAGGTGAAAGCAATATCCTCCCGTGGTGGATACAATACAATTGAGAAGATGATGGATTTCTCTTACAATCTCGATTTGAGAGGTAAAAGAGGGGAGGAGATTTTACCGTTGATTCAGACATTCATAGATGAAGGCCATATGCTGGGGGTGAAAGACTTACGAATTGTCCATGGAAAAGGAGATGGGATCTTGAGAGAGATCACTCGCAATTTGCTAAAGCATATGAATCCGGTGAAAAAAATGGAAGACGAACATGCTGATCGTGGCGGTGCAGGCGTCACGCTAGTTACGCTGAAATAAAAAAATGGGAGCTTTCGGCTCCCATTTTTTTAAACTGATGAATTTTTATTTCTTGAGCATGGTAAAGACATAAGATCCTGCCACTGCGAATGTTCCATTTATTCTAGCTCCGGGTACCGGAATAGTAAATTCTAGTCGAAGATTATCCCCTGTTCTGGTGAAAGAAATTTCTCTTGTGGCCGCAGGTTTAGTTCCAGTCAGTGTGAATTTATCAAAGTTGGTCCCTGCAAAAGACCAGTTCCCGGAGTTATCAAACAGGTCGTTATTATTTTTCGAAGTATAAGTTTTCGCAGAACCAGAAGTAAGAACAAGTTCGAAAGTTGAATACAAATCAGTAACCGTGGTGCCATTTTTTGTAACAGATCCGCCGCCGGCGATTCCCCAGGTTTGAGTTCCTGTTCCAGTTAATGCCTCTGTCGCCAATTGCTCGGCCGTTTTAGGAGGAGTTGGAGTTGGATCATCTCCGCCACAGGCTTGAACAATTATCATTACCCAAGTCAAAACTGCAATTCGAAGAAGGGTCGATTTCATATAGAAAAGTATTTTAATACATGTAAAATTAAATATATCGGCTCAAGTTCAAAGCCGAACCTTACTTATAATCTTCCAGAACGATTTTTTGTTCGCAGAAGTCGTATTCTCTGGGCTCATTTGAGCAAATGATTAGAATTCTTTTTGCGGAAAAATTGGCTACCAGTTCCAAATACCAATCGATCCCTTTCTTGTCGAGGTTGGAAGTGGGTTCATCCAAAAGAACCAATGGAACATCTGAAAAAAATGCCAAACCAAGCTTTAGTCGCTGTTTCATCCCTGATGAAAAGTGGTTTACAGGTTTGGATTTATGAGGAGTCAAGTACATGAATTCCATTATTTCCTCTATCGAAATCTGATCAAGGGGAGACTTGAATTTGAAGTGAAATTTTAACAATTCTTCCAGCATGAATTCTTCTGGCAATTCCATGTAGGGTGCTGCAAAAGTCAGATTCGAAAACCATTCAGAATCAGAAATCAATTTTTGATCCTTGGTATAAAGAATTTTTCCGGAAGTCAGGGGAATAGAGCCACTGATACATTTCAAAAGAGTGGATTTACCGGAGCCATTGGCTCCAGTGATTGCTAGAGAATTTCCCTGTGAAAGGGCAAAGCTGAGATTTTTAAAAATCCATTCAAATTGGAAGCGTTTCGACGCACCATCTAAGCGGATTTCAAGCATATTAATTGATGTAACCCTTCATCACACCTCGTTCGGAGGAGCGGATAAAATTCAAAATCTCGTCTCGTTCTTTAGTCGCTGGAAGATTGACTTCAATTTCTTCCAAAGCTTTGCTGTTGTTCATGCTATTGAGGAACAAAAATCGGTACACTTCCTGGATATGGGCAATGCTATCACTCGAAAATCCTCTTCTTCTCAATCCGAGTGAATTGACACCTGCATAGGAGAGGGGCTCTCTTGCCGCCTTTGTAAATGGTGGAACGTCTTTTCTGACAAGAGATCCGCCCGATACCATTGAATGCATTCCGATTTTCACAAACTGATGGACTGCACTTGATCCGCCAACAATTGCCCAATCGTCAATGGAAACATGCCCCGCAATCTGAACAGAATTGGCGATGATGACATTGTTACCAATCACGCAATCATGAGCCACATGGACGTATGCCATCAGGAGGCAATTGTTTCCAATACTGGTAGTCTGCCTGTCGACAGTTCCTCTTGAAATTGTCACGCATTCTCGAATAGTCGTATTGTCACCAATAATCACGGTTGAATCCTCCCCCTGGAATTTAAGATCCTGAGGAATTCCAGCGATCACAGCACCAGGAAAGATTTTACAATTCTTGCCAATTCTTGCTCCCGGAAAAATAGTTACGTTGGATCCAATCCAGGTATTCTCGCCAATGGAAACATTTTCATGTATCATGGTGAATGGATCTACTTGTACGTTAGCGCCCAAATCAGCTTTTGGGTCTATATGAGACATGATGCTAATCATAATTCTTTTCGGGTTATGCTTGCTGTCATTACTGCCTCACAGACCAGAGTATTTCCGACATAGGCTTCCCCTTTCATCTTTGCAATGCCCCTTCTGATTGGTGCTAAAAGTTCACATTTAAAAACAAGCGTATCTCCCGGTAATACCATTTTCCGAAACTTGCAATTTTCTATTCCTAGGAAGTAAGTCCAATAATTTTCAGGGTCTTCTACCGAACTCAAAACTAAAATGCCTCCGGTTTGAGCCATAGCTTCCACCTGCATAACTCCTGGCATCACAGGGTTTCCAGGGAAATGGCCCATAAAATATGGCTCATTCATGGTCACATTTTTTACTCCTGCAACTACTGTTTCATCCAGATAAATGATTTTATCGATTAATTGAAATGGATAGCGATGCGGGAGGATATTGCTGATCTGATTGATATCCATTACCGGTGGAAGCTTTGGATCGTAATATGGAATGTGGGTAGAACCAGATTTCTCCATCGCTCGCTTCAGCTTTTTTGCAAAAGCTACATTCGCAGCATGTCCCGGTCGAGCGGCTAAAATCTGGGCTTTCAAAGGTCTTCCCACTAATGCCAAATCACCGACAACATCTAATAATTTATGTCTTGCAGGTTCGTTTCGGTAGCGAAGATCTACATTGTTCAAAATCCCCTCTTTTTTAACTTCGACTTTTGGCTTGTTAAACATTTTTGCAAGGTTGACAAGCTCCTTTTCTTCAACAATTCTGTCTACTACAACGATCGCATTATTCAGGTCTCCGCCTTTGATAAGGTTGGAGTTGTACAGCATTTCAAGTTCGTGTAAAAAGCAAAAAGTTCGGCAAGACGCGATTTCAGTTTTAAATTGACTGATGTCAGTAATGGAGGCATGCTGACTTCCCAAAACCGGAGAATTGTAATCTACCATCACAGTCACTCTGTAATTATCAGTTGGCAAAGCTACCATCTCTACCTCACGAGTTACATCCTTGTATTGGATGCTTTCCCGCACCTCAAAAAATCTTCTCAATGCATTTTGCTCTTCAAATCCGGCATCTTCCAGCACTTCGATAAACTGGATCGAAGATCCATCCATAATGGGAGGTTCAGGACCATCCAGTTGGATCATAATGTTGTCTATTTCTAATCCGACCAGCGCAGCGAGCACATGCTCGACAGTGTAAACACGGGCGCCATTTTGTTCAAGTGTAGTGCCTCTGGAAACATCGACAACTAGGTCACAGTCTGCGTCTACAGTTGGCCTGCCTTCAAGATCAATTCTTTGAAATTTAATTCCATGATTTGGGGGAGCAGGAACGAAAGTCATATTCGAAATGACTCCGGTATGAAGTCCTACACCCGCTAATTCCACCTGTTTTTTGATGGTATGTTGTTTTACTTTCATCAGATTTTAAATCCTTTCAAGATGACCAAGACCACAAATTTACTTCTTTTTTTCCAGTTCTTTTAGGCGGTTTTCCAGTCCTTCTAGGTTTTTGAAAATTGAATAAGATTTTAGGAAGTCTTTCATTTCGAATCCAATGTATCCAAAAAGGATTTCGCCACTTTTTTTGATAGTTTTTGAAACTCCCGTATTTGCCCCTACCGTAGTATGGTCAGCGATTTTAATATGGCCTACTATGCCTGCTTTTCCTCCTATTATACAGTTTTTTCCGATTTCAGTAGAACCTGATACGCCTGTTTGAGAAGCTATCACTGTGTTTTCTCCCACGATGACATTGTGTGCAATCTGAACCTGGTTGTCAATTTTTGCTCCTTTTTTAATAATCGTGGAGCCCAGAGTTGCACAATCCACAGTTGTATTTGATCCGATTCTTACATAATCCTCGAGAATGACATTCCCCAATTGAGGAATAGCCTTATAAGTTCCGTCCGGTTGAGGCGCAAATCCAAAGCCATCCGCTCCAATTACGGCGCCCGGATTGATCTCACAATGATTTCCGATCTGAGTATCTGCGCAAATTCTTGCTCCGGGATAAATAATGGTATTGTCCCCGATAACTACTCTATCCCCTATATAAACTTGTGGATGAATTTTTACACCGGTTCCAATAATACAATTTTTGCCAATGTAGGAAAAGGCACCCCGATACCCACTTCCCCCCATTTGGCTGGTGGTATCCATGTAAGAGGGTTCTTCGACACCCTGAACAGAAGTTTTTGAAAGTTGGGAATAAGCCTCCAAAAGAATTGTAAATCCTGTGTAGGCATCCTCAACTCTAATAAGGTTTGTTCTGATTGGCTTGGTAGGATTAAAATCTTTTGACACAATAACTGCAGTAGCTTCTGTGTCATAGATATAGGAAACATACTTGTCATTGGCCAAAAAACTTATCCCGCCGGGTTTACCTTCCTGGATTTTGTCCAATCGGGAAACTTTTTGGTTTTCGTCGCCTTCAATTTTTCCTTGAAGAATTGAAGCTACCTGTGCCAAGGTGAATTCCATATGTTTTTGAAATGGATTTTAGTAAATTAAATTTAGGCTTTTAGCCTTACATATATAATGTTTCTCAACGATTTTGCTCATTACCTGAATATTTGGAAGGTCAGCGGCAACTGCGACATCGATCACTTTGCCTTTTTTCGTGAGAATATTTATCCGATCCGTTGTGAGGTAGCCATAGTTACTCACTTTTCCATGGGAAAAGAAAAAGTGCAGGTCCTCTTCTGGGATTTGAAGTTTCTTCATTGCCTTCAATCTGGATTCAGAAATATCTTCCTCTGTAAATGGCTCATTTCTCAAGTTGATTTTAAATAAATTTCTCGTCAGAAACATTTGAGATATATTTCGCAGGATATAATCCGGATGGGTTTTCCAAAGTTTCACGGCTCCCCAAATATCTAGATCGTCCAATTCTAGAAATAATTTCAGTAGTGAAGGGTTATTCACGAAATCTTCCAAGCTGAGATCATTTTGTAGAAAGAAGTCAAATGACTCAGTTACGTGAAATTGGGTTCCGCTCTGTCGAAGTTGTTTCGCGCGGCTGATCAGGTTGATCAGCATTTTTTCCGCACTTACGGTTGTTTTATGCAAGTATACCTGCCAATACATAAGCCTTCTGGCGCTTAGAAAATTTTCGATGGAGTAGATTCCTTTTTCTTCAATGACTATTTGGTCGTTTTTTACATCCATCATTTTAATGATCCGATCCGCTCCGATAGTTCCTTCCGAAACCCCTGTGAAAAAACAATCCCTTTGCAGATAATCTAATCGATCAATGTCCAATTGGCTTGAAACCAATTGATTCAAAAATTTTCGTTCATATTGGTTCTTAAATATTCTTAAAACCAAGTCCAGTTTGCCACTTAGTTCTTGATTGAGGAGTTCAATAATAAGTAAAGAAAGAACTTCGTGTGGAACTCCCCGGAGCAAACTGTATTCTAAGGCATGAGAGAAGGGGCCATGTCCGATATCATGTAGTAGGATAGCAATCAGCGCAGCTTCATACTCATCGTCACTGATTTCGGTGCCTTTTATGCGTAGATTGTCAAGTGTGATGCTCATTAGATGCATGGCACCGATGGCGTGATGAAATCTGGTGTGAAGCGCACCGGGGTAAACGAAATCTGTTAATCCAAGCTGCTTAATTCTCCTGAGTCTCTGGAAAAAAGGGTGGTCTATAATCGTAAAAATCAACTCGCTTGGGATTGTGATAAATCCGTAAACCGGGTCGTTTATTATTTTCTGGCTTTTCAACGAGGCCTCTTTTATTTGACTCAAAAGTAATTATAATTTTAAAACAAACGGAACCAGTTATGTCTCTAAAATCCAAGATACTTTGGGCGGACGATGAAATCGACCTGCTCAAACCACATATTCTTTTTCTTCAGCAGAAGGGTTACGAGATCATCACCGTCAACTCAGGTGTAGATGCAATTGAGGAAGTGGAGAGCCAGAATTTTGATGTTATTTTTTTGGATGAAATGATGCCCGGAATGACTGGACTGGAAACTCTGCAACAAATCAAACAAATCAAGCCGCAGATACCTGTTGTGATGATTACCAAAAGTGAAGAGGAGCATATCATGAACGATGCAATTGGAGGCAAAATCGCTGATTATTTGATCAAACCATTGAACCCAAATCAAATCCTGCTTTCAGTAAAAAAGCTTTTGCAAAACAAGCAGCTGATAGATCAGAAAACCAATATGAATTATCAGCAAGAGTTCATGAATATCAGTATGGCTTTTGGGGATGCAGAGGACCATCACGATTGGGCGACGATTTATAAAAAGCTAATTTATTGGGAGATGCAAATAGATGCAACGGAAAATAAGAGTATGCTTGAGGTGTTGGAAACACAGAAGACAGAGGCGAATTCTTTTTTTGCCCGATTTATTAAAGATAATTACCTGGATTGGATGGATGAGAAAAACCCGAACAAACCACTTCTTTCACACCAGTTGATGAAGAAAAAGATATTTCCTCAGCTAAAAGACAAAAGGCCACTTTTCTTCATTGTTATTGACAACCTTCGCCTAGATCAATGGGAAACCATTGAGCATCTGCTTACTCCCTATTTCAATATCCAGGATAAAGATACCTATTATAGCATCCTGCCTACCACGACGGCATTTGCGAGAAATGCACTATTTAGCGGAATGATGCCGATGGATATGGCTAAACTTTACCCCCAATTTTGGGAGGATGAGGATTCAGATGAAGGGAAAAATAATTTCGAAGAAGACTGGTTGAGGCTTAATATTGAAAAGAACCAATTGCCTATTAAGTTTTCATACCATAAAATTATTCAGACTCAACAAGGAAAAGCGGTACTAGACCATTTTCATACATTCCTTCAAAATGACCTGAATGTTCTGGTTTACAATTTTGTGGACATGGTTTCACATGCACGTACGGACATGAAAATGATCCGTGAATTAGCTCCAGATGAATCGGCATACCGATCTTTGACGAGTAGTTGGTTTGAGCATTCGTCACTTTTTGAGTTACTCAAAAGAATCCAGACTTCTGGATCTGAAGTGATAATTACAACGGATCATGGAACGAAACGGGTCAATAAGCCTTATCGAATCATTGGCGATAAAAACGTGACAACAAATCTTCGCTACAAGCAAGGGAAGAACCTAAATTTCGAAACTGGAAAAGTATTTGAAATCAGAAAACCAGAATATGCGAAATTGCCTAAACTGAATGTTTCCTCGAGTTATGTTTTCGCCGTAGAAGATTACTTTTTTGCTTACCCCAATAATTACAATTACTACGTAAACTATTACAAAGACACTTTTCAACATGGAGGTGTATCTTTGGAGGAAATGATCATCCCGATCGTCCATCTCTCACCAAAATAGGAATCTAAGCTTGGAGCCAGTTACTTACCAATTAAGCGATATAAACCTTGTTGCTTCTGATCTTATCAAATCGGCTGATGAAGAAAGGATTTGGGTTTTTCAGGGTCCAATGGGTGCAGGTAAAACTACTCTGATCAAAGCGCTGGCTAGGAAATTCGGTATACTCGACCAAGTAAGCAGTCCCACCTTTGGAATTGTAAACCAGTATGAAAACATTGAAGGAAATGTTTTTTACCACTTTGACTTTTATCGAATAGACGATCCTACCGAGGCATTGGATATTGGAATAGAAGAGTATTTTTATAGCGGAAATTATTGTTGGATAGAATGGGCTGAGAAAATTCAGGCTTTTTTGCCGGAGAATTTTTTCTTAATTAAAATTGAATCCATTTCTGATATCAAACGACAATTGACATTTCAACAAATCAATGATGCCATCTGAACTAAGTGAAGTCACAGCTGTGGGATTGATCCCCAAAGAGGCGCCTGCTCAGGTTAGAAAAAGGGATAAGTCTCTACTTGTTGGCTTGCCAAAAGAAACTTCCTCACATGAGCGAAGGATATGTCTAACTCCCGAGGCTATTGGACTTCTTTCCAATAATGGAATTAACGTAGTCGTTGAAGCAGGGGCTGGATTGCAGGCAAAATTTAGCGATCAGGACTACTCAGACGCAGGAGCCAAAGTGGTTTATTCAAGTAAAGAGGCATTTGAAGCCGATGTCGTGCTTAAAGTTGACCCACCCACTCAGGAAGAAATGGATATGATGAGTACTGGAAGCTGCCTGATTTCTGCTTTGCAACTTGGAAGTCAGAATCAAGAATTCATCCAAAAACTGAATGAGAAAAAGATTACCGGTGTGGCATTTGAATACCTCGAAGATAAAGTAGGAGGAATGCCGGTAGTAAGAGCCATGTCCGAAATAGCGGGAAGCACAGTGATGTTGATTGCGGCGGAATACCTGTCAAGTGCCAATGATGGGAAAGGTTTAATTATGGGTGGGGTTACCGGAGTGCCGCCTACTCAAGTTGTGATCATCGGAGCTGGGACAGTGGCAGAATATGCAGCCCGAACCGCTCTTGGATTGGGAGCAAATATTAAAATTTTTGACAACCATATTTACAAACTACGAAGAATCAAACAGTTACTGGGTCAACAGATTTATACATCCACTATTGATAATTTCAGTCTGAGCCAGGCGATGGCTGAAGCTGATGTGGTGATTGGTGCACTAAGAGCAGAAAAAGGCAGGAATAAGATCGTAGTTAGTGAGGAAATGGTAGCCAATATGATGCATGGCAGCATTTTAATTGATGTTAGTATCGATCAAGGAGGTTGTATTGAGACTGCCAGGATGACTACTCATGATGAACCTGTATTCAAGGTTCACGATATTATTCACTACTGTGTACCGAATATTCCTTCGCGCGTGGCTAGAACAGCCTCATATTCCTTAAGCAATATTTTTACCCCCCTCATTCTACAAATGGCAGAAGTGGGAGGAGCTGAAGAAATGATATTTAATTATAAATGGTTTTTGAGGGGAGTTTATACGTACAGAGGAAGTCTCACTAATGCCTATTTGGCTCGAAAATTTGGTTTGCCACACAAGGAACTGCAACTTCTTCTGGCGGCCAGGTATTAAATCAGGATAAAAGATTTTGTCGTAATAGAAACTCCAATTGCTCATTTGCTTTGATAAGAGCATACGTCAATCGTTCATTTTCTCTTCTGAGCACAAAAATTTCAAATGCATTTTTTATTACCGTTCTCAGGTAGTCTTCTTCCCATGGCTTTGTCAGGTAGTGATACACTTGTCCTTTATTGATTGCATCAATTACTGCCTGGATATCCGTATATCCTGTCAAAAGCACGCGGATTGGCTCAGGGTATTTTGGTATTACTGATTCTAAAAATTCTACACCTGTTTCCTCAGGCATTCGTTGATCGGTGATGATGATGTCAACTTGCTCGTTTTCAAGAATTTCCCTTCCTGCTTTAGCTGAAATGGCTAAAAAAATCTTGTAATCCCGCCTGAATGTGGCTTTAAATGCTTGAAGGTTGTTCTCCTCATCATCAACATATAAAATCTTAATTTTCTCTTCAGGTGTTGCTTCCATTGACCAAATCTTTCACAAGGATAATCTTACTCTTTTTTAAAATTCTTCCTTTTCTGCTTAAAAAGCAAACCATTTTACTGTGCTATGGCTTAAAGACTTGAAATTAGAAAAAGTTTTTTCAACTATAATTGAAATTAAAAAATAATTAATTTGACTTATAGTTGAAAAAATTAACTTTACTCAAGTTTACCACCCCAATTTGTCAATATGTTGAAAGTACGAAAATTTGATCTCACCGATCAAATTTCACCTATAATTCTCAACCCTAAAATTTCACAAGATCTCGAGGTTTTATTCGATATTAAGGAGATTCCTCACCTTAATATCGTTGATAAAATTGAAAGTCAGGTGGGGGATTTGATAAAAGCTCAAAAATCGCACACCCAGCTCACTGCTTCAGATCTCAGCGAGTTAGTGGATCAGTTTTTCTGTGAAAATGATAAAGAGACTTATGGGAACTGGGTTTATTATCCTTGGAAATTTACCTTAGTGCACCTACTCCCTGAAGCAGAATTTATTCGGGTCAGGACAGTAAGAAATAACTACAAAATCACCCCTTCCGAACAAGATGAACTCGCAACCAAGAAAGTTGGGATAGTTGGACTTTCTGTTGGTCAGAGTATCGCTTTGGCTATGGCTTTGGAAAGAAGTTGCGGTGAAATGAGGCTTGCCGACTTTGATACCCTAGAGCTTACTAACTTGAACCGGCTTAAGGCAGGGGTAACTAGCCTTGGGATTGAAAAAGTGGTAATTGCGGCTCGGGAAATTTCAGAAATTGATCCCTATTTAAAAATAGAACTTTTCCGAGATGGCATAAATGATGGAAATGTTGACGAATTTCTTGTTGGAAATGGTAAGCTTGATCTTTTAATCGATGAATGTGATAGTCTGGACATAAAATTTCTATTAAGGGAAAGGGCGAAGTTGGAGCAAATTCCTGTTATAATGGATACATCAGATAGAGGGATGTTAGATATTGAAAGGTTTGACAAGGAACCTGATCGACCCATCTTTCACGGTTTGCTCGAGGGGGTTTCTAAATACCAGCTCGAAAACCTTTCCAATAAAGAACGTGTAGCCATTGTGCTAAAAATTACGGGTTTAGAAACACTTTCTTTAAGGATGAAGGCATCCCTTTTGGAAATTGGTTCAACTATCACTTCTTGGCCCCAACTTGCATCAGGCGTTTTTTTGGGAGGAGCTTCGGTAGCTCATGTGGGCAGAAGACTTCTTCTGGGGGATAATGTCCCTTCAGGAAGATTTTATGTTGATTTTGATGACATTATGAAAATTGATCTTTTAGAAGAAAAAGTTATTCTCCCTATTAATCAAAATGTTACCTCAATTGCCAGTAATATAATTGAAAAATTACCCAAAAATATTCTTCAATCAAGCTACCTACTTTCAGTAAAAGAATTAAAACTAATTATTTCTTTTGCAAATTTGGCGCCCTCGGGAGGTAATATTCAACCTTGGATTTGGATTTTTGATCGGAAAGGTGTTTTACACTTGTTTCATGATCAAGAAAGAAGCCATTCAATGCTTGATTTTAAAGGGACGGGATCCTTGATTGCTTTTGGAGCGGCTCTTGAGAATTTAAGATTAGCGACTGCTCGGGAAGGGATAGAACTTGAAATGATTAACCATATTAAAGAATTTGAAGAGGAGTTAATTTGTTCTATTCGCTTTATTGCAAAATATAAAAAGCCAATTCAAGTTCCTTATTATCAGCTAGTAAACGGGATTTCGTTGAGATGTACTAACCGAAAAAATTCAAGCAGACAGTTACTTGAAAAAGGTCAGTTGAAAGAATTGACGGACTTTGCCAATAATGAAGGATTCTCAATCAAATTAACAGAGGATTTAAATGATCTCGATGCTCTTGCAGAGATAGTAGGAGGAATGGATCGGATGCGCTTTTTCCATGAAGACGGGCTATTGGACTTTATAAAAGAAGTGAGATGGACTGAAAAAGATGCAGTTGAAACTAGGGATGGAATTGATATAGCAACTTTAGAGCTATCGGGAACTGAAAAAGCAGCTATGGGACTGCTCAAGGATCCTCGGACAGTTAGGTTTTTTAGAAAGTTTTTGATGGGTTATGGACTTACCAAAATGTCTAAAGACACAATCACCAAATCTTCAGCAATAATGCTACTTCAAGGGAACAAGTTTTCTCCGCTGACTTACCTTGAGGGTGGAAAAGTCCTTCAGCGTATTTGGATAAAAGCTAATATGATGGGGATAAGTTTTCAGCCAGTGACTGCAATGTTATTTATCTTTCAAAGAGTTCTTCAGGAGTCCAATTCCGGATTTTCGAAAGAAGAAGCTAAAGAAATTAATAAATTGAAAGAAGCATTTAATCAGATATTCAGAAATGAAGGCAGTAATCTTGATATGTTTATGTTTAGGTTAAATGTAGCAGATGATCCAAGCGTACGGGCATTCCGTAGGGAAGTTAAGGATACTTTAATTCTAGTTTAAGATGTTTAAGTTCAAGGCATTTAGGGCAATTGAAGATAACATAAGGTGTGAAAAGTTCATTAAAGGTCATGCGGACGTTTTAAGGCAATATGGAGTTACAAAAGTTACCTCCTCGAATAATGACTGGGCTTTGAATCCTTTTGTTTATGTTGTTACTGTAGAACTAAAAGATACTGGTGAAGTGGTAAGTGGGTTAAGAATTCATATTGCACATCCTAACTACCCTCTTCCAATGGAACAGGCTGTCTCTCAAGTAGACCATAAAATATTTCAACTTGTGAAAGATTACTCTATTGAAGGAACTGGCGAAGTTTCGGGATTGTGGAATTCTAAATCAATTTCAGGATACGGAGTAGGAGCAGTTCTTCTGATTCGAGCAGGCATAGCAATTGTCAGTCAGCTCCAATTGGGGTCCTTGTTAGCCTTGGTTGCAGAATATACCTTAAAGCCCTCGTTGCAAAAGGGTTTTGAAATAGAAGTAGGTATAGGTAATTCAGGTACATTTTTTTATCCCAAGTTGGACCTAGTTGCAACTTCGATTGTGATGAAAGACCCCTATAATTTACCCAAAGCAGAACCAAATGAACGTGAGATTATCCAAGAATTAAGGAAAAATCTACAATGCTCAAAATCTGAACTTGGACCAAAAGGTGAGTTTTTGGTGGAATATGATTTAATGATTTCAAATACTGATTGGAGAAAAGATGTATAAAATACTTGTTTTATTGGTTTGCGTACTACTTTTTATTCCAAACCCATTATTCTCTCAAGATAATCCAAAAAAGCTTGATTGCTTTTCATTTTTGTTGGAAGAAAAAGAAATTGATGTCACTGATATTTTGGAAAGAATTGATTCCTTTTCCAGTAATAATTGCAAGAATTTTAATTTCGGAATAAATAAACAAGTAGTCTGGATAAAAATAGAGACTAAAGATTTTTCATCATTTTCCAACCCCTTGTTAGTTTTAAATTCGGCATCTATTGATTATGTTTATTTATACCCTATAAAAGGTGATAAAATTGTTCATGAGCAGGTAACCGGAAGGTTGATAGGGATTAATAACAGGTACTTGCAATCCCATAAAATAGTTTTCGAAATTTCTAAGGAGGAGTTGAAATCTGATTTTTTGCTCTTAAAAATTGAGAACTCAGATAAAAAGATTTTTACAGCCTATATAACTGAAGATTATGATTTCAAATCAATTATAGATTTTGAAAATATTTTATTCGGTTTATTGACCGGGGTATTTGTTGGATTGTTTTTTTACAATTTATTTTTGTATTTCTCTGTTCGAGACAAAATTTATTTGGTTTATGTCCTCCACACGTTGCTTGTTTGGTTTGCTCAAGCCTCAATCTTGGGATTTACCCAAGTTCTAATTTGGCCTGAGTGGGATTATATGAATGCTCGTTCGATTGTCATTTTTTCCTCTCTAGTAAGTTTAGTAGGGATTTGGTTCTTGAGGATTTTTTTATTGACAAAACAGTATGTTCCTAAGTTGGATTTTGGATTCAATATTATATACTTCGTTTATTTTTTTATTCTGAGTAACGCGTTCTTTTTTTCAATAACATTAAGTTATCAAGTTATTTTAGTAACTCAGTCAATTGTAGTTTTGTATGTATTAATTGTTGCATGGGTTACGCTTAGACTTGGATTTCGGCCCGCGCGCTACTACCTACTCGCTTGGTCCGTATTTATGATTGGTATATTTCTTTTCGTCTTTAGTGAGATGGGAATTATCCCTACAAATAATCTGACGGCTTACATCATGCCTTTTGGATCAGCTTTGGAAGTAGTCCTCCTGTCTTTCGCTCTCGCAGATAAAATCAATATTCTTAAAAAGGAAAAAGAGGAAGAGCAAGCAGCCAAATTAAGGATGTTTAAAGAGAATGAGGAGCTTATAAGGGAGCAAAATGTAATGCTTGAACAAAAGGTTACAATTCGAACAGAAGAACTTGAAAGTGCCCTTCGAAATCTTCAGAATACTCAAAGCCAATTGGTAAACCAAGAAAAAATGGCCTCCCTTGGGCAGCTGACTGCCGGCATTGCACATGAGATTAATAACCCGATTAATTTTGTAAGTTCTAATATCGCTCCGCTCAAACGAGATATTAAGGATATTATGGAAGTGATTAATTTTTACAGAGTAACCGGTGAGAAGGAATTCACTCCAAGTTCTATTAAAGAAGCAAAACAACTAGAAGTGGATCTTGAGCTTGACTATGTTTTGGATGAGGTGGATCAACTTCTCAAAGGCATGGAGGATGGAGCTAAACGTACCGTTGAAATCGTTAAAGGTCTTCGCTTATTCTCAAGAGTAGATGAACAGGACATCAAAAAAGTAGATCTTCATGATGGGATTAATAGTACCATCATTTTGCTGAACAGCTCGATTCCGGGCAAGATCAGAATCGTTCGAGAATTTGGTGAGCTTCCGTTGGTTGAATGCCTGGCAGGAAAGATCAACCAAGTCTTTATGAACATTATCAATAATGCGGTTCATGCGCTGGCAGATCATTTAGAAACAATTAAGGACCCAAGAATTGACATTCGAACCAAGGTATTTCCAGATCATGTGGTAGTGGAGATTGAAGATAATGGACCGGGTATGCCCCTTTCAGTGAAGCAAAAAATCTTCGAGCCATTTTTCACGACAAAAGCGGTTGGAAAAGGCACGGGTTTGGGTCTTTCGATTGTTTATTCTATTATTGAAAATCACAAAGGATCCCTGGAAGTGATTTCTGAAGTAGGCCAGGGTACAATTTTTAAAATTTCCCTTCCTATTTATCAAAGTACTTCGAAATATGAGTAATAAAATACACGTACTCTACATAGATGATGAGGATAATAACCTCAAATCTTTTAGAGCCACCCTTCGAAAAGATTTTAAGATTTTTACTGCAATTGAGCCTGAAGAGGGACTCAGGATTGTACGAGATGAGGAAGTGCATGTCGTGATCGCTGATCAAAGAATGCCCACGATGACCGGGACTGAGTTCTTTGAAAAGATGATAAAAATCAATCCTGACCCTATCCGAATATTACTCACCGGCTATTCCGATATCGCAAGTGTCATCGATGCGATCAATAAAGGTGAAGTTTATCGATTTATTGATAAGCCCTGGAATATTGAGCAAATCAGAAACTCGATCAAAAATGCAGCGGATATCTACTTCATGCGTAGGGAGCTAAAGGATAAAAATATCAAACTTCAAAAGCTTCATTCCGAAATGAATCAGTTTGTTTACAGTTTGTCTCATGAGCTTCGAGGTCCTTTAATGAGTATTTCGGGTGTGTCCAAACTCGCGAAAATGGAAGTTGAGGATCCATCCATTATTGAGTATTTTGAAATGATCGATTCGGCTACGGTTAAGTTGGATGATTTCATTTATAAAATGCTAGACTTCTATCGTTCGACAAAAATTGACCATAAAATCTCAGAGATCAACTTCAAAGATCTTGTAAACCAACAAATGGAAGCATACCGAGCTAAATTCGATTTGGCTCATTTCCATATCGATGTTCAGGTAAATCAGGATACAGCATTTTTCTCTGATGAGTCCAAAATCAGAGTGATTTTAAATAACCTATTCAGTAATTCCGTACAGTTTCAAAAACATGAACCCGGGCCAAAGGAAATAAAGCTTACCGTAGATGTTGTTGATTTAGAGGCTATAATTACCATAGAAGATAATGGGATTGGGATTGAAGGAAAACATCATTTTGAAGTTTTTAATCTTTTCATGAGAGCTACACAAAAGAATGTCGGAACTGGTCTTGGCCTCTATATGGTCAAAGAGGCAGTAGAACAAATGGGAGGTAAGATTGATCTTCAATCGGCATTAAATGAAGGAACCATAATCCGAGTAACATTACCTAGCATGGAATAAAACTTTTCAGTAAAGTCTTTTTAAACCTAAAGAGTATCTTTGTCAAGGCTTCGAAAGAAGCCTGACTTTTTACCTAAAAATCCAACTAATATGATCAACCCTTGGCACGACGTCAACATCGGAAAAAATGCTCCAGAGTTTGTTACCGGAGTAATTGAAATCCCGAAAGGAAGTAAAGGCAAATACGAACTCGACAAAAAAACTGGTATGCTAATGCTGGACAGGGTGTTGTTCTCTGCAGTTCATTATCCTGCCAATTATGGATTCATTCCCCAAACCTTCTGCGAAGACCATGATCCGCTCGATATTTTGATTATTTCGCAGATAGATATTCCCTCCATGACACTGGTTGAGGCTAAGGTAATTGGCGTGATGCGGATGGTGGATGGCGGAGAAGCTGATGATAAAATCATCGCGGTTGCCGCAGGCGATCAGTCTGTGAATTACATCAATGAAATCGAAGAACTTCCTCCTCACCTGATGAAAGAAATCCACCGGTTTTTTGAGGATTATAAAAAATTGGAAAATAAGGAAGTGATCGTGGAAGACTTTCTGGGCAAAGAAGATGCAATGCGGATTATCAGGGAAAGCATTGTTCTTTATGACAAGAGTTTTCGAACCAAACGCTAAAATGAAGCCTGAGATTTTCTCAGGCTTTTTTACTTTTTATACTTTGCTTGGTAGCTTTTTTATTCAAATAAGACACAAGTTCGTTGTAGGCTTCGTGCTCATGATTGGAAACTGAAATTGACTGCCTATCAGAAAACGCGATCGTGACTTGTTTGAATTCCCGCTTGTTAGCCAAAATTATTTCCTCTTCCCATGCGAGAATCTGAGTCACAGGATAAGTTTTTTGATAGCCGCGAAGAGGTAGCTTCACGATTACCTGATCTTTCCCGACCAAAATAAACCGATAACCAGCAATCATTTTGACCAAAAGCAGCACCAAAACCAAGGTGACCAGACTTGAAGAAACGAGATAGAACCATAAGGCAAAAGTACCTTTGTAAGCAAAGTCTCTCAGAATCATGACCAACCCAATCGTGAGTGCGATGGCAATCAAACTGAGTGAAAAATAAGTGGAGACTTTTGGCTTAATGACCAGCATCGGCAAGTTGGATTTCTTTGAGTTTTTCTTGTGTAAAAGTCTCCAAATCTTTGAAGAAAGCGAAGAAAATCAATTGAAATTCATCCTCCTTTTCCAAAAGGAAGTCTGTAGCCTGTTCCATTTTTGAATCAAATCGTGCCCTACGGGAAAGTCCTGTCAGGGACTTTTGAACACCCTCGATCGTTCGGTAATTTAAAAGCCAGTTTTGAGATTTCATCCAAAAAAACATCTCTTTGAATGCTTCAGGAAGATCGTGTTCATGGCTTGAAATTGTTTGATAGGTCTCTTCAACAAATCGTTCCAGCGGTTTTTGGGAATAGGTATCCCAAAATTTTCCCAGAAAATAATCAAAGTAAATGTCCGTGATCACGGTAGAATAATGTCCAAAAGTTGGTCTCAGATAGGATTGGCCAGCTTTCACCAACGGATGTGTATCAGTATAAGTATCAATCTCCCGATGAAGCCGGATTCCTTGTCGGATTCCTGCTCGATAATTCCCAACCATTTTTCCTTTAACAAAATCACCTATAAAATTCCCGATGAGAATTTCATCCTGACCAAAAGACAAATAGGCGTGCGCAAGGAAATTCATGTAATAATCTTAGGTAGGTGAAACCAGGAACCTTTTGATTAGTTTCGACTCTAAAATACGGATTGATGAGGGATATTCTGGAAGAACTTAAAAAAGGACTGAGTTTATTAAAGATTGAATGGCAGGAAGATCTGGCTCAGTACAAAAAAAAATTCCTCAATACGTCGCTTGCAGAAAAGAAAAAGGAAGGCATCACTTGGTATCCGATTCTTTTGAAAAAAAGTAAAATCGGAATGGGAGAGCGCCTTCTTGTAGAGATTGAGCGGTTGGATTCCAATTACCCTTCCGCCTTCAATTCCGGAAAATCAGTTTCACTTTTCAGTACGCAGGATGGCTATCACACCCCCGATAGTCGCGTCAATGGTGTCGTCAATCAGGTGAAGCAAAACACAATGATTGTGACTTTACAAGTGGATGAACTTCCTGACTGGATGGAGGGAAATCGGCTTGGAGTTGATTTACTTTTTGATGAAGCAAGCTATCGCGAGATGGAATTTGCATTGAAAAAAGTCATTTCTGGTGAGAATAAAAGAGTTCTCGAATTACGGGAGATTCTCTTAGGAGATGCCAAACCAATTTTTGGAGAAAAAATCAGGAAACCTGATCCCAAGCTTAATTTTTCCCAAAACCAAGCTTGCGAAAAGATTGCCAATGCAAAGGACATTGCGATCGTTCATGGTCCTCCTGGAACTGGTAAAACAACCACGCTCTTGTCTGCAATTCAAGACGCAGTTGAGCAAAAAATGTCTATCCTGGTATGCGCTCCGAGCAATGCTGCAGTCGATCTACTGGTAGAGAAACTGGTCGATCGGGGAATAGAAACACTCCGGCTGGGTCATCCTGCGAGGGTCGAGGAGCAGATCTTGAATCAAACCCTGGATGCCAAAATGGCTTTTCATGACAGCTACCGGGATCTCAAAAAGCTTCGAAAGGAGTTAGGTCAGTACCTCAAAATTGCCAAGCAATACAAGCGAAATTTTGGCCCGGAGGAAAGGGCCCAAAGAAAATTGATGTACGACCAGGTTTCCAGACTTCGGGAGGATTCCAAACAGCTCGAGGATTACATCCGATTTGATATTTTCCAAAGAACCAATGTTTTTGCCTGCACCTTGGTTGGAGCATCTTCTTACCATTTGAAAGGGATGAATTTCGATGTAGTATTTATTGATGAAGCTGCGCAGGGCTTGGAAGCGGCAACATGGATTCCGATTTTGAAAGCTAAAAAGGTGGTATTGGCCGGAGATCATTGTCAGCTTCCGCCAACGATCAAGTCTCAAATCGCTGCGAAGGATGGGTTGGCAGAGACGCTTTTTGAGAAAGTAATCCAACGGAAACCCATAGCTGCCCATATGCTTCAGGTGCAATACCGGATGCCGGAAGCGATCATGGGGTTTTCAAATAAGTGGTTTTATAGTGGTAAATTGATTGCCGACGAAAGCACAAAGTCACATTTTTTCTCAGCAGAGGAAAGTTCTTTGGAATGGATAGATACTGCGGGTTCGGGCTATTCCGAACAAGTTGAGGCAGAAAGTCTCAGCACCTTCAACCCGGAAGAAGCACGCTTTGCCTGCACTTATTTGAATGAATTGATTAAGCGGATTGGCTTTGGTCAGTTTCGGCAAAATCACTGGACCATTGGTTTGATCGCTCCCTATGGTGCGCAGGTAAGGTTGCTGAAGAAGTTGATTTTTGAGACCTATGATTTCCCCAATCTGAAAGCCTTCGCAGACATGATCACCATCGATACGGTAGATGGGTTTCAGGGGCAGGAACGGGATTTGATGTTGATTTCACTCGTCCGATCCAATGAAAGAGGAGAAATCGGTTTCCTGTCCGATACACGAAGGATGAATGTCGCATTGACTCGCGCCAAGCGAAAACTCGTGATCATTGGCGACAGTGGGACTTTGGCGCAGAATCCATTTTTTGACGGATTGCTCAGGTATTTTGAAGAGAAAAATGGGTACCGAAGTGTCTGGGAATTTATTGCAGATTAGAAATTTGGGAGGTTGAATAATTGAGCTTTTTATTCTTTTTCTTATGATATTTCAGATGTCAAATTCCGAAATCATGGGCAAATGGTCACTCATTGGAAACCATTTTTCTAAACTTCCTACTTCAATTGATTTTATGTTTTCGCTGAAATCAGAACTTCCAAAAATATAATCAATGTGATATGGTTTATCGAGATTGCGTCGATGAAATAGCGTCGGGCTTGTTTCATGTCCTTGAAGTTCCCCTGAATATTTATGATACAAACTTTCAATTCCTAGTTCGCTCAATTCCCTGACTACATCTGAATGATTCCACCATCGATCCCATTGATCCCAAATCACATTGCTGTTGAAATCACCGGAAATAATTGTTTTGCCTAATAAGGATTTGTTCACTTGCAAATACTTCCAGAATTGACCTATATAACCAAAATTTGGAGATTTGTTTTGATGAGTCCAGACACCTACCAAGTCAAAATCTCCATTTACAATACATGGCAAAAAGTGCTTAACCTGATGATTTTGATATAAATTTGGCCACTCGAGTGTTTCGATTTTGATATTATTGCGGGCAAAAACTCCAATTCCTTTGTTCTTGGAATCTCCGATCCACAAATGGTTTTCTGCCCATTTTTGATATTCTGAACCTGGTAAAAAGACGGGGTTTTCACACTCCTGAACAATATAAATGTCAGCTTCAAGTTCAGAAAGTATTTCAAATTTTCTTCTTAAAGCTCCATTACAGTTCCAGGTTACAATTTTCAAAATTTATAATTTTTCAATTCGGCGAAAGATAGACTTTCTGCTGAAAGCTAAAGTTGATGAAGCTCAGAATCTCTCCAAAAATTTCTGCAGCTTTCAACTGCTCATCCTCCACTTTTTTGCCCAAAAGCCTGCACAGCAACAAGCCATAAATTCCATTCAGGCAAATCTGGATTTCATTTCCAAGATTTTCACCTTTTGCCTGAATCACGGAATCCAAAATAAATGGCTTGGCTTTGGAATATATTTCAAAGTAGACCGAATCGGATTTGAGCAAGTGCCAGTGGATTTCTGCCAGCTGATCGACGAGTTCATGCAATTCCGCCAAATGACCTTTTTCCATGATCCGTTCACTTTTCATCTGATCAATAAGAGAAGAAAACCAATCTGTAACCTCATTTTTTTCCTTTGAAGAAATCGGATAATGGGAAATGACATATTCTCTGATTTCATCCAGATTGCCCTGATACGATCGGATCAGATCTTCCATTTGGTACATGTAGATCAGGTATTCTGGGATGTTTTGCGATTTTTTGTTTTCTGCGACAGACTTCATTTTTTCATTTTCGAAAACCAAAGGTAAAAATTTGACTTATACAGGAGCCTTTTCATCTTGTTTTCCTTTCATCGATGGAAAAAAATGGAATGAGCTAAACCTAATTTTCACTACTTTTGCGCCCAGAATGGACATGCAAAAAATAAGGAATTTCTGTATCATCGCCCACATTGATCATGGGAAGAGTACATTGGCGGATAGGTTGTTGCAGTTTACCAATACGGTTACGGATCGGGAAATGCAAAACCAGTTGTTGGACGATATGGACTTGGAGCGGGAGCGTGGCATCACGATCAAGTCCCACGCCATCCAGATGAAATACATGTATAAAGGTGAGGAATATACTCTCAACCTGATTGATACACCCGGTCACGTCGATTTTTCATATGAAGTTTCGCGATCTATTGCGGCCTGCGAGGGCGCACTCTTGATTGTGGATGCTTCACAAGGCGTGGAGGCTCAGACGATTTCAAACCTTTATCTGGCTTTAAATCATGACTTGGAGATTATCCCGGTTTTGAATAAAATCGATTTGCCGGGAGCAGATCCGGAAGCAGTTGCCGATGAGGTAATTGACTTAATCGGTTGTCCTCGTGAGGACATCGTTTTGGCTTCCGGTAAAGAAGGGATTGGGATTGAAGATATTTTGACGGCTGTGATTGAGCGGATTCCGGCACCAAAAGGTGATCAGGAAGCACCTCTTCAGGCCATGATTTTCGATTCGGTTTTTAACTCATTCCGTGGCGTGGAGGTAATCTTCCGAATCTTCAATGGCACGCTTAACAAAGGCGACAGAATTAAATTCGTAAACACTGACCAAGAATATTTTGCCGATGAAATCGGGATCTTAGGTGTCAAGCAGATCCCTCAGCAGACCATGGCGGCAGGGAATGTGGGCTACCTGATTTCAGGGATCAAGGTTGCGAAGGAAGTGAAAGTAGGTGACACGATCACTCACGTGAAGAGACCTTGTTCTGGGGCAATCCGTGGATTTGAAAATGTGAAGCCGATGGTCTTTGCGGGAATATATCCGGTGGAAACCACCGAGTATGAGGAACTCCGGGCTTCTATGGAAAAACTTCAATTGAATGATGCTTCACTAGTTTGGGAACCTGAAACTTCCATGGCTTTGGGCTTTGGATTCCGCTGCGGATTCTTGGGAATGCTCCACATGGAGATTGTTCAAGAACGATTAGAGCGAGAATTTGATATGACGGTGATCACTACAGTTCCATCTGTCCAGTTCCGTGCTTTGATGACCACTGACGAATACCAAGTTATTAATGCGCCTTCCGATATGCCGGATCCTACACGATTCAAGCATATCGAAGAGCCATTCGTAAAAGCTTCTATCATCACGGCGGCGGAGTTCGTAGGTCCTGTTATTCAGCTTTGCATGGATAAGCGTGGACAAATTAAAAATCAGGTTTACTTGACTTCAGATCGCGTTGAATTGACCTTCGACATGCCGTTGGCTGAGATTGTATTTGACTTTTTTGATCGCTTGAAGACCATATCAAGAGGATATGCTTCTTTGGATTATGAATTAATTGGTTTCCAACAATCACATATGGTTCGTCTGGATATCATGCTCAATGGGGAACCGGTGGATGCACTTTCGGCAATTGTACATCGGGACAAGGCATATGATTGGGGGCGAAGACTATGCGAAAAGCTGAGAGAATTGGTGCCAAGACAGATGTTTGAAATCGCTATTCAGGCAGCCATCGGACAGAAAATTATAGCCAGAGAAACAGTAAAAGCAATGCGTAAAAACGTTTTGGCGAAGTGTTATGGCGGTGATATTTCCAGAAAAAGAAAACTCCTTGAAAAGCAGAAAAAAGGTAAGAAGCGAATGCGCCAAGTAGGTAACGTAGAAATTCCTCAAGAGGCGTTTATGGCAGTATTGAAGCTGGATTAACTTTTGTTAAAGGCATCTTCGATGTTAAATATTCAGCATTCGATATTTATAATTAAGACTCTTTTTTTAGAATAAAGTTCAGGAAAAGCGAATTGAAACCTTCTTTTCTTATTGAGATATCGAACATAGAATTTAGAAGGAATCTGAAATAGCCCGAACCAATAATAATTTATTTAGAGTAAGAATTGGGTACGTAACTCGTAATTCGCAACTCTTAAATATTTCAACTGAATTGAACGAATAGAATATGGCGGTACTAATCGACGGTAAAAAAACCTCGGAAGAAATTAAAGGTGAAATAGCTGTCAGAGTAGCTGAGATAAAAGCTGAAGGTGGCAAAGCTCCTCATTTGGCTGCAATATTAGTGGGAAATGACGGTGCGAGTCAAACCTATGTGGGTGCCAAAGTTAAATCCTGCGAGCAGGTAGGTTTTGAATCAACCTTGGTAAGATTGGATGAAAATGTTTCTGAGGTTGAGCTTTTGCGGGTAGTGGAAGAAATCAACGAGAATCCCTCCATTGACGGACTGATCGTGCAATTGCCCCTGCCTAAGCATATTTCTGTCGAAAAAGTAACCGACAAGATTAAGCCTGAAAAGGATGTGGATGGCTTTACCCCGGCAAATGTCGGTCGTATGGCTTTGCACTGGCCGGCTTACGTGGCAGCCACACCTTATGGGATTATCGAGCTTTTGAAGCGATATAAAATCGAAACCGCAGGTAAACACTGTGTAGTAATCGGAAGAAGTCATATTGTGGGTAGCCCCATGAGTATTCTCATGGCCAGAAATAGTTATCCCGGAAATGCTACCGTTACTTTAACCCATAGCCGAACCAAAAACCTGGAAGAAATCGCACGAACCGCCGATATATTAATTGTCGCTTTGGGCAAACCTGAATTTGTGACTGCTGACATGGTGAAGCCTGGTGCAGTTGTGATTGATGTAGGGATTCATAGAGTCAAGGACAGTTCCAAGAAGTCAGGTTTTAGATTGATTGGGGATGTCAAGTTCGAGGAAGTTGCAGCAAAAGCTTCCGCCATTACTCCTGTGCCGGGTGGAGTAGGACCGATGACGATTGCATCTTTGCTGTTTAACACACTTTTGGCTGCAGAAAAGAAAGTTTACGGATAAGCTAAAAATAATCGCAAAAGCTTCCAAATCGATTTGCATCGAATAGGCTGGATTTCTACTTTTGCAGACCCTTACCCGCGCACGTGGTGAAATTGGTAGACACGCCACTTTGAGGGGGTGGTGCCCTTACGGGTGTGGAAGTTCGAATCTTCTCGTGCGCACAAAATCCCCTTCCTGCTATCAGGAAGGGGATATTTTTCAAACTGAACTAGAATCTGAACCACCCTACACAAATGTAAATTATCTTTAATGGACATTTTTAGAAGCAAGATTGCCGAAGGCCTCAAAAGTTTAAGGCTTCAGAAAAATTATTCTCAGGAGTATATTTCTGAAAAGCTAGGAAAAACAGAATCCTCAGCTTATCAGCGTATTGAATCGGGTCGTACAGAATTGAAATTTGAGGATGCCTTTAAACTGGCCTCCATTTATAGTGTGCCAATGGAGCACATATTTGATCCCGAAATGCGTATGGAGAATTATTTATTTAGCAAAGAGCGTGAAATCTATTACTCCAAGTCGAAGATTCAAATTACCGTCACACTTGATGGATCGGAAAAGACACTTAAGCATCAGATTGAGCTACTTTCGAATGTAAACAAAGCCTTAACCGATGTCTGAAACCATTTTTTTGAATTTGGATTTGAACCAGAATCTTAATCACTTGGTCCGATTTTTCCCCTAGACCACGAAGCATAAAGTCTATTCGATTGATTCTAAATATTCTTTCGAATGAAGTGGCCAGAGCTCGTGCGCACAATCAGCTCTGGTTCCAATCAATATTGGAATCGGAGCTTTTTTGATTAATGGCCTGTTGGATCGGGAATTTTTGGTTACTTTTTCAGTCTAATATTATCATCCATGAATCGAAAATTCCTTTCTCTCGTTTTATTCTCTTTCCTGATCAGCACCTCTTTAGTGTTGGCACAGTCTCCTCAGTTCCCTATCGTCAAAGGATATGGTGGAATCTTTGAAATCAAAGACGCCACGGAGCGACCAAATCCTTCCCTTGAATACAAGATTCTGGTGGATTTGGCCTCAGCTTCAGAAAATGACAAAGAGATCAGTCGATGGGTGGATAATGTTGCTCGAATGATGAATTTGCACGGATTGGCGGGAGTACCGAAGGAAAAAATTCATGTGAAAGTAATAATCCATGGTGGAGCTGTTTTTACACTTTTAAATGACGCCAACTACCAAGAAAAATTTCAGGCAGATAATCCGAATTTGAAAGTTTTTCAGGCTCTTGAAGAAGCTGGTGCCGAGATCATGATCTGTGGTCAATCGATGATCATGAGAAAACTTGCAAAAGAAGACCTGTGGCCAGGCGTAACGATTGCACATTCAGCGTTGACCACTATCACCACGTATGTGCCTCAGGGATACGTGATGGTAAAGTTTTAGGCACTTGTTGGAATAGTTATTGGTTGTGTGATAGCCTAATCTATCCATGAAGCGTTTAACCCCAAAATCTAATACCGCGGGAAAAGTCGTCATAGGCTTTTTCCTAGCCGCTATATTCTTAATTGGAGTAGCCGGACTGACGTATTATACCCTAAATCGTCTCATGGATACGATGGAAGAGCTCGCTCAACCAAATCAAAAACTCAATTTGCTAAATGAACTTCAGGCAGAGATTTTTAAAACTACCCAGATTGAGCATTTAGGTCCTAAGGGAGATTTTCGCGTTCAGGATTCCACTATTCAATTATTAGAAGGAAAACTTGATCTCCTAGATGAAATGGCGGCAGATTCTCTAGAGAAAAGCAATGTTCAAAGCATTCGTGCCAATCTATCAACGCTGATTACAGGATATGTCTCGCTTTACGAAGTCAAAGGAAATCTTGCCAACAGGAATTTTACGCAGGAGGCTTTAAATAAAGTTGAATTGGGGATTCGACGTCGATCTTCGCAATTGGAATCACAGCCTTTGAGTCAACTTAATACGAAGGATTTTATTTTTCAAGAACTGGAGCAACAAAATACCACCCGCAAAGAATCACAAATCCGGGGAAATGCGCAAGAAGAGGATAAGTTGATTTTATATCTTAAACAGCTTCAGAAGCAAAATGTCCGCGGAGCAGATTTACAGCAAAGCCAAACCCTTGATAGTAGTCTCTATAATATAAGAGGAGTTATCAGCCGTATATATCGCGAAGAGTCCACACAGCGACAAAAACTCGCGAGTTTGGAATCAGATCTTTCGTTGAAGCAAAGTGAGATTATCGGTACGATTCAAAGTCTGCTTGGCACCCTTCAACGCAGAGCAATTGAAGATTCTGAAAGTCAAAATCAGTCCGCATTTGATTTGGCATATGATGTTACTTTCTTCCTGATTTTGGTTGTCGGTCTTTCGGTTTTTAGTTCATCATTTTTGGTTATTTCCATTCTGAAAGAAATTCGTCTCAGTCGGAAGTATCAGGACAATCTGGAAATCTCTACTCTAAAATCGGAGGAGCTTGCTCGTTCCAAGCAGGAGTTTTTAGCAAATATGAGCCATGAAATCAGAAATCCGCTCCATGTAATTCAAGGTTATCGATCAGTTTTGGAGAAATCGGAACTGAATCTAAATCAGCAATCACACCTACGAATGCTGGGTTTTGCATCAGACACGTTGATGGAAATTGTGGATGAAGTACTCGATTTTTCAAAACTTGAAGCAGGAAAACTGAAACTTGAATCAAGGCCATTTGATCCGGAAGAATTATTTGGGGCACTTCAAAATTTCTTTGAGATCCAAGCTTCTGAAAAGAAATTGGTATTTGGCTGGTCGTTGAAGCTTCCGGAGGGAAGATGGCTGATCGGCGACCAACTCCGGTTGAAGCAAATCATTAATAATTTACTGAGTAACTCTTTTAAGTTTACTTCCCTGGGTTCAATTCAAGTTTTTGTGAATTGGGCAGAAAATACGCTAAGTGTGGAAATTTTGGACACAGGAATCGGAATGAGCCCTGAGGTTCTTAGCAAGGTCTTTCGCGAATTTGATCAGGCAGACAACTCGATTTCCAGGAAGTATGGAGGAACCGGACTCGGTTTGGCTATTGTAGATCGCCTTGTTTCGCTGATGGGTGGAGTGATTGAAGTTGAAAGCGAAGAAGATAAAGGAACGAAGATGCGAATAAGACTGCCGATGATCACCACTGATCCTCAGCCTGTCTTTTCTGATTCACTAGCTATCGGAGGAATAGATCTCACAGGGAAAAATATCTTGCTGGTGGATGACGATAAAATTGGAATTCGCTTTTTGGAAACTATTCTCCATTATTTTGGAGCAACAGTACATGCATATCCAGGTGGGGTTAACTACCGAGACAAGTTTAAAGAAATTCCTTTAGACATTGCCATTATAGACATTCAGATGCCTGAGTTTTCAGGATTCGATGTGATTAAATCTCTTCGAAAATATCCTCAATTTAAAAGCCTTCCAGTCATTGCGATGACAGCGAACGTATTTGTAGAGGATCGTGAAAAAATGCTCCAACATGGGTTTAATGATTTAATTTTTAAACCTTTTCAAGAGAAAGCACTATTGGGCTGTCTAAGCGCATTTTTTCCTGATCGCATCAGCATTACTACACCAGTTTCGCAAGGTAAAGCAGTTAAATCTACTTCGCTTTTTCAATTGAAAGATCTTAGACGATTCTGTATGGGAGATGAAGCTCTCTTAGAGGAAATCGTGAAAGAAATGATTTTGCAGACACGCAATGATATGGTGAAGTTGAAAATCGCCCGGCTAAATGACCGCTGGGAGGAAGTATTGGAGATTTGTCACCAGCTGGGCAGCAGACTCGGACAGATCCAAAGCCCTTCTGGAGAGATCGCTCGAAAGGTCGAAAGTACGCTGAAACTTGGAACCAAGAATGGACTGGGGGAATTGCTGAATCAGCTGGATAGACAAGTGGATGAGTTGCTTTCTGCACTTTCGAATATTGTTTACCTTTCAGATCCGGTAAAAACTTAATTCAATCCGTATTTCTCCATTTTGCTGTAGAGTGTCTTTCTGTCCATTTTCAGAATTCGAGCAGTTTTGGACTTATTAAACTTGGTGTCGTTCAACACCTTTTGGATCATTTCTTTTTCCTGGTCTACCCAATGACTTTTGAAATCTTGGGGAGAAGGCAATTCGTTTGAATTGGAAGATGTAACTGAATTACTTCCAGTTGTGAACAATCCGGATGGCTGGTAAATGTCCACTGGAAGCGAATCTTTTTCTACTAAAATTCCAGAGGAAAGGAGTACTGCTCTTTTGATTATATTTTTCAGTTCCCGCAAATTCCCAGGCCAGTCATAAGCCAAAAATATTTCCCAGACCTCCGAAGAAAAGCCCTTTACCGACTTGTTTAAACGGTCATTGCTTTCTTCTAGAAATTCCATTGCAAAATCCTCCAAGTCTTCTTTTCTTCTCCTCAAAGGGATTGCGCTTAGCGTAAATTCATTCAGGCGATGATATAAATCTTCACGGAAATGACCCTCTCCGGCTTGCAAAAGCAAATTTTCGTTAGTTGCGGCAATGATTCGAACATCTATTTCTATTTCCTTATTTCCCCCGATTTTCCTAATCGTCCTTTCCTGGATTGCTCTGAGAAGTTGAATTTGGACGTCATAGCTCAAATTTCCGATTTCATCGAGCAGAATGGTTCCTCCTTTTGCTGATTCAAAGTGACCTGTTTTATTGTCAAAAGCTCCGGTGAAGGCTCCCTTGACGTGACCGAAAAGTTCACTTCCTGCTAGTTCCTTTGGTAAAGCACCACAATCGATGGCGATGAAGGGGCCATTTTTTCTAGGGGAAAGGTCATGTATTCTCTTAGAGATTAATTCTTTTCCAGTTCCAGTTTCTCCCAAAACGAGCACGCTCAAATCTGTCGGAGCAACTAATTGAACGTGTTTTTCAAGTTTTTCTGATTCCAGCGACCTTCCAATGACGTAGCTTGATTTAGATGTTCGAGCTTCTTTAGATTTAATTTCCGTTTTGGATTCTTCTGAAATTGACTTTTCTATTTTGGGTTTTGATGAAAGTGATTCATTGACTGTCGCCAGCAATTCATCCGGGTTAATAGGTTTAGTGATATATTCGAAAGCACCCAATTTCATTGCCTTGATTGCTATCCTGATATCTGAATAGTGCGTGATAAGGATTACTTGGGTTAGCGGAAAGGTGGCTTTTGACCATTGCAAAAGCTCCATACCCGTGCCATCCGGCAATCGGAAATCAGCAATAATCAAGTCAAAAGGGGAGGTATTGATCAGATTCTGCGCTTCTTTCACTTTGATCGCAGTCTGAACAGCAAAACCATTTTTTTCGAGGAAAGATTTTACAATCCTCGAATAGGTAAGATCGTCCTCGACTAATAATATATGCTTCATGAATGATTTCTTTAGCTGGAGTACAAAGCAAAAAAAGCACCGAACACTAGTTCGGTGCTTTCATTAAACGATAAATCTAGAAATTAGTCTTCGATTTCAACTCCGTCTTTATCGTACTTCTTGGAGATTTTTGCTTCTGTTCCATTTTCGAATACCACTTTGTAGTGGAAAGTACCATCTGCTTGAGTTAACTGCCAAGCTTCGGCAATCGGAAATTTGTTAACAGTTTCGTCACCAGTTATTGTCACTTTCACAGGAACAGGTAGTGCATCTGCTTCTATTTTTACTTTTTCATTTTGGAACTGAATGGACATTGGAGTTGCTGCTGTAGTTGTGATCTGTGAAGAAGCCATTGCTACTCCAGTAAACAACATTGCGGACATTAAGAGTGTCTTTTTCATGGTTATAATTGGTTTAGTTTAATTTCAATAATGATCTGTCGAGCTTTGCATCTCCTTTTCGAAAACATGTTTTCGGGTCGTATGTATCCTCAAGCGATACATGTGCCAAGTGCCAAAAATGGCTTTTTTGAACGTCTTGAGCTGTTCGGATAAATATTCATTGGGGAATATGCCAACAGGTTGAGCATAAAATATCTTGGAATCTTGGGACAACCTGAATAGGCCCTGTGAATTTTCGAAGTAACTGACTGCATTACAAAAAAATCAAAAGCAGAATTAAGCACCTGTTGTCAGAACTTTTTTAAACGGATTAATCTTTTAAAAACAATTACCTTTGAGTCATCCAAATAACATTAGCCAACTCTATGAGCGACGCAATTAAGCACGAGTGCGGAATAGCAATGATCAGGCTTAGAAAATCCCCACAATACTATATTGACAAGTACGGGACAGCTGCATTTGCCGCTAACAGGATGTATGTCCTGATGCAAAAACAGATTAATCGGGGTCAAGATGGTGCCGGTGTCGCTAATGTTAAAATTGATACCAAACCAGGAACCCGATACATTAGCAGATATCGCTCTATCGAAGCGTCTGCAGTCAATTACATCTTCGATAAAATCAACGCTAAGTACAAGAAGGCAAAAAAAATCGGCGGCAAAAAATTGGCAAAAGATGCAGAATGGTTAAAAGAGAATATCGCATTTTCAGGTGAAGTCTGGCTAGGTCACCTTCGCTACGGAACCCACGGAGAAAACAGCATAGAGACTTGTCACCCATTCCTCAAACAGAATAATTGGAGAAGCCGGAATTTGGTAATGGCAGGAAACTTCAACATGACCAACAACGAGGAACTTTTTAGTAAGCTGGTTCAATTGGGACAGCATCCGAAAGAAAAAACAGACACTGTCACCGTGATGGAAAAAGTTGGACACTTCCTCGATGAGGAAAACCAACGAATATTTGACAAACACAAGCATAAATATAGCAATGAGCAAATCACCCAGGTAATCGAGAATGAACTGGATGTTGCCAGAATTCTCAGAAGATCTTGCCGTGATTTTGATGGAGGATATGCCATGGCCGGAATGATCGGAAACGGCTCAGCTTTCGTAGTTCGTGATCCGATTGGAATTCGTCCTGCTTTCTATTATGCAGACGATGAAGTCATCGTCGTGGCATCCGAAAAGCCGGCAATTAAATCTGCCTTCAACATCGATTTCAATGCGATCAAGGAAATTAAGCCGGGTCATGCATTGGTAATCAACAAGGATGGTTCTTACACCGAGTCGGAAATCATGCCAGCCAGAGAAAAGAAATCATGCAGTTTTGAGCGGATTTATTTTTCCAGAGGAACTGATCCTGGAATCTATCAGGAACGAAAAAATCTTGGAAAAGCACTCATCCCTCAGATCCTCAAGGCAATTGATTTTGATTTGAAAAATACTGTTTTCTCTTATATCCCGAACACAGCCGAGACCGCCTTTTTGGGAATGATCGAAGGTTTGGAAGATTACCTGAGTGCCAAAAGGAGAGAGGTTTTTATAGATGGAAAGCCTCATATCGGGGATTTGGAAGACTTATTGAGTTTCCGTCCAAGAGTAGAAAAACTGGTTAGCAAAGATGTCAAACTGAGAACTTTCATCACCAATGACAGCGACCGTGATGCAATCGTAGCCAATGTGTACGATACAACTTACGAAGTGATCAAACCGGGAATCGATACGTTGGTAGTGATTGATGACTCCGTGGTGAGAGGTACAACGCTTGAGAAAAGTATCCTAACAACTCTGGACAAGTTGAATCCAAAACGGATCGTGATCGTTTCGTCTGCACCGCAAATCAGATTCCCTGATTGCTACGGAATCGACATGTCAAGAATGAAAGAGTTTATTGCATTTCGCGCGGCTTTGGCACTGTTGGAAGAGAGAAAACTCGATAACGTTTTGGACAAAGTTTATGACTCCTGCGTAGCTCATTCTATTTCAAATGAAAACTATGTGAAAGAAGTTTATAGCCTTTTCACGGATGAAGAGATTTCTGATAAAATAGCAGAAATAGTTACTTCTAAGGACATCAAAGCAGAAGTGAAAGTGATTTTTCAAACCGTAGATAACCTTCACAAGTGCATTCCTAATCACTTGGGAGACTGGTATTTCACAGGAAATTATCCGACCAGCGGTGGAACTCGGGTTGTAAATCGAGCTTTTGCCAACTACATGGAAGGAAAGACCGAAAGAGCATATTAATAAAAGTAACTTTTAATGATTCTGGGAAGGATAAAAAATCTTAGAATTTCGAAATCTTAGAGGTTTAAAAAGCTCAAAGGATTACATCCGAAAAGGCGCTTGGAAATATTCTTTGCGCCTTTTCTCATTTTATCCCCGCACTTTGCGGTTAAATAATGATTATTTTGAAGCCAAATTGAAATACAAACTATAATGGAAATAAACGTACCGCTACTAAAGCAAATATGTGAAATAGCCGGGGCACCCGGTTTTGAAAAACGCGTCAGAAACCTAGTCATCGAACTGGTGACACCGCTCGTCGACGAAATCAAAACTGACAATCTTGGTAATGTCATAGCAATCAAAAAAGGAAAAAGAAATCCGGATGGAAAGCGTGTGATGGTCGCTGCTCATCTGGATGAAATTGGTTTTATGATCACCCATATTGATGAGCAAGGCTTTTTGAGATTTCATACGTTAGGAGGATTTGATCCAAAAACGCTAACTGCTCAGCGGGTAATCGTACATGGAAAAAAAGATCTCGTTGGCGTAATGGGCAGCAAACCGATCCATGTAATGTCTGCTGAGGAAAAAACCAAACTTCCCAAAACCACGGATTTTTTCATTGACATGGGAATGTCAAAAGAAGAAGTTGAAAAATTCATTACAATTGGTGATCCCGTCACCAGAGACAGAGAACTTATTGAAATGGGTGACTGTGTCAACTGCAAATCCATCGATAATCGGGTAGCTGTTTTCATTTTGATCGAAGCGCTAAAGCAATTGGAAAATCCGGCCTATGACGTTTATGCAACGTTTACAGTCCAGGAGGAAGTTGGGATCAGAGGAGCGAATGTCGCTGCTCACAGCATCAATCCTGACTTTGGAATTGCCCTCGATACGACGATTGCCTTTGACGTTCCCGGAGCACAAGGGTTTGAGAAAGTGACCGAACTCGGAAAAGGAACTGCTATCAAAATCATGGATGCGATGACGATTTGCGATTATAGAATGGTAGAGTTTATGAAACAGACGGCCACTAAAGAGGCGATTTCCTGGCAGCCAGAAATATTGACCGCCGGAGGAACAGACACCGCCGGAGTTCAGCGAATGGGAAAACAAGGAGCGATTGCAGGCGCAATTTCCATCCCAACTCGTCATTTGCACCAAGTGATTGAGATGGCACATAAGAAAGATATTTTCGATTCCATCGCCTTGCTCAAAGCCTGCTTGGAGCAGATTGATAGCTATGATTGGAGTCATTAATCAGTCTTCAGAGCCCACCGGGAGTTTCAAATACCTGGTGGGTTTTTCTTTTAGTTTTTGCATATTGATTTTTCAACCCGACCACACATGCCCAAAATCAAATCATTATTGATCGTTACCTTTTTTGCAACTCTTATTATCATTGGATTTGCCTTCAAAACAAATACTGAGAAGCAATCCGAATGGACAATTCTATTCAACGGAAAAGACCTCACTGGCTGGGTGCCAAAAATCCATCACCACGGATCAGGCGATAATTACGCAAACACTTTCAAAGTGAAAGATGGAGCAATTGAAGTCAATTATGATGAGTATGGCGCGTTTGATAATCGATATGGCCACTTGTTTTATGAGAAGCCATATTCCTCTTTTCACCTGACTTGGGAATACAGATTTACGGATCAATGGCTGAAGGATGCAGCTAGTTATACCTATCGCAACTCTGGAATCATGTTTCATTCACAAGCTCCCGAGACGATTTTGAAGGAGCAGGATTGGCCAATATCAGTGGAATATCAGATGCTTGCCGAAGAAAAAGAAGGAGTTGCCCGCCCAACAGGAAATATGTGTTCCCCGGGAACTGACGTGGTTTTTGAAGGAAAAGTGGATCCGCGTCATTGCATCAATTCAACATCTCCGACTTTCAAATGGGACGAATGGGTGAAAGCAGAATTGATTGTGTTTGAAGATTCAATCGTCCATCATTTGGTCAATGGAGATACCGTTTTGACATATAGCTTTCCACAGATTGGTGGAGGTGTAGCCAACCGTTTTGATCCAGCTATGAAGGTAGATGGCACGCCGCTTAAGTCGGGTTACATCGGCCTGCAAAGTGAAGGTCAGGGGGTAATTTTTAAGAATTTAAAAATTAAGGAACTATAGATTTTTTGAAAAAGCTGCAAATCTAGTCGTTTGGAAGGTTCCTAAGCTCTAGCTAGAGTTTAGCATTTCCCTAGTTAAAGGGTATTTCGTGCCACGAACTGCGGAAGTGTTCCACCTTTAGAAAATGTCAATCTACCCTAACTTCCCTTAATCGTCGATTTTTAGGTTGGCACAAATCTGGGTTATAATGAATCAAATAAATTATTCACTAAACCCAACTAACGAAATGGAAACTTCAAATTATTCTCAAATAGGATCTGACTATGCACTTTCATGCACGGTGAAAACACCAACTGCTGAATCTGTTGGATCCTTGAAAGAATTTATCATTAATACTCGAACCGGTGAGGTTGATTATGTGGTTTTGAAAGTGAACGAAGGCTTTTTGAACCTTGGTTCAAAGCTTTTAGCTTTACCTTTCGAGTCATTTGAATTCAACACTGCTCAAGAAGACACAGTAATTGTCAAAGAAACTAAAGAGACGTTGAAAAATGCTCCAGGATTTGATGAAGACAGCATGCCAACTAGTGCACAGCCTGAATTTCTTCACACCATGAGATCCTACTACAGCGAAGATTCAAGAAGTCTTTATGGACGATATGATCGGGATACGAGGAATTTCTTTGACGAAGATGATCGATTTGATTTAGATAGAACCACCATGCGAGATCGAGAAGTTGGTCATGGATTTCTTGAAAAAGATCACCGGGGAGACAGACAATCTGATCGAAGAAGAGGTGGAGATCCACTATTATAAATTTCAATGAGTGTAAATGAAAAAAGGCTAATCCATTTCTGGATTAGCCTTTTTTTTCGTACTGCTCTATATTACTCGGAAACGATTGTCCTAAATAATTTTCCTTATCCAAGTTTCGTCAGACTTTCCTCCAGCGTCTTGATCTTCGCCTCAGCGTCTGCTTGCTTTTTCCGTTCCATTTCCAAAACCTGTGCGGGAGCACCAGCTACAAACCGCTCGTTGCTGAGCTTTTTCATCACCGAATTGAGGAATCCTTTCGTGTATTCAATTTCCTTTTTCAGGTTTTCTAATTCTTCTTCCACATTGATAAAGTCACCCATAGGAACAAAACACTCGTCTGCTTTCACTACGAAACTCATCGCATTTGCCACGTTTTCTCCAAAACTCAAAGAAGAAAGGTTTGCCAGCTTTATCAATACGGATTCAAACTGGCTGTAAATCTTCGGATTTTTAGCATTAATAGTCAGTTCAAGGACTTCTTTTGGAGACATTCCCCTGGATGCACGGAGATTTCTCACCTGCGAAACCACCTCAAAAACCTGAGCTGCTTCCTCGGTGATTTTACCGTCAAAAACTTTTGCCGAAGGCCAAGACGCCAGAATCAGGGATTCTTCGACAGATCTTTCCTTGATTTGGTGCCAAAGTTCTTCCGTAATAAAAGGCATAAAAGGATGAAGAATCTTCAGGATTGACTCGAAAATCACAATCGTTCTATCATAAGTCTCCTGATCAATCGGATGCTGATAGGCCGGCTTGATCATTTCCAAGTACCAAGAGCAGAAGTCATCCCAAACCAATTTATAGGTTGCCATCAGCGCATCTGAAATTCTGAATTTTTCGAAGTGTTCGTCGATCTCAGCAAGGGCCTGATTGAACCGGTTTTCAAACCATTCGATGCTTGCTGCATTTGCCGAACCGTCCAGCCTTGGATCGATTTCCCAGCCTTTTATGAGTCGGAACGCATTCCAGATCTTATTGGAGAAGTTTCTCCCTTGCTCCACAAGCTTGTCATCGTAAGGCAAATCATTGCCAGCAGGAGAGGAGAAAAGCATCCCGGTTCTCACGCCGTCAGCTCCAAACTGTGCGATTAATTCCAACGGATCTGGGGAATTGCCAAGAGACTTGGACATTTTGCGACCCAGTTTATCCCGAACTATTCCAGTGAGATAGACATTTTTGAAAGGCTTTTCGCCAAGATACTCGTAGCCAGCAATGATCATTCTTGCCACCCAGAAAAACAAAATCTCTGGTGCTGTGACCAAGTCATTGGTAGGATAATAGTATTTCAGTTCTTCATTCGGCTTTCCGGTGGTAAATACATCAGTGTCAAAAACCGATATTGGCCATAGCCAAGCACTAAACCAAGTATCCAAAACATCTTCATCCTGCCGAAGATCTGTCAAAGAAAAATTTGTTTGAAATTGGCTATTCGCAATTTCAAGTGCTTCTTCAGCAGATTTCGCTACTACGTATTCTCCGTTTGGAAGATAAAATGCCGGGATTCTGTGTCCCCACCAAAGCTGACGGGAGATGCACCAATCGCGGACATTTTCCATCCAAGAGCGATACATGTTTTTGAACTTCGGGGGATAAAGTTGGATCACGTCATCCATCACTGCACTCAATGCAGGTTTGGTGATGTCGTTCATGCTCAGGAACCACTGCATGGAAAGCTTTGGCTCAATAACCGCATCAGTTCGCTCCGAGTGGCCTACATTGGATTTGTAATCTTCTACCTTCTCCAGTTGGTCAATCTCTGCGAGCAATTTTCCGATTTTCTTTCTGGCGATGAATCGATCTTCACCAATTAGAATTTGTGCTTTTTCATTCAACTTTCCATCGTCGGCAAGAATGTCGATCACTTCGAGTTTGTGCTTTACGCCGAGTTCGTAGTCATTAATGTCGTGAGCAGGCGTCACTTTCAGACAGCCTGTTCCAAATTCCATGTCTACATACTCATCTTCGATAATTGGGATGGCTCGATTGATTAGAGGAATGATGGCTTTTTTGCCTTTCAGATGGGTGAATCTCGGATCATTCGGATTGACGCATATCGCCACATCGGCCATGATCGTCTCAGGTCTTGTGGTCGCAATAGTCAGGAATTGATCCTCGGTCCCTTCGATTTTATACTTGATGTAGTAAAGCTTGGATTGGATTTCCTTCATGATCACCTCATCGTCTGACAAGGCAGTTTTGCCCTGAGGATCCCAGTTGACCATGCGGATGCCACGGTAGATTTTACCTTTTTTGTGTAAGTCTATGAAAACGCTTAGTACAGCATTGCTCAATCCCGCATCCATCGTAAAAGCCGTCCGGTCCCAGTCGCAGGAAGCGCCCAGTTTCTTCAATTGCTCCAGGATTATTCCTCCGTATTTCTCTTTCCATTCCCAGGCATACGTTAGGAATTCTTCACGGGAAATGGATTTTTTATCAATTCCCTGATCCTTCAGCATGTTTACCACTTTCGTCTCTGTGGCGATGGAAGCGTGATCTGTTCCCGGAACCCAGCAAGCATTTTTACCTTGCATTCTGGCACGACGGATCAATACATCCTGAATGGTATTGTTCAGCATATGGCCCATGTGCAAAACTCCGGTGACGTTTGGCGGAGGAATGACAATGGTGTACGGCTCCTTGCTAGGATCAACTTTCGAAGAAAAAAGCTTGTGCTCCATCCAGTAAGCGTACCATTTGGCTTCGGTCGATGCTGGATCGTATTTGCTGGCAATAGACATTGGAAAGGAAATTAATTGAAGGGCAAAAATAGGAGAAAAAGACGACTTTGGGGTGCCAGATGCGATATTGCGGCGAGCCGATTTCAAATTTCGTGAAATGCAGCTCATGGGAAATCCTTTATGGGATTTTAGAACGCTTGACCGGCAACCTCATTTTTATTGACCCAGATTAGATCGTTTCAACGTCCTGCTGATCGTGCCGGGGATTTGCTCGTCGGCTTTTAAGATGATAAATCCCGCCACCGAACAGGCGGCCATTCCCAACACCATCGGTAAAGCGGTACCGTCATGAAAAAAACTGATAATTGCCGAAGCCACTGCTCCCATTGCCATCCGAAAACTCCCCATCAATGCTGCTGCGCTACCGGCATTCCTGAAAAATGGCGCCAGAGAAAGTGCGGTGGTATTTGGGCTGTTCAGTCCGTGTGCGGTTAAGAAAAGGAACATCAAAGCAACTAAAGTAAAGACATTCAGCATTTGTGAATATATCCCCAAAATCAACACAAATCCGGTAAAAACCTGGTAGTGCATGCCAAAATTGATAATCTGCTGGCTCTTGAATTTTTTCAAAAGGATATGGTTGAGCTGAGTGGACCCTATCATCGCCATCGCTAAAATCGCAAAGATCCAGCCGTAATTCTGCTCGCTCACTTGGTAAATGTTCATAAACACATCCGCCGAACTTGCAATGTATGCAAACGGCGCCGCACCAGCCAGTCCACCAACCAGCATATAAACTAGAAATTGGCGATTCTGAAGAACCAGACCATAGTTTTTCCAAACCTTGTATGGTCTCAATGAAACCTCAGGGTCTGGCTCAGCGCCTTTGGGCAAAACCAATATTGCCGCAAGCCAGATCAACAGTGCCAATCCCGCCAAAATGATAAATACCCAGTGCCAGTTATAAAATGTGGTCACAAATCCACCCACAGTTGGTGCGATCATAGGCGAAACTGAGATCACCAAAATCAAAAGGGAGAGTGCCTGTGCAGTTTTTTCTACCGGGAAAATATCCCTGACAATTGCCTGAGCCGAGACCATTCCTGCACATCCGCCTATTGCCTGCAGAAATCGCATCACAATCAGGTTTTCCACAGACTGGGAAAGAGCACAGCCGATGGACGCCAACACATAAATGCCCAAGCCGATGTAGAGTGGTTTTTTTCTTCCGTATTTATCCAAAAGAGGGCCGTAAAACAATTGGCCAACAGCAATTCCCACCAAATACGCAGTCAAAGAAAGCTGGATATTGGAGATTGGGGTATTGAGATCCCGGGCCATTTCCGGAAAACCCGGCAGGTACATGTCTATCGAAAAAGGGCTGATGGTGCAGAGCGCCCCCAAAACCAAAACAATCTTAAAATATTCCCGCTTACTAAACTTACTTCCCAAAATGAAAAAGAGATTTTTGAATAAATGACTCGACTAGGGAACAGGGGTGATTGTTGGATAGTTCGCAAGAATGCATCAATATCTTATGGTAAATCTACCAAGTTGATGAAATGGAATTACCAAACTATCCGAAGATGAAAGCGGCTGGTCAGACTTAGTGATCCTAAATGGTTTAGGATTACAAGTTCCGATAGTTGCTGATCTCGATTCCGTCTCGTTCTTGAATTAGGTTTCCTGCATAGATGAGTTTGGGGGAACTTTCAGGAGCTATTTTCTGGAAGTATTTGAGGCCTTTGAGAAAATCTGAATGATAGGTTTCCGAAGATTTGATTTCTATCGCGGTCAATTTCCCATCCTTTTCCTGCAGGAGATCCACTTCATTCTGATGGTTATCTCTCCAAAAGTACAAGGATGGGATGTTTCCACCATTCAATTCCTTCTTCATCAATTCCAAAATCACCAGGTTTTCAAACAAGGGACCCCGCGCAAAATGCACATTCAAATCTTCCGTTTTTTTAATCCCAAGAAGACTGCAAAGTACTCCCGTGTCGTAGAAGTAAACCTTGGAAGATTTTAGAATCCTCTTGTTGAAATTGCGGTAATAGGCAGGCAGTCTGAAGGCGATAAATGAGGTTTCCAATACAGAAAGCCAGGAATTAACCGTTTTTTGATCGACTCCAAGTTCGTTGGAGAAGTTGCTTTGGTTGAAAATTTGGCCAACTCGTCCCGCCAATAACTGTAAGAATTTTTGGAAATTCCCTAAATCCATCACGTTCAATATCTGTCTCACATCACGTTCGATGTAGGTTTGGATGTAATTTGGATAGTAGTCATTGGGAGCGATGTCAAACTGATATTTCCTAGGATGTCCACCATTGACCACGAGTTCTTCCCAAGACAGGATAGACACATGTGGAAATAATTCTTGCATTGAAAATGGAAGTAGGTTCAGCATAGCGACCCGACCTGCCAAAGATTGTGTGATCTGATTGGAAAGGAGGAAGTTTTGAGAGCCGGTAAGGATGTATTCCCCTGTGATATTTCGATCATCCGTCAGAACTTGGAGGTAGGAAAATAATTCAGGAACCCACTGGACTTCATCCAATATCACCCCGTTTTGATAGGTTCTGAGAAAGGCCAAAGGATCAGACTTGGCAAAATCTCTGACTTCCGGCAATTCCAAATTGACATAGGTATAATCAGGCTTCAGTCGTCGGGCAAAGGTTGTTTTGCCAGATTGCCTATGGCCTGTAATTGCCAACAAGGGGAATTTGCTCAAAAGTGAAAGTGCTTTTTCTTTAATATGTCGTTCAAAATAATCCATTTTGTACAAATTAGGAATTGAATTCCAAAAATTCACAAAAATAATTTAACAAATGTATTGATGGTTTACAAGGAACTGGGAGAAATTCAGCGGTCTTGTAAAGCGCTTTTTCCTTATTGCCTTCAACTTAAAAAAGCCCTGAATTTCCAGAGCTTTTTTAAGTTAATTATACTAGTATGATGTAATTACCTACGGCACAACTTTCGATCGGCTGTTTAACTTCTAAACCTCCCACCTCCCAACCTCCTACTTTTCAACAATCGGCAACACAATCCTACTCAGACGCTTTCCTCCGTGGTGGATTGAGTTGGTGGCGATGACGCCTTCTTTTTCGTCGAAGTTATTTCCGCCGGTATTCAGGTTTCGGTCGAAGCGGGGGAAGTTGGAGCTGCTGACCTCGATTCGGATGCGATGTCCTTTTTCGAAGTAATTGGAAGTGCTCATCGGAGTCAGTTTGACCTCATAGACTTTTCCAGATTCCATCATCACCTCTTTGTCGTACCCTTCTCTATAACGTACCCGCTGGATCGTTTCGTCCAGATTGTAGGCTTTTCCGTCAGGATATACATCGATCAGTTTGATAGTCACATCGGTGTCTTTCACATCTGAAGAGAGGTAAAGGTAAGATTCGATGAAGCCTGAAATCTCAACGCCTTCTTCCAAAGGTGCGGTCGTGTAAACGAGAATATCATCTCTCAGCTCCATTTCCTGCTGATCATACGCTCCGCCTTGAACTGCATTTCCGGTGCAGCAGACATTGCCTCCATAGGAATTAACGGGGTTCATCGGGTCGAATTGGAAGGTGTCCAAATTTGCTTTTTTCGGCTTTTTGGCGGAGAGGGTTCCGTTACCATTTCGGGTATTTGCTTTTCCTTCGGAATCCAAGTAATAGGTAGTCATAATCGATTCAGCCGGCGGCCAAACATCGCTGCTTTGCCACTTATTGGAACCCATCGTGAAGTACTGGACTTTAGGCATTTCGGAGACCGTTTCAGATTTTTCGCCTTTCAGCCAAAGATCAAACCAGGCAGTAATGATCTCATCATAATTCAATCGGGCATCACCGACACTTCTTTCACCGATCACTGTATTCTCGGTTGCGCGAGTGTAGGAACAATGTAAGACGGGAGCTATCACCAGATATTGATTGTTTCTCGCCATCTCAGAGACAGCGTTATTTCTCACATGATTGTAAAGGGCAATGTTAGGGCTGCTCGACACATCGTACCAAGACACAAACCAGAAACTCGGCTTGTCAAACGGCATGTCGTCGTGATACAATCCGCCCTGATACCATTTTGCATCGTTGGGATCACGGGTAATCATTTCTTCATAGATCCCTTTTGGTCCATTCACATTTTCTATGATATCTTCCACGGGCAAGTGACTCAATGCTTCTTTCCAGTCGACTTTTTGGTATTCCGGAGCCATGTCATAGAATCGCTCAAGTCTAATCAGGTCTTTTTGCTGAATTCCAACTGGAAATTTAGGTGCCATCGGATCGTGCTGTGTTCCGTAAAGCCAGGATGTGAAAAGCATTTGATTAGCACCCCCTCTATAAAAATTGCCTTGTTCGAAAAACTCACCAATTCTTCCCACTCCTGCGCCAAAGGCCTGAGGAACCAAAGCCGCATGGGCCGGATGATTCATCGAGGCCACGGCCATTTGCCATTCTGCGGTCGAAGAGCAGCCAAGCGTGCCTATTTTTCCATTACTCCAGGGTTGCTTGGACATCCACTCCATCGCGTCGTATCCGTCACTCAGCGGCGTTCCCAAAATATCCCATTCTCCTTCGGAAAAGAATCTTCCCCGCTCGTTTTGAACGACATAGGCGTATCCTTTTTTCACCCAATCCAAGGCAGATTGCATGCCTCGGGTATTCATTTCGCCGTTTCCATAGGTGTTGAAATTGTAGGGAGTTCGTGAGAATACAATTGGAACCGGATCATCCCCTTTTGGGCGGAAGATGTCTGTCGCGAGACGAACGCCATCGCGCATGGGCATCATGACTTTTTGGTCCACGATGGCGATTTCTTCGAGTTGATCGAGGATTGATTTTTCTTGTGGAAAAGCCACCCCGTAAATCAGGAGAAACAGAAAAAGCAGTAATAATTTAGGATTGGATTTCATTGGATCATGATTTAGATGAACCAATTTAACCAGGCTTCTCTAAATCTTAATCAGAATTTGATAAAAGGTTGGTGGAGATCAGCCTCAATTTTTTCATCTAAAGGAAAAATAAATTGGTTAGGGTTTAAATCTCATGAAGTCAGTTAGTTGGAGAAACTTCTCCAGTTTCATTTTACTGATTAAGGTTTTTATCCTTTCGAATTCCTCTTTAAAGCCTAAATTCACATCCTCTAAGATTTTTAAAAATGAGCAAAAGCACAACCAACGCCCTGACCACTTGGGTGGAAGTTCCCAAGAATTCAGACTTCAGTATTTACAATCTTCCTTTTGGAGTTTTCAAAAGCAAAAAGCTCAGTCCCAGAATCGGGATTGCCATCGGAGACAAAATTGTCGATTTGAGTATTTTAGACCAGGAAGGATTTTTTGCCAACATGTTTCTTCCGGAAGGGATTTTTCTGAAAGATTCGTTGAATGATTTCATTGCCTTGGGAAAAGTCCAAACCCGAAAAATTCGCGAGCGAGTTCAGGAATTGCTTTTGGCAGATAATGAAAAGCTTCGAGATCATCAAAGCCGGGGAAAAGCGATGGTCAATCGCAAAGAAGGTGAAATGCTGATGCCAGTAAAAATCGGAGATTACACCGATTTTTACAGCAGCATTGAGCATGCGACCAACGTAGGGAAAATGTTTCGTGATCCGGAAAATGCCTTGCTTCCAAACTGGAAACATATGCCGGTTGGATACCATGGAAGAGCATCGTCGATTATTCCTTCGGGAGTTCCGATTAATAGGCCAAAAGGTCAATTCAAAGATCCTGACCAGGAAGCTCCGGTTTTTGGACCAAGCAAAAGACTTGATTTTGAATTAGAATTGGCTTTCATCACCGGGAAATCCACCAAGTTGGGAGACTCAGTTTCTACGGCTGAGGCGGAAGATTATATTTTCGGATTCGTACTTTTCAATGATTGGTCAGCCCGTGATATTCAGGCTTGGGAATATGTTCCTTTGGGACCCTTTCTAGGCAAAAGCTTTGCGTCCTCCATTTCTCCCTGGGTAGTTACGCTTGAAGCGCTGGAACCATTCAGAACGCAGGGGCCAACTCAGGAACCGGAAGTTTTGCCGTATCTGAAATCTGAAAAGCCGGGCAATTTCGATATCAATCTGGAGGTTTACATCCAACCGGAAGGGAAATCAGCCAATAAAGTCTGCTCATCCAATTTCAAATACATGTATTGGAATATTGCTCAGCATCTGGCCCATCATACCATCAATGGGTGCAATATAAATGTCGGTGATATGATGGCTTCGGGTACAATCTCCGGACCGACTGAGAATTCATTCGGCTCCATGCTAGAACTTTCCTGGAAAGGAACGAAGCCTGTTAAACTTGAAACCGGTGAGGAGCGAAGTTTTGTCGAAGACGGAGATACGGTGATAATGAAAGGGTTTGCAGAAAAAGAAGGAGTTCGGATTGGCTTCGGAGAAGTCAGTTCGCAGGTTCTTGCTGCCAAGTAATTCACTTCAAAGAATGATACTTTGCCTTGGATAATTTTATTCAAGGCATTTTTTAATAGATTTTTTTCTTTTTTTTCTCAGAATGCTTATTTTTATTAAGATACTGAATTTCAGTTAAGTGTGAATTTATTTCCCTTCTGATTTTCCAAGGTTCCCGAAAGATTTTGCACTTCTTGGTACATGCGGGATTTAATTTTCATTAGTTCTCCAATTTTTATTTAGGAGGCGAATCCATCTTTTTAAAACTCTTTAAATATCAAAAACCATGGCTAAAGTTGTCAAAAGCTTATCTATTACTTCGCCTATTCTTTTCGCTTTTCCGCTGAAAAGTGAATGGGCAGTTACTCCGATTGATCTCAACAAACCTGTCTTGGCGGGAGATTGGAATGGTGCCGGTCACCTCAAATTCCCGAAAGGATTTGTGATGGTAAAAAACGACGCAAAATTTCTCTATCTGGCTCTTGACCTGGTGGATGACACTGGGAATGATCCCGGTACTCACGATTACTTTTGGCTGTCTTTCGACAAAGACAGAGACCGAAACATCACCGCAAACGTTGATGTGAATTATGGTTTGTATCCCAATCAGCCAAATAAAATTGCCAGACAATATTATCTGGGGCCATCGACATGGACAGGGATTTTGGGAGATCCTACGCTCTCGGAAGTAAGAAGGGAGTTTGGGTCAAGCCCCAATTCTACTGAAAGCCATAGAATCTGGAAGTTTAAAATCGACCTGAAGGAAATCAATGTGGCCCTTTCTTGGCCGTTGAGTACCCCTTATACTTATTTCGGTTTTCGGGTGAATTCGGTCAATCCTGCTTTTACACTAGACTTTCCGGCTGATTTTTCTAGAGATTTCACCAAACTTCGTCAGCTTATTCTTTCACGCAAGCCGACTATCCCATCAATTGATATGGGGCCTTTGGTTGGAAGTGTGGGATTGATTCCGACCACTAAAATTCTTGCTTCAGGGAGGGCTACCACTGATCCGGGATATTATGTACATGTTCAAAATGCGGCTTTCGGTGGCACGCTCAATTTGATCGGAAATCGAACCAAGCTTCAGGACTTGTGGAACAACAACATTAAAAAGTATAAGGTGGAAATCGCCCCTCCGGGAGGTTCTTTCAATAGGCTGATCTCGAACTGGTCAAATTATCGATGGACTGGAAGCGACTATGCTTTGGAGTCATTTGCTCCATCGGCATCGGGATTTTATGAGATGGCAAACCCCGGTGTGGATTATTCGATCGATGATCTCTTGATCCAATTTCCAACTGTCGCACTTCTTCCCGGAGTTTATCAGGTGAAAGTGACTTTTTACAAACGTGTTGGATTTATTGATGTGGTGGACGCAACTCAAACTCTTAAGCTATTTATCGATAACCACATGCCCGCTACTATAATCGAAAGTATCAAGCATGGCGCCAATGAGGTTTCTGCCTGCGCAATAGAAACAATAGGCGCCGCTCCGGATGGATTAAATTTCAGAATCACCGCAAATGATACGGATGGTAATCTGCTGGGAGTTAGTTTCTACGCTACTTATGGTTCAGGGCTTTCAGCCAGTATTTACAGCGAGTCTTATACGCCGGCGATGGGGGACTGGGCTGGTTTTGTAAATCAGCTCGTTCCTGCGGCAGGAAATTGGAGGCCGCCACAATCCTGTGCATACAGCTTTATCATTGTGGCTTCGGCCCGGACGACGAATGGTTACGGCTACATTGGGAATAATTCAACACACCGTAATCTGACTCTGATTTTGAGTTGATATCACTAGTCCATTTTAGATTAAAAGCCATTCTGCTTGTTAAGAATGGCTTTTTTCTTTTTTGTGACTCGACATAGTTCGAGAAGCAATTACGATAAACTTGGAAGATGCACTGTAAAAGTAAAACTCCAAATGAGGAGTGCTTGGAGGCCTTGAAATCATATCTCACTAGGTCGGTGATTGGAAAAAGAGAAATTGTCTTTGGAACTTGTCTCAGGAATTTCAATAAATGCAGGGAATAAAATCATCGCATCCATGGTTGACTGTATGAAAAAATGAAAATAAAATCAGAATGATTGAAGGATTAAAAAAACAAATCCTGATTGATCCGTTTCTATAAAAGAACCAAACACAAAATGATATGGCCTATACCGTAAAGATTCAGCAAATACTTCCTTTGACACATGATGTGAAGCAAATCAAGACCGAAAAGCCGAAAGACTATTCATTCATATCGGGTCAGGCGACAGATGTTGCGATCAATAGAAAAGATTGGAAAGATGAAAAGAGGCCTTTTTCTTTTACCTCTTTGCCTGAGGATGATCAGTTGGAGTTTGTGATCAAATCCTATAGAGATCATGACGGTGTTACCAATCAAATCGACAAGTTGGAAGAAGGAGATGAGCTAGTATTGGATGATCCCTGGGGAGCTATTCAATACAAAGGCAAGGGGATTTTTATAGCTGGAGGGGCAGGAGTAACCCCATTTATTGGGATACTTAAATCACTTCAGACCAAAGGAAAGTTGACTGGAAACCGATTGTTTTTTGCCAATAAAACCTCCAAAGATGTGATTTTGGAATCCTATTTCCGGGATTTATTAAGAGGTGACTTTATTTCTATTCTTGCAAAAGAGGATGTCAACGGGCATGAGTTTGGGATGATTGATAAGGAGTTTTTAAAAAAGCATATTCAGGATTTTACACAGAAGTTTTATGTCTGTGGACCAGATCCAATGGTCAAGGCTATTAGCGCTGCATTGAAGGAGTTAGGCGCTAATCCCGATGAAATTGTGTTTGAGAAGTAACTGGTATTTCAAGGGAAAGAGGGGAGTGGCATTCCCAAAATTCCTATTTGTTACTTGATCAAAATGCGGCTTCGATTAGAGATTCGCGTGAATTGAGGAATTTGAAGATCAAAAAGAAAGCCGACCATTTGGGGTCGGCTTTCTTTTTTCCTGATTGGTTACGCTGCTTATTTAAATCCGATTTCAGTCAATCCTTTATGGCTGATTTTGATCGCTTCCAGCGGATCCAAGTCAAAAGTGTTGTCCTGCTCTACAAGATAAAACTCCATTCCAGACTTCTTTTTTGAAGCTAAAATTCGCTTGAAGTCAATAGTTCCTGTTCCTACGGGGGCAAATACACCTGCAGGGCTCATGTCTTTTACATGCCAAGCCTTGAATCTGCCCGGATATTTCTCGAAGTAAGCCAAGGGATCAACTCCAGCTTTGGTCACCCAGAAAAGATCCATCTGAAAGTTGACGTATTCAGGATTACACTTTTCTAAAAGAATATCCTCGATCACTGTTCCGTCAGCTAGGGGCTTAAACTCAAAGTCATGATTATGGTAAAGTAACTTAATTCCTGTTTTATGGCACTTTTCTCCTAAGGTGTTCATAATATTAACGAGTTCATCGGCAGTGCCTTTCATAGCCATGGACTTAGTCGCTTGATCAAAGGTGAACATGCCCATTGGAGGCACAGGAATCACGAAATAAGAAATTCCTGCAGCTTTCACATCGGCGATCAACTTGTCCGCATTTTCCATGTTGACCATACCCATGTGAGCACTTTTGGCGGTTAGGCCTAGGGTACCTAGATAAGATTTGAATTCAGCAGGAGTCATTCCGTAGAATTTTCCATCAGCATAATTCGCTGATTCAACATATGCATAACCAGCATCGGCAACAGCTTTCAGAGTTGCTTTCGGATCTTTTGCCATCGCATCACGGACAGTGTAAAGGGCCAATCCGCCGAATTGCTTTCCTTTATCTGGAGTATCCTGTGTTGTTTTTGCCCCGTCTTGGGCCGTCATTTTGGGACTGCATGCTGAAAAGGCAAAGATCAATGCCAAAAGGAGCGTAAAGGGTAGTTGAAGTTTTCTGTTCATTTAGGTTTAAGTTTTAGAAGATGAAAGATACCCAAAAGACCGAAAAGGCAGACAGAATATTCGGATCTTGCCCTTTTATAGTGAGGAAAGGTCAGGATTAGTTTTTTCCAATCAACTCGAATAAAAGTTCGGGTTCATCCGTCGTGATAAAGTCTGCTTTCAGATCTAAAAGCCACTTCATGTCCTCTGGATTATTTACAGTCCAGGCATTGACCGTTAGTCCCAGATCTTGCGCTTCCTTGATCCATTCTGGCTTCTGTCTCAGGACGCGGATGTTATAATCAAAACCGAAAAATCCATCCTTTTTGAGTTGAGCAGGGGATTTATCGCCAGTCAGGTAGGCAACGTTTGCAGTGGGATCGGTTTCAATAGCCTTTTTTCCGCCTTCATAACTGAAGGTGATGTAGTCAACCCATTTTTCTGCTTTCATTTCTTTCACGGTTTTGACGGAGAGTTCTCCTACTTTTTCACTACGCTCGACGCTAATTCCGGATGGTTTAAATTCCAAAATCAGTTTTGTGCCTGTTTGCTTCATTCCTTCTGTGAGGTATTCTTTCAGGGTAGGGATTTTCTCTCCATTGGGAAGTTTTTTGGTCAATAATTGCTCGTAAGTTGACGTTTCGATCGGCATTTCCTGAAACTCACCATCGTGATTGACGACCAAGACTTCGTCAGCCGTCATCCAAACGTCAAATTCAGATCCTTCACAACCCAATCTCACAGATTCATTTAGGGAAGCCAGGGAGTTTTGGGGTTTTCCCTGCGCTTTCCAGGCTCCACGATGGGCGATGACTTTGTTTTTTTGGAACATGGTCTGAGAGAAAGAGGAAATTGAAATCAGTAAAAAGGCGAAAGAAACCAGCAGAATTCGAAGCATCGAAATGTTGTTTGGAAGAATGAAAGGATAGCCTAAATTATCAATTCCCTTTGAATAGAACTGACCGACAGTCCTAATTCACACAAACTTCATTCCCCCTTAATCAGACCTTGAATTTTCAAGCTGATTAGTTGAACCCAAAAATCATGGGGAAAAGAAAAACCACAATAGCCGCCCAGATGATGTACACAGGTAGATATCCCACGATTGTTTTTCCTACTTCTCCGATGATTTCTTTTTTCGTTGCGGCTTTAAAAAGATTTCTGGTCACCATCAGGAGATGAATGAGTATTAATAAATTCGCACCAAGGACGGCCATTCTGTTAGGCGTAATTCCCCATTCTGAAATCCGGAAAATGATGGCAGAAAGTGCAATTCCATTTACGATCACGGTGATAATGGAAAGTGAAAGCAGGATCCAAGTTCCTGAAGTCCCAGTTTCTTTCGCTGAACTTTCAGCAACAGAAAAGAAAATCAATCCCATCACTCCGAGCAAAAGCAAATTGAAAATCAATAGGAATTCACGGTCGTTGTAGGGGTCTTTTCCTGTCAATACAATGGCTCCCAGATAAATCACCAGCATTACGAGAACCAATGGGCTGAAGATTTTTGCAATGATCGGAGATACTTTATTAACCAACTGAGGATTGGTCTGAGTCAGATAAGTGGCAAAAATAGGGACGGCAGGCAGTCCAAATACCACTACATAGTTGATGTAAAACTCTTCGATTTTGATGCCGATCAATTTAAAAAGACCGAAGGTAAGGCCTGTCAATGCAATCCCGGAAAGTCCCAATAGCACTGACATCACAGCAGTATCCCCGTTGAACCGGAGAAAGCTGAGTTTCTTTTCAGGATTTTTGAGTTCGTTCCCCGTAAACGCGACTCCAAGCATTGCCCAAAGCAGAATTGGCAAATGGATACAAGCCAGGATCAACGTGTCCGTTTCCATTCCAGGCAATGAATTGATGTAAACCAGCGTAAGGCCTGTCACTCCGGCAAGAATCGCTTTGGTATTTAGAGCAATGTTGTTTTTCCATGCAAAATAGGCTGTGATCATAGGCAAGACGATGAAACTGACATTTCTTAGGTAAAAAAAGTCTTCTTCGATGGAGAAAAACGCAGGGAATTTGGCAAACAAACCTGCAATCAAGATTAAAATAAATACGAACTGTAGGTCTTTTTTAGAGCCCCAAGAAATTGGATCTGCTTCATAATTTAGGCGTTCGTGCCAGAATTCAGCAGCTTCATTGCCTTTAATTTCAGGATAAAGGGAAGTGAATTCCTTCTTAAAAGCAGCCTGATTGGATCGGTAGAGTTTTTCTAGCTGTCCAGGTTGGTGGAGGCTAGAGAGGATTTCTTGATGCATAATTGAAAGTTGAGTTAGAGTGAGAAATGCTGAAATCGATTAAAAGTCAATCCCAATGGCTGGTGAAATTGAAAGCTATCACCGCACTGATCCAAATGGCCACGAAGTATAAAATGGTGCTGAAGATGATGGCCACCAGTTTTTTGCTTCCTGTCGGAAACCAGATAAAACCCATCAGATAAAAGATTATTCCGCCCAGAGCTCCACCAAGAGGAATCAGGATTAGAGGAACCAACATCCAGGATTCGAATACTTCTTCTTTGGTCAAAATGATAAATAGGTGGAGAGAAAAGGGGGCAAGAGCCCCCAACAGAGCAGGTAAACCAAGATTTTTAAGGAGTTGACCTTGGAGGAAATTGGTGGACTTGTACATATTTTTATTGTTTGTTTAAATGAAAAGTACTTTGTAATTCAAAGTGAAAAGCTAAATTTTTTTAAGTCTTGTTTTCATTGATCAAATTTTCAAGGAATATGAGATGAGCCTGAAATGCCTTTTTGCCTTCCGCAGTAGCGGAGTAATTCGTCAAAGGTTTCCTTCCGGCAAAGGATTTTTCCACCCGGATGTAGGCTGAGTTTTCCAGATTTCGCAGGTGGGAAGCAAGATTGCCGTCCGTAACATCCAGAAGCTCCTTGAAGGAATTGAAGTCATACTGCTCATTTACCATCAGGATGGACATGACGCGCAGTCGGATGATATTTTCAAAAGCCTTGTCGTATGATCCCTTCACGTTATCGGTCGTATTTAAAATACATCATCGACCCATATATCACATGCAGCACGCCAAATCCCAAGGCCCAACAGATCAACCCAAAATCCGGGAAAAAAGCAGCGGCGATTCCCAATAGCAATTGGCCAATACCTAGGTTTTTGATTTCACCCAAAGTAAAATGGGAAGCATTGATCAATCCCAACCCATAGAAAATCAGGGTTGTCGAGGCAATCATCTGGAAAGCACTTTGATGAATTAAAGCGAACGAAAACAATCCTCCGGTCACCACCGGAATGAATAATGCCAGTAGAAATCTTTTGCTTGCGGGAGACCAAAATTGTTGTGATTTGCGCTGACTTTTCTGTTGACTCAGAAGGTAGGCAGATCCAATCGCAAGGAGCAAAACAACTAGAGAGATGATCAAAAGCTTGTTCATCAATTCATGTCCGGTCATCATAGGAGTGCCCTGTCCATAATCCGTCTCAGGAAAATAGATCCAGTAATAAGCGATTCCTGCCCCAACAAAGGAGTAAATCCCCGCTAGGACTCCTGCAAGTCCACTAAGAGAGAGAAAGCGCGTGCTCCGCTCCATCATGGATTTGATATCAGCTAATTCTTGTTCCGGTTTTCTCATATTTAAAAGTACTTTGATTTACAAAGTAAATGAAAAATTATGAAGGAGAATCTTTGGGATGATTTTTTTTTTAAAGGCAAGTTTTTCCAGAGCTTGGGATTATAAAATTCGTGGCGAGTTGATCGCTGAATTCGTCAAGAGGTTATTCAAAAGCCATTTCCTCAGGAATAATTTAAAAGTCAAAAATAGGGACTGAATTAACGGTTCGTCATTTGTATTTTAGACCAGCATAAAAAATTAAAAGTCATGACATTCAAGCAGATATTTCCAATTTTCCATTTTGTCTTCCTGACTTTTTCAATTACTGCACAGGAGATTTATGTTGCTCCAACTGGAAGCGATTCCAATAAAGGAACCAAAAAGCTTCCACTGAAAACAATCTCCGCAGCTCACAAGATGGCTGTTGCACTCTTGGAAAATGGGAGAGAAGCTGAAGTGACCGTTTGGCTGGATGGAGGAACTTACCCAATTACCGAGCCTTTGGAGTTTACCCCGCTCAATTCAGAGCGGCAAGATTTAAGCCTGGTGTTTAAAGCCCAAAAAGGAGAATTTCCTGTTATTTCCGGCGGGGTGGAGATTACAAGTTGGAGTAAAAACGCAGATGGATTATGGGAAGCGTCCTTACCTGTAGCTCTTAAAGGGATGGAGAATTTCCGCGAACTCTTTATTTCTGGAAAGCGAGCGATGCGAGCCAGATTTCCAAATGAAGGGTATCTCCATGTAAAAAAAGCAGGTGAAGATCGGCGCACCAATTTCTTTTTTGAAGAGGAGGATTTCCCCATTCCTGCAAATTTGGAAGGATTAGAATTGGTATTTCTTCACGACTGGTCTATTTCCAGAATTGTAGTTGAAAAAATCGATCCAGTCAACAATCAGCTTTTTACGGTGGATTCTATCGGAGCGAAAGCACCTGCCTTTTTCACCATCGACAACTGGGAACCCAATCCCCGATACTTTCTGGAAAATGCTCCTGAATTTTTGGACGCAGATTATGAATGGATATTTCTGAAGGGCCAGCAGAAATTTTTATTGAAACTTCCTGAATCTGTAAATGCCTCTGATTTACAGCTGGTAGTTCCCATTTCCGAAGGCTTGATTTCTATTGTTGGAAAGGAAGATCAACCTGTAAACAATATTCATTTTGAAGGCATTGTCTTCCAGTTCAGTAAATGGAATATTCCCGAAAAAGGATATTGTGGGGTACAGGCCTGCCATTTTGATCCGCGTCCCTCCGCTGAAGGATGGGCGGTAGTACCGGCGGCCATTTCTTCGATTTGGGCTGAAAACGTTTCATTTACAGAATGCAGTTTCAAAAATTTTGGAGGATCGGGTATTTGGTTTGGTACCGGGTCTAAAAACTGTAAAGTCGTGGACTCAGAACTGGTAGATATTTCCGGCAATGGGATCATGATTGGAGAGGGGCAAGACAGAATAGTCAACGGTGAACCTTGGTGGAAGTCTTCACCGGATCAGGTTGCATTTGGAAATACCATCGAAAATTGCACAATAGCGCAGGTTGGAGCTCAGTTTTATGGAGCAGTGGGAATATGGGCTGGGTTGACAGCCGAAACTTCGATTAAGAACAACGAGGTTTTTGACTTGCCGTATACCGGTATTTCAGTAGGTTGGATGTGGAGTCCGGTGCCAACTCCTGCCCGGCAAAATACCATAGAAAGAAACCATATTCATGACATTATGAAAGTCTTGAGCGATGGTGGAGGAATCTACATGCTGGGTCTTCAACCTGGGAGCAAAATTCTCTATAACAGGATTCATGATGTTGAAGTCAATGCTGGCAAAGCTGAAAGCAACGGCATGTTTCTGGACGAAGGCATCACCGATGTATTGGTGGAGGGTAATCTGGTATACAACATCGCAAAATCTCCGCTGAGGTTTCATCGCGCCACGGTCAACACGGTGATGGAAAATTACTTTTTTTGCAAAGACGGAAATCCTCCGATCCGCTACAATACCACCATTGAGGAAGATATTCGGAAAGTGGACAATAAAATTTTTAGCGAAGGAGAACCAAACTACCAGAAGGAATTGGAAAAAGAAATTGCCCGATGGGAAAAGAAAAGTAAGAAGGCAAGAGGTCGTTGAAGTTGTCCGATTTTTCACCCCAATCAATTTTCAATATTTACAGAACCCCTGAATGCAGCTGAAGAGAGGCAATCAAGTGTGCTGATACTTCACTTTTTCAATCATCCGGGAGGCCCTATGGAAATTTTTAGCATTTGAAATTGCCATAACTGGGGACTTTCTTCTGCGGTTTGTCGGGGTGCTACCCAGCTAAGTTTACCCAAAATGCCCTTGATCAGCCCAAGAGGAAAAAGGAACAATACGTGTATAAAACTGAGCGTAACTAAACCAACTAATTTTCTTATGTAAACAAGTAATTTAAATCAACCCACTGCATATTTCTGGTTTATATCTTTTTTAAGGTGAATATGGCTATCCGGTAACCTACTTATTCCCTTCCTGAGTGTATTAGCATCTTTGCCTTTGACCAAATCCTGAATCTATGTTTCCCTGTTGTCCAATATTCTGAGGCATTAGCTCCTGAATAGCGAGCCTTAATCCCATCTAAACCAGCATTTTTAGCCATTTTTACCCACAAATCAATGTGGATAAATCAGCCATTAACCGATATTAAAATCACCGAAAAAAAACAATCCACTACAAAGCTGGAAGGGAAACGGAATTCAAAAATCCTGACCTTCGGGTAATAAAAAAGAACCTGAGCAGTTACAAAGTTTTTATATTTAATAATACATTCTTTGAGCCTGACACATGCAGCAAAGACAACATCATCTCGCAGCTATCCTTTTCACCGACATAGTAGGTTATACGGCTATAATGCAAAAAGATGAACTACAGGCAGTAGCCGTTATAAGGCAATATACTTTGGTGTTAGAGAAAGAAGTAGCCGAACACAATGGAGAGGTGGTGAACAATTATGGTGACGGCAGTTTGTGCACATTTTCAAGCGCCACAGAAGCAGTTAAATGTGCCATTGAAATTCAACAGCAATTACTGAAAGAACCTTCGATTCCGCTACGCATCGGTCTTCATGTCGGGGAAATATTTTTTGAAGATGGAAAAGTGTTTGGTGATGGTGTTAATGTGGCGTCCCGCATTCAATCCCTCGGACAGGCCAATACCATTCTTTTCTCTGGAGAGATTCATAACAAAATAAAAAATCAGCACGAGTTCAAATCTATTTCAATCGGATTGTTTGAGTTTAAAAATGTGGACGAGCCAATGGAGGTGTTTGCATTAGCCAATGAAGGATTGACTATTCCCAAACTGGAAACCATGGAAGGGAAGCTTAAATCCGGTCCGCCAAAAAACAATAAAGCCCGTCGTAAAAATATAATCAGTAGTGCTTTTGTAGTTCTCCTTCTGGCATCCGGTTTTTTTATCTATCCAATGCTGAATAAGAAGACTGGATTTACCGGTAAAGAAAAATCCATAGCAGTCTTACCGTTCATTAATATGAGCAGTGATCAAGAGAATGAATATTTCAGCGATGGGATGACAGAAGAGATCAACACACAGGTATCTAAGATTGCCGACCTGAAAGTGATCGCACGAACTTCCGCTATGCTTTTTAAAGGTTCAAAAAAATCGATCAAACAAATTGCTGAAGAATTGGGTGTGGCATCTGTTCTTGAGGGCAGTGTACAGAAAACAGGAAATAAAATTAAAATTACAGTACAGTTGATAGATGCCAATACACAGGAGCATATCTGGGCTGAAAAATATGAAAGAGATCTAAAAGATATTTTTTCTATTCAGAATGAAGTGGCCAATCACATTGCCCTTGCTTTGCAGGCAAAGCTTTTTAATCCTGTAGAAATAAAGTCAATAAGGAAAGAGACAGAAAGTCCTGAAGCCTACAATCTATATTTGAAGGGCCGTTATTTTTTGAACAAGGGTTCTGAAAATGACTTGAAAAAAGCGTTGGAACAATTCGGACAGGCTATTGAAAAGGATACTGCCTATGCCAGGGCATATGCCGGGATGGCTGATACGTACCTGATGCAGGGTGAATTCGAATACATTCCCGGTATAGAAGCATGGCCAAAAGCGGAAAAATTTGCCAGAAAAGCGCTAAGCATTGATGAAACACTGGCTGATGCGCACAATTCGTTAGGACATTTGAGCATTCATCGCTTTAACTGGGCAACAGCAGATAGGGAATTGAAACGGGCTATAGAGTTGAGTCCAACTCATGCGGAAGCGCATAATTTTATGTCTCAGTACCTCGCCGCAATAGGAAGAATGGAAGAATCTATAACAGAAATATTGAAAGCACTTGAACTCGACCCTCTTTCACTTCTTGTCAGCCACAATATCGGCCAGCAATATTATCGGGCTCGGCGGTTTAAAGAAGCTGAAGAATATCAGAAAAAGACGTTGGAAATGCAGCCCGGTTATCCACGGGCACACAGGACTCTTGCCCGTGTATATATGGCCCGTGGAATGTACCCTGAGTCTCTAGCGGAATTTGAAAAAGCATTGGCCAATGCAAAAGACAATACAACAGTACTTGGTTATATGGGCTATACTTACGGCCGGTTCGGGCAAAAACAGAAAGCACAGGAAGTGCTGAACAATCTCAAAACAATTTCAGCCACTAATCATATTTCCGGTCAAATTGCTTTGGTTTATATAGGACTTGGTGAAAAAGACCTTGCTTTTGAATGGCTGGACAAGGCAGTCCGTGAACTTTCTGTGATGTTAATACAGATTAAAGTAGATCCTGAATTTGATAGTCTGCGAACCGATCCGAGGTATACGTTACTATTGAAGAAAATGGGATTAGAATAAAAAATTCAAAATAATTAACCATTGAATCTTCTACTCCACCCCGAAGCAACCATCAGAGCCGGTTGGGAGATAGTGCATCAATTGATCCCGACAATTGTAGAGATGGTAAGAATAGGAGGGTGGAATTGCTTCCGAGATCTATCGGAATCCAGCTGGTCACCACAATGGTTTGACTACTCCAAGAAAGGATTTGACTACAGCTAGAAGAGGAATTACAAATCAGATCTAATGAAACGTACCTAGGTTTCTATTTTGCGCTTTGATGCTGATGTATTTGCTTGGTTGACTGGTTGCATCCCGATGATTATCGGGATGCAACTTCACCCTAGTATCCTTACCATCCACGATGGCAATCGGGATGCAATTGGTTTGGCTGTTCATACACTAGACCTGATTTTAATAGAATTACAAATTCTAATTGATAGAAAGGTATAATTACAAATTACACCTAGGCTAGGCATTTCTTGGTCTCTGATCTGGTAGGCATCTCCCATAGAATGAAAATAAATCTTACCGCCCGAATTACAAATTCTTAAAAATAGCTAGGTGTAGTTTCAAGCTCATATCTTTAGTATGAACCAAAAAACAGAATAAAGGTGTAGCCTGATTGTCAAACTAAGTACAGCAACCCTGATACTGAAGCGTAGGAATCACACCTTTATTTTT
>JBKJKX010000156.1:0-7497 GCA_046597285.1 Algoriphagus sp. | reverse complement strand
TCATTCCTTTGTCATTGCTGAGGTTGAAATCCTCTCCAATTTTCGGTTTCCTTAAATCCAGTCCAATCAAAATGGTTTTTTTACCCATCAAGGAGAAAACTGAAGCCAAATTGATTGACACAAATGTTTTTCCCTCACCGGAAATGGAAGAAGTAACCAGGATGGTCAAATTTTCCCGCATCGGGCTTAAATAAGCTATATCCGCACGGAGAGACCTGAAAGATTCAGTTACAGTAGAGCGAGGATTATTTAAAACCGGCAAGGCATCATTTGTTAAATTTCTCCCGATCATTCCTATCAATGGAACCTTGAGCTGATTTTCCAATTCCTTAGGATCCTCAAGTTTGTTATTTAGGTAGTCCTTGATCGTAATAAACCCAATCGGAATCAGTAAACCTAAGATCAAACCGATCAGTAAATTCTGAGATCTTTTTGGTTCTATTGGTATTTGACTGGTTTTTGCATAATCCAAAACACTATTTTTTGGAAGATTGGCGGCTAAAGTGATTTCTGCTTCGGCTTTCTTTTGAAGCAGGTAAATATAAATGTTTTCGTTGATGGTAAACTGACGTTCAATTCCAATCAGATTCCGCTCGGTTTCCGGAAGTGTGCTAATCTCTCGCTCAATCGACCTGATCCTGTTATTTAAATCTGAAAGTGTAGTTTGAGTATTTGAGATTGCAGAATTCACATTTTCCTGTAATCCATTTTTTGTGCTTTCAAGCCTGGTATTTACATCCTTAACTCTTGGTGTCTGATCTGAAAAATTTGCAGACAACCGATCCTTTTCTGCCTGCAGTTCAGATAAATTCTGAACCAAGGCGTTTAACAACGGATCTGTAACACCAATCAAAGATGGAGAAACCAATTCTCCGAGTTGATTGCTATTCAGATACGATTGAAGTGTTCTGTAATATTTAAGGTTTAACTCGACCTCACTTTTTTGAGATTCTAATTCCTGAAGCCTCTCGAAAACTGCGGAACCTTCCTCTGACAGGTTGAATATCCGATTCTCTGATCTGTATTTTTGAAGTTTATTTTCAGAAAATTGAAGCGAATCAGTAATCCCGCTTAGTTGCTTCGTAATGAAAAGAATCGTGTTTTCAGTAGCCTTATTTTTCTCATTCAGTTCCCGCTGAAGATAGGTCTTCATCAGCTGATTGAGGTAATCCTCTCCCAGTTTTGGAAGTGGTGTTTCAACGCTTAATGCTAAAATGGATGAACTTTGATCCTGAGGGCTTACACTCAATTGACCTCTCATTCCTATTGCAAGACTTGGGTTATCCTGAAATTGGAAGAAAATAACTTCTCCCGGTAAGGCCGAAATTTGATTCACGGTGAACTCAAACTCATCCAACTTAATCGGATTTCCAAAACCATTGACAGACTTTGGCAATTCGAGCAGATTTAAAGCTCTTTTATTAAAAGGATCTTTAGAATCAAAAATGCTAAATCCCTGTTCGACAATAGTCAATTCAAAATTTTCAGAATCAATAACTTCCAGTCTGAAACGTCCTCCAACGAGTTGTGATTTGGACCAATCCAACTTGACGAAAATCGGTGTATTTCTGTAAATCTGAGTTGTTTTCAGCCTGCCTTCCAAAAAATACTGGACATTCAAATCCATCTCGCTGACAGTCTCTTCTGCTATAGAATAAGATTTTAAGATCCCGATTTCATTATCAATATTGCTGTATTTCTGACCAAAACCTGCAGAAGCAAACAAATCCGAACCAAGCGTAGGCTGATCCTCTTTCACTAAAACGGTTGCTTCTACTCTGTAAACAGGGGTCGCATATTTATTGACAAAATAAGCTCCCAAAAGCCCGATAAAAGCACTTCCTAAAATCCATGGCCAATATTGCAGGTATTTAAAAACCAGAACCTTTAGGTCAATTTCATCTTCTTTCTTTACTAAAAATGGGTTTTGTGGGGTGTTGGTATTAGCAGGGGAATTCGGATACATGAGAAAACCTTAATTACTTGTGAATAAATTAACTACCAGCAGAATTGTAGTGAGTGTAGTTCCGATTAAAAGTATCGACTGGGCGGCGTTTTCACCAGCCCCAACTTCACGAACCTTCATAGGCTCTGCATATAGCTGATCATTGGGCTGAATAAAGTAAAAAGGCGAATTGATGACTTGCCTGTCAATCAAATTTATTCTATGAAGTTTGGTTCCTTCCGGATACTGCCGAATCAACAAAATCTCATCTCTTTTAGCAATGGTTGAGAGGTCTCCAGCATTTGCAATCGCCTCAAAAATGGTCATTCTGTCCTGAAGAACTACAAATTTCCCGGGACTTCTAAATTCTCCTAATGCGGCATATCGGATTCCACCCAGTTTCACAGTAACATATAAATCTGACGTCACATAAATCTTCAGTTTTTCTTCAATGTCTACACGGGCTTCTTCAATGGTTTTATCCTTGACAGAGACATTTCCCACAATAGGAATTCGAACATTTCCTATTTTGTCCACTGTATATCCGGTCATATAGTAGACATCTCCCCCACCTTGGGCATTTTGCTGACCGGTGCTTCCAGCTGCACTTTTGTTATTGAAGCCATTTTTAATCATGTCCTCAGCAGTCTGAACATTGATATCGATGATATCATTGTATTGCAATCTATATTCAGGGATATCGTAAGCAATCAATTCTCCGTCCTCGATTTTTTTGTTGTCCTCCAGATTTTGGAGGTAGATGATCTTTTCGTTAGAAACACAGGAGACTACAAATGAAAAAATAAACGATAAGACAATCCAATTTCGGCATTTCTGCATATAATTAACTTTTTTCATTCCGTTCAAAAACTGCGCGAAGTTATATAAAATCCCTAAAAAAGGCTTTATTTATTGCCAGTATGCTTAAGAATAGGATCGAAAAGCAAAAGTTTGAAACTTATTTTTTTCTGATAAAATCATGTTTAACAACAAATAAATAGGTGTCAAAGTAAGTATTAAGGATGTTTGGTGTTCGGATTTTTTTTCTTAAAAAATGCTTAAAAAAATTATTTCGAGTATTTGCTGAGCGGTGATTTCCATGTTCCCTTTACCGACTGGCATTCGAACCATTTATCCTATTGCTCCACCAAATGAGGAAGAATTGGTGCCATAGGGGGGTATTTACAAGTACTGCTTAATTTTCAGAATTGATACCGCAAAATAATTCACCTTTTCTGTCTATTGATCAACCAGGTCAAAACAAACCCCATTATAAAAATCGTAAGCGTGCCCATCACAATGGTCATATTGGCATGAAGTGGATTTTGAAATTTGGCCCACTCCCCTTCCTTAAAAAGTGCAGGAGAAAGACTCATCCAGCCAATAACCAATACACCTAGTAAAACCCCTATCCCGGCTTCTTTACTTCCTACTTTTTTGGAAATAAATCCCAGTAAAAACAACCCTAAAATTCCCCCACTAAAAATAGAAGAAAGAGCCCACCAGGCCTCAAGAGCAGATTTCACTCCGCTGAATGCCAGACCCACGAGGATGCTCAGCCCTCCCATCACAAAGGAAGAAATGAAAAGAACTCTCATCGATAGCTTTTCAGAGGGGTTTGGATGAATGTATTTTTTGAAGTGATCGGAAAGAAATACAGTGGCTGAACTGTTGATGCTAGTGGAAATTGTACTCATCCCTGCGGCGAAAATGGAGGCTATCAACAATCCTGTAATTCCGGTTGGGAGTCCGGAGACGATGAAATACGGAAAAACTTTATCCGCATTTCCCGCTTCTTTGAGGTGTTCGGGCAAGAGCTCGGGCATCGCTTGGTAATAAGAAAAGAGGGCTGTGCCAATCATAAAGAACATAAAAGAAACCGGCACATAGAGTAAACTCCCAAGCCAAGTGGATTTGACCGCGTCTCTTTCAGTCTTGGCACTGATATACCGCTGCACATAACTTTGATCTATTCCAAAATTTTGCAAGTTGATGAAAAGGCCATAGACCAGAATCATCCAAAAGGTAGATTGGGTGAAATCCAATTTAAAACTTCCCAAACTGAATTTATCCGCTTCCCCAGCAATTGAAAAAACATCTCCCGGCCCATTTGGCATCGATAAAAAAATCACACCCAGACAAGCTATCGCCCCAAATATCAGGATTATGCCCTGAATAGCATCGGTCCAGATCACAGCCTCAATCCCTCCCAACATGGAGTATATGATGACGCTAATTCCTGTTATGACAATGATCATGGGAATACTCCATCCAAACAAGGCATTCATCGGCAATGCTAGCAAATACATGATGGCTCCCATTCTTGCGAGTTGGGTGAGCAAATAGCAAATGGATGCGTAAATTCTCGCCCATGCTCCAAACCTCGTTTCCAGGTAGTAATAAGCTGATTCAGATTTCAGTTTTCTGTAAAGCGGAACAAAAAACTTGACCGCAATTAAGGCTGCCAAAGGAATGGACAGGCTGAAAACAAAACCATTCCAATTGGAAGCAAACGCATTTCCGGGCAAAGCCAGAAAACTGATGCTGCTTACGAAAGTGGCAAAAATCGACATACCGATTGCCCAAGAAGGAAGCCTTCCTCCTCCGGTGGTATACTCCAGTGCAGTTCTCTTTCTGAAAGAAAATGAAACCCCAAAAAGCACGATGGCAAGCATGTAGATTAGAAAAACAGCTAAATCGATTATTGGGAGGGACATGGAGGTGGTAAGGTTGGAAAGTTGGAAGGTTAAAGATTACCGTAACTTCGACGAAGGAGAAGTCTATTTCGGTTTTTTACTGTCACCTATGAATAGCTGGAAGGTAGGTTGGAAGGTTAAAGGTTTAAGGGTTTAAGGGTTACGCGATATTGCGAGGGCACCGAAGCAATCTCTTTGACAAATAGCTTAAAGTTTAAAGGATTAAAGGTTAAGGGTTTAAAGGTTAATGAGAAATTACCGACTGAACAAGGGCACTTACCTGATCAAACTTCTTTTTGAATTCCACCATTTCTGATTCCGAAAATTCATAAAGTGGAGAAGCCAAATATCCCTGACTTAAACCTAAAAAAGCACACGAGGCCTTTACTCCCTTTAGGTAACTTGATTTGTAACTTCCATGTCCATAAAGGTTTAAGCTGACCTCCATTACAATCTTCTGATACAATTGAATTTTTTCAAAATCCCGATTTAAAGCCGCCTCGTAAAGTTTCACATAGAGCGATGGAAATAAGTTTGCGCCCCCTGCAACTGCTCCATGTCCCCCCAGTAAGACAGTTTCAGCCAACATTTCCTCCGGTCCGACCATCAGCGTAAAATCAGGCTTGGATCTTAACGAATTACAAAGGGACTGAAAATATACCCCATTTCCAGAGCTGTCCTTCAAACCTATAATATTGGGATGCTTTGCAAGTTGAACAACCGTGTCATGCTCAATAGCTATCTTGGTGTGGGAAGGCATGTTGTATAAAATGAGCGGCAAACTCACCTCATCTGCCAGTCGACTATAGTATTTCAGTAATTCCTGCTGACCGATATTCATGTAAAAAGGAGCTGCTGCAACCACTGCATCTGCTCCAACACTTTTTGCCTGAGTTGCCAGATTCAGGCTTTCTTCAATTGCACAATCTGTAATCCCGACCAAAACGGGAATTTGTCCTGCTACCAACTTGCAGGTTGCTTCTATCAGCTGATTTTTTACTGCATAGCTCAAACTTGAACTCTCCCCTGTAGTACCCAAAATAAATACTCCATCTACTCCTCCTCTTATAATATGGTTAAGGATTTTTTCCAGACTTAATAAATCAAGGGAACTGTCTGAATTGAGAGGGGTGATTAATGGTGGAATAATTCCTCGAAGCGGTGAAGTTAGGGGCATGGTTTTAAAAAGGTTAAGTGGTTAATGGGTTATTGGTTACCGTCACATCCACAAAGGAGAAGTCTGCTTCGGAAAATAGGTTAAGAACTTAAAGGTTAAATGGTTAATAATGAATTGCCGGGCAATGGTAAATTTTTTCGCATTTTAAACTCTAAACTTTTAATCTTGAATCAATTCTAATTCTTCATAAAAGCCTCTCAAATACTTAAAGCAACATATTTCACTTTGACCCGATTGTAGGTATAGGTGAGGTGAACTGTTCCGTCTTTGGCCTGAATGATTGCAGGATAGCTAAACTCGCCTTTTGGCTGATCCTCCAAAACTGCTAGCTCTTCCCAATTTACTCCATCTGAAGAACCCATCAACGATAATTTATTTCTCCCTTTCTTCAGCGGATTACAAAGCAATAAATGATACCCATTTTGAAGGGTTACTCCATCAATTCCTGAATTATTATTAACAATTGAACTTGCCTCAAGCGAGGACCAGGACCTTCCCTGATCAGATGACCACGTAGAAGCGATTACTCCCTCCTTTGTCCGGCATAACATCTGCAATTTTCCATTTGGGTGAAAAAGAACAGTTGGCTGAATTGCATTGAAATCCTGATTATCAATTTCAATTTTCTTCCAATTACCCAGATATTGATCTGAAGTCTCGACATAAAGTGTCCACTTCTCCTTTGTTTCAATGCTTGTCGGATATAGAATAGTCCCATCCGCCAATTTTACCGGTTTGTTTTTTATTGGCCCCAGTAAGTTGTTGGGGATCTTCACTTCTTCTGACCAAGTCTTTCCTTCGTCTGTAGATGTTTTATATACTCCCCACCACTCCTGAGGACTTGGCCCTATTTTATAATAGAGAACTATAACTCCATCGTCCTTTTTATACAAAACCGGATTCCAAGTTGGATAGCGAACCTTCTCATTTTCAATACCATCGGCTACCATCACAGGATTTGACCAGTTTCCTCGTTTGAGCAGAGAGGTATAGATACTTACATCCGGGTGTTTCTCATGGGTTCCACCAAACCAGGAAGCCATAATTCCGTCATTGGTTTCCACGAGGGTTGAAGCATGACAGGATGGAAATGGAGCTGTTTCATATATAAATCCTGTATTCAGAATCGTCACTTTGGGTGGATTTGAAGCAACATCCAGTTGTATAAAACCGAGAAGGAGGAAGAGTTTTGAAAATAGAATGGTTAGCATGGGGGTTTATTTTTAATTTAAAATGAGACTCTTTAGTCAGGAAGAGAATTTTTCTAGCCTTTCTTAGCAAATCTATATTACAAAAAAGTGGAATTTATTTACATCAGTGACCTGTGGTTACCTGTCGCAGGGTGATTTATATTGGAGAATTTAAAATGATTGGAACTCCGAAAAAGAACCCCATCGAGGTGAAATATTTGGTAACCAGGTATAAAGCATTTTTCTGATTGTCGACCATCGGCCTTATGTGATTTTCCATTGCGGAATGCCTGGTAAATGAATGCAATAATTGACATCTCTGACCAACAATCATCTGAGAATTACAATTAATCCTGCCAGAGGTTGGAATAAGGAATTCAAAATGAAGAATTAGACCGGATTCCATCAAAATAATCTCATTTTATTCCATTTAGGCCTTGATCGGATATTTTCTCCTTTTCACTTTTTCCTGCCAAAAAGCAACATTAA
>JBKJKX010000146.1:0-4330 GCA_046597285.1 Algoriphagus sp. | reverse complement strand
CCTGCAAAAATACTGGCTAATGCCAGCGGTAAAGTTCGAAGCCTGACTGCATGGAGCCAGGCTTCTTTTTTTGTTTCAATTGTTTTTTTCACTCAAGGGTAGTTCGGATCAGCCTTCAATTAAGCTTAGGATTTCCTCATCCAAAGGAGTGACGGAAGACGGAAGGAATTTAACCAATACACCTTTTTCGTCAAGAATGTATTTGCAAAAATTCCAGCTAGGTTCTTCGTCATTCCAGCCATTCATCTTTGGATCAGTCAACCAACGGTAAAGAGGATGTTTGTCAAAACCTTTAACTGAGAGTTTCTCGAAAACCGGGAAAGTAACACCATAATTGGCAGTGCAAAATTCTTTGATTTCCTCGTTTGAACCCGGTTCCTGACCGCCGAAATTATTTGCAGGAAAGGCCAAAACCACGATTTTGTCACCGTACTTCTCATTCAATTCCTGAAGGGCGGCATATTGCTTCGTGTAGCCGCATTTGGAAGCGACATTCACGATCATGACTTTTTTGCCTTTGTATTGTGCGAAATCAACCTCTTTTCCTTCGAGGTCTTTCATTTTGAAATCGTAGAAACTGCTTTCCATATTTTTAGAAGTGGTCATAAAGCCTGCTTCAAGCACCTTGGGTCTTTCGATCGGTTGCTGGCAAGCAATGAGGATAAGGGAAAATAAAATGATCAGGTTTTTCATAGTTACATACGGTCTGGAACAGTTATACCCAATAAACTCATGCCTTTTTTTATTGTTTTGGCGGTTTGGCCAGAAAGTGCAACTCGGAAGGCTAAAACTGTTGCATCATCCTCGAAAAAGATAGGAACATCCGCATAGAATCTATTGTATTCCTTTGCAAGGTCGAAGAGATATTGAGCCAATACAGATGGCGAAAACTCTTCTGCGGCAACCTCAATTTTCCTCTCAAAATCGTTTAAAAGGTAAATCAAATCTGCTTCAGATTCTTTTAGATGGCTGATTTCCGAGAAATCACTGGTTTTATAATTCACTCCCAGCTGCTCCGCTTTTCGCAAGATTGAAGCAATTCGGGCGTGAGAATATTGGATGAACGGACCTGTATTTCCCTGGAATTCGATTGATTCCTGAGGGTTGAAAAGCATGCGCTTTTTGGGGTCAACTTTCAGCAAGAAATACTTCAAAGCGCCCATTCCAAGCATTTCGTATAAGCTGGTTGCCTGCTCTGCACTGAATCCATCAATTTTGCCCAATTCTTTGGTGTGAAGCTCGGCTGTTTCGATCATTTCCTGCATCAGATCATCTGCATCGACGACGGTTCCTTCACGGGATTTCATTTTTCCGGTAGGTAAATCCACCATACCATAGGACAAATGGTAAAGACCAGAACCGTAAGATCTGCCAAGTTTTCGCATGATCTTGAACAGAACCTCAAAATGGTAGTCCTGCTCATTCCCAACGACATAAACCGACTTGTCTATTTTAAAATCTTTGTATTTCAAATCTGCTGTTCCCAGGTCTTGTGTGATGTAAACCGAAGTGCCATCGCCACGCTGAACGAGCTTTTGATCCAATCCTTCGTCTGTCAGATCTACCCAAACCGAACCATCCGCTTTTTTGAAGAAAACGCCTTTAGAAAAGCCTTCTTCGACAATGTCTTTGCCCAGCAAATAGGTATCTGACTCGTAATAGAACTTGTCAAAGTTTACGCCCATTCTTTGATAGGTTTCCGCAAAACCGGCATAAACCCAGGCATTCATTTTCTTCCAAAGGGAAAGGACCTCGGTGTCATTTGCTTCCCATTTGCGCAGCATATCCTGAGCCTCCAGGATAATCGGAGCATTTTTCTTTGCGTCTTCTTCCGATTGCCCGCCAGCCTTCAGGTCTTCAATTTGTTTCTTGTATTCTTTGTCAAAAAGCACATAATACTTGCCAGCGAGATGATCCCCCTTCAAGCCGGAAGATTCGGGTGTTTCGTCCTTTCCAACGTGCTGATAAGCCACCATGGATTTGCAGATATGAATTCCACGGTCGTTTACCAGATTGGCCTTGATGACCTCATAGCCATTTGCTCTGAGGATTTCAGCTACGGAATACCCGAGAAAGTTATTTCTCAAGTGACCCAAATGAAGCGGTTTGTTGGTGTTGGGAGAAGAATACTCGACCATCACTTTTTTCCCATTTGGAGGAAGTTGACCAATGGTTGGATTGGCAAGAAGCTTTTGGAAAAGATCTACCCAAACGCTCTGTTTCAGCACCAGATTTAGGAATCCCTTTACCACATTATAGTCGGCGACTTCGGCCACATTTTCTTTCAGAAAGTCTCCAATTTTGTTTCCTGTTGCTTCCGGTGAAAGTTTGGAAATCTTCAGATGGGAGAAGACAACGAAGGTATAAGTGCCCTCAAATTCCTTTCGGGTAGGGGCAAGGCTGATTTCTTCCAGGGGCAGATCATGGTTGTAAATATTCTGAAACGCCGACTGAATGCCTTGGATGATATTTTCTTGAATGTTCATTATATATGTATGCCACTAAGTCCACGGAGGTTTATTCAAAGGACGCAGAGTGAATGGTGATTATTTATTTCAATCTTAAATAGGCGAGTTTTGTTGGAATTCAACAAGAAAATTGAAATCCTAAAATTGATTCTCTTGGTCGTTGATTACTCTTTGAAGTCCGAATTTAAGACGGGTTACATTAAAATTGATCAAAAGTCCAAGTTTATACTTTCCTAACTTGAGATAATTTATTGTTTGGGCAAGATGAAGGTCAGAAAATCTTTCTACGGCCTTAATTTCTAGGACTAGCTTTCTCCCAACCAAAATGTCAATTTTATAAGCTACTTCAATTCTTATATCCTCAATTTCAAGAGCTAGACCTTTCTCAACTTCAATGAATAAGCCAGCTTTTTGAAGTTTTAACGCAAGAACCTGCTTGTAAGCATTTTCCAATAGTCAATGTCCAAGTTTGGTGTGAACTTCCAAAGCCAAACCAATTACCTTGGTTGCTAATTCATCTTCAGAAAGTAATTCATAGCCCATATTTAAAAACGTTGTGAACTCTGTGTATAAAACTTTACGACATCAGTGGTTAAAATTCTTTGCGGTAAAAAAACTTAAAAATTATCAACCAATGATTTGGTCGTGATTTCAAGGACTTCAAAGGCGATTTCGGCCATCGTATTTTCTGAGTCAAGCGTCGGATTTACTTCAACAATTTCCCAGCAACATACCCGCTTATCTTTGATTAAAATTGCATTCAGTTGGATCGCTTCGTCAATTGTCAAACCATTTGGGACGGGAGTTCCAGTTCCGACAGAAATCGAACTGTCCAGGCTGTCGACGTCAAATGAAATATATATCTGATCACATTCAGACAGAATTTCCAGTGTTTTGGCAGCAACTTGATCAATTCCAAGTTCCCGAACTTCCTGCGTGCTGAAGTTTTTGATTCCATATTTTTGGATCAAAAAATCTTCTGCATCCTCTGTATCCCGGACTGAAATAAACACGATATCCTTCGGTTCGATTTTCGGAGCGTCTCCTCCAATCCGTTTGATTTTCTCCCAATAGGAAATAGTTTCTGCTCCGGGTTCATTCACCTGGCAATCCTTATTATCAAGTTGAGTTACCATCGCCAATGGCATTCCGTGCATGTTGCCGGAAGGAGTCGTGTAAGGCGTATGCAAGTCGGCGTGAGCATCGATCCAAACCACTCCCAGTCGTTTTTCGGGGTTTGCAGCCTTTATTCCCATGATGGTTCCTGCAGCTGTACTATGATCCCCGGCAAGGATAATTGGGAATTTCTTTTCCAGTCTCAGCGACTCGATGGTACTATAGACATTTTTCAAAACCTGATAAACTCCGTCAATGTGGTTGGCATTCGGGTGATTATTGCCTCGCCAAAGGAAATTGTTGGCATCAGGAACATTGATCGGATCGAATCTGCTGAAGAAGTTTGACTTTTTGTCGAGGCTCGCAATCTTCAGGGCATCAATACCCATACTTGCTCCTCTGGTGCCCGCAGCTATCTCAGAACGAACCTCTACTAGTTTGATTTTACGCATCCTTTTTCAGGAAATTAAAAGTTAAAATGGGTTTATTAAGAGTTTCAAAAGTATGTAAAAATGCCCGAAAAGCACCATGAAGGCATATTTTCAGTTAAGAAGAACAAAAACCGAGTTTAAATTGAATAGGGCTGTTTCTTTGGGGGAAAGCCAGTAAAGTTTTCATTCCGGAACGACGATTTTCACCATTATGACACGATTGTCGGGTTATTGAAGTCTAATCAATTCTCCTTAAGGTTTTGGGTGTTTCATTCCACCCTATCAAAAAGTTGATCCTGAGGCGGAACACTTTCA
>JBKJKX010000045.1:0-20577 GCA_046597285.1 Algoriphagus sp. | reverse complement strand
GGTCCAGTTCATCAAATAGCTACCGTTGATTGGCTTACCTGATTTGGATGCGGCCAGATGAAGCGGAATGACTTTTTCATTTCCATCCAAAGGATTCAAGTGATTGATCACCAAAGGCGTTTTTTTGTTTAAAGAACCATATGTGTAGAGGAGCACCCAGTCTTCTGCCAAAGACTCTAGCTGATACGCATCTTTTGGATCTGCGCCTTCCAGACCATCCTCCCCAAAGCTAATGAAGGACTCGGCTTGGAGATTTTCTCCATTTACCTGAAGGTGAATGACCGAGCGCTCTTCCGTTGTTGCTAGTGTCCTTCCGTAGAAAGCTTTATTAAGCAAGGTTTTTGCTCCATTTCCAGTTATCTGAAGAGAAGGACTTCCAGCGTTAGATCGTACCCAGAAACCTTGATAAGGGGAGATCACCCCATTTGCAAGTGTTCCAATACTACCGTTCCACACCAAGAAGGAAGTAGTGGTAGGATCCCAGACATAGATACTTTCATCCATATTGGTTTTGGTCCATCCGCTGGTAGCATTCCAATCCAACATACTCGCAGTCGGGTTAGCGATCAGATTAAATCCTTCATCCGCCTGATTTACTTCCACCAGGGTGGACGGATCCGCCTGAGCCGCAAGTTTGACGGGCCGCGGAGTATAAGTGATTCCAAAATCAACTATTCCGCTGGCAAGATTAACCTCAGTTCCAGTGAGGGACATAGTCAGTGGAAGGACATCTGTATAGTTGCCGGAAGCGGGAGAGGGCTTGGCTGCTCCGTTGAAAATATAGAAGTAATGGCCTCTTCCAGCGGTAACACCACTACTGAGATTAGACGGTTGTCTCCAGCCTTGAAGTGTGGTTCCTTTATCTGTCTCGTCCCACCATAATAAATTAGGCTGGAACGTTGGGTTAGTTGATCCCAAGAAGCCCTGAGTCTCAAAACCTGATGTCATCGTAGCATAGGAAGAGGAAATAGGTGCGCCGATTAATCTCCAACCTTTCAATCCTGTATATAGCTGACGCACTTCCAGTCTTGGATTGGAGGTGCTGCGGTTTAAATAAATTGCCCCTGGCTCTAAAATCAGTTTGCTGGTACTTCCAGTGGTGAAGGAACCGGAAGTTAAAATCTCCATGGTTTTCCCTGTATTCAGGGTCAGGGTACTTGGATCTGATAATACAACCGGTGCAGAAACGGGAGTGATATTTCCGGATACGGTTAAGGTACTGTTGATTGTTTTGGTACCTGTACCTGTAAAACTCAAGTTGGCAAATGACCCGGAATTAATGGTTGAATTTGCATTGCCTTTAAATTCAACTGTACTCGTGGTTCCAGAATTGAAAGTCCCGTTATTTATCCAATCTCCCGCTACTTCCAAAAGACCAGCTCCTGAGATAGTTAAGGAAGCTCCGGTTTCAATGGTCAAACTCTTTGCCGTGGCACCGGCTAAACCGATGATTGGTTGGATGGGAGCGGACTGGGGTATGTTGACATCGAGTGTTAGGTCAGGTATGATGGAATTACACCAATTGTTAGCGTTCCAATCCGATGAAGTCGCACCTAACCAGGTGCCATTACTGCAAATGAAAGCACTTGCAGCAGTATTTAGAATTCCAATATCAGTACTTCCAAAATACTGGGCGATTTTGAATACGGCAGGAGAAGCCGGACTTCCGAAGCTTGATGCTGGTTGTCCGATTGTATTTAAATACAGTTTGTTGGCAGTATGATTTACACTGCCAAATCGGGCGACAGCCGAACCTTCCATTTCAAAATCATCAGCAATAGCAGTAGAAATCAGGAATGATTTGTCACCTGAGCCGCTTAGCTTAAGGAGATAGAAATTGGCAACAGAAATAGTTTGAGGACCATTTGCATGAAAATGAACTGAACTCAAATCGGGAGTGAATGTGCCTGTATTGATGAAATCGCCTGCTAACGTGTAAGTACCATTGCCTCGGGTGGTTCCGGCATTGTTGAGCGTATTAATAGCGATCGTGCCATCATTGATCAAGGTTGAAGTAGCGTCGTTAATGATTGTATTTGCACCAATCACCGTACCGCTGGTAATAGAAAGATAAGCGCCGGAGTTGGTAATAACCTGAGCACATAATGTTTCATTCTGTAAAGTGAGCAGTATCGAAAATAAAACAATAACTCTCCTGATGAACGAGCTGTTCATCAGGATACCTAATTGCGCTATTTTAATTAATCTCTTCAATCTTTTAGTATGGCTATATAGCTGATGTTTAATATTTATTTAATTAACTCTATTCTATTGTAAATTTTGATTCTGCATTTGCAATGGTGAAGCTATTATTGATAGAAATGTTTTCCTCCAATATTTTGATTTGTATAGTATTCATATTTGCAGTACCCGCTTGTCCAAAAGATTTATTTTTAATAAAATTTTTCACGTTAATTTTTTCAAAATTATTTAACTCTTTGGACAATTAAAGTTGCGGCGCCCCCCAGTGTTCCTGTATTTGCGGAAACATTCCATCGCACATCAATGGCTTGTCCTGCTCCTAATCCGGTAATATATGCATTAGTGTGAACAGGCACTACTCTTCCTGCTGTTGCTATATGCCTTACTTCGGAAGCCGCCACTTGCACTCCATTGCTAAAAATAGAAAACCTATTGCTATTGCCGGTATTACTATTGTTGCTTGTGCTGGAAAAGAAAACCAGGTAATCACCTGCACCCGGAGTAATCGTTAATCCAGTGGCAACAACATAAGTTGTGCTTGTAGTAGTAATGGCTGTAGTAAATGTCGCCTGCTGTATAGTAGGTGTATTTGCTATGGTTATTGCTCCCGCAGCATTGGTAATAGTAATACCATTACCTGCAGTAAGTGTTGTTTTTGTCAATGTGCTTCCTGTTGAATTGCCGATAAGCAGTTGTCCATCGGTATAAGTGGTCTGTCCAGTTCCTCCATTGGCAATCGGAACCACCATTGTTCCTGTTATAGTACCATTAATAACAGGTGTAGTAAGGGTTGGCGAGGTTCCGAATACGGCTGCACCTGTTCCTGTTTCATCCGTCAATGCTCCAGATAAGTTGGCCGATGTGAATGAACCTAATGAAGCAGCATTACCAACTGATGTAACAGCACCTGTTAAATTTGCATTGGTTGTTACATTGCCTGCCGTTAAAGCAGTAGCTGTGCCTGTTAAATTTGTTGCTATACCAGAAGATGGCGTGCCCAATGCTCCTCCAGAAAAAAGCAATGTTGCTGAAGCATCAGGTAATGTAAAAGTTTTTTCAGTTGTTGTTGGCCCTGTGAATTTAGTAAAACCATTTCCCGTTCCTCCACGAGTTGATGCTAAAATTCCATTCCACCCTAAGGTTATTGAGGCGGCATTAACCAATGAAGTTGATGGCGATCCACCCAATGTAACTGTTACATTGGCATCATCAGTTTTTGTTAATGCAGCCCCTGTTATTGCTGCTGCTGGTATTCGCTCCCAGATTGTTCCGTTATAACTGACGTCGTCGCCAACTAAAAAAGCAATGCCCCCCGCTCCAAAATTAACAGTACCAGCCGTCACTACCCTATAATACCATCCTGCTGTGCCTGTTCCATTTGCCAGCGCTGGGGTATTGTTGTTTGCAGCCCAGGTACCTTTATAAACCTGTGATGCAGTAATTGAAACCCACGACCCAACTCCTGACGCATTTGATCTTAAAAAATATCCGTCTGCAGCCCCTGTGGTAATGGCTACTGCAGGAGTGGTAATCCTGGTTGTAAAAGTAGGATTGTCACTAAACACGGCTTTTAAAGTCCCAGTCTCATCCGTTAATGCCCCGGATATATTTGCAGAAGTAAAAGAACCAAGAGCAGTGGAATTCCCGGTTGACACGACTGCTCCAGTTAAGTTTGCGTTGGTCGAAACATTGCCTGCCGTTAAACCTGCTGCTGTACCCGTTAAATTAGTAGCTACACCTGCGGATGGTGTTCCAATGTTTGGTGTTACTAATACAGGTGAGGTATTCATTACAAATGTAGTCCCTGTTCCTGTTTGCAATGCAACACTTGTTGTATTACCCACACTTGTTATGGGACCCGTAAGGTTTGCATTGGTTGTTACTGTAGCTGCATTGCCTGTTGTATTTTGATTTAAAGTAGGAAATGAAGTTAATCCTGCTGCACTACCAGTTGGTATTAAATAATCTGTGCCTGAAGTGGCAGTTGATATTGCTGTTCCATTTCCTTTCAATAATCCGGTTACTGTAGTAGATAATGTTATTGAAGGGGTAGTTGAAGAGGAAGCTACTGTACCTGCTAATCCATTTGCAGAGACTACAGAAACACTTGTTACGGTTCCACCACCTCCTGCAACTGCATCCAGAACACCACCGCTTAACACAAGGCTGGGGCCAATGGTAATTTCTTCTACATTACCCGCCAAGGCTGTACTTCTACCCAGTAAAGTTTGCGTGGTTACTTCTTGGATTTGTGCGAAGGATACAACATTATTACCAATACTTGTTGCATTTCCAACACTTGTTATTGGGCCGGTAAGGTTTGCATTGGTAGTTACTGTTTGTGCCGTTGTAGCGGTTGCGGCATTACCCCCAATATTTAAGTTGGGAACTACAGTAGTAGAAGTTACAACAAGCGGTGCTGTACCTGTTGCCACTATTGAGGTTAATTGACCACTCACACTCAAACTCGTTCCGGTTGCTGCTCCAATAATTGGAGTAACAAGTGTTGGCGAATTGGCAAATACTGCATCCCCTATCCTGTTTCATTCGTTATAGCAGTGGATAAATTTGCAGAGGTGAAAGAGCCTAAAATAGTAGCATTGCCAGTACTTGTTACGTGACCGGTAAGATTAGCATTGGTAGTTACATTTGAGGCTGTAAAATTTGTAGCAGTACCTGTAATGTTTGTTCCAATCAATGCAGATGGGGTTCCCAATGCGGGGGTTATTAATGTTGGAGAAGTTGCTAATACGACTTCTCCCGAACCTGTCACTCCGTTAGAAAGTCCGCTGGCAGGGATTGGAATATTTGCTGTGCCATCAAATGATACTCCTGCAATGGTGCGGGGAGTAGTTAGTTTGGGCGCTGAAACGATAGTAATGACCGGAGTGGTGGTTGTATTTTCTACTGTAATATTAGAATTGGCAGAATTGACCGAGGTTACAGTTCCTCCGCTTGAAGGAGAGGTGTTTGCAATGGTAATACTACCACCTGCATTCGTTACGGAAATACCGCTTCCGGCAGTAAGCGTGGCTTTATTCAGCGTATTCCCAGTGGTGTTACCAATCAATAATTGTCCATTGGTGTAGGAAGATTGTCCTGTTCCACCATTTAGAACAGGCAATATTCCTGTCACACCTGTTGTTAAAGGAAGTCCTGTAATATTAGTAGCTACTCCTGAAGCTGGGGTGCCTAATAGTGGTGTTACTAAGGTTGGGGAGGTTGCAAATACCAATGATCCGGTTCCTGTTTCATCGGTAATAGCACTTGTTAGGTTAAAACTTGATGGATTTGCTAAAGTTGTTGCAACACTCTGTGCTAATCCACTTACCCCTGTACTGATTGGTAAGCCAGTTGCATTGGTCAATATCCCGGATGCAGGAGTTCCCAAGGCTGGTGTCACAAAGGTTGGAGAAGTTGCAAATACTGCGGCTCCTGATCCTGATTCATCGGTTAAAGCTGTTGATAAGCTCGATGATGTGAAAGAACCCAATGTAGTTGCGTTTCCCACCGAAGTAACTTCTCCTGTAAGATTAGCATTGGTTGTTGCGGCACCTGTTGTGTTTCCTGTTCCTCCATTTGCAATTGGTAAAACTGCCACCGTACCAAGTGATCCTTCGGCGGTATTGGTTACGATGCCTTCAGTCGATAATCGCGGAAGGGTAACCGTATTTGCAGGATTACCAATGGTCACTGCCCCAGTCGTGGTGCCTGTTCCGATATTAGTTAATGCTCCCCCTGCAGCTGCGTTGATTGCAAACACGCCTGAGGTAGTTCCAGAAAACAAGGTTGTTGAGCTGGTTGAAGTGTTACTTCCAAGTTGAGTTGTTTTAATTCCTGCTCCATTTCCAATCGAGAGGGTTTGAGTGCCAGTCCCACCAATAGTAACTGTTCCTGTGTTTGCCGAGGTTCCGATATTTACAGAATTGGCAGAGGCATCATTATTCAGATTGACTGCTCCGCCTGTAGCAGTTATGCCTTGATTAAAGGTTCCTAAGTTACTCCAGGTCTTTGCTCCTGCAGCAGTTTGTGCATTTAGGAGATCAACAGAATTGCCTGAATTGCCGGGAACAAGTTGCCACACAGTTCCATTATAAACTACATAATCACTTACCGCGAATGTGATATTGCCACTACCAAGATTTCGTGTACCAGCGGTACTAACTTGGTAAGTGTCTCCCGAAGTTCCAGTTCCATCTGCTAAGGTGGGCGTATTGGTATTGGCATTCCAAGTTCCTTTAAATACCTGAACCCCAGCAGGTAATTGAGCTGCAGGAATTCTGCCATTGCCATCTAAACTAGGTACGCCGTTGGCTGTTCCTGGAGTAAGCCATACAGGAGCTCCTGCACCTTGTGATTTTAAAATGTCTCCTGAGAGGCCTACACCGGTATTGACTAATCTGGCACCTTCTGAATAAATCACTCCACCGGCAGTTACTGGCAAGGAATTGTTGTTTGTTCCGCCATTCGTTATGGATAAAACCCCTGTAACCCCCGTTCCTAATGGCAGTTGAGTAGCGTTGGTTAATGTTACTGCAGAAGGGGTCCCTAGATTTGGTGTCACCAAAGTTGGGCTTGTATTCATTACAAACGTTGATCCTGATCCGGTTTGTAATGACACACTGGTTGTGTTACCAATGGATGTTATAGGACCTGTTAAGTCAGCATTTGTGATGACATTACCGGAGGTAAGAGTTGATTGCGCCACATATTGCGGAGCTGAAGTCCCTGCGGTGAGAACATAATCTTCTGTCCCAAGGGGTAGCATCGCTGTAGTAGAAGGAGCCGTTTGGTAAGGAATAGATCCCGTATTCCCATTTTTAAGGAAGGCAATGCTAGAACTGTAGGATTCCGGATTAACAAGGATAGAACCTAGTGTCGCGTGACTCGCTACCACTACCCCGACCTGTATTATGTTGTTTGGGGAAGATGGGGCGGTTGCTGTAAGCCCACCAGCTGTCGTCGCAGATAGATATATAATTGCGCCTTGAGAGAATGCAGCTGTATTTAAATTCCGAACTAGTCCATACGACGTTACCATTCCCTCGGCGTCTGCCTGAATGTCTGAAGAAGTAAGACCGATAATGCTGCGAGCTGTGCCTTCTAAGTCGGCTCTAGCTAAAGCTCCAGTAGCGCGTAGGCCTGAAGCTCCAGACAAGTAAATTACCATGCCATCTTCTATAGTAGTACCAGTCTTATTAACGATCCTGACGTAAGACTCTTGACCAATCTGCAAAGTTGCAAAATCACTCGTACCACTAGGTGCTCTGAAGTCTAGCGTCTTATCGGTCGAATTCCACTTTAAACGCCCTTCGGCGGGAGTATTGGTAGATATAAGGTTGAAGTCAATGTACTCAGGTGTTGAAATCCCGCCAGTGATAGTTGGGCTGGTCAATGTTTTATTCGTCAGAGTTTCGGTACCTGATAAGGTAGCAAGTGTTCCTGTGGTCGGTAGAGTCAGACTTGTTGTTGCGGTGCTCGTTAATGTGGTAGAGAAAGCACCGGAGGTAGTTAAATTTCCGCCAAGGGTAAGGGTTTTTTCTCCATTGTTTACACCCGTTCCGCCATAGGTGGGATTAATTAATGAACCATTCCAACTTCCTATCCCTATAGTTCCTACGGTAGTTATAGTAGATTGTCCTGCATATTCACTTGCAATATCTACAGTAGGATCTGCAGCAGTTCCGCCTATGGTAATTCGGAAAGGAACACCGGTTATGGTGTTTACTCCGCTGCTACCGGAAAATAAAATACGCCATGCGGTTCCATCATAAAAATTAAACTGGCTGGTATCGGTGTTATAAATCACCAGCCCGTTTGCGGGAGCACTTATGGCACCCCGATCTGTTGTGGTCATTCTTGGAATCAGTAAACCTTTGGAGGTTGTCCGCATTTCAAGGATTGCTGATGCATCAGGCGTAATTGAAGTATTGCTTATACCCATTGACTGAGCATGTATTTTAGTACTGCTAAGACTCACTGTTAGCAACACAAGCAATGATGCCAGAAGATTTTTAAAATTGTTTTTTAATCCAGCATTACGTTTTTCGTCGTTACTGAATAAGGATATTTTATTTTTCATACTATTTTATTCTGTATGGGCCCGCTTGAAATTGGAATTTCCTTTTTGATGAAATCTTCAAATTTTGATTGAGTTATCCTCTCATTGATGTTTATAACAGTGCCTTTCGCTTCAACTTCAGAGGTGCCCGAGTTAAATATTAAAAAACCATTAGTTACAGGGGTTGTTCTGAAAGGAGAACAGTTTGACTGTGTGTTCCAAGAACCACTATTAGCTTTGTTCCAAGAGTAGATGGTCTGGGCTAAGGTTATGTCAGATAAAATTAAAGAAAGCACAAGTCCAAATTTTATTTGCCCTCTTATATCATTAGTCTTTGAAACTAAAGCAGAACCAATTGCTCCTAATTGCTTTTTCAAATAGTGTTGGTATTCCTTGTTATAATTTCGAATCATTGATGAAGGATTTCATTTGGGTGAATAAATCCTCAAGACGTTATATTTTTTATTGGCAAAACAAAAAAGGGAGGGTAATTAAAATTTCTTGCTTCGCGGGAAAGTGAAGTAAATGAACAATAATTTATTGGATTGTAAATAAAAGAATGAGAAATAAAATATTTCTCATTCTTGTGATGAACGGTTTTCTTAATAGACTCTGTGTTCTGCCGTCAACTTTGAGATTATCACCATTTACTTGGAGGTGAATTACAGCATCCATTTCTGTAGTAATTATTTTTTCAATCATTGTTTGCCTTGTAAGTATTTGAATGTATAGGACTTGTAAATAAATATATTAATTTATTTTACTTGAAAACTTTGATTTTTTCAACTGATAATTTTTGGGAAAGTGTTCAGGATGGAAGAAGTGCAATGTAATGGGTGTCCCAAGCTATTTGGGGATGAACGGGAGTGGAATGAGGGGAAAAATGATTTTTAACTATTTTAATATGGGTAGTAATCAGTGAAATACATTAATATGTATAACTTATTATCTTATAAAGTGTTTAAAAAAAAGATTGCTGTTAACTTTCATATAATTAGATAAAAATAAAGAATCAAAAAAAGTGATCAAGGCTCACAGCGTTTCGATTTTGACTAATTTGTTTTGGTCGTTTTACATCCGGTATTAAAATGAAATTGGTTGGCAGAGAACAGAGGGTCACCGTAAAAAAAACTTATTATTAACATAATGAATTTAAACATTCCTTATGAACCAGTATTTACTCCTAGTTAATTTATTGATTTTGATGCCATTGTATAAATCCGAAGGTTCTTTTTCTCCTGCTGACTTCGCCTGGAAAAACAGAATGATTATTATTAATGGAGATTGTGACTGCTTAGAATGGTTTTCTGATGAGCTAAAAAAGGATCTTTCAGAAAGGAAACTTCTGGTTTTTCATTTCAATGAAGGTTCTTTAATCAAATCTAATTTCAAAGGAGAACTGAAAACAGCTGATTTTTTAAAACTCAATCCAAATAAAAATAACCAATCAATCACATGGGTTTTGGTGGGACTCGATGGCGGTGTGAAAAAATCAGAGAACACTAGACCAAAGCCGGGAGAGGTTTTCAGAATTATAGATTCCATGCCGATGCGGCAGTCAGAACTTGTCAAAAAAGGAAAATAAGGATAATTCTTTGAATAAATTTCAAGAAACCCCTGAAAAATACCCGATATAGGGTATGTTTTGGAAGTAGTAGGAAGAGTATTTTTGGTTTCTACAATTTGATCAAACGCTAAATGAAATTCTTTTACCTTTCTTCAAAGCCAAATACTGATGGCAATTTTGAAATTCACGACAGAGAGTGCGACTCTTTGCCCAACGCACTCGATCGAGATTATCTTGGACCATTCAATAATGGCAAAGAAGCAATGAGAAAGGCAAAGGATTTGAAATCGGAGGTGAGCCTTTGTCTTGACTGCTGCGTTTCAAATTTTCAAACCATCATCAAAAGCAAAAACTAGTATTGCCAAAAAGCCATTTGATGGGTATCCCTAATTCCTGACCCATACTTTTTCTGATAAACGTAAAATTTGATTCTGGTGAATGCCTGAGGAATTTTGTAACGTATTTTTTATTCTCGTTATGCAATCGGGAAGTGGATCTGTCCGGAAGCATAGGCTGCGTGGTGGCGAATATTCGCAGGTCTAATTTATTTTTGATAAAACTTTCATCTTTTCTGTAGCGAACGCCTCTCACACTTCCGTTAGGTGAAAAATAGCATCCATGGTTTCCTATTTTCGGTTTTTCCTTTTGGCATTTCTCTGTAGCTGTACGTTGGGCGAATCGCATCCGACCTGGGGATTTGCTGATTTCTACCAAGTTCAGGGAGTGGGCCACGGTTTTCCTTTGGACAGTGCCAACTATCAGCTGGTTGATTATACCAGGAAAGACCTTTCACCTTGTCAGGTGAGTTTTGAAATCACCAGTGTAAATCGAAAAGAAGCGAACTAACATTGGAATAAGGACATCCAAAAAGATGCAAAGGCATGTATGAATTGGTTTGTAATTTGGCAGGAATCTTTCCCCGAACAGATGAAATTTTACCTGAGAATACAACCTGAGTATTTAGAATTTAAAAAACCTAGAGAGAAGTTGATTTGAACTGGTCTGACCAAGAGCTGATCGACGGTTGCAAACGTCGTTCAAAGAAGCATGAGGAGTTTTTTTTCAAAAAATACTATGGCTACGTCATGGGGATCAGTCTGTCCTATTCCAAAAGTAGGGACCTGGCGTTGGAAATTACCAATGACTCATTTATGAAGTGCTTTGATTCATTTAAGAAAATGGATCAATCCCCCTCTCTCAAACCCTGGCTCAGAAGAATTACAGTCAACACGGCGATCGATTATTACAGGAAAGACAAACGATTCCAAAATCACTTGGAAGCGGATGGCGATACACCGGTTTTCGATGAAGTTTTTGCCCCTGATCAGTTGGCTTATGAAGATATTCTTAAGCTTTTCCATCATCTCCCTGAGGATCAACATTTGGTATTCAACCTCTATGAGGTGGAAGGATATAGTCACAAAGAAGTTGCAGATCGCCTGGAAATCACAGAAAGCTCATCTCGGGTTTACCTGATGCGGGCAAAATCCAAGTTGCGTCAGCTGATTCACCAACACATGAAAGAATATGCAGGAAGATAAAACATCTAAATGGTTGGCCTCCGAGCTGCGAAAGCAACAGGAAGAAAACCCTCTTCCATACGAATTGGGTGCCTGGGAGGCATTTGAGAAAAAACGTATTGCTGGTGAAAGGAAAACGAATACCTATTGGTTATCCGGAATAGCAGCTTCCCTGATCCTTTTATTTGTGGCAGGCGGACTTTGGCTTGCAAAGGACACTGATTTGGAAGGAGAAAATTCCCTATCTGATCAGATAACTATGGAAGAAAAAGCTTTGACTCAAGATTCGAAATCAGAAAAACAGGCCATCGAGGATGAGGCGCAAAGAGAGCAGGGAATTACACAGATTTTAAGATCAAGTGAAAAAGAAGGTCCGGAAAATCAAACTTCAAGCTCCCCTTTAAATTTCTCCAAAAAGACAGATCCAAAGGATAATCAGAATAAAATCTCTCCTAAAACTGAACCGAAATCGGGAGAAAACTTGGCCGAAATGGGCCAAAAACCTACTCAAGAAAGTATCTTAAAAACCGATCCGATACAGCCTTCAATAGCCTCGCACGAAAAGGGAGAGGAGGAATCCTCCAACACTGAAGTTCCGGGGAAAGAATTAGCGGTTGAGGAACTTCCAAAAGAACCTCAGTTGACCGATGAGGAGATCGAGGAGATATTGGACACCAAGTCATTTGCCACCATTATCATGGGACTATCTCCGGGATTTGGTGCCTCACAAGGTACGGAGCAGACTACCAGCGGTACGAGTTTGGGTCTCGGAGTGATGGTAGATTTGGAACTCACGGGCAAACTGGTGATGGGTTCTGGTCTTGCGCTAAACTACCTGAATCAGGCAAGCGAAAGTCAGAGTTATGCACAGATAGCAGGCTATTCATCTCCGGTAACAGAGAAGAATGAGATCGCGCAGGTGCAGGTAGATATCCCGCTTTACTTCAAATATCCGATCACCCGTAATCGCTCTGTTTCGGTTCAGGCAGGATTTTCCAATCTGCTGACCTTCAATCAATCTGCCGAGCAACAGTCTTCTTACACGCGTCAGGTAGCAGTATTGGATGCCAATGCTGTCAGTTCGAATTCATTTACTTTGAAATCCGAATCAGTCAATCAATTATCCGTTTTGGAAGTACCACAAAACCGATTTTATCCATTTGCTACTGCCAATTTGGGGGTGAACATTCGATTGTTTGAATCCAAGAAGACAAGCTATGAGTTGATGCCATTCTACAATTACCCGCTTCAGGAATTTTCAGGATATGGAGAAAAACTCGGAATGGTTGGAGCCTCGTTCAAAGTCAATTTCGGAGCAATCCAAAGGAAATAAGCTGAAATTCTAAACCAACGGAAGGCCATCCGGGAGAAATCTTGGGTGGTTTTTTTGTTGGAAAAAATCCGTGAAGGAGTTAATTCCAACGAATTTTATTTCGTAATTGACTGGAAAGACTTTGAAATGAGCTTGGATGGAAAAATTAAATTTAACCTGTCTGGTATCCAAGACCTGACAGGTTTTCAAAATCGTTAAAATGGAACCAGGCCAATCCTACCATATCTTCAATCACGCTAACGGCTCGGAGAATATTTTCCGGGAGGAGGAGAATTACCGGTTTTTCCTACAGCAATACGCCAAATACCTCGGGGAGGTAGTGGATACCTATGCTTTCTGCCTGATGCCCAATCATTTTCATTTGCTGGTCGGGGTCAAGTCAGACCTGACAGATTTTCAAAATCTGACAGGTTTGATCAGGCATCCTTCTAACAATCCGGCAATCAAGGGATTTACAGATTTCTTTAATTCCTATACCAAGGCATTCAATAAAAGATATACCCGAAAGGGGAATCTATTTATTAGGGCATTTAAAAAGACTCCTATCCTTGACGAACGCCAATGGCAGGAGACTTTCCTTTATATCCACCTTAATCCTGTCAAACATGGCTTTGCCAAAGATTTCCAAGATTGGAAATGGTCCAGTTGGCATATTTATCAAAATGACAGGAAGCCATCCAAACTGGATAGGAATTATTTTCTAAACTTCTTTGATGGATGGGAGCATGTAAAAGACATGATAGAAAAAAAGAAAGAGTGGCTTATGAATAAGGAAAATGAGTAAAAATAGGCAGACCTGACAGGTTTTTGAAACCTGTCAGGTCTTACCTTGTCTCCAATATATCGGATAAAAAAAATCCCGAAGCCCACCCTCAAGCTCCGGGAAAACAAAAAAATAAAACGTCTTTTAAAAATCAATAAAGTTGGTGATCAGCTGAATATCGAGCTTTTTTGCTCCTGTACTTTCAGCTTTCAGGCCTCTCAGGACCAGGGTATATACGCGGTTTCCTTTGAGTTCTAGCGTTCCGGATTGGATGAGTATCGCTCCTGTTTCACTCGATTTTATAGTTAGGGTGAAGTTGCCGGTGTTTAAGCTTTTAAAATTTGAGATCGACTTGAACGTGGATTCGCTGACGAGTGGGGTAGGGGTACCGGAGATTTCCAGGGTTACTTTTTCTGCATCCGGAGAAAGATGCGCAAACCTCAATTGTGCTTTGTCGGCAGTTGGCTCTTCCCAAATATCTTTTACCAAAATGGCATCAATTCCGGCTGCTTTATCCGCTACAAAAACGGAATATACCGAGTCTGCCTTGAGTTCGAAGTCCTTTTCCAACAGGGAGGTAGCTGAGTTGAACGCCGAAAACCGAAAACCCCGCAACCCAGGATAAAATGCGCTGTAAGGCAGAATCTGGGCGTATTCTACCGGATTCTGGTTTACCCGATTTTGGTTGGCATAGATGTCCATGGTCGGAGCACCCGGCGAACCCTGGAAAATAGAGACGTAGGCTGCAGGAGGTAATTCGGGAGAATCGAGATTGTCGAGACAGCCTGTCATTAATAATGATCCGGCTATCAATCCTGTGGTTATTCGGATTGCTTTTAATCGGAGTCGTAGATGGAATGGAGCAATGTTCATACTTGTTTGTTGGATTATGTTTTCAAATTCTTTCCCTAGACGCAGAAAAGATGTTTTCCGCTTCTTCCTGTATTAAAAAATATCTGGAATTTTAAAGTAAATATGGCTAAGCGATTTTCCCTCAGCAGGATAGGTCTTACATGCCCATAGTTAAAAACCACCTTTTTCTACACTTTCTACTCCTATGGGTGGAGGAGTAAATTCCTTCCAAGACTAGTTTGATTTTATTCTCAAAAATACCCTACACAGGGTATTTTTGAGAGTCTATAGATTCTTAACTTTGGTAAACAAATCATCATGGACAGAATCAGAGTAGTAGGTATGCAAGAAAACAATGACTTTTTAGCTTCAAAAGAATCATCTCAGGGACCTTCCGGCGACGAAATCATGAATAATAGCAACATTTTTAATTCTTCGAATAACACCAAAAGCTCAGCTGTCGACTTTCCTTTGATCCGGAAAAAGGTAAAGGTGAATGCGAAGAAAAAAACTGCTTTGATCAAGCTTCATCATGCAAAAACACGGATCAAGAGAAATAACATTTTGCAGCATAGAAGGGAAAAATTCGAAAAATACAGGATTGATTTCATGCCTCTTTGTCTGGATGAAGATTTGGAGAAGTTAGCGGCTTCTCTTGCCAAAGACTCTAAGAAATAATCTCTTTGGCGTTTTCAAATTGAATCTCTGATTTGAAATCTGCTGCCCGACTTTTTAAACGCATCTTCCGCCCAACTACCAGCGAGATCAAAACTGCCTGTGCTCTGATCAAGTTTGAATAAGTCGTAAACAATTGAGGTCAATCGGTTTAATTGCCAAGATAAAAGGCCTGAAACTCGGTTGCCTCATTCAGGGGAAATCCCATTTTCTGATGATTAGAGGCTTTTTCCATCTAAAGCTTTCCCTAGATAGCCAAATGGGCAGATATTAACTTACCTTCAAGGTATCGCTGAATTGGCACTAAAAGAGATGACCCATGGAGAAGAAAAACACACAGAAGAAGATAGAAAACCCTGATGCTTCTGAAAAGAAAATTTCATCCAGGTCTCAATTTCCAATCGTTGCACTTGGTGCTTCGGCAGGCGGACTGGAAGCGTTGGAGGAATTTTTTAGCAACATGCCTGCAGATTCAGGATTGGCTTTCGTGGTTATTCAACATCTTGACCCAAACCGAGTTGGGGTATTGCCCGAGATTCTACAGCGTGCTACAAAAATGCAAGTACAAGAGGCAACTGACGGAGTATTAGTGCAACCAGATTCCGTCTATGTCATTCCGCCAAATAAAAATCTTTCGTTACTCAATGGTCATCTTCATTTACTGGTCCCAATCGAATCACGCGGCCTTCGCTTGCCGATCGATTTCTTTCTGAAATCTCTTGCCAATGACCGCCTTCAAAATAGCGTCGCAGTAATCCTATCAGGCATGGGAAGTGACGGAAGTAAGGGGGTAAAAGCAATCAAAGAAAAAAATGGTATTGTCCTGATTCAGGATCCTCTTTCTGCAAAATTTGACTCGATGCCACTCACTGCCAAGGAGGCTGTAATTGCTGACGGCATAGCGCCTGCTACTGAACTTCCCGGTAAGTTATTGGCAGTTCTTAAGCTGCCTGCTCCAACAGGCTTGGAGACTGTAGTAGATGAAAAGAATAAAAGTCACCTCGAAAAAATCATCATTTTGCTTCGGGAGCAATCGGGTCATGACTTTTCGCTTTACAAGAATAACACCTTGTATCGCCGGATTGAGCGAAGAAAAGGAATCCATCAAATCGAAAAAATAAGCGCGTATGTGAGGTTTCTGCAAGAAAATCCGGCAGAAGTAGAGATCCTATTCAAAGAGTTGCTGATCGGGGTTACCAGCTTCTTCAGAGATACGGAGGTTTGGGAGAAGCTTAAGGCTAGCACGATACCTGAATTGGTCAAAGAAGTTCCCAACCGGCATGTATTCAGGGCTTGGGTGATAGCTTGTTCTACAGGTGAGGAAGCATATTCGCTAGCTATGATATTCAAAGAAGTGGTGGAAATATCCCAAAGCAATCGAGGACTTTCACTTCAAATATTCGCTACAGATCTGGATAAAGATGCCATTGAAAAAGCCCGGGCAGGATTGTATCCGGAAAGTATCGCGGAAGAAATAGGACCTGACCGATTGGCTCGTTTTTTCAAACATGAGTCGAATGGTTACCGCATCAATAATTCCATCCGGGAGATGGTAGTTTTTGCACCGCAAAACGTCATCCGGGATCCTCCTTTCACCAAGCTCGATATTTTGACTTGTAGAAATATGCTGATCTACATGGAACCTGACTTGCAGAAAAAACTTATTTCCCTCTTCAATTACGGCCTGAATCAGGATGGAATCCTCGTACTCGGTACAGCCGAGTCACTTGTCGGAACCACCGAAGGCTTTAGAGAAATAGACTCTAAATTGAAAATCTACAAGCGGACTTCATCCGTTTCTCCTTCAGAATTGGCTGATTTTCCGAGTGCTTTTTTCCGACATAGATATATCAAGCAGGACAAAATCTTTCCCCAAAAATCTCTGGCCACCATTCAGACAGTGACGGAGCAGCTTATACTCCAGCGATTTGCTCCTGCCAGCGTATTGGTCAATGAAACGGGAGATATCCTCTACATCACGGGCCGTACCGGAAAGTACCTCGAGCCTGCGGCCGGCAAGGCTAACATGAACATCCATGCCATGATGCGGGAAGGATTGAGTCAGGAACTATCCTTAGCGCTGCGAAAAGCGAACAAGGACTTTTCTCCTGTTTTCATCAAAAGTGCCAAAATTGCAAGCAACGATACTTATCATTATGTGGATGTGACCGTACAGAGACTCGATTCTCCGGAAATCGTCAAGGGGATGTTTATCATCGTATTTTCTGAGGTGAAGGATCTTTCCGAAAAGAATATTCCCAAAGGTCGTGTCGTCAAAAGTGTGTCATCAATACACGTGAAGGAATTGGAGGAGCAGCTCAGATTAAGCCTCGAGGACCTGCAAAGTACCCGGGAAGAGATGCAAACTTCCCAGGAAGAATTGAAGTCCTCTTACGAGGAATTGCAGTCAACAAATGAGGAATTGCAATCGACAAATGAGGAACTGACCACTTCCAAAGAGGAAATGCAAAGCATGAATGAAGAAATGCAAACTGTGAATACCGAACTCCAGGCCAAAGTCAATGACTATGTACGTGCCAACGATGATATGAAAAACTTGCTCAACAGCACGGAGATAGCCACCCTCTTCCTCGATAAACAATTCAACATCCGTCGCTTCACTGACAATGCTCAAAACGTCGTGAAAATCCGGAAAAGCGATATTGGAAGACCTTTTACAGACTTGGTAAATGCACTGGAATTTCCAAACTTCAGCATTGATCTCATCGAAGTATTAAAGTCGTTGAAAACTATAGAGAAATCCATCGCTGCCAATGACGATCGTTGGTTTAGTGTGCGGATGATGCCTTACCGAACGATTGAGGATAAAATCGATGGGGTAGTGATCACATTTACGGATATATCTTTGGCAAAAAAGTTGGAAATTAAACTTAAGGATTTGAATGAGCAACTCCAAAAAATAAATAGGGGGAAAAAATGATGGCCTTCGAATACTGGATAGGTCTCGTTAGAGTGAAAATAATTTTTATATTAGATAGTATGATTACCCTTTTGCTTACCACTAACCACATAAAACAAGGATTGAAGTTCAAATAAAGGTTCTGTAAACTGTCGTCGGATGACTATCGGACAGTGGACGATCTTTCCGCATACCAAAGCCCTTTCCTTTACCATTGGCATCATTGTGGATAATCAAATTTGGGATTTAATTTTTATGCGAAATTTTACTGCCCAGGCCATCTCAACACAGGCTCTAATTCGAGAAAGAAAATGGAATACGAAAACCAGAATGAACCTAATCAGCTCCGCAAAAAAGCAGAGGAGATTTTGAAGAAAAAAAGTTCGAAAGTGAAATCCATGCCGACTGAAACTGAACTTCTGAGGGTAGTTCACGAACTGGAAGTCTATCAGATAGAGTTGGAACTTCAAAACGAAGAACTGAAATTAGCTCGGGAGCGATCCGAAACTATTGCGCAGAAGTACACCTCCTTGTACGATTTTGCTCCTATAGGATATTTCACCCTTTCAAAAGAAGGGAAGATCCTGGATCTTAATCTGATCGGAGCCAAGATGTTGGGAAAAGACCGCTCAGCGCTAAAAGAGAAAATTTTTGGACTTTTTGTTCCAGAACAAGACCAACCTAAATTCCATCTTTATCTTGAAAAAGCGTTCCAAAGTAAAACCAGTGAGATGATCGAAATGCATTTATCGGGTTCAGGAGATTCCTCTATGTTTGCAAAACTGATCGGTGTAGTAGAAGAAGAACATCCTGATCAGTGTCTTCTCACTGTATTGGATGTTACTGCTCGTAAAAAAGTGGAATTGGAATTGGAAGAGGCGGCTAATCGAATGACTGTAATGAACGCGCAGAAAGACATGTTGTTCTCGATCATTGGACATGATCTCAGGAATCCATTCACTGCAATTCTCGGATACTGTGAGTTACTGGTGATGGATGTACAGAGTAAAGACTATCGGTCGGTGGAGGAGTTTGCCGGGATTATTCTGGCTTCGTCGAAAAAAGCGATGGACCTTCTTACCAACTTCATGGAGTGGGCAGAATCTCAGACTGGGAGATTGATTTATAATCCGAAGCTTATGGGATTGGGGGACGTGGTGAATGAAGTGACAGAGTTGTTTGACCAAATCGCCCACCAAAAGAACATCACGATCAAAAAAGATATTGCGATTGGAATTAAGATTTCAGCAGATAGGGACATGATTGCCACAGTTATCAGAAATCTGGTTTCCAACGCGGTGAAGTTTACCATGCCAGGAGGAGAAATTATCATTTACACCGAGCAGACTCCCCATTCAATTACCATCTGTGTGAAAGACTATGGCGTTGGAATACCCAAACATAACCTTGAAAAACTTTTTAAAATTGATGCGTCCTTTACCACATTGGGCACTAAGAAGGAAAAAGGAAGCGGTCTAGGGTTGATCCTCTGCAAGGAGTTTGTCGAAAAGCACGGAGGTGAAATCTGGGCGGAGACTGAAAAGGATCTTGGGTCTACTTTTTATGTTTCGCTTCCACGCTGAGCAGGCAAGTTGCTAATTATAGGTTCAATGGAAATGTTCCGCATTCCTTGAGCCTTGAGTTTGAGCCTCGTCCATTGATCAATTTCAAGTGATCCTCCTTGAGATTTGAGCTTGAGACTTGGTTGTTGATCATTTTCAAATTCATAATTTCCAAATACTATCCAGACAAGGTTCGTTTCACCTTTGATCGAGCCTTTCAATTTCTCTCTGGCCAGGACCCGGCCCCACAGCGGCAGCAAGTGTACAGAAACGCAGCTATTTTTTTAAATCAGTAATGAAGGATTCGGCCGCACCTTTTACAATTAATCCATTGAAGCATTCTTCGTTCCTTGATGAATTCGATACAGGTGATTTCGTGCGGAAACTCAGTGTTGAAGTAGAAGAGTTTCATAGCCAAAACTGTTTATTTTGACCTATCTTGGTATGTTGAAAGTTTAATCGCAGCAAAAACTACATGCTGTCAAATTATATTATTCGCCTTGTGGTGTCATTGCGGATACCCACATCAGAAAAATACTTCAGTCGTAAAAAATGTCATTAATAAGTAGGCAAGTGGATGGCAAAGATTCGTTGTCGATAGCAAAAAGTGCCTCAATTATAAAGTAGACCAAATTGCCAAGACAGAATATGGAAAAAAGAGAAAAATTGGATGAGTTAATTATTTCCAATAAAGAACTTGCCTTTCAAGAAAAAGAGAAAGAAAAGCTGGCAGTAGAGTTAGTTATTGCCAACAAAGAACTCGTATTTCAAAATAAAGAGAAAGAATACCGGGCAGTTGAATTGGTTATTGCCAATAAAGAACTGGTATTTCAAAACGAAGAGAAGGAAAAGAGGGTAAAAGAAAACAAAGAACTTGAGGCAATTAGCAATTCAGTAAAAAAAGCTTCGCAATATGCACGGAGTTTAATTGAAGCATCGCTCGATCCACTTGTCACTATTTCACCCGAAGGAAAAATTACGGATGTAAATGAAGCATCTGTACAGGTTACCGGTGTGCCGAGGTTACAACTAATTGGAACTGATTTTTCTGATTATTTTACTGAGCCACAAAAAGCCCGTGAAGGATATAAGCAGGTTTTTGAAAAGGAATTTGTTTCAGAT
>JBKJKX010000138.1:0-29981 GCA_046597285.1 Algoriphagus sp. | reverse complement strand
TTTCGACTGCGATGAGAGCCACATTTGCATAAGCCACTGCCTGGCCTTTCTGGTCCAGCACTTTCCCTGAAATTTTGCTGATTTCTTTAGCGGCAAGGTTGCTTATCCCAAGGAGGTAGATAAAAAGGGTAAAGAAAATAAAGTTGGTAGTTTTCATTATTCAATCGACTTTGTTTATTAATACTACCCTTTAAGAAAATGAAATGCCAAGAGACAAAACACCTCTCTATTGGCTAAAAAGGTTGTTTTTATATTTAAATTCAAAAAATGGTGTTGCGAAAACGTACAGTTTTTTCGTTCGTTTTTCGGACAAAAAAACCCCGAACGTTTCGGTTCGGGGTTCAAATATTGATTTTTGAGGAGATTACTTGGCTGCTGCGTATCGCTTGCTAACCTCTTCCCAATTCACAAGATTCCAGAAAGCCGTAACATAATCAGCTCTTCTGTTTTGATAATGAAGGTAATATGCATGTTCCCAAACGTCCAATCCAAGTATAGGAGTACCGGGACACTCTGAGACGTCCATCACTGGATTGTCCTGATTTGGGGAAGAGCAAACACAAAGCTCATTTTTAGTATCTACACAGAGCCAAGCCCATCCGGAACCAAATCTGGTCATGCCTGCTTTATTGAAAGTTTCTTTAAACGCATCGAATGATCCGAATTTAGCATCGATTGCCGATGACAATTCTCCAGTGGGGGCTCCTCCCCCATTTGGAGAAAGTATTTGCCAAAAAAGGCTGTGGTTGTAATGACCGCCACCGTTGTTTCTAACTGCTGTATTTTTTCCAGCTACTTTCATTAGTTCCTCAAGGGATTTGCCTTCCAGGTCTGTTCCGGCTATGGCAGCATTTAGGTTGGTCACATACGCATTGTGATGTTTATCATGGTGAATTTCCATAGTTTTTGCATCAATGTGCGGTTCGAGTGCAGAATTTGCGTAGGGTAATGATGGGAGTTCGAAAGCCATAGTATTAAAGTTTAAGGTTTTAGATTAGATGAAATCAAATAAAGAATCTGCTTAACCAACCAAGGTTATCAGGAAAAGGTTCTTTAGACTTCAAATTGGTTCTATTTTCTCAGTTTTTTAAAAAATTCCTGCAAAAGCTGCTCGGATTCCAGGGCCATCATCCCTGAAAATATTTTCGTTCTTGGGTGCAAAGCATTCGGGGCAGAAATGTGAAACCCTCTTTTTGGATCGGCAGCACCAAAGTGGATCTCGCCTATTTGTGACCAAAACAAAGCTCCTGCACACATTACGCATGGTTCGAGCGTCACATAAAGCCTGCAATCCGGCAAATATTTTGCCCCAAGGTAATTCGCCGCAGAAGTGATGGCGATCATCTCTGCATGGGCGGTTACATCGGTTAGTTTTTCTGTTTGATTGTAGCCTTTTGCAATGATCCGATTTTTGGATACAATGACAGCACCCACGGGTATTTCTCCTTCTTCGAAGGCGATCTTGGCTTGCTTAAAAGCCTCGTTCATGAAATACTCTTGGGTGAAAATTTCCAATGAAATTACCTCAATTAAAACAAGTCGATGATTTCTTGCCTGACGCCTTTGTTAATGATCACCGCAAGAATCAAGGAAACTACCAAGCCTATAAGTGCCTTGAAAATATCCTTTCCCGCTAGGTTAAATGCTCGTTTAACCCATTCTTCTCGCTTTTTTGCTTTTGCATTTTTACTCAAAGCAATCGCAACTTCTCTGCCCGCAAGTAATCCTATAAATACCCAAGTAGTACTCATAGGAACATTATTGTACATTTTGAAATAGAAGAGTATAATGGCGTAAACAAAATCTACTATAGTTGCTGCCCTGACATCCGTCACGTCAGTTTTTTCATTTATTATACTCTGGATTTTGTCCCCTTTCATATAGAACAAAAACCCAAGTCCGAGAAATACAAAACCGGCATAAACTGAGAACTCAATAGCGTCCAGCTGCCTTGGAAGGAATACAGCGATATTGGCTGCATCCTGCATAATCCATACTGACCAAAGAATTCCAGAGGTAAGCCACTGCAAATACATCCAGTAAGGTTTGGCCTGTCCTTTCAAATAGTTTTTTACAAAACGCTCAAGGATGAACCAAACAGCGATTGCAACTCCAAAAGCTAAAATATATCCTACAAAGCTTTTGAACATTACATCTACAATCGTTCCGGCCTTATAGGTGAAAACATTTAACAGTAAAAAAGTAGTGGAGACTGGCATTCTCAGCCTTGTAAGGATCAATAAAACTATTGGAGCAGCAAGCTGAAGAAAAACAAAACTTTCAGGAGCTTTATCCAGCCCGGGGACATTAAGTCGCTCATAGGTAACGTCTCCGTTGAAGAAGAACCAGCTATATCCAACAGTTCCCAACCAAATTACGCCCATGAATAACCACAACCAATACCATTTTTTGGATTCATTGGAGGCGATGAATGTTCCGATCGTCTGGATACTATCGTTTGCGATGGCAGAATAAGCTGCCAAAGCAAAGCCAAACCACATTGCTACGTATGTATAGGGCGTAACCAATCCTGCAACAGAGACAAGAACACAAATTACAATCAGAAAAGGTCTCTCTTTCTTTGTAAAATCGAAGATGGAATAGGTCTTATTAGTTAAGACTTCTTGATTGATATTTTGATCTATTGGTTTCTTGGCCATTTGTAGGCTTATTAATTTCGCGCAAAAATAAAGAAGTTAAATCGGTATGAATATTATCAAATTGTTAAGTAAACACTTATCCTTTTCTCAAGCCCCATTTTTCACTTGCATTTCGCAAAAATATTTCAACTTTTGCCTCTAAATCTACTGAAAATTTGGAATCTCTGTAGTTGGAAGATTGATCATCTAATTTGCGTATTTGAAAAAATCTCTTTTAAAAAACATTGCTTATTCATAGCAACAAATGGAACAATTGGAAGTAGAAAATAGCAAGATGAACAAAGCAAAGAGTTACATACTCATGCTTTTGGCCCTCTTTCTATTCATTTTTGCTATTGACATGCTGACAGTTTCGATGGGTCAATTGAACAGTTCAGTAGCAAACGACATCCTTCAGGCCACCAAAAATCCCTTCGTCAGTTTATTCATCGGATTATTATTAACCGCTTTACTCCAAAGCAGCTCCACTGTCACTTCTAGTGTTGTAGCTATTGTTGCTGCAGGAAATCTTTCCCTTGAGCAGGCAGTCCCTTTAGTGATGGGTGCAAATATTGGAACTACACTGACTTCAACCCTGGTCTCTTTTTCCTACATCATGAAAAAAGGAGCATTCAGAAGAGCCTTATCTGCTGGAATTGCTCACGATTTTTTCAACATTTTGACCGTGCTGATTTTGCTGCCTTTAGAATTGTATTTCAAGTTTATTTCCAGACTGGCTGGGAAAACAGCTCAATTTTTTGCCTCGGATGATTCCTATGCTGAGCCGATGGTATATCATACGCTAATTACCCGGCCACTTTCAGATTGGATCAATAATACCATTGAAATCCCGTTTCTGACGATGGTTCTATCCGTTTTTTTGGTTTTTTTGGCGATCAAGCTACTTTCCAGTTCAGTTTTCAAAGCTTTAGAATTGGGGTCTTCAAATGATTTAAATAAATACATTTTCAAAACCACAGGTCTTTCTTTTATCTACGGAACATTTTTTACCGCAGCTGTGCAGTCAAGTTCTGTTACCACTTCATTGATCGTTCCTTTAGTCGCTGAGGGAAGAGTATCATTAAAAAGTGCATTTCCTTTTATCATTGGGGCAAATATCGGCACCACTATCACCGCTGCAATTGCTTCGATCTATAAAACCGAAGCTGCAATAGCACTTGCTTTGGCACACTTTTTTTTCAATTTGATAGGCGCTTTGATTTTTCTTCCATTTCCGGTAATTCGAAATATCCCAGTTCTACTGGCTATTTACATGGGGAAAAAATCAGGTCAAAACAGATTAATAGGTTTTGCCTACATCCTGCTTACCTTCTTCATTATCCCCTTTTTCCTGATATACTTTAACAAAGATTAGAATCGTGATTTTCTCCAATCATCCATAATAGCTTTTGCAGAACTGGTCCCGATTCTATCAGCTCCGGCCTTAATTAGCTCAAGAGAAAAATCTAATGTTTTGATTCCACCACTTGCTTTGATTCCTGTCTGTGAAGGAAGAGTTTCCCTCATTAGTTTGATATCATCTACCTGAGCGCCCTTCGGGGCGTAACCTGTAGAAGTCTTTACAAAATCCGCCCCCGCGTCCTGGCAAATGAGGCAAGCTTCCCGAATTTGTTCCTGATTCAAATACGCTGTTTCGATTATTACTTTCAGAATCCGCTCCTCTTCATGGCAAATCTTTGCTATTTGTGCGATTTCAATTTTCGGCCAATTCATTCCCGAATGGAAAGCTGTCTGTGACCAAACCAAGTCTAGTTCATCTGCACCTTGTTTGATTGACTCCTTGGTCTCAAAGACTTTACTCGCTGTGTCTTGGTAGCCAAATGGAAATCCAATCACGGTAACAACCTGAATGTCTTCCTCAGCTAATTCTCTTTTCACTTTTTTAATCCAAAAAGGCGGGATACATACCCCGATAAATTGCTCATCAATGGCGTCTCTGATCAAAACATCCACTTCATCTCCACTCAAAGTTGGCCTTAAGAGAGTGGATTCTAAAAATCTATTGAAATTATTCATGAGTGTGAACATAGTCTGTTAAATGCATAAACTCCAACGTAAGATCTCCGTCTCGGGCAATTGTTGCTCGCTCCAAAATCGATGCGTTTTCTTCCAATAATGCCGGTATGACCCATTTTTCCAGCTGCTTACAAAACTCCATACTTGCTTCTCTTGGCAACTCGCATGGTAAATTATCAATTGCCATGACCGAAATACTAGTTTGACCTCCAAAAGCAGGAAGTTCTTTGCCTGTCAACCTATCTACATCATAGACTGGATCCAAAATCGTGGAGGCACGATTGGTGGTAGGAATAGACCCGTCAATATCACAAGTCACATCGGCAATGACGGACAAAGAAAAATCCTCATCCCCAATATCCTTCATTTCAAAAAGTTTTGGCGCAGCCGGATCCCAATAGGCGGCACCGATTAGGATTTCCCCGGCTTCAGCAAATTTCAAAAAATGACTTTCATATAGCTCGGGGCTTGAATAAAATTCAGCTTTGTCAAATCCACCATCAGATTTTCGCCTGTTAAAATCATCTGAATGAAGAACCGTAAAAACAGGTTCTTCGAAGTAATAATGGAGAAAATCCGTGGGAGAAACTTGCCTGATTGCCAAATTATTTAAAATTTCCAGAACTCCTCCCCCAACTCTTCCTGCGCCAGTTACGACGATTTTGACAGGAGGAAGCTGAACCTTCTTAAGCTCAAAATTCAATTCTTCCAAGCCGAAACACTCAGTCGCCCTTTTCATGTCAAAAAGGGCTGTTTTTTTCCCATAGGTCCAGAGAGCATTGTATGCTCCTACTATTCCCGCCCATCTTCCAAAAGCCACCACTCGATTGCCAGAATCATCTTTTAACACTTCGTAATCGATCAGACGGATGTTTTTCTCCAAAATAACCTGGAGAAGATTCCTGTTTCTTGGTTGCTTTTTGATGGTGTGAGAAAAGAAATAGTAAGTTTTCTCAGGAATAAGTTGGCTCACCGGGACTTCTTTCACCCCAAAAAGCACATCGCAGCCAGAAACATCCGATACGACCTCAATCCCCGCTTCAATATACTCTTCGTCTGTGTAACACCTAAAAGGGCTGGATTCCACATAAAAGCTCAATCTGCCGGCGTATTGGTGGTTCAGCACTTTCAATCTTTCCGGCGTAAATGGCGTTCTCTTATCTGGCGGGTTTTTTCCTTCTCGGATAATTCCGATTTTCATAAAAATTAAGTTATATCTGGGAATCTAAACTGACAATGGATTATATATTTCTAGCCTTGAGTTGGGCAATCTTCTACAGTCTCCATACCATCTTGGCTGCTTCCAAGGTAAAAAGAATTCTGGAGGTGAAACTGGGAAATGCCTATAAATGGTATCGCCTTTTTTATTCTTTTTTATCTTTTGTCCTATTTCTGGGAATAGTAATTCAGTCTCTATTTATTCCAAATCAAGTCCTAACGCAAAAGACTCCAATCCTACTTTACATCGGCTATATGCTCACTGCTTTGGGAACCATCATCGCACTTAAGGCAAGTAAAGAAATTTCCCTCTCTTCTTTTATCGGAATCAATCCCAATCATCTTTCAAAAACGGGTGAGAAATTGATCATCTCAGGCTGGTATGGACGGATGCGTCATCCTCTTTACTCTGCGCTAATTCTGATCTTCCTTGGTTATTTCTTAGTCGCTGGGACGATAACTTCCGGAGTACATCTTTTAAGCTTATTGATTTATTTGCCTTTTGGGATTTACTATGAGGAGCAAAATCTAATCCTCCTATTTGGAAAAGAATACAGGGAGTATCAGCAAAAAGTCCCCTCTATTTTTCCGGGTTTAAAAAAGTAAAAAGGGAGCCTGAGCTCCCTTTTTACTTTTTTAATCAATTCCCTTGAAACTAACGTCAAATACCAAAACCGAGTTTGGAGGAATTCGGTCGTTGTTATCCTGATCTCTGTATCCGTAAGGCGAAGGAATTATAATTTTTGCCTTGCTGCCTGGTCTCAATCTTCGGAATCCAATATCCCAACCAGTAATCACATTACCGCCCCCTACAAGAAAACTAAAAGTAACATACTTATTTCCTTCGACATAGATCTCGTTATCACGCGCTACTGACTCAATACTGGTATCGAACACGGATCCGGTTTCCATTAGATAACCTGTATAATCGGTGTAAACTATGCTTCCGCTAGTCGGTCGAGATCCGCTTCCTTCTTTCTGAACTATTACCACCACACCGCTTGGATCATGGATTCTATACAAACTATCTATCTTCTCCGTGGCAAGAAATTTATCAATTTTAACCCGATCTAATGCAAGGTTGGTCACCTCGTCATATCGCGGCTGTGTGTTAAAGGGATTGGTAGGTTCACATCCCATCAAGATCATAACCATCGCTACAAGTCCAAGACTGAATTTTTTGATTCCCATCTTATTGCTGAGGTCCATCTTTGACATCGATAAGATTAAGCTCAAAGATTAGCGGAGAATTGGGAGGAATATCTCCACTCGAATTATTACCGTATCCGTAAACCGAGGGGATAAAAACTGTTGCCTTATCACCCTTTTCCATCTGAGCTGCACCGTACTCAAAACCAGGAATCAATAAACCTCTACCCAATGGAAATTTCAATGGGATATAACTACGTCCTGTTGCGAATATTCCATTGGCTTTTGCTACGGATTCGATCGAAGTATCAAATACCTTTTTTGAAAGTAGTTTTCCAGTATAATCGACCCTCAAAGTATCCCCTTTCTCTGATTTTATTCCACTTTTAGAGACCTCCTGCCAAATGATTTTCACACCACTTGTCGGATCTGTAAATTCTTTCACATTAACCAAAGGATTCTCTGCGATGTATTCTGCAATTGCTTTTATGTCCTTTTCCAGAATTACTTCATCTGTTTCATCCGCATCTATACAGGATACTAATCCGACAGAGGTTAGCACGAGAGCAAAGAGGAACGATGGTTTAATTTTCATGGGAATAATGTTTTTAAGTAGGTGAAGGTAATTGCTCAGTTGTTATTTCTGAACATCTGTCACTTCTACGTCAAAAACCAAAATTGAGTTAGGTGGAATCATCGCTCCTGCACCATTTTCTCCATATCCCAAAGGAGATGGAATGATGAACTTGCCTTTAGATCCTTTTTTCAACAACATCAATCCTTCGTCCCATCCTGGAATAACCTGGCCCATTCCGACATTTACAGGAAGTGCCTCGTACGGTCTTTGCGCATCGAACATGTTGTTGGCTTTAGCTATTTCTGGCAAGGACGTATCAAACAACGTTCCATCTAAAAGGTAACCTGCATAGTTTACATACATCGTAGTACCAGGAGTAGTTGCTTCGCCAGTTCCTTCATTCTCTATCACATAATATAAACCACTTTCGGTTTTAGAAGCCGTAAGACCTTTTTCTTGGATGTATGCTTCGATGGTTTTACCTTCTTCAGCGACTAATCCTACTGCTCTTTCAGCTTTTTTCTTGTCCTCAGCCTCCATCGTTTGGTTAAAGAATGTCTCAATTGCAGCCTGATCCATGATTTCGAAAGCTCCCAATTTCACTTTTACAATATCCTCTTCCTTCATAGAAGGAGGGAAATTGGCCCCAAAAATAACTTTCGCGGTTGATTGGAATTGGATGCTATCGCCTTTTCTAAGCGTAAGAAAAATCTCATCCATACCGTTAGTTGGAGGAAGAGAATCATTTGCCATCAAATAGCCTGGGAAAGGCTGCTCTGATGTGGAGTAAATCACAGAATCTGTAGCAGTCGTGATTTCAAGATTGTAAAGCAGGAAGCTTCCATTAGGAGCAGCTTCAGTTCCTTCCTTGATGTAAGTGTATTCGATTCCGTCCTTTTCAGTGACTTTGGTCTTCTTCTGACAAGAAGACATGATACTTGTTCCCACCATGAGAACAAGGATTGCCAACAGGCTTTTGTGGTTTTTCATAAAGGTTAAGTGATTTTTCAAATAATTCGGACCCATTCGAAAGCAATCAATGAGTGGTGACTTGATCGTTTAAAAACAATTCTTGTTGATTTTGTTCTACGAGTTTTTCAAACCTCTCTACTGTTTCTTTCAGGCTTAGCATTGATTTGCCCCCGGCTGCATTTTTATGCCCTCCTCCATTGAAATAGATTGTAGCAAATTTATTAACAGCGACTTCTGTGGATGATCTGAAGGAAATTTTAATTCCATCCTCACGTTCCGAAAACAAGGCCGCAAGCTTGATTCCGTCCAAAGATAAAGCATAATTGACCAAACCTTCTGTATCACCGGTTTGGCTTTGATATTTTTTAAGATCTTTTTTGTTGATGGCAAAATAGGCCATTTGCAAATCTTCCCTTACAACCAGCCTGCGACTTATGGCGAAGCCTATAAATTTCAACCGATTCACTGAATAGGAGTCGTAAATCCAGTTTGCAATTTGGGAGCTATTTGCTCCTAAATCGATCAGTTCAGCTACGACGAGATGCACGTTTTTAGTCGTATTGGGATGGCGGAAACCTCCGGTATCTGTCATAATACCAGCATAGAGGCATTCGGCGATATCTTTATCGATCAACCCCTTATCTCCCAAATCAACGATCATTTCATACACTAGCTCACAGGTTGCGGCGGCCTTAGTACTCCAGACGCGATAATCAGCAAAATCTTCAGGATCTTGATGGTGGTCAATATTAACGATGTAAGCTTCTGAGTTTCGGATCATTTCTCCCAGCTCATTGACTCTGTCCAGAACTGAAAAATCGAGGCAAAAAATCAAATCTGCCTGATTGAGCTTCAGAGTAGCCAAAGACTTATGCTCAGGGTTACAGAAGTCCAACACATCTGAAGTCCCTTTCATCCAATCAAGGAAAGAAGGATAATCCGATGGGGTCACCACTGCAACATCATGCCCTTTTTTGATCAGGTAATTAGCCAAACCAAGGGAAGATCCCAACGCATCTGCATCAGGCTTGACATGAGTCGTAATGAATATTTTCTTGGGTGATGAAATCTCTCTCTTAAATGAGGCTAATGCTTCCATTTTATAGAATCAACTGCACTTTGGCTCTAGTAGCCCGCAAAGGTCAGTAAATTTTTGCCAAATCCCAACACCGTCAGTTTCCTGATTATGAAGGGAATAACTATTAAATAACATAGAATCCTCGGAGAATGATTCGGAAACACCTACTTTCGCACCCGATTTAACCAATGTAAAAACTAAAACACATGGCAACAAACAGAACATTTACCATGATCAAGCCTGATGCTTTCAAAGCTGGCAACTCAGGAGCTATTTTGAAAATGATCGAAGAAGCTGGCTTTAAAATCGTGGCCATGAAAGCTACCCAGCTGACCCCGCAACTTGCAGGAAAATTCTATGAAGTTCATAAAGAAAGACCGTTCTACGCTGATCTGTGTGCATATATGTCCTCCGGTCCCATTGCTGCAGTGATCTTAGAAAAAGAAAACGCCGTAGAAGATTTCAGAACTCTGATCGGAGCTACCAACCCTGCGAATGCTGCAGATGGAACCATCAGAAAGATCTTTGCAAAATCAATTGAAGCAAACGCTGTACACGGTTCTGACTCTGATGAGAACGCTGCGATCGAAGGCAGTTTCTTTTTCTCTCAGGCGGAAAGAGTAGCTTAACCTTTCGATTCAAAAACAATAAAAAAAGCACCCTGCGAGGTGCTTTTTTTGATTTATGTCATTATAGATTACCAGCTTCCTCCTGCGCCACCTCCGCCGAAAGATCCGCCGCCAAAACCGCCGAATCCTCCACCGCCGCCGCCGCCAAAGCCTCCCCGTCCGGAAGAAAAGTCTCCAAACTTCCCTCCATTTCCTCCTTTTAGAAGGTTTGCTAGCATGATGGTAGTCAAAAGATCAATTCCTCCTCCTTTTCCTCCCATGTGGTTGTCGTTGTCTTTTCGGTTTTTGATCATTGGTAGAATCACGAAGAAAAAGATGAATAGCAGAATTAGGAAAATCGCTCCTCCGCTCTTCCCTTGAGACTCCACCGCCTCAGCGTCATATTCGCCTGAAGCCAGCTTGATAATCATATCTGTAGCCTGATCAAATCCCTGATAGTATGCCTGCATTTTAAAATTTGGGAGGATCAAATTTTCCACAATCCTTTTGGCTAATGCATCCGGAATCGCTCCTTCCAATCCTCTACCAGTTGCGATAAAGACTTTTCTGTCGTTCATCGCAGCCAAAATTAAAATCCCATTATCTTTTGATCTTCCTATTCCCCAGCTTTCACCAAGCCTTTGGGCATAATCTGCTATCTCATAATCTCCGGTGGACCGCATGATTACAATGGCGATCTGGGTTGAGGTACTATCGTTGTAAGCGACCAGTTTTTGCTCAAGCTGACTTACCTCCGAGGAAGAAAGAGTCTGAGTAAAATCATTCACCAATTTTGGAGGATTTGGAGGAGGGGGAAGTTCCTGAGCCAAAAGACTGCTCCCTAATGCCAGAAATAGACAAATAAGTAGGATGCTGCGGATTTTTTTATCCAAAAGAAATTTCATCCGATAGTTCGTTGTTGTCTGATTCACCCTTGTAGGGAAAATGTGATCCTAATTGCTCTCCGGCCATTTGAATACCGTCAATTAATCCCTGAGTATATTTCCCTGAGCGAAAATGATCCGCCATATGATCCTTGATTTTTCCCCAGAAATCCTCAGGAACTACTTGATTGATTCCCGCATCTCCAAGAATGGCGAAGCGATGGTCATCCACTGCCAAATAAAACAAAACTCCGTTTCTGTCCTTTGTCTGGTACATTTTGAGGGTTTCGAATAATTCAGCCGCACGGTCGAGAACATCTCCTTTGCAGTGATTTTCGATGTGAACCTGGATTTCTCCCGAGGTTGACTTTTCTGCAGACCGGATAGCGCTTTTTATCGCTTCCCGGTCTGCAGTTGAGAATAATTTCTCAGCCATAGATTTTAATTAAAACTGTACAGTTGGTGCATTTTCTGCTCCAGCCGATGCCTGGAAAGTACCTTTGGTTTCGAAGCCATACCATCCTGCAAAGATGTTATTAGGAAATGTTCGGATGTTCGCATTATAAGCCACGACAGACTCATTGAAGTTCCTTCTGGCCACAGCAATTCTATTCTCTGTCCCTTCTAGCTGAGCTTGAAGTTCCAGGAAATTCTGATTTGCTTTTAAGTCAGGATATCTCTCCACTGTCACCAATAATCTGCTCAAGGCTCCTGATAGTTGATCCTGTGCTTGCTGGAATTCGGCAAGTTTTTCTGGTGTCAAGTTAGTCGGATCAATCGTCATCGAAGTTGCCTTAGATCTGGCTTCAATTACTCCCGTAAGAGTCTCTTGCTCAAATTCAGCATATCCTTTTACCGTGTTGACCAGATTTGGTATCAGATCAGCCCTTCTTTGATATTGAGTTTGAACTTCTGCCCACTGGCCGTTGATTTGCTCCTCGGTTTGTACAAACTGATTGTAGGTTCCTACAGCTTTGGTATAAACGAAAATGCCTACCACAGCGATAATCAAGATCGGAATCAGAAATTTTTTCATTTGTTTTTTTGGTTTTAGAAAACTGGAATAATCACGTATTTCAAAAAAAGATGTTCAAAGTCTTTTGAACGACTGAGGTCAAAATTATCCATTTTATCCGGATCGATATCAGAAATAGCCTAAATCTGTTTCTTTAGTGTAAACCGAAATCGAAAATCTTCATATTTCGTCAGGTCCATTCCTTGATATCTTCTGATCTCAAACTCTATTTCTCTTCCTTCCTCAGATCGGAGTAGCTTGACCACTTCGGGCATTTCCCAGATAAACGTTGGAATCTTATTAACAGAGAGGATCTCGTCAAAGGGTAAAATTCCAATCTCCTCGGCGGGAGAATTTTTTCTTACCAGTGAGACGTACATCCTATTTTCCTCATTAGTGACTTTTTTGACTACTATCCCGCTCATGTCAAATTGAAAGGGCAGGTAAAAATTTTCCCCTTTTTTCACCAAGAGTCGATTTCGAGGATAATCAAAAATAAGTAGGGTTCGACCCAGGACTTCTGCCCCTAAACTTCCTTGCCTTCCGGATTCTTTGAAAATGTAACTGTAAGCGTTCTCTTCAGGATAAGAAGTAAGAACATCTGTCATTTTGAATCCGGCAAATTTGAGGTTCTTTACCCTACCAATAAACCCATATAAAACTCCACCCAAACTTTGTCCTAATTCGGTCTCAATAGTGAGAGGTGGAAGAATAATTTTTTCTGACGTTTCCCTATTTAGCAACACCCCATGATTTGCTCCGGTGTCTATCAAAAGTTTTGAGCTCAGATTAGATCCATTTATTTGTTGAATTGTAGCAAAGATGTAAGGCTTTTCATCTACAATGTCCATATCAAGTTTACGGTAAAAAGGTGGCCTCCACTTGACAGCATCACGTTTGAAAAAGTCAATCAGGCCATCATCATAATTGATTCTGATAGGATTGTTTTTGAAAAACTCATACCCAATGATTCCATAAATAGGAATCCCTATCACCGCCTCGAGTTCTAGAAAATCCTCTTCTAATACCAACAAATTTTGAGCAAATCCTTCGACGGGACCCAAATCAATTGTATTGATCGGTGAAATTGAGGCCGGCAAAGAGGTAGTGCCATCCGCCCCCATAAGATTTATTTTCCTAGTGTATTTTAGTCCAAGAGCATCGCCTAGGTCTTTACTGAAAAGGATATTTGCCCTTACTCCGGTATCAATCAAAAAATTAATAGGAGTATTTCCATTAATAGATACTGGGGCAATTATTAAACTATTGGAAGAATTAAAAGGGATTGTTACTTTCCTTTTATTTTCCTTCATGAAAAATCCCGGCACCTGGGCAAAGCAGGATAATTGGATAACGAGCAGAATCGAAAGAACAAATCCAAACCTTAATTGCATATTTTGTTGTACACGAAGAAGTTCAAATAAGTTAGCTCTTTTTTGAAAATACTACCATCCCGATTGTAAATCGAAAATGGGATTCAAATTGTTTCATCAGGTTTAAAAATAAGAGCTCTAATTTAGATTGAAACCAAATTAGAACATCGAATCGCCTGTAGGTTGGCGAAAAATCAGGAATCTCTCATATTTAATCTCAAATTCTTTTTAAAAACCCCATGGCAGACAAAGCTCTGATCGAAAAAGCAAAAAAAATTTTTGAAAACTTCCTTCTAAAGCAAGGTAGCAGGAAAACTCCTGAGCGTTTTTCGGTGATCGATGAATTGTATTCTTTGCCCGAAGACGAACATATGGATGTGGAAGGATTGTTTCTGAGCATGAGAAATAAAGGCTACACGATCAGTCGGGCAACCATTTATAATACGCTCGATCTTTTGGTAGAAAGTGGATTGGCGGTGAAACACCAATTCAAAGATAAAGTTGCTTTATACGAGCAAGCTCTTACTTACAAACATCACGATCATCACGTTTGCAATCAATGCAGAAAAATCCGTGAATTTTCCGATCCAAAAATCAATGAGATCAAAGAGGAGATAGGAAAGTCTTTCCAATCCTCTATCAAAAGTCACTCGCTTGTATTATATGGTGATTGCCAGATCGTGAACTGCGAAAATCTGATTCATATTTGATTTGCCCGCTTGAAAATTTTTTTATAAACAGGAATTCTATAGGCAAACTGAAGTAGCATTGCTGGGTAAAGCAATAAAGAAAATACACCCAATGGAGCTGAATACTCTATTTCATCCCGAATAATGGTGTCATTTCCGCTTCGTATGATCCGGTGTTTATGATTCCAGCTTTTCAGGAAAAATGGCAATTCAACACCTTTATCTATAAAGTAAAACTCCTTTTCGTCAGTATTATCTTCCGTGATTTGGCTTGTCCATTTTTGCTTGAAAAACAAAAAATTCAACTCTAAGGTCACCAAATCCCCTTTTGCAGAGCCATCAAATCTGAGAAGCTTAACTGGAGGAAATGGAGGGCTTAGCCTAGTGAAAAGGGATTCGGTGAACCCTTCCTTCACTTTCAGATAGTATTCTTCAACCTTAGTTTCGATGGTCAGTTTCATGATTTTCCTAAAAGCTCAGCACAAATAGCACAAATAAAATTAGCCAAACCGTGTCCATGAAATGCCAATAAACAGTGAAGAGGCGAATTCTCATTTTTTCAAAAGGATTGGTCAATAAAATAAGATTACGGATTTCATCTTGTTGATTTTTGCGAAGCTGAACCAATAGAATCAACGCAAAGATCATCGCTCCAAGCAAGTGAAAAATGTGAATTCCAGAAAGTAAATAGAGAAAACTTCCGCTTGGAATTCCGGTGAAATTGATCCCCATCAATTCCAATTCTTTCCATCCTAGAAACTGGAGAACGGTAAATATGGCTCCAAGCCAAAAAGTATTTCGAAGGGATGAGATAATTTTGACTGTATTTTCTTCCTGATAATACAGGCGCATTTTGGTTGCTGTGTAACCACTGAAAATCAACAAAAGTGTTGAAATCAAAAAGGAAACGGGAATTTTGTGATTCAAACCTTCCAACTGATTCCAGCCGGAAGACATAAATGCCGCCACCAAAAACAAGAAAATCAGCCCGCTTCCCAGCATTCCCAGATAAAGCAGGGTTTCATATGGATGCAGTCGCTCGACGCGCTGGAACCATGTAAGTTGTTCTTTTGTCTTACTCATCGATGGGTAAACATTTTGGAGAGGCGTAGGTTCACAAAACTGTAAAACAACTTGAAAAGCTCCGTCAAAGAATTCAGAAAACTCTAAATTTGGGCTTCCAAACCCAATTCTCCCAAACTATATAATTTTGGATCGCCAGGCTTTTATTTCTCTTTACCAAACAGACTCAATTTTTCAAACGCTTGCTTATGAGATTTCAGGCACAGAAAAAGTTAGCTACCAACTCAAAGGTTTGGCAGGTAGCCTCGACATGGTTATTTTTTCTTCCCTTTATTCAAGCAAAGGCGGATTTCACCTGATCATCGCCCAGGACAAAGAAGAAGCGGCTTACCTTAATACGGATATTCAGAATTTATTAGATACGGAGGAGCACATGATTTTTCCTTCAAGTTTCAAGAGACCTTATCACTACGATGAGGTGGACAATGCGAATGTCCTGATGCGCGCAGAAATCTTGAATCATGTCCTGGAAAGCAAAGGAAAACCCGGAATCATTATCACCTATCCTGAAGCCCTATACGAACGTGTCATCAACAAACGATCTCTGATCGAAAACACTTTTTCGGCCCAAGTTGGAGAAGCGGTGGACATGGAATTTGTTTCAGAGATCTTGAGCAGTTACGATTTTGAGCGGACTGATTTTGTTTACGAACCAGGCCAATATGCGATTCGAGGCGGTATCCTGGATGTATTTTCATTTTCAAATGAACATCCATATCGGCTTGAATTATTCGGAAAAGAAATCGAAAGCATCCGGACATTCGATCCGGAGACCCAGCTTTCAATCGCAAGCGTGGAGAAAATCTCGCTGATTCCAAACGTACAAACCAAACTTTTGCAGGAAGTGAGACAATCATTCTTGGGTTTCTTGCCCGAGTCAACCATCGTTTGGATCAAAGATTATCAGCTCACTCTCGATGTCATGGACGAGTGCTTTCACAAAGCCGCTCAGGCATTTGATGAGATCGTGTCCAAAACAGCCAATGATAAACTTCTTCTGAAACCCGCAGATTTATTCGACAATGGTGCCAACTTCTCCGACCTGTCAAGAAGCTTCACCCGAGTTGAATTTGGGAAGCAATTTTACTTGCCAAAGGCGAAAATATTTCAGTGGAATAGTCAATCACAGCCCTCTTTTAATAAGAATTTTGATCTGTTGGTTACACATCTTGCCGAAAATGAAAAGAATGGTCAGGTAAATATTTTGACCGCAGAAAACGATAAACAGATCGACCGTCTTTTGGGCATTTTTCATGCGTTGGACCCTACTCTTCAAGTTCAAAGCATGCTTTTGGGCTTGAGAGAAGGCTTTGAAGATAGGCAGATGAAGTTGGTCTGTTATACTGATCACCAACTTTTCGAGCGGTTTCATCGATACAAAACCCGAAAAAAAGCCAGCAAATCTAAAGCTCTGACACTGAAGGAACTAAAAGCCCTTCATCCCGGTGATTACATCGTTCACGTGGATTATGGCGTAGGGCGATTTGCTGGTCTGGAAAAAGTGGATGTTAGTGGCAAAATGCAAGAAGCTGTGCGTCTCATCTTCCGAGACGACGATTTGCTGTATGTCAATATCCATTCCCTCCACAAAATCTCGAAATATTCAGGTCAGGAAGGCACTGCTCCTTCCATGTCCAAACTGGGTTCTCCCGAGTGGGAAAACAAAAAGAGTCGGGCAAAAAAGCAGGTTAAGGACATTGCCAAGGATCTGATCGCTCTCTATGCAAAGCGGAGATCAGCAAATGGGTTCGCATTCACAAAGGATTCTGTTTTACAGATCGAGCTTGAGTCTTCTTTCATCTACGAAGACACGCCGGATCAGGCGATTGCAACCGCTGATGTGAAAACGGATATGGAAAAAACCTATCCGATGGACCGGTTGGTTTGTGGAGATGTTGGTTTTGGAAAAACTGAAGTAGCGATTCGAGCAGCTTTCAAATCTGTCAACGACCGCAAACAAGTGGCCGTACTGGTTCCTACGACTATTTTGGCTATGCAGCACTTTCAAACTTTTACCGAGAGATTGGAAAATTTCCCCGTGAAAGTGGAGTATATCAATCGCTTTCGGTCTGCAAAGGAAATCAAGGATATCATCTCTCAAGTGAAATCTGGAGAAATCGACATCCTGATCGGAACTCATAAAATCGTCAATAAAGACATTGAATTCAAAGATCTGGGACTTTTGATCATCGATGAGGAACAAAAATTTGGAGTGAAAGTAAAAGACCAACTTAAAAACCTCCGGGTAAACGTCGATGTTCTGACACTAACCGCAACTCCAATTCCCCGAACGCTTCATTTTTCATTGATGGGGGCACGTGATCTTTCAGTAATTGCCACCCCTCCACCAAACAGGCAGCCTGTGACCACAGAAATTCAAACTTTCCGGGAAGAAGTCATCAGAGATTCTGTGTCTTATGAATTGAGAAGAGGAGGTCAGGTTTTCTTCGTACACAATAGAGTGGGCGAGATCGACAGCATTGCCAATTTGATTATGAAATTAGTACCGGATGCACGAGTGGCGGCAGCACATGGTCAAATGGATGGGAAAAAGCTCGAAAAAGTAATGGTTGATTTTATCAATCATGAATACGATGTACTAGTCTCCACCAACATCATCGAATCAGGACTCGATATTCCAAACGCCAATACCATCATCATCAACAGGGCACATATGTTTGGGCTGAGTGACCTGCACCAAATGAGAGGTCGAGTGGGCCGAAGCAACAAAAAAGCTTTCTGCTATTTATTAACCAGCCCGATGTCCGGATTAACTGCAGAGGCTAGGAAAAGGCTTCAAACCCTTGAGGAGTTTTCAGATCTAGGAGATGGGTTTAAGGTGGCGATGAAGGATTTGGATATTCGTGGTGCTGGAAATCTATTGGGGGCTGAGCAAAGTGGCTTTATCACAGATTTAGGTTTTGAGATGTATCATAAGATTCTGGACGAGGCGGTTCAGGAATTGAAAGAAAATGAGTTTGCTGCGCTCTTTGAAATCGATCTAGAAGATAAAGTAAAAGTACTTGTTCAGGATTGTACGATTGAAACTGACCTGGAATTACTTATTCCGGAAGGATATGTGACTAATATCAGCGAGCGACTTGGATTATATTCCAAGCTAGATGCAATCAAAAACGAGGACGAACTAAGTAAATTTTCCGTCATGCTTTTGGATAGATTTGGTCCTCTTCCAAATTCTGTTGAGGATCTTATGGAGACAGTAAAGCTTCGGTGGTCAGCAGAAAAACTGGGTATTGAAAAATTGGTACTCAAAGCAAATCAGATGAAATGCTATTTGCTTCCTTCCAGCAGAGATGATTTTTATTCTTCTGGAGTCTTCCAAAAAATTATGCGATTTGTTCAAACTCACTCCAAACAAACCAAAATAAAGGAACACAAGAATCGTTTGATACTTACCATTGAGGGGATTACTACAATTTCCAAAGCCCAAAACAAGCTTAAAGAGATGGACTGACCATAAATTTTAAAAGATTTAACTGGCATAAATATTGCAGTTTTCGCTATTAAAATTGTCGAATTCTTGGATTTTAGTTCGTTTTCGGCTTTATAATGAAATACGGCTTTGGCCTTTCTCTTTGTAAGTACCTAGTATTGATTATATATTTGCACATTAAATCAGGCCTAAAATTCATAAAAATATGCATTTGAGTAATAAAACTTGGGGATTGTGGATGGGAATTTTCCTGATTGCTTCCAGCTCTATTTTATCATCCTGTAATAAAACTCCAGGGTACGGCAGAAGAACCGCTGCCAATCCTGGAAAGAATAGTGCCACAACCGGTGCTGAATTTAGCTTTGACGATCAAGACACTACTCAGTTTTTTGTCTCCAAAAACGCTGAACAGATTCCCGGACCAAACTTGAAGTTTATCCAAGGAGGAAGAGCTGTTTTGGGTTCTCAGGAAGAAGACGTAATGGCATTTAGAGATAACATGGAGCGGACTGTCAGTATCGCTAATTTTTATATGGATGAAACTGAAATCTCGAATAACGATTTTCGAGAATTTCTTTTCGATATGAAGAAGAAAGTGAGTGCGGATTCCTTGCTAAAATTGGAGCCTGCAGAAAATGTTTGGTCAGGAGCCATGTCTTTCAATGACATGTACCAGTCCTACTATTTTAGATTTCCGGGTTTTAACTTTTATCCGGTCGCAGGTGTATCTTGGTCTCAGGCAAAAACTTATTCTAATTGGAGAACCGAATTCGTTCAGGATTTAATAAGAAAAGAAAGAGAATTAGATTCCACTTTCACCAAAGCCCAGTTAATTGAGCGAGGTGTTGCTTTAGCTGATTTTCGTTTGCCAACTGAAGCTGAGTGGGAATACGCCGCTAAGGCAATGATTGGAACTCAATATTTAGATGAAAATCAAGAATACGGCAGGATCTATCCTTGGGATGGCAGAGGAATTCGAAATCCATATAATGTGAAGAGAAAAGGTAAGCAGGGTGATTTCCTTGCCAACTTTAAGCGAGGAAGAGGTGATTACGGTGGAATCTCTGGAAATCAAACTAATGATGGTTCTATAATTCTTACGAACGTTTATGACATGGCTCCAAATGATTTCGGCTTATACCATATGGCAGGAAACATGAATGAATGGGTTCAAGATATCTACCGACCACTTTCTTTCATGGATTTTGATGACCTCAATCCTGTAAGAAGAGACGGAGCCCTTGATGATATTTCAAATTATGAAACTTCCATGCTAAGTGACGAATTAAGAGTTTACAAAGGAGGCAGCTGGAAAGATGTTGCTTATTGGCTCGCTCCAGGTACTCGTAGATTTATGCATCAGGACTCGGCTACCAATAACATCGGCTTCCGTTGCGCAATGATTTCAATTGGAGAAAAAGGAAAATAATCCTTCAATATATTCTAAATAGCCTTGTTCAGATATTCTCAGAACAAGGCTTTTTTATTGGGGAGAATTTCAGGATTTCATTTCTAATCAATCCCTATTTTTCCTCTGTGTTGTCTAAAAATTAATATTGATTCCAAAATTTACATAAAGCCAACTGGTTGGTGGGCACCCGAATGGCGCCCTTATGACTGCGTATTTGCTTTCGAATACTAATTTATTTGCAGCGAAAACGCGCGAAATGGAGCAAGAAACATAACCTTAACCCGATTCCCCTTCCTGGCCGAGCAAAGAACCTCTTGGGAAGCCATAGAGGTATATTTTAATATGTCTCCATTCTCCTATGCGCACAAAGTGGAAACACCCATTCTTTTGATTCATGGGGAAGCTGATAACAATTCCGGAACCTTCCCGATCCAATCAGAGCGATATTACAATGCGTTGAAGGGTCACGGAGTAACCACACGTTTGGTTTTTCTTCCTCATAAAAGTCATGGGTATGCTGCGAAAGAATCCATCCTCCACACCCTTTGGGAAATGGATACTTGGTTGGAAAAATATGTAAAGAATAAAAACCAATTGGATCCTTCGAAGTAAAAAAGTCTATTAGCTAACTAGGCTGAGCGTTTTAAGAATAAAGCCCTCCTGAATTTCGAAAATTCGGGAGGGCTTTTTAAATGTATTTTGCAAAAATAAACAAATGCGATAGCATCAATTTTACAGTTATCCCAAATCCGTCCCCCACATAAAAATCAAAAACAGGATTCCAAGAGCAATTCTATACCAGCCGAAAGCAGTAAATCCGTGATTGGAAACATACTTTAAAAATAACTTCACTGCAATCCAGGCAGAAAGGAAAGCCACTACGAACCCCACTCCCAGCATGATTAATTGACCTTCAGAAAAAGTCAATTCAGATTTGAGGAGATCATAACCACCCGCAGCGATCATCGTGGGCACGGCCAGAAGAAAAGAAAACTCCGTTGCCTGCTTCTTATCCAACCCATTGAATACGCCGCCAATGATCGTAGCAGCAGCGCGTGAAGTGCCGGGAACCATCGACAGGCATTGGCAAAGGCCGATGAAGAAGGCATTTTTGTAAGACATATCCTCCACCTCTGCTACCGTGGATTCTCTGGCTACGACTTTTTTATCGATCAGAATCAAAATGATCCCACCCAAGATCAGCGAAACCGAAACTACGATGGGATTAAACAGGTAGTCTTTAATAAAATCATATGCCAAAAGTCCGACTATTGCAGTGGGGATAAATGCCGTGATTAACTTAAGATAAATATCAATGCTTTGGAAAAATCGCTTGATATACATCAGGGCAATGGCCAAAATAGCTCCTAATTGAATAAAAACCTCAAACGTTTTGACGAACTCATCTTCGTGAATTCCCATTGCAGCCGAAGCTAAAATCATATGTCCGGTAGAAGAAATAGGCAAGAACTCGGTGAGGCCTTCAATGATTGCAATAATAATAGATTGAAAAAGGGTCATGAATTGGTAATTTTTTAATCCTGCAAAACTAGCAAACCCAACGGGAAGCTAGGTATGTTTAACAAAAACGTAATTCAATTCAAGAGAAATTAACATTTTGAACTTGGCTAGTAACTAGATTTTGATTTGCTTAGGCCTAACTACTAAAAAAATGAAGAAATTCTTTTTATCCCTGATTCCCTTTCTTTGGACAATCAACTCCTATTCTCAGGAAATCAAGGAAACCTCTTTTACATGTCAGATTCAAGACGTCACTGTTTTTTTGGCAGGTGCCCAGATATTTGAAAAAGCTCAAGGGCAACTTACTGCAGGGGAATCTTTTATCTTGGTCAAAGGACTTTCCCCATATATAGATGAGAAAAGTATACAGATAAAAGGTCAGGGAAATTTTACGATACAGGCTGTGAACAAACGCCTTGACTTCCTGAGCGAAAAAGAAGTAAATGAGAAAGTAAAAGCATTGAACAATCAGATTCTTGAAATTCAGCGTAATCGAACTTTAGAAAATGCCAGGCTGCAAATTCTCGAAGAAAAAGCAAGTCTTCTTCAGGCTAACAAGAAACTAGGGGGAGAACAAAATGGACCAACTATCTCAGAACTCAGATTAGCTTTGGACTTTTATGAAACCGAACTGACCAAATTGAAAACGGAAGAACTTCAAATTCAGGCAAAAATGCAGCAGGAAAATGAGGAAATGGATCGGCTATTCAATCAAATCCGTGCAATGCAGGCATCTGACAACAAATCCACTTCTGAAATCCGAATCCGGGTAAAAGCTCCAGTTGCTGGCGCTGCCAATTTGGAAATCAACTATCTGGTGGCTAATGCAGGCTGGTATCCCAAATACGATGTTCGGGTCAAAAATGTCAGTTCCCCGCTAGCTTTAAACTATAAAGCCGAAGTCTATCAAAATACCGGAGTAGATTGGAAAAACGTCAAACTCAGATTTTCCAACGCAAATCCCAATCAAAGTGGACAAGCGCCAAATCTGGAAAAATGGGAGTTGAATTATGCAAGATTATCCCTTATTCAGCCTCGAAATACCCAGCCTTTCTCAGGAAGCGTGAGCGGTATGGTAGTGGACTCACAAGATGGAAGTCCTGTTCCGGGAGTTTCAATCTTGGTAAAAGGAACCACTTTAGGAACGGTAACAGATCTTGACGGAAGATATAATCTCGCAATTCCACCAAATGGAGAAAACCTAATTTTTTCCCTTGTTGGGTTTAGAGCGGTTGAGCAACAAATCAGATCGAGGTCATCCATTAATGTATCATTGATTCCTGATAATTCAACCCTTTCTGAAGAAGTGGTCACGGGATCAAATACCAGACAAAAGAGAGCTATTTCACTTGCTCAAATGCCCGTATATGAAATGGGAGACTTGAAAGAAAGTGCAGCAGCTCCACTTCAAACCACCTTTGTCGAAAACCAAACCACCGTCAAAATCGAAGTCGCCGAACCTTATTCCATCAAATCAAACGGAGAGAAAACGTTGGTAGATTTGAAAGCTTACGACATCCCTGCCAATTATCGGTATTCGGTGATTCCCAAACTCGATAAAGATGCCTTCCTCATTGCAGAAATTGCCGATTGGAATCAGTACAGTTTGCTTGAAGGAGAAAGCAACCTCTATTTTGAAGATGGATATGTGGGGAGATCCATTCTGAATGCAGCAAGTCTGCAGGATACTCTTTTGATCTCAATGGGACGGGATCGATCGATTGTGGTGCAGCGCGAAAAGATTGAGGAGTTCTCCAAAAAGCGAACAATTGGATCTAATATCACAGAAACCCGTGGCTATGATATCACCCTAAGAAACAACAAATCTCAGCAGGTGACGCTTTTGGTAGAAGATCAGATCCCAGTTTCAGTCAACTCAGCCATAACTGTTGAGGCTATTGAACTTTCCGGAGGCAAACTTGATCCCCAAACTGGAAAAGTAACTTGGCAAGTCATTTTAGCTCCAGATGCTCAGCAAAAACTTTCGCTTCAATATGAAGTCAAATACCCAAAAACAGAAGGTGTAATTTTGGACTAATATAGAATTTTCCAAAAATAATTTCTCAATTGCTAACTTTCATAAAGAAAGACTTTTTGACTATGAAAAATATTTTTGACCCTACTATTACAGCTGAATTAATCCATCGGATCAATTCTCTCAGCTCAGATACTAAGCCTCTTTGGGGCAAAATGAACGTGGACCAAATGCTTGCACATTGTTGTGTAGCCTACGAAATGGCATTTACAACTAAGCATCCCAAACCGAATCTTTTCATGCGATTCCTATTAAAATCTTTTGTAAAAAAAGGGGTGGTAAATGAAGTTCCCTATCCCAAAAATAGCAGAACAGCATCTGCTTTTATCATCTCTGACAGGAAGAATTTCGAGGAAGAAAAAGCCCGATTGATCAAATTTCTCGAGCATACTTGTAATCTTGGAATAGATCATTTTGAAGGAAAAGAATCTCTTTCCTTTGGACCCATGACTTCCGTTGAATGGAATAACCTTTTCTATAAGCATCTGGATCACCATTTAACTCAGTTTGGTGTATGAATTCTTCAGCAAAGGCTATCCTCCCATTTTTAGGATCAAAGAATTTCCAGGAAAGCTGCTCATTCTATGAATTACTGGGATTTGAGGTTAAACCAATTTCCAAAGGTTTTGCCAAGATACTCATCAAAGGGAAAATCGGCTTTTACCTTCAGGACTACTACTCCAAAGAATGGTGTGAAAACACGATGGTTTTTCTAGAAGTCGAGGGACTTGAAACTCAGCGGGAATCAATTCTCAAACTTGACTTACACGAAAAATTTCCCGGCGTCAAAATTAGTGAAATTCGAAAAAATGAATGAGGAGATGAGTTTTTTTTACACGACCCGGCAGGAATTCTCTGGCATTTTGGGGTTTTTACTCTCTGATATTCTTTCTGATTGTTTCTATTTCTCCTGCCAAAAGAGCAAATACTCTAGGAACAATCCCTGTTCGATAGACGAATAGTAAGGTAATTCGTACGTTTATGAAATGTTGGAAATATACCCATCAATATGAAAAAGATCTTTTTCATTTTTTCATTTTCATGTGTTTTGGCTTGGTCGTGTTCCAAACCGACTGAAAATCAGGTAGTGGAAGAAAACATTATAGAAACCAAAGCCCCTCCCGAAAGTGCTCCTAAATCAGCTTCCGGAACTCCATTACCTTCCGGAGACAGCTCCATGACTTCGGTTGATTGGGCAGGAACCTATTTCACTACTTTACCCTGCGGTAGATGTGAAGGAATAGAGATGTGGGTAACGCTCAACGAAGACCGGACCTATTCCCTCCTCACCAATTACCTGGGTTTGAATGATGCGCTTGAAGAAGAATTTACCGGAAAATTCTCATGGGATCAAAGTGGAAGCCTAGTCACTTTAGAAGGGATGAAAGGAATTTACCCAGGAAAATTCAAAATTGGAGAAAACAGAATCTGGTATCTTGATGCAAATGGCAACAAAATCAGCGGGAAACTTGAAGATCAATACATCCTCAACAAGAAGTAATTTATTTGAATCGCACGATTTTACCGTGAGCTTTGGAGGTCATTTCAACAGGTATGGAATCTGTTATTTCCCTAAAAAGAAGCTCCACTAATTTCTGTTTCAAAAAGCTTCGGTTCAAAATGATGCTGACTTCCCTTGTTGGAGGCTCTCCGGCGAAAGGTCTGAGCCGGGTTTTTTCCTCATCTGATAGTTCGTAAGTAGCCAGTTCCGGTAGCAATGTCACTCCTTGATAGCGATTCACCATATTTTTAAGGCCTTCCAGCGAGCCACTTTCATAGTGAAAATTCTTGTGTCCGCTGAGCGCCTGATCGCAAAGGTTAATGACCTGATCTCGGAAACAATGGCCCTGTTGGAGAATCCAAAAATCCTCTTTCTTAACCATTTCAGGTCTGAAAAACTCTTCTTTGAGTAACTCGTGATCCTTCGAGAGATACGCGTAGAATTTCTCGTAAAACATCGTTTTCTCCACAATCCCTGTTTCATGAAGTGGAGTCACCACGATACCCAAATCCAGCTCATCATTTTTTAGCTTTTTGACGACTTCTTCCGTGACCATTTCCTGTACCTCCAGCTTCACATGAGGATATTTTTCCAGAAACTTCCGAATGAACAAATGGAGTAAATAAGGCGCCAGCGTTGGTATAATTCCTAGTTTGATCACACCGGAGATATCACCTTTTAATTGAGCCACCAATTCAAAAATTCCTTTGCTTTCGGAAACCACCCGCTTTGCCTGCTCGATGATCTGCACTCCGATTTCTGTCGGAATGACTGGCATTTTGCTTCTGTCAAAAAGAAGAACGCCCAGTTCCTTTTCCAACTTTCCCAATTGTGCGCTTAATGTGGGTTGAGTGACAAAGCATGATTCTGCTGCATGACCGAAATGTCGATGTTTGTCTACCGCAACTAGATATTCGAGTTGTTGAATCGTCATAAGTGTTGATTTCCTTAATCTAAAGTAAAAAGTTTCGGAAAGAGTTTCTAAAACCAATAACCTCACTTGCCTACCTCTGGTCAAATTCAATGTTTTATATTTTTCAATAGCCTCGAAAAACAGTAATTTATTTTCCTTATTTAGCTTTCCCTTTCGATTAACTCTTAACCCAACTTATACATGAAAAAATCATCTTTTTCCAGAAGGAAATTTTTCGGTGCGTCTTTGCTCAGCACCGCCGGATTAACCTTCCTTCCTCAACTTGGATTCAGCAGTCAGGCAGTTCCTAATTCAAACCAATCTTTCGAGACCGTACGCCTCGGATTCATTGGAGTTGGAAGACAATCAGGAGGTTTGATAAACAACTTGATGAAAGTGCCAGGAGTAGAGGTAATTGCAGGAGCAGATGTATATGCGATCAAGCGTGAGAGATTCATCAATCGAGTAAAAAAGAATTACACTGAGCAAGGGCGAACCGCTCCGGAAATAAAAGTCTATGAAGACTACAAAGAGTTACTGGCGAATCCTGATGTGGATGCAGTCGTTATCGCTTCACCTGATCACTGGCATGCAATGATGGCAATCAATGCCTGCAAAGCCAAAAAAGATATCTACCTAGAAAAACCGCTCACTTTTACGATAAAAGAAGGGCAGGAATTGATTAAAGCAGTCCGTACAAATGGGGTTGTTTTATCCGTCGGAAGTATGCAACGATCCGCGGCAAATTTCCAGCAGGCAGCTGCAATGGTTCAAAAGGGAAAACTTGGCAAGATCTCTCAAGTATTAGTTCACGTTGGAGAAAATCCACATCCAAAACCCTATGATCTTCCAGCACAGCCTATCCCGGCAGGACTAGATTGGAAAACTTGGTTGGGCCCACTTTCTGAAATGGCTTTTAACGATGAACTCAATCCAGCTATTACGTTGAATCCAGAGCAAAACGAGAAAGTGTGGGGAGGCTGGCGTTGGTACAAAGAAACAGGCGGAGGTTTAATGACGGACTGGGGAGCACACATGATTGACATTGCCCAGTGGGGATTGAGCATGGACCGTAACGGGCCAGTTGAAGTAATCCCGGCAAGCGGAGATAAGCCATTAACCTATCGGTATGCGGATGGGGTGGAAATGTTGATTACAAAATTTGATGAGGGAAGACAAGGAGTGAAATTCATTGGTGAAAAGGGTTGGATCAAGGTGTCAAGAGGCCAATACGACACTTCTATTCCTGAACTTGAATTAGAGAAAAAGCCGGAAAACTTCGCTTTCACTCAACATTACCCAGATTTCATCGAATCAATAAGAAGAAGAAAAGATCCGATTGTTCCGGTGGAAATAGGCCATAGTACTTGCTCGATTTGTACAATTGGAAATATCGCTCATGAACTGGGACATCCATTAAAATGGGATCCGATCGCTCAGGTTTTCCTTGTAGATGCTGCTGCTAACGCTAAGCTCCATTATGAATATCAGAATGGATATTCGCTCTAGGTAAACTTAACCTATTGATTAATAGGTTTTAGGATTCATCTAATAGTACAGATAAGAAGGTTATCCACACATCTCGGGTGTGGATAACCTCTCACTTCTTCAATAAAATTCTCTTATTAACCTTAAAACTCAACCTATGAAAACTTCCTTTAGATACTCTTTTGGCTTTGCCGTTGCGGTTGCCGTTGGAGTTTCGCTGCTATTCTCAAATTGTACATCAGGTTCAAAGGAAGAAACTACAACATCGGAGATTCAGGAAAGTAAATTCACGGCAAATCCAGTGGCATTGACGGAACAGCCTGTAGGAAAACTAAACATAGGAGATCAGGCTCCGCCGTTTAATCTTCCTGATGTTGATGGAAATTTCCACAAATTGGAGGATTATGCCGACGCAGAAGTTTTTGTGATCAATTTCACTTGCAATCATTGTCCGACAGCACAGGCCTATGAGGAAAGATATATAAATCTCGTTGACGAATACAACGGTAAAAAAGTCGCTTTCATAGCCATATCATCCAACAGTCCGATTGGTATTTTGCCAGAAGAATTGGGGTACACCGATTTGAGTGACACCTATGAAGAGATGAAAACTCGGGCTGTGGATAAGTCATACAATTTCCCATACCTATACGACGGTGACACCCATGAATTCTCACTTGCTTACGGGCCAACTGCAACCCCCCATGTTTTTGTTTTTGACAAAACCAGAAAATTGATCTACTCCGGAAGAATAGATGCCTCCGAAAAACCAGGAACAGCAAATGCCGAAGATTTGAGAAAAGCGATAGAAGCAGGTTTGAAGGGAGAAGCTCTTCCCACAGGGGAAGCTCAAACGCCTGCTTTCGGTTGCTCCATGAAATGGGCTTGGAAGAATGAATATACCATCAAAACCAATAAGGAATGGGCTGCGAAAGAAGTAACTCTTGAAAAATTGTCTCCTGATGGATTAGCTGATTTATTGAAAAATAACTCCGATGAATTACTCCTTGTAAATTTCTGGGCAACTTGGTGCGGACCTTGTATCATTGAATATCCTGAATTTATCGCCATTGAACGCATGTACGGAGCTCGGGATTTCCGCTTTGTGTCGATAAGTATGGATAGTCCAGACCAATTAGAAAAAGCGCTCAAATTTTTGAAAAGCAAAGAATCCGCTGTTCCCAATTTCCTCATGGACACCAACGACAAGTATGAAGTAATAAATGTCGTAGGTAAGGAATGGGATGGAAGCTTGCCCATCACTCTTTTGATTGAGCCGGGAGGGAAAATTTCTTATCGCGTTCCGGGGACAATCGAGTCATTGGCACTAAGAAAAGCAATCGTAGACCATCCGATGATCGGGAGATATTATTGATTCAGGGATTTAATATTGGATTTATAGTTTTATCAATTTAGATTGTATAAAATCTAACTAACTCCAGATGTCTGATACAATTTCCTCCGCTCACCAGCTTTCCATATCTCTTTATTCAGCTTCAAGGCTTTTAATCCAACAGTTTCAGATCAGGCTCAATGAATTGAATCTTACCTATCCGCAGTATTTAGTGATGTCGGTACTCTGGGAAAAGGATGGCCTATTGGTAAACAAAATCGGGCAAAGGCTTCATCTTGATTCCGGGACATTGACTCCTTTGTTGAAAAAACTGGAAACAATGAACTATGTGAAAAGAACTCGGAGCGAATCAGATGAACGTACTGTAGTTATTCAATTAACCTATCCGGGAAAATCAATCCAGGCTAAAGTACTTGCCCTTTTGATGCCACTTGAAGAGGGTTACTCAGAAATTCAAAACCCAGAGTTATCCACATTAAACCATTCCCTCAAAAGCTTGTTAGAAAGATTGGAATCATTAAAAACAAGAAATTGATGGAAAAATTAACTGTTGATTACACCGCATCAGCGGTAAACACAGGAGGAAGAAAAGGACATGTTAAAACAGATGATGGATTAATAGATTTGGATATAGCGATGCCTAAGGAAATTGGAGGCGAAGGAGGGAAAACAAATCCTGAGCAACTTTTCGCAGCAGGTTATGCAGCTTGTTTTGGCGGCGCTTTAGCTTCTGCGGCAGGGAAAACAAGCTTAAGAGATTCTGAAATAAAGGTTAATGCTCACTTGGGCCATTATGGTCCAACTAGTTTTGGGTTAGCAGTGGATATTTTTGTGATAATACCTCATGCCGAATCATTGGAGGCAACTCAAAAAATCGTCGATGCTGCTCATGAAGGCTGCCCATATTCTAAAGCCGTCCTAGGAAATATAGAAGTCAATGTAAAGGCTGTTTAAAGAAACGCCAAAATAGGCCTAGAGTATA
>JBKJKX010000004.1:0-23985 GCA_046597285.1 Algoriphagus sp. | reverse complement strand
TGGGCTCAAGAAAGCCTGAGCGGAAAAGTTCTGGATATCCAAACCGGAAATCCTTTAGCCGGAGCTTCTGTCTGGACCGAAAATCTTGGTCGTGGTGCAGTAACAGATGAAAACGGTATGTTTACGATTACCAAACTTCCGACCGGAGAAATCCAAATACGTGTTTCTTATCTAGGTTTTGACGCTTTCCGGCAAACGATTTTGGTCCCTCATTCAGGCGAACTTGTCATCAAGCTTCAATCCAAAGACTTACTGACAGAAGAATTTATCGTCTCCGCAACCAGAGCTTCTGCAAGTACTCCGACCACTTTCAGTACTGTTGATAAATCAGAAATTGCCAAACGAAATTTGGGGCAGGACATCCCGATTCTCCTCAATTTTACTCCTTCCGTGGTGAGTTATTCCGATGCAGGAGCTGGCGTGGGATATACAGGACTGAGAATCCGCGGATCGGATCAAACCCGGATCAATGCAACCGTCAACGGTATTCCTCTCAATGATGCAGAATCACATGGGGTTTTTTGGGTCAATATGCCCGATTTTGCATCCTCTGTGGACAACATTCAAATCCAGCGGGGAGTAGGAACCTCCACAAACGGTGCGGCGACTTTTGGCGCTAGCTTGAATTTCCAGACAGACACCCGGCAAGATGATCCTTATGCCCAATTGGATAATGGTTTTGGTTCATTCAATACCTGGAGAACTACAGTAAAAGCAGGAACAGGATTACTCAATAATCGCTTCGCGGTAGATGCACGCTTGTCGAAAATTACTTCAGACGGATACGTGGATCGAGCGTCGTCAGACCTGACAAGTTGGTTTGTTTCAGGTGGATATTATGGAGAAAATCATGTAATCAAACTCAATGCATTTTCCGGGAAAGAGCAAACCTATCAAAGTTGGTATGGTTTGCCCGAATCCAAACTCGAAAACGACCGGACTTCCAATTATTACACCTACGAAAACGAAACCGACAATTACCAGCAGGAACATTATCAGCTAATCTATACTGGTAAAATCGGTTCGAATTGGAAGACAAATCTGGCAATGCACTATACCTACGGTCGTGGATATTATGAGCAATATCGGGAAGATGATGACTTCGAAAGCTATGGTTTACCCAATGTGGAAATCGGTGAAGAAATTATCGAAAGTACAGACATCATTCGCAGAAGATGGCTGGACAATGATTTCTTCGGTTTCGTGAGTTCGGTAAATTATATATCGACCGATGGAAAGTGGGACTTGATCCTCGGAGGAGGGGCAAATCGATACGACGGTGGACATTTCGGAGAAATCATCTGGGCACGAGTTGCCGGAAATACCAACATCCGCGACCGCTATTACGATAATAACGCGATCAAAGACGATCGAAACATCTACCTGAAAGCGACTTACGAACTAAAACCGGGATTGAATCTATTTGGAGACCTTCAATTGCGCGGAATCAACTATTCATTTATCGGGGTAAATGATGATCAACGAATCGTAGATGGGCAGGAGAATTACTCGTTCTTCAATCCGAAATTTGGCTTCAGCTACGATAAATCGGGGAAAACCTGGTACGCCAGCTATGCAGTTGCTAATCGAGAACCAACTCGATCTGATTTCACAGACAATCCCATCACGGAAATTCCCCGACCTGAAAAGCTAAATAACATCGAAGCAGGAGTTCGAGCAAAAGCTGGTCGACTCTCCTACAATGCCAATTTCTACTTCATGGACTACCGAGATCAATTGATTTTGACGGGTCAGATCAACGATGTGGGGGCGTATATCCGTGAAAATGTAGCCTCTTCTTATCGAGCAGGAATTGAATTGGACGGTGCTTTTCAGCTGAACAAGACATGGACTTTGGGAGGTAATATTGCTTTTAGCCAAAACAAGATTGCCGAGTTTACGGAATACATCGACGACTACAGCGTAGCGGATTTCCGGCAGGAAGCAATTACTTACACAGATACCAATATCGCCTTTTCTCCAAATACCGTCGCGTCGGCAATCATTGAGTTCAAACCTGTGAGTAACCTATCGTTGAACTGGATGAGTAAATTTGTTGGACAACAGTTTCTGGACAATACTTCAAATGAGTCGAGGGCTTTGGATGCGTTTTTTACCAATGACCTTCGGATCAGTTACAAAGTGCAGCCTCGCTACTTCAAAAGCCTTGAATTAAATCTGCTTATCAACAATATATTCAATGAAATGTACGAGCCAAATGGCTACACGTTCAGCTATTTTGTCCCGGGAGAAACTTCCAATCGAGAATTGGTGACAGAGAATTTCTACTATCCTCAGGCAGGAACGAATTTCCTGCTTGGATTGAGTTTGAAGTTTTAAGGGCTAAAAAGTCAAAGCTGATTTTGATCAAAAGTAGCGCAGATATTCTAAGTAAATTTTAGAAAATCTGCGCTCTTTTTTTGGTGTTACATTTTTTCAAGTGCGGCTTCAATCATTTTTTCCATACCAAGAGAAGGTTCAGGCAAATCGGAACTTAGTATATTTCCGTTTGGATCAATTAAAAAATACTTTGGGATCGCTTTAACCAGATAATTATCCCCAAATACATCATTCATTCCGTCCGGAATATTCACTTCAGTGCCATATCCATTTGGGTTTGATGTCTGAACAAAATTTTTCCACCTGTCAATCTGGGAATCTACAGAGACTGTAACTACAGCAAATCGAGAATCGTCCTTATACTTTTCAGCTATTTTCAAAATATTAGGTCGATGGTGAATACAAGGGGCACACCAAGTCGCCCAAGCATCAATGAGAACAAGTTTTCCTTTGAGATCAGCTAGAAAAAAATCGGAACTATCGGGCTTTTTGGCTTTGAAATTAAAGGCTTCAACACCAGCCATGGATGAAAAAAAAGAATCCGATGCTCTATTAATTAGGAATGAATAGGGATTGGATTTCTCTCTTTCAAAGGCTTCGGTAATTTTGTCAGTTGTAAACAATTGCTCATGAGATCTCCAATAAGATGGATTTTCAATGACGCACTGGATATAATAGGCTTTTAAAAAGTTTTTTAAATCCGGGTCGCTTGTCTTTTTTTCTATTTCTCCAAGAAAAGTTTGAATATTCGGGATAGAATCTTGTTCTCTCAATAACTCAATTTCAAATTTGTAAAGCATTAAGTCAGGTAAAGATTTTGCATTAGAACCGTAAGAACTGATCTTGTTAATAAAATCGAAATAGGGGTCTTTTGCTTCAAATTCTTTCACAATTCTCCCATAATAAAACAAGAAATTGTACGCCCTAGCCTGGTTTTGAAATTTAAGACGTGCTTGTTCTTGATCACTGATTTTTGTTTTAATATGTTGGATGACTATATCTCTTGCCTTGATCAGGCTATCAAATTTTTCCTTGACCGAATCAGGATCTCCACCACCAAAAATTAATCCTCCATACCGCGAAAACATTTCATCTGTGGAATGCCAAATAACATTAGCCATTGAATCTGCGGGGGATTCTTGTGTCAAAAAAAAGGTCTCACTGGACACCAGGTTTTTAGATACTCCAGGACCAAGAATGGTTAGGTAGGATTTTTCGCTTCCTTTCACCTGAATAGATGCAAGAAGCTGTTCTTTGATAGGATAATAAAATTTCTTTTGCGAAGTATTTAAAGGTATTTTCCCCAAAACCTTTCCAGTTATCAACTCCTGAATGAACAAAGAATCATAATCTGGATTATTATCAGGGACAGTAATGTCAAATACTGTGGAGGGTTGGGAACAAGCAGTAAGAAATATCCCCATTGTAAGCATTACAATAAACGTTTTCATCGATACTCTCTTTTTGTAAAAAAAATAACTTCCAATTTGGTTTAGGACTATACGACTATAGATGAAGTCTTTCCAGAAAAGCAGGATTTTCTTATTTCTTAATATTGGTTTTTAACCCCTAAACTCTCCGAATCTTCTCCAAAGCCGCAATTGTGTCTAATTCATTTGCAAAATCAAAAACCATAAATCTTCTCCCTTCAAGGGCTAAAACACATTTATAGACAGTGATTTCTCCTGAGTGAGTTGGACTGATACCATTTGGCTGATTTTGTTTTTGGTAGGTGTTGTGAATCAATTCTGCATTTTCACCGCGCGGTTGTTTTTTCCATTTATCAAGCTTGAATCAAAGGATACTTTGATAGTCTTTTAGTTTATTTGCCTCAAAATCAATGAGTGTTACCCTATAGGTTGAAATCAGAAAAATGCCAATTAAAATGGGCTCTCCACTTACCGACAATACCTCAATGGATGGAGTGACTACTTCTAAAAATAGGGGAGTGACCAAAACAATCATCCCCATAGCAATCAGAATACAACCAAATAGGAATTTTTCCTTGTTTTTGCTGCTGCTAGTGTAATAAAATGGTCAAGCTTTTTTTACTTCATTCAATAAAGAAAAATCAGTCTTCACCGACTACTCAACAGTGCATACAATTTCTCATTCACATAATAATTGCCCGTTCCCAGCCTTTCCTTTCTCAGAACCCCGTCTTCTGCCAGTTTATTCAGATAATTGGCGCCGGTGATCCGGGAAACCTCCAAGTATAGGACAATAAACTCGATCTTGGTATAGGGATGCTTTAACAGATTATTCAACAGTTCTTGAGAGTAAAACTTATAATTATCCCGGAGAAGTTTCTTCATCTCCGCCATCAGTATTTTCAGATTTTCAATCAAAACGATGGTGTCCCGCGCGGTATTTTCCACTCCTTGGATCATATAGATAATCCAGCTTTCCCAGTCGCCTTTTTCCCTTACTCCTTGTAGCAATCGGTAATAATCCGGCTTGTTTCGGATGATATGGCTACTGAGATACAGAATCGGAAGTTTCTGCAACCCGCTCAAAATCAAATAAAGAATATTCAGGATTCTACCCGCCCTTCCATTACCCTCGTAAAACGGGTGAATACTCTCAAACTGAAAGTGGATCAGAGCCATTTTCACCAGAGGATCATAGTCAATCAGCTCAGGCCGATTGATAAACTGCTCAAGATTCGACATCAGGCTAAGAATCTCATCGGGATCTTGCGGAGGAAGATAGACTCTCTCGCCAGTTTGTGCATTTTTGAGTACTTACCTGGGAGTTTGCGAAAGCCAGCGTTGTTTCCCTGCAGAGTCTCCTAAATCTGAAGTATTATCTGGTTGGTCAAAACCTCCTGATTCGCTACCAACTGAAATCCTCTCTTCATCGCCACGACATAATTCTGTACCTCTTTGATCGCCGGAGATAATCCCTTAAACTCCAGATCTGACTTAAAAAGTTCATCATGCGTGGTGATGATATTCTCCACAGCGGAGCTGTCCTTCGCTTCTTGAATAGCCAGCGTATTGAGTAAGATCTCGTGATTGGGAATGGAATAAACCAATCCTTTCAGCTCAGCCAACGCAGCATGAGCACTTGGAAGCTGCTGGAGAATTGTTCTTGTCTCCAATTCTTCTTCGTAAGGCAAAGGGATCAGTTGCCAAGTCATGTGTAAAGATTTTCCGATTTTCTTTACATATAAAGAGGCCTATGTAAAGCTGCTTTACATTATTTCGGCAGGTTTGTCATCTACAAGCACCAACTTAATTTGGAATTCAATATCACGATCCACCAAAGTTCGATCTGCCCAGGAACCTTCGTAGGCTATATTCCAATCAAATCGATCTAAGAGAAATCGGGTAGAAATGGAATTTCCTTTCTGAACGGCTGAAAAAGTGATGTTTTTGGTAATTCCACGGATGGTCAGATCACCTGAAATCTCCAGATTTTCAGAGGGTTGTACCTCTATTCCAGTGATTTCAAATTCTGCTGTCGGGAAGTTATCCACATCAAAGAAGTCTTCATGCATCAAGTGCTCCGTCAGGTTTTTGATTGGGATCGGGTCTGTTTCGGGAATATCCGTGATAGAAATACTGTTCATATCCATTTCAAATTTGCCTCCTGCCAACCTCTTTTCATCACTCAACAAAAACCCATGTCTGATGAGGACTTCTCCTTCGTGCTTTCCTGCTCGCCGCATTTTGGTTCCTTTCCAGTATAGTTTTGATTTTCCCAGGTCAAGTTTTAAAGTGTCCAACTCATTGAAACTGAATGGAGACAGACTCTTAACTTCTTGCATTCGTGCCTTTTGAATCTCCGAATTAGGCTTTTCCACGCTCCCAAATGCGAGTGGAAGCAGCCAGATAATTCCGCCCTTATTCATAATCCGGAATATTGCGTCCCAATATAAGATCCCTTCGGAAAGTGAGGATCCCGTTTTCCAATTTTGGATTGCCAATTCCAGATCCTCCTCTATCACTCAGAAGTTTCCGCTTTTCCTGGGTCAGAATGGGGTCATCCTCAAACACAAACTCATCCAGATAATACTCGTTTTTGTCAGGTTCTTTGACAGTCAGGTGAATGTGCTCAGGCTCCATTCGGTCAGGATAAGCTGCCGGTCGAAAGGTGTAGAAAGTAAAGTGCCCAGTTTCGTCGGTTTTTACCCAGCCCCGGATGCTGCCATGTCGCTTGCCCCAACCGTTTTCATTTCCTTTTTTGGGATAAATTCCCATCCGGTCTGTGTGGTAAATGTAAAGGATCACTCCACGAGCCGGCGTTTTTCCATCGAGATGAAAAACGGTTCCGGTGATTTTAAGCTTGGGCTCAGAGGATTCAAATTCAGGAAGCGTGTCGATATTAGTAAGTGCTTTTTTTCCAAATTCAAAGATGGCTTCGCAGCCCTCACAGCCCCCACCAACTTGTTTTTTCTTTGAAGAAGAACTAGTTTCTGTCTGTCCTGTGCAGGAAATTGAGGTAAGGCAAAGCACCAAAAAAAGTAGGAAGAAGGTTGTTTTTAGTTTCATTTTGTTCCACGAGTTTTCCCAAATATGTCATCAATAAGTTTGGCCAAAAAATCAATTACCGTAAGCCGTGTACTTAATCCCTCAAGGCGATATTCTCTTGAATTGGGATTTAAATCCATTCACATAATTTCTGCTCAATCGAAGTTCTTGCCCACTTTGGAGTAAAACATCATAATCACCATTTAGACGCGAATTATAAGAAATTACTTGTTGAAGGTTGATAATCGTGGATTTGTGAATCTGCAGGAATCGCGTCGGATCAAGCTTTTCAAGAATAGATTTTAAGGTTTCCGAGTGCAAATATTTTTTTCCCGCAGTATGAATCTCAATGTATGGAGTGGATGCTTGGATATACAGGATTTGATTTATAGGGACAATCAGATTTGTCCTTCCTGAATTGATGACCAATTGGTCTGGAAAATTTGAGGTAAGGGGAGGGATTTTAACCCCCTTCTTTTTCCTGAAAACAACCAAGGAAATGGCTGCATAGATAAATAGATACTTATAAAGGTCCTGCGAAATCGTATAAATCAGATTTTTCCCAAAACCGAACGTATGGGAATAAAACATTTCAGAAATCCCAAAAATCAAGGCTGAATAAGCCAAAATATGGACGATGGATCCTGCGAAAACAAAAAGGATTTTGCGAAGAAATTGACTTCTGGTTTCCCGTAAAAGGGAAAGGTTTTGGAAACTGTATCGCAGACCAAAACCGATAGGGATCAACAAAGCCCAAAATAGGTTAAAAAGCAGGGATTCGGAGAGATAAAAAGAATACGAGTTAAACTTGGAATGCAGAAAATCCTGAAGGATCGTAACCGACAAAATGATGACCAATACCCCGATATAGGAGAAGGAACGCTTTAGTTTTGCTTTTCTAAACTTGAAATATGACGCAGATTTGTCCATAAGTCTTTTACGGGAATTACTTTCTGAAGACGATTTTCCCAGTTTCAATCCTTCATAAATAACTTGATCATATCGATGTTCAGACTGTTCACCATCATCGCTCTAAAACATCTTAATACACGCCTATGCAATCATTTAGCATTTCGTGAGATCTTTTCTCAGCAACATCGACATTTCCGATTGTCAAAAGAAATGTATAGAAGATACGGCCGGATAAATGGGAATAACTTCTGAAAAGGTTGGGTAAAAACTATGCTTAATCAAAATTTAACCGATGAACAGTAAATAACCGATCCTATACCTTGGCCAGAAACTAACTCCCGCTAAAAAGAAAAAGGAGGGATTAACTCCTCCTTTTTCAATCCGGAAACTGCGTCTTGTCCATATTCGGCACAATTCGAAGTGCGTTTTTATAATAAACTTTTTTCAAAACTTCATCTGGAAGACCCAAGCCATACATTTTCCAGTAGGCGTGATATTTTTTATAATAAGGGAAGTATTCATCTTCTGTCTCCAATACACGGAAATAAGTGTAGTACTCTTCTTTATTGTAAGCGTCTTTTCCAAAAAGTATTCGATCCTGATATTTTACAAAAAACTCCTTCCCTCTTCTAGGCTGCCGACCCAATTCGGCGATTATGGCGCCGATTTCATAGTTCACGTTTGGATACTTGTCCAGATGTGCTCCGGCTGCGTCCAGGTCATTTGCCATCCAGCCCATGTGAGCATTGATGAAAGTTGTCTTGGGGTGCTTCCCAAAAACATGATGCTGCTCCGCCATTATTTGCTCGAACGGCACGGGATCAGTCGCTGACCTTTTGCGATTTGGATTCAATTTCAATTCCAACCATCGTTCGTTTGTTGAATCCATAGGCTGCCAGAACTGAGAAGGATCTGCTGAGTGAATCAGAACAGGAATTCCTAATTCTCCCGCTTTTGCCCAGACTGCATCCAAGTCAGGATGATCTACTGGCACCCGGTTTCCATTATTGTCTTTCACCGAAAACCCCAGACTCTTGTAAATTTTCAACCCATTTGCTCCTGCGGCGACATCTTCCTCCATTTCTTTCACCGCAAGTCTGGCCCAATCTTCCAGACCAAAACCTGCGAAATTGATATTGGTGAAAACCATGAACCTGCCAGGTGCATGCGTATTGAATTCACCCATCATACCCTTAATATATTCCTGTTGTGTATTGCTGTTGCCCTGACCGAAGCCTCTTCCGCTGAGATTGATCAATACACCCATGTTCAGCTCATCCATTTCGCCGATTAGCTGATCGATTTTCGCTTCATTGATTCCTCCCTGATGGCTGTGAATATCTACGAATGGAAACTTCGCTCGTTTCACTGGATTTTCGGGGACTTTCAATGTAGACGGTGGATTGTAATTCTCAAACGTCATGTCCTGAGCAAATGCTCCATGGGCCGAAAATCCCAAGGCAAAGAGGGAAAAAACTGAGAATGTTTTAAGGAAATTCATGGGTTTGGTTAAAATGACTAACAAATGATTCAATGGCAAATTTCTTTTTACAAGTGATTATTTCGAAATTAAAAATACCGAGATCAATCCCGGGATTTAATACTTAACAATGGCTTACCGGGTTGTCCCGGTTTGAATAATTTGTCCAAAGAAAATTGAATTCATAAACAGCTTATTCGTGCCAAACCAGAATGCTCTGAAGTTTGGATTGTCTGCAAATCCAATGATCCTTCCTTTTCCCACTCCGGAAACCCTGATGACTGCTCCGTTTTGAATACCTGCTAAATTAGACGGATGCAAATAGCCTGAGGCCAGTGGGTTTGCAGTATAGACCAATGGGTTTGCATAAGGATTTTCGGAGGGCGCCAAAAACAAATTATCGTTTCGGAAAGTGTGAATTTCCGGATTGATATAGCCGTATCCAATCGGGTGTGTGGTATCCAGTCTGGCATTGAAAATCGCTCCGCCAGTTACTTTTGCTCCGGTTGAATTCTCATATTCTGAATACTTCTTTTGAAGACCTGCTTCGGGAGCAGGAGCATCTCTGAAGGTGAAGTTTCCAATTTCATTTTTGGAAAGAAACTGGATAGCTCCACCTTTAGCAACGACCGTGCCTCCACCGGAAACCCAAGATTTAATTGCTGCGGCTCCGTTTTGACCCAGACTTGTATAATTTCCGTCCGGCATCAGCAAAACATTGTATCGATCAAGTATGCCTCCATTTACGGCCCCTACAGGAAGCAAAGTCAGAGGCATTTCGAAACGCTGATCCAACAGATGCCAGATTTCTCCGGCTTCATAGCTATCAACTCCTCCATCAACGAGCAATGCGATTTCCGGCTTTTTCAAAACAGAAATATTCGGCGAACCCATAGTCATTCCAGTAGTATATCCGGTGGAAAGTGCATGAATATCGACATGAGAATCCAATGCGATTTGAGTTAATTTTTGGAAGAAAGCCTGATCATTTAAGCCTGAATCTCCTTTACTGATCAAAATCGTTCCTCTTCCAAATTTCTTTCCATCGGACGTACCAAACTCATTGTTTGCAACTCGTACCAAAAACCCTGCACTCATAAGCTTAAACGCTGCCTTTGGGGCATAATAATCCGTCCACTCCATCGCATATTGATACGCTCCGGCAGTTCCAATTACTTTTCCCGGAGCCAAAGCAATCGTCGTTTTGCTTACTTCCTGTACGTTAGCCAAGTTTAGAATCTTACTATTAAGTGCCACATAATCCAGGTTGAATGCCATCGGATAGGTCCAAGCAGAGATGTCGTAAAACAAGCTATCCTGAAAAGTAGTCCGGGTCTCAAACATTGCTTTGATCAATCTATATTGAGGCTGATCAGCGGGCACTATATAGGAATTCTCTTTCTTAAACTCAGTCCCGTTTAGGGTAATGTCTTCTTTCAGAATGAAAACTTTAATGTTGTGCTGAAGGATCAAATCCGCAAGGTGAAAACTTCTTGCGCCATCTTCTTTTGCTCCAAATATATAGGCCTTGTTGACATCAGCTTCACTTTCTGTTTTGATGCCTTTGTAGAAATCCTTCATCCACTGATTCAATTCCTGACGCATTTCCTTTGCTGCCTGATAGGAAGAAAGGTTGGCAGTAAACTGATTCCTGATCGTGAATGGAAAACTCAACATTCCATTATCACTTTCCTGCAAATGACCTCTGCTACTTGCTTGTTCGAAAAGTATTCCGACCGATCCCTGTATGTCCGGATAGGTGGAGCCTTTCCCATAGTAAAAATCATCGTAATTCTCCTGAGTGTAATACAAAGAACCAATCTGATCCAGGGCCTTCGCATGATACTTTCCTATTTTTTCGGTCAGCTCAAAGTTCTTAGCTGGAGTAAGCGGGTGCATTCTGGCGGGTACACCTGGCTGAAAAAAGAAGGTACTATTGGTTCCCATTTCATGGAAATCCAGGTGAACATTTGGAAGCCACTCCTGAAAAACTCGCACCCGATTTCTTGACTCCGGATGCTGTACCGGCAACCAGTCTCTGTTCAAATCAAACCAGTAATGGTTGGTCCGACCCCTTGGCCAGGCTTCATTGTATTCTATGCCATTTGGATCTCCGTTCATATTGTATGCTTTATGGGAATTGACCCAGGAAGCAAAACGATTCAGTCCGTCAGGATTGATGGCTGGGTCAAGGAGAAGAACCATGTTTTCCAGATCAGCTGCGATTTCATTTGCAGCTGCGAAATGGTAGATAGAAAGCAAAGATGCGTTTGATCCGCTTGGCTCATTTCCATGAACCGAATAGCCCATGAACATCACAACCGGCATATTGGCAATATCCGAAGCCGCTCCTGAATCCCGAAGCTTCATTCGATCTACTTTGATTTGGCCTATTTTGGCAAGATTTGCCGGGGAAGATATGGTAAGCAACACCTGGGGCCGCTTTTCATAGCTTCTTCCAGTTTCCTCAATAATCACTCGATCGGATGCTTCAGCTACAGCCTTCATGTACATTACCAATTGATCATGCGTCACATGCCATTCACCCACTTCATATCCCAAAACTTGCTTGGGAGTTGGGATGGCCGGATTGTAGGTAAAGCTTTTTGGTAAATAATAACTCATGTCCACCTGAGCGATAGCTAGGAAGGAAAAGAGAGATAAAAGCAGTGACAAAGCACACTTCTTCATAATACAGGAGGATTAAACTTTTGACTAAATTCTAACTAAGTTTTCTTAAAAAAACCTATTTTGGTTCAGTGGTTAAAATAATTGAAGAATCGCTATGGGCTTGACCGCATGGGGGAGCGAGGATTTAAAGATTCTCAAAAAAAATGATTCGGCCAATCCTACTTGTATTCGCTCTTTCAAAATGGATTTTCAATTGGTGAGTTTGAATCGAAGACCAAAAAAGAGTTTGAGCTTCATCATTCGGTCAAATTTGAAAAATCCTGACATACAGTTGATCGGGATAGAAACCATTTAATTCACCCAATTCTTCTGTCAAATCATTTGATTTGAGAATTGAAAAAAACAATAAATTCTAATACTATGTTTGGATTTGGAGCAGTAGGACTCATCATTTACATCTTCACGATTTTCGATGTCGTGAGAAGCAAGTTTTCAAATCCAAGCGATCGGCTGGTTTGGATCTTGATCGTAGTTCTGGTCCCGCTTTTGGGGACAATTCTTTGGTTTGTGATCGGAAGGAATAAAAGGATTTAACGAAAATGAATTAGAATAAATCTTTCAAGGCGGGCTCTAAATCGGGAAATTCAAACTCAAACCCAGCTTTTTGGACTTTATGGGAGGAAACGCGATTTCCTCCTAATACCATTGCAGCCATCTCTCCCAAAACCAGTTTGAGTGCAAATCCCGGAACACCAATTCCCAAATAGGGTTTTCCCTTGGCTTTTGCCGCGGCTTGAGTTAGCTGCTGATTTGTAGCAGGATTAGGCGCAACAGCATTGAAAACACCTTGTAAGGTCGTTTTCTCCAGAGCAAAAATGAATAGCCTTGCTAAATCTTCCAAGTGAATCCAACTCATCCATTGGTCTCCTGAACCAAGTGGCGCAGCAACAGGTGGTTTGAGCATTTCTCCCAATGCTCCGCCAACTTCAGACAAAACTATTCCTGTTCGGAGCAATACAGTTCTCAAATCGAGCGCTTCCATTTTTTTTACTTCGTTTTCCCAGGCAACGACCACTTCCGCCAAAAAATCAGTCCCGGCTGAGCTGTTTTCATCCACTAGATTGGTGCCTGTATTGAATCCATAAAAGCCAACCGCAGAAGCAGAAATAAAGGTGTTGGGTCTTGAATTGGCCTTTTCTATCGTTTGATAAAGCAATTGAGTGCTTTGAGTTCTGGACTCCAAAATATCTTTTTTCCGCTCCGCCGTCCATCTTTTTTCTGCCACGCCTGTTCCTGCCAAATGAATAATCGCATCTGCCCATTCAATGGCTTCAGGCTCAATTTGGTGCTTTTCGACATTCCACAAAAACGATTTTTGGCTTTGGGAAGATCGGCTCATCCAAGCAACGGAATAACCTTTTGCTTCCAGCATTTTAGTAATTTCCTTACCAACTAGTCCAGAACCTCCTGTGATGAGGATATTTTTCATTTTGCGATTTTTTGAAAGATAACTTGAAAAGAATCGAATTGGTTGAAGGATTAATCATTCGATTTTACAATTGCAAAAAATCAGCCTGATTACTTCCTTAAATTTCTACTCCTTATTTTGCAGCCAAAACCTGCATTTTGAACCTGAAGGAAATTTCAACATATTTTTCAACCTGGCTGGGATTGGGAGCTTTAGTGGGCTTTCTCTCTGGCTCAGCTTCTGCTTTGTTTTTGATTGCGCTGGATTTGGCCACCACTTACCGTGAATCTCATCTTTGGATTATTGGATTACTTCCGATTGCAGGCTTTGGCATAGGATGGATATACCATCAATACGGCTCAAAATCTGTCAAAGGAAATAATCTAATTCTGGAAGAAATCTATAAATCTACGCATCCGATTCCTCTCAGGATGACTCCATTGGTTCTTTTTGGGACATTAGCTACCCATCTTTTTGGCGGATCAGCAGGACGTGAAGGCACGGCCATACAAATGGGAGGATCTTTGGCAGATCAGCTCACTAAATGGTTTAATCTTCATCCCGAAAACCGAAGACTGGTTTTAATCGCAGGAGTTGCGGGTGGTTTTGCATCTGTCTTTGGCACTCCGCTGGCCGGAGCAATTTTCGCGTTGGAATGGATGCTACATCATAAGTTTCAGTGGAAATCACTGTTTCCAGCATTTTTGACAGCTTTCGTAGCTCATTGGGTTTGCGAATTGGCTTGGGGAGTAGCTCATACACATTATTTGATTCTTGAAGTTCCAAATCACTCTTTGGCTAACCTCCTTTGGGTGATTCCTGCCGGGATTTCATTTGGCCTTTCGGCGAGGCTTTTTGCAACAACCACTCATTTTTTTTCAAGTCAGTTTTCGAGATGGATAAGTTATCCTCCTATTCGTCCGTTCATTGGCGGGCTCTTGATCGCTGGAATTGTCTGGATTTCGGACAGTACAACTTATATAGGGCTAGGAGTGCCTAGGATTCTGGAAGCATTCGAAACTCCTTTGCCTTGGTACGATTGGTTAGCAAAAACGGGTTTGACGGGTTTGACTTTAGGAGCCGGATTCAAAGGAGGTGAAGTAACTCCCTTGTTTTTCACCGGAGCAACTTTGGGAAATGCCATGTCTGCTTGGATTCCGCTTCCATTGGCACTATTGGCGGGGATGGGGTTTGCAGGTGTCTTTTCAGGAGCCACCAATACTCCTGTCGCCTGCACGATTATGGGAATGGAGCTATTTGGGTATAAAGCTGGGATATTTATTGGAATTGCCTGTTTGGTTGCCTATTTCTTCAGCGGAAAATCCAGTATTTACGCATCACAAAATTTAGAAAGTAAATTCCTTCTATTTCGGGAAAAGAACTACATTTCATCCTTGAAAAAGCACTTCAAGCGAGCGAAATGAGAAAACTTCAGCTTTGTCTCTCGCAAAGAACCGAATGAAAAAAGTCTTTCAAATTTTATCTAATCCTGATAAGAATCTAATTCTTAATAAAAGGATAAAGAATCTCCTTGAGCCTCTGATCCGATATCTGAGTTTCAGTGCATTTGGATTATTTCTCTACCACCTCGGTTACTCTCCAAGCCAAGAAAGCTTAAAAATAACTTCCAAGATTTTCTCTGTGTTTTTAATTCTTCTCGGAATTTTGATGGCTCTCAAAATACTGATGTCGAATGACTCAATCAAAAAGCGCAGGACCTTTTTTGAACTAATGATCGCTTTTTTTTTAGTGAGCATGGCCTTGGTTCGCTTGAAAATCTTTGGAGGAGATCTTTCGGAAGAAGCTCTCAATATTTCCAAGCGATTTTTTATCCTAAACATCCTTGTCATCGTCCTTTTTATTATGGAGATCGGAAAGCTAAGTTTGATGGTAAACAAACTGAAAATCAGTCCTTCAGTCGTTTTTATCCTTAGTTTCATCCTCCTAATTTTCATAGGTGCAGCTTTACTAAGCCTTCCCAGATCGACTACGGTGCCGATTACTTTTATTGATGCCCTATTTACCTCAACCAGTGCGGTTTGCGTGACCGGATTGATAGTCGTGGATACTTCGTCTGTTTACACCGTGTTTGGTCAGACAATCATCATGACCTTATTCCAAATTGGAGGTCTGGGAATGATGACCTTTACAAGCTTCTTCGGATTCTTTTTCAAAGGCAGTTTATCAATAGAAAATAGCCTGTATCTGAAAGATTACATCAATGAAAACAACGTCGGAATAATCGGGTCTACCCTTGTCAAGATTATCATTTTTACAATTAGTATCGAATTGATAGGTACCATCTTAGTGTATCAATTGACCAGTCCGGAATTGTTTACAAATAACACCTCTCGATTCTTTTTTGCCCTTTTCCACGCTATTTCAGCTTTTTGCAATGCTGGTTTTTCCACTCTTTACAATGGACTTTATGAGCCAGAATTCCGCGAACTTTACAATATGCATTTGGTAATTGCTATTTCAATTATTCTGGGGGGGATCGGATTTCCCGTATTTATCAATTACTACAATTATTTCCAACGAGTGCTCATTGGAGGAGCAAGGCAAATCGCTGGAATTGAAAAATATAAGCACACCCCGAGAGTTTCCAATATCAACACGAGGCTTGTGGTGTACACCACCGGTTTACTTTTGGTAGTTGGATTTATTGCCTATTGGGTTTTTGAACAGGAAAACTCACTGAAAGGATTAAGCACTTACGGAAAAATCGTCACCTCATTTTTTGGGTCGGTGACCCCAAGAACAGCTGGATTCAATACAATAGATATGACTACGTTGGCGGTTCCTACTGTTCTTTTTTACCTGATCTTGATGTGGATAGGTGCTTCTCCGGGTTCCACTGGAGGAGGATTAAAGACGACGACTTTTGCTGTGGCTATTCTCAATACCTGGAGTGTGGCGACAGGAAGGCGGAGAGTGGAAGTTTTCGGAAGAGAAATAAGTGGCGAAACTCTCAGAAAATCTTTTGCAGCAATTGCACTTTCATTTCTAGTTATAGGATTAGGCGTGTTTTTAATTATGATTTTCAATCCTGAACTGGAGCTTATTGATGTAGCTTTTGAAGTATTTAGCGCTTTTGCAACAGTTGGCCTAAGTCTAGGAATCACTGCAAAACTCAGTACTGCCAGTAAAATTGTGATTATGCTTGTTATGTTTTTGGGTAGAGTAGGGACACTTACCATTTTGGTTGCCATTTCCCGAAAAATAGGAGAGCAGAGATATCGATACCCGGAAGAATCAGTCATCGTTTCTTAAATAAATCAACATGAAATATACGATCGTAGGAATGGGGAACTTCGGAGCTTTTCTTGCACAGAGATTGACCGAATTAGGACATGAAGTAATTGGTGTGGACAGTAGTCCAAATAGAATCGAACTGATTCAGGACAAAATAACTCATGCGGTAGTTTTGGATGCGACAGACCTTCATGCCGTGAAAACTCTTCCCATGAAAGATTGTGACGTGGTCATTATCGCCATTGGAGAAGATGTGGGAGCCTCTATCATGACAACCGCTATTTTCAAGCAAATGAATCCTAAAAGGATTATTGGCCGTGCGATAAATGCGCTTCATGAAACCGTAATCCGGGCTATCGGAGTGGATGAGATTATCCATCCTGAGGAGGAAACAGCTCAGCGCCTTGCAAAAAGACTTGAGCTAAAAGGAGTCTTAGACTCACTTGAAATTTCGGACGACTACAACATCGTAGAAGTGAAGTTACCCAAAAGATATATTGGTCTTACCATAGTCGAATCGAACATCCGGGACGAATTTTCACTCAACATTCTTTCCACTATCAACATTAAAGAAACCTCAAATCTTCTAGGAATGAAGTCCCTAAAGAAGGAAGTAACGGCAATTAAACCAGATTATACATTTGGAAAAGAGGATATACTTTTAATTTTTGGACAGGTCAAAGACCTCCATAAGTTCCTAAGCCTGGAAAATTAAAGAAACTTCCCCCCGCAATTTTTACAGTAATTATCCTCCGGATCTATTCCGTCCTTCCCACAAAAAGTGCAGGCTCTTGTGTTTTCAATTTTATATGATTGACTTCTTTTTGACATTTCAGAAGTCACTATTCCTGTCGGAACCGCTATGATCGCGTAACCCATAAGCATGATTAAAGAGGCCATAAATTGCCCCAAGGGAGTCTGAGGCGTAATATCCCCAAAACCAACCGTTGTCAAAGTCACAATACCCCAGTACATCGCTACCGGAATACTTGTAAACCCGGCTTCAGGTCCTTCGATTATAAACATCAAGGTTCCCATAATCAGGACAATCATCAATACCGAAAACAGAAATAATTGAATCTTGGTCGCGCTGGCTTTCAAAGCTCCTTTGATAAAATCCGCCTCTGAAATATATCTCCCCAGCTTCAAAACGCGGATAACCCGAAGCAATCTGAGGGCCCTGACAACTGTCAAAAAATGTGTATTGACAACAAAAAGACCCACATATCCGGGTAATATGGCAAGCAAATCCACTATCCCGTAAAAGCTTGTTGCATAGCGAAATGTCCTGTTTGTAAGCCAGATTCTAAGCGCATATTCAATGGTGAACAGAATGGTAAAAAGCCATTCTAAATAGTAAAAAGTCTCCCCAAATTTCAGGTTCAGCTCTGCAACCGAATCCAGAATAACAACCGTGATAGAGCCAACTATCATTATAAGAACCACCAAATCAAAGGTTCTCGATTCCCGATCGTTAGACTCAAAGACAATATGGGCCAGCCGCTTTTTAGAAAAATCCATCTTGGAATTTAGTGAAAAAGTAAACTAATCCAGATAATACACGCGCTTCACTCTAGTACTAATATTGGTGAGCAGTTCGTACGGAATGGTTCCGATCCGATCGGCCAACTCCTTGAGTGAGATTTGCTCGCCGTAAATAATTGCTTCATCACCCGCTTTGACATTCAGCTCGCTTACGTCCACCATTACCATGTCCATACAGACATTTCCGATCACCGGAGCTTTCTTGCCCTGAATCAGGACATAGCCTTTTCCATTGCTGAACCGGCGATCATAGCCATCAGCATATCCAATCGAAAGCGTTGCTATTTTACCTCCATTTGGCAAGATGCCTTTTCGGGAATAACCAACTGTCGCGCCCGGTTCCAGAACTTTCACCTGAGAAATGGTAGTTTTGAGTGTGCTGATGGCTCTGAGTGAAGCATCGTATTTTCCTGTGACTTCCACTCCGTAAAGCCCAATTCCTAAGCGGACCATATCAAACTGGAATTCGGGGAATGCTACAATCCCAGCCGAATTCAAGGCATGAATCAATGGTTTATAGGGCAAAATTGCCAGAATTTCATCTTTCATTCGCGTGAATTGATGAAGCTGAGCCAATGAGAAATCTCTGTGAATATCCTCATCCGCACCCACCAAATGGGTATAAATACTTGCGATTCGGAGCAGGGGATTTTCCCCGATCAAGTGCTTCAATTCTTCCAAATGAGAATCCTCAAATCCCAACCGATGCATTCCGGTGTCCAGATCGAGATGAACAGATAGTTGCGTCTGATGATTTTGGCAATAAAGAGCGAGACTTTTGAAAAAATCCGGACTGAAAACTACCGGCTCAAGGTCAAATTCCCGGCAAAGGTCAAAGGATTCTTCCACAGGATTCAGGACCATGATCGGCAATCTGATTCCTTGCTTTCGCAGTGTAACTCCTTCGTCGGAGAAAGCAACAGCAAGATAATCAGCACCCATCGTTTGCAAATGATTGGCGATTTCCACCGCTCCTCCGCCATAAGCAAAAGCCTTTACCATCACCATTACCTTGGTTCCGGGATTTATTTGCCTTTTGTAAAAATTGAAATTATGGGTGAGTGCGTTGAGGTTGATTTCCAGCGTTGTCCCGTGAATCCGCTGCTGAAGCCGATTCACAATTTGCTCAAAACCAAAAGATCTGGCTCCGGTAATCAGGACCAAATCATTTGAAAAATCCTCCGGGTCCAGCTTTGCAAGAAGTTCCTCAGTAGAAACAAATCCTGAATATTTCCCTGGAAATTTTTTCTCCAATCTTCCGATCTCTTTTCCCACTCCGATGATATGATCAATCCTGTGATTTTGGATCAATTCGGATACCTCTCCATAAATCCGCTCAGGCATTCCTTGCTGAAGCAGGTCGGATAGAATCAGAACCTTCCGGCGTTTGGGTCGCTGCTGTTGGAGAAAATCCAGGACAACTTTCAATCCCCCAATGTCATTGTTGTACGTGTCATCAATAATCAAGGAATCGTTGATTCCTGGCTTAAGCGTTAGTCTCATATCCACCGGCTTCAGATGATTGATCCCCGCCTGAATGGATTCTGCAGCTTGTCCAAGTGTGAGTGCAGCCACTATGACGTGGGTAATATTCTCGAGCGATGCCGGGTCGGTAAATGGAATTTGGAAAGTGAATGTACTCAGGTCTTGTTTCATCAAGATCATCCGAGTGCCGTATTCCATTCTTTTCAGCGATCTAGAAAAATCAACTCCTGCCTCATCTGACCATGATATTAAGCGATCGGAACTAATAGTCTGTTCTATTTGCTTCCGAACCAATGGCTGGTCACTGCAATAAATGAGCAATTTGGAATCCCGAAAGAGAATTAATTTTTCTAGAATCTTTTCCGCAGTACTTCCAAAACCATCTTCATGAGCGGAACCGATATTGGTAAAAATTCCAATATCAGGTCTGATCATATCCTCCAAAATTTCCATTTCTCCTGCTTTGGAAACTCCGGCTTCCAGAATTGCAACCTGATGGTAGGGCTCGATTCCAAAGATTGACAAAGGAACCCCCACCTGAGAATTATAACTTTTTGGGCTTTTGGCTACCGAATAGCTTTGGCTTAAAACCTGACCCAGCCATTCTTTTACGATCGTTTTGCCATTGCTTCCTGTGATACTGATCACGGGTTTTTGAAATTGCTCTCGCTGATATTTAGCCAAAGCTTGTAACGCTTTTCTAGTATTCTGAACCGCTACTATTCCTGAAGTTCCTTTGAGGCTTCTTTTGTCTAATTCATAATCATCATGAACCAAAAAGGCGGCAACTCCGTGTTCGGCAATTTCCGGAATAAAATCACTTCCATCAGCTTTGGCGCCGCGAAGCGCTACAAAAAGTGTCTTCTCCGGGCTGATGATTTGCCTTGAGTCGATGCTAATATGAATGATGACATTTTCACTCTTCCCAGCAAGGAGTTTCCCTTGGGTTAGATTGGCTATTTTTTCAAGGCTCAGTTCCTGAAGCATATCAATCGTGAATTATTTCCTTTTTCTTAAAGAATACTTGCTTGATCCATCTGGGAAGAAATATTGCACCCAAAAGAAGATAAGGATAATAGGAGAGAAGTCTCCAGAAGATGCTGGTCACAAAAGTGTAGGAGCCCAAAAATTCCGTAAAAAACTGCCCAAAAAAGAATTCGGCAGTGCCAGAACTCCCCGGTGTCGGTGAGATCATCATCACTATCCACATGATTACCTGTCGGGCAAATACAGTTACATGTTGGTCAAGTGAAAGTGGAACGTAAGCAGAAATTAAGGCATTCAGCATGAGGTAGCGTGAGCTCCAGATGAAAATCGTAACCAAAATAATTGGCACCCAATACTTCCATGTTTTGCCTGCAAGTTCCTGAGACGCTTGAATGATTTGATTGCCATATTCCTGCGCATCATGCTTCCATTTACGGAGAAATTTGATGGAGAAAATCTTAATCAAAACCCATTTAAAAACTCTAGGCCTGTAGAAAAGTCCCAAAGCCATCAACAAGGTATATCCAGCATACAAACTGTAACTGATCCAGAAAATACCCTGAAGGCTCCTTTCCAATTGAGTTTCTAGGACTTTGCTGTTAGGAAAAATATCACCGTGGGCAAAATATAGAATAAATGGGGCCCCGATGACAAAAAAGAGATTGTCAAGAATCGCTGTCACCATCACGAATGCGATGGCTTTCCCCATTTTGATCCCCTCTTTATTGAGAATAAACATCGCAACAGCTGTTCCTCCTACCACGGAGGGTGTCACTGCCGAAGCAAATTCCCAGATAATGATTACATAGATCGCACGAACCCAGGTTAATTCCTTGCCTGTAATCTCTCTGATTCGGTAAACATATCCTGCATCCCTAAAAAGTATAACCAAAATTGCTAAAACTATCCAAGGCCATGAAGCATCAAAAACCCCCTTGAGGGTGTTTGCATTGACCGATGGGTCAAAATAAAACATTGCAAAAATAATCCCCAGCCCTATCAGAATGGGGAACCAAATTTTATTTGGATTGAGTGTTTTAAAAATCTTTTTGTTATCAAGCTTCATACTCAGGCTGCAGCTATTGGCTCAGTCTTTTCCACCCAAAAATTATTGTATCCTTCGCCTATGACGATGGTCACCTGAGAAAGCTGAAGTAATTCTAATATGGCTAGGAAAGTATAAATCACGAAAATCTTGTCTGGATTGAAGGAAATAAAATCTGTAAAGGGAACTTGGCTTTGGAAACTTATTCTCTCAAGGACGAAGTCCTTTTGTTGCTCAATAGTATAGGGATACTGAATTACGGTGTGCATGGTTTCATCTACCCTCAAAGCCAACTTCGACATGGTCCGCTGAAAAACTTTTAAAAGCCTGTAAAGATCTACATGCTGCATCTCAGCGTCCACATCTTCTAGCTTACTGAGCGATTCCAATTCTGAAATAAGATTTCCTCTTTTTGCTTTGGAAAGCTGCCCCAGCTCTAAACTTGCCAATTCTTCGATTACTGACTTGTATTTCTTGTATTCAAGCAGGTTACGAATCAATTCTTCCCTTGGATCAACCTCTTCTCCAGACTCATTTAAGTCCGGCCTAGGAATCAACATTCTCGACTTGATCTTCATCAGAGTGGCCGCAAAGAGAATAAAGTCACTGGCAACTTCGATTTCCAACTTCTCAAAGTGATGAATATAATCGAGGAAGTCGTTGGTAATCTTAGCGATAGGAATGTCATAAATATCCAGCTCATCCCGCTCAATGAAGAATAGCATCAGATCGAAGGGACCCTCGAAAAGCGGTAATTTGATTTCGAAACTCAAGGGATATTTAAATTATTGGTTAATTTTGAGACCTTGTTGTCAAAGATATTCATTTACGCTAAATTAATTTGACAACAGAAGAAAGAGAACGGCTACCTAAGATGCCTAAAGCTGATTGAAAACAAAGTATTCACGTTAAAGTTATCTCTTTCTATCACCAACACTTGCAGATAAATGCTGATTCAACCCGGAGAATTACTTGCCCAAATAAACAGCCCCGCTGACCTAAAGAAGTTTCCAAAGGACAAGTTGGTCCAAATCTGTGATGAACTGCGTCAGTACATTGTGGACAATGTTTCTGTTTATGGTGGTCATTTCGGGGCAAGTTTAGGTGTGGTAGAACTTACCGTTGCACTTCATTATATTCTCAATACTCCCGAAGATCAACTCGTTTGGGATGTCGGTCATCAGGCTTACGGTCACAAAATTCTAACAGGAAGAAGAAATAATTTTCATACCAATCGATTATATGGGGGATTGTCAGGTTTTCCCAAAAGAAAGGAAAGTGAATTTGATACTTTTGGTGTAGGTCACTCCAGTACTTCCATTTCAGCTGCCTTGGGTATGGCGGTTGCCTCCAAATACAAAGGCTCAGGAATTCAGCATGTAGCGGTAATAGGCGACGGATCCATGACTGGCGGAATGGCTTTTGAAGCCATGAATCATGCCGGTGTCAGCGATACCAACTTGCTGATCATCCTCAATGACAACTGCATGGCCATCGACCCAAATGTCGGAGCTCTGAAGGATTATTTGACAGATATCACCACTTCCCACACCTATAATAAGGTAAAGGATGAGGTGTGGAAAATGCTTGGTAAGCTAAGCAAATTTGGCAGCAGCGCTCAGGAAGTGATATCAAAGGTGGAGGGAGCTGTTAAATCTGCTGTGCTCAAACAAAGCAATCTTTTCGAATCCCTAAATCTTCGTTATTTCGGTCCGGTAGATGGCCATGATGTAAACCATCTGGTTGAAATTCTAAAAGACCTCAAAGACATTCCTGGACCTAAAATTCTTCATTGTATTACGGTAAAAGGAAAAGGATTCGCCCCATCCGAAACTGGCAATCAAACGACTTGGCATGCTCCGGGACTTTTCGACAAAGTAACAGGTGAAATTTACAAGAAAGTGCCTTCCAAACCACAAGCTCCCAAATACCAGGACGTTTTTGGTCACACTATCGTAGAATTGGCAGAAGCAGATAAGCGAATCATGGGTGTTACTCCCGCCATGCCTTCCGGCTCTTCGCTCAACATTATGATGGCAGCAATGCCCGATCGTGCTTTTGATGTCGGAATAGCTGAGCAGCATGCAGTTACATTTTCTGCTGGGTTGGCTACTCAAGGACTGATTCCCTTCTGTAATATCTATTCTACTTTCATGCAGCGTGCCTATGATCAGGTGATTCATGATGTGTGTCTTCAGAATCTCCCAGTCGTGTTCTGTCTCGATAGAGCAGGATTTGCAGGAGCAGATGGGCCCACGCACCACGGCGCTTATGATATGGCTTTTTTCAGATGCATTCCTAATCTCGTGGTATCAGCCCCAATGAATGAAGAAGATCTCCGAAATCTGATGTATTCTGCAAC
>JBKJKX010000113.1:0-2514 GCA_046597285.1 Algoriphagus sp. | reverse complement strand
ATCCAAGGTTTTGCTTTTGGGTCATAAACCTTGGGTAAGGTTTGAACGCATATTCCTGAATGAATACATTTTTCAGATTTCCAGAGAATGGTTATTTCCCCATTTGAATATTCTTTTCCATAATTTATCTTTTTTTGAAAATCGCTTAACATGTTAAACTTAAACACTTTAAGAGATTTGAATTTACAGATTATTGTGACAGATAACCTCCCTCTACATTATAGTAGAACCCGGACCTTAATATTCTTGTATCCTGATCTAAGATTCAATTTATATTGGGCAAATTCCCAAAGCACATGTTAATCTATATCACTTATTCAGAAGCAATGAGTCTATTGGCTTAAGCAAAAGCCGGAAAAATGGCGGGGGTCATTTCCAAACTTTAAAACCATGTCCTCCGGTTAGAGATAAAAAATACTACTCAGATGATTCCGGCTAATCATAGTAAATAATTGGCGAAATCAAGGGGTTGATAAAAAGGTAAGGAGTGGTGTCTGAACCGAATGGAATTACCTACGATCGAGTCAATAAGTTTTTTGTGAAAGCTTTTTTTGGATTCCCCCTCGCTTAACCCATATACTTTGTGTGACCCTTTCGATTTAACTTTTCAAAACTTCTAAAACCCGATCTGGTGTAAAAGGCAAATGCCGTAGCCTTTTGCCCGTTAATTTTAAAAAAGCATTGGCTATTGCTCCAGCTGCCATCGGAGTTGCAGTTTCGCCTATTCCGACTGGGTTTTCTGATGATTCAATAAAGGAGGTTTCAATACTATCCGGGCAGTCTTCCATCCGGAGAATTTGATAATCATTGAAATTTGATTGTTGAACCTTCCCGTTTAAAAGGGTGATTTGTTCTTTGAGCGTGCAGCTGATTCCCATCATAATTCCACCTTCCATCTGTGCTTTTACATTGTCTGGCTGCACGATAATTCCAGCATCCAGCGCAATCCAGAAATGATGTACCTTGATTTTTCCGGTGCTTCGGTCCAGTGAGATTTCACAAATCCCTGTACCAATGGAATCATGCTCTACAAAAGAGACGCCTTTGGCTCGGCCTTCAGAAGTTGGGCCATTCCAATCGGCCATTTCACTGACTTTTTCCAGCGTGGCCAAAGCCCGTGGTGAATTAGCCATAAGAGTTCTGCGAAGACTTATCGGGTCAATTTTCTGATCATAGGCGATTTCATCCAGCATGCATTCAATCGCAAACTTATTTGGGCCATGGCCTACGGATCGCCAATGCTTCAGCCTCACCCCATGAGACGTCTCAAGCCATTCAGCAAGCTGATTTGGGATGTCATAGTGATCATTACTTATTCCACTTGCAGCTAAGTCTCCGCCATCTGCAATGACAGAATGTGAGAAGCTCGTTATTTTTCCTTGGGAATCTACACTGGCATTTAACCGTTGGAGAGACAGGGGACGAAAGGCGCCATAGGTAAGATCATCTTCTCTTGTCCAGATCAGTTTTACAGGAAGAGGTGCCATTTCCTTTGCTAGAATAGAACATTCTACCACGAAATCATTAATACTTCTTCTTCCAAAACCGCCTCCCAAATACTGTAAATGAATGTTTACATTTTCGGGTGGTAAGCCCAAGATTTCAGGAACCCCCAACTTGGGATCAAAGCCCTGCTGACTTCCAACCCATACTTCCGCATTTTTTCCATCCGGTGAAATTTGTACTACCGCATTCAGGGGTTCCATTTGGGCATGGTACACATAGTCATTTTTAAAATCAGCGCGGTAAGTTTTGGAAGCACTTTCCATCGCAGCAGGCACATTCCCTTTTTGGAATATGACCTTGGTTACTTTATTTTGATCGGCAATTCGCTCATAGTCAGAATAGATTTCCTGCGAATTAAAACCTGTGGCTTTGGCCTCACTCCAATCTATTTTCAAAAGTTTTTTTGCGGCCAAAGCCAGTTCAAGCCTGCTTGCAACTAATCCGATAGCATATTCAAAGCGGACTATTTTTAAAACTCCGTCAAGTGCCGCTATTTCAGATTCATTGGTTAGAGTGGGTTTGGAACCGTGAAGGTTTCCCCTTTCTAGGACGCCATAAACCATTTCTGGCAAGCGAATGTCAATCGCAAATTGTGCAGTACCGTTAACCTTTGACGGGATTTCTATTCTGGGGATATCCCTTCCAATCAATTTGAATTCCCTTTGGACTTTTAATTGATCTTCAGTGAAATCTGGGATAGTTGCAGGCATAGCTAAAAATGGAACCAACTCCCCGTAACTTATTTTATTGCCTGTTTTTTCATGCGACACCACACTATTGGCAGTCGTTAATTCAGAAATAGGAACCTCCCAATGAGTGGCAGCAGAATGCATTAACACATAGCGAGCCTGAGCTCCTGATTTGCGCATGAGTGGATAATTGCTTTTTGTGGTTCTGCTTCCCACGGTAAACATCATCTTGGAACCTGGTGCCCATCCCGGAGAACCATAAATATCCAGTTCCTGAGGAGAGAATTCAACTTTCACTTTGGACCAATCGGCATCCATT
>JBKJKX010000108.1:0-19211 GCA_046597285.1 Algoriphagus sp. | reverse complement strand
TATCTGATGAAAAATGGGGCTCTGACTCCGCCTTGAGACACGTCCCCCTTGAGGCCTTTGAGTCCAGCTACATAGCGTCGCTGCTGAGGACCATTATCGGTCATGAAGATTACGATTGTGTTATCTGCTATGCCGAGTTCTTCCAGTTTTTGAAAAAGCCGATTCAGATTATCGTCGATGTTTTCGACCATTGCATAGACTTTTCGAGCGTCTTCTTTATTTGCCTCAGACATGGGATAAAATGGCTTATCCTCTTTCCCAAATCCCTCACTCGGATCAATATTCTTGTATTTTTGATAATACTCGTCGGGCACCTGGAGCGGGGTATGTGGCGCATTAAAAGATAAATAGGTGAAAAAAGGCTTGTCTTTGTTTTCCTCAATGAATCTGATCGCCTCATCTGCAAAGATATCTGAGCAGTAACCCTGATATTTTTGCTGCCTATTATTGTGCCAAAGAATGGGATCAAAATAGCTTCGGTCTCCTTGGAAGAAAGTTGTAAAATCTCCCACTTGCCCCATTCCTCCTGAGAGATGAATCAATGATTCATCAAATCCCTGGTCACTTGGTCTCATGGGATAGTTATCTCCGAGGTGCCACTTGCCAAAAATACCGGTTACATAGTTTTTGGACTTCAAGAGTTCTGCAATGGTAATCTCAGTTGTAGCCATCATTGCACCACCATTGTAAGTATCACGTACTCCCGTTCGCAAGGAATAGCGGCCTGTCATCAGGCTGGAGCGGGTTGGCGCACAAACGGGGGAGACGTAAAAGTTGGTGAATCGGACACTTTCTTTTGCAAGGGCATCTAACGTCGGGGTATTAATATGGGGATTATCATGAAAACCCAAATCTCCAAATCCCTGATCATCCGTGATGATGAGGAGGACATTGGGAGGAGTTTTATTTTGCTGCGCAAAGCAAGTAAATCCAAAAATTAGGGAAGCGAATACTGGAAAAACGCGAAGTATTTGGCTCATGAAAATTTCATCTGATTGGTAAACAATCTAAAAAAATTAAGTGAAAAGTCTTGAGTATATTATACTAAAGTCCATTTTCCAAGCTGATTACCCATTCGTAAGTTCAAATACTGTGATTTCTGGTCTTACATTAAACCGAATAGGATACATGTGACCAAGCGCTCTGTTGATGTATAAAGTTCTTCCGTCTTTGAGATCAATTTCTCCAGCATCATAAGCTTTGTTCTTGACAGGGAGGATTGGTGGAGGCAGAAAAGGAGGTTTGACTTGCCCGCCATGGGTATGTCCTGCTAGGATCCAACCTTGATAATTGTTCCAAACATTCAAGTCACAGACATCTGGATTATGACAAAGCACGATATTGGCAACACTGGGATCATGAGTAGCCATCATTTTTTCAGGACCAAAATTCAAACCCCAATAATCATCCATGCCTAAAAAATTGATTCCATCCGATTTCCCGATTTCATTTCTTAAGGGACTGATTCCAGCTTTTTCTAAAATTTCGCAAGTGGAGGAGGCAACAGTCTCATTCGACCAGCCATGCCCGTAATCGTGATTTCCAAGGATTGCAAAAGAACCAATTTTCCCCAAAACAGCAGACTTCAATACAGATTGCAGTTGACTGTATTGCTTTTCGTTTTCGAATGAAGTGAAGTCTCCAGTGTATACCACAAAATCAGGTTGGTAGGATTTTGCAAGTTCTAGCGACTTTATAAGGTAATTCCAATCAAATCGGTTACCAACATGCATGTCTGAAACCTGAATCAAAATTTTTCCCACCAACTCCTGCGGGAGGTTTCGAATGGGCATTTTCAACTTGACAAACTCCAACTGGTAAGGAGAAATTTGCCATGAATAAAGCCCTGTCAATGTCACAGTTGCCCCTAATCCAAATCCCGCTTTGATAAATTTTCTACGATTCATACCCTAATTCTATTAATCACTTCTGTCTAAGAAGGGATTTTGAGTTAGCCGCCAACTTCTGGTTTAGCGTAGGTAAAATACAAATTTCTTTGGATGGCAGGGATTCACCGAGATACTTTCTTGGATTGTGCGCTCGCTAGTTTCCAAAGTGGAGGGTTAATACCAATCCGATCGGTATTAATAGTGTTTTGATACCTGGCAGCACCTGGTAGAGATGCTTTATTTGGATGATTTCTTCAGGAGGAGCGAGGGATAGATGCGGTGGAGTTAAAGACGCTTTTGATGATGAGTAAGAATCCTGAGCAGAGAGGTTTTTACTTAGGTTAGTTTGGTGCCGAATTACAAATTCCTGAAAATAAAAAGTAGGATTGAGCGCTAAAAAACTTCACCAAAGCTTTTTAGCGAAAGTCCAGCCTGTAGGAAGGAAACTACCCTTAGTGTAACATTCTACTCTCAGTCGGGAATCACCCAACAACAAAGGGGACTTCGAATCGCTTTGCATACGGGGCGTTGGTTTGCAACTGAACAGAAAGTAGCGATTTTACAAGAAATGGGAATGGATCAATCTGTTTCCTTTGGGTTCATGCCCAAGGCGGTACGTGATAACGACCTTGTCAAGGAAATAAAAGGCAGTTCAGGATTCCTGGCGCAAATACGATTTAATTAATTCAAATTACCCACTGATACATTCCAGTCTGATGTCTTTTTTCACAAAGCAAGAGATGGAGTGAGCAGATCCGACTCATTTTCCCTTATCGAAGGACTTTGGTGTTTTCTCTCAAGCGCATCCATATATTTATAAGCAGAACCGGTATTCAAAAGGAGGATTTTTTCATCGCCATTTAGGATGAAAGTATTTTTCATCTGGATCATGGCCTGCCAGGTAGCAGCTCCTTCAGGACCTAAAAGAACTCCTTCATTTTTTGCCAATTCCAGTACACCATTTATTATATCCTCTTCACTTACGGCTATCGCCATCCCGTCCGACTCTTTAATCACTTTCATCATCAAATCATGACCAAATGAATTCGGTACTGCCAGACCATATGCTATGGATGGTTTTGCCTCTTTGTAATCATTCGGTATTCCATGTAGCTCATCATTTGCTTTTACCACTGGCTGACAATTGGCAGATTGCACTGCCACCATTTTAGGCAATGGCCCTTCAATCCAGCCCATTTCTTTCATTTCATTAAAAGCTTTCCATATTCCAATCAGCCCTGTTCCACCACCTGCAGGATAAATAATCACATCAGGCAATATCCAATCAAATTGCTCAGCAATTTCATAGCCCATAGTTTTCTTTCCTTCCAGCCTGTAAGGCTCTTTCATGGTCGAAACGTCAAAATCGTCCGAGGTCATTTTAATTTCTCTGACTTTTGCTCCACAGTCATTGATCAAACCATCCATTAATATTACTTCCGCACCAAAAGAAATACATTCAGTCATAAAAAGCTTCGGGGTTATAGATGGCATCACTACAGTAGCTTTTATGCCTGCTTTGGCACAATAAGCACTCATGGCTCCTCCTGCATTTCCGGCAGTCGGGATAATGCAATTTGTTACACCTAATTCAATGGCTTTTGAAATAGCTGTACTTTGACCTCTTGCTTTAAAAGAGCCAGTTGGGTTCATTCCTTCATCTTTAATATATACTTCTGTAAATCCGTAAGGGGAAGCTGCTTTTTCTAATCTTATAATAGGTGTAAATCCTTCATTCAATGAAACTATATTTTTATCCTCCAAAACCGGGAGAAACTCCTTATATCGCCACATATTCAAGGGTCGATCTTTTAAAATTGTTTTTGCTGGAGCTTTAGACAAGTCATATTTTGCCAGTAAGGGTTGGTTACAACAGCTTGCGAAAGTCTGAAGAACGTTGTGATCGTATATTTTACCGCAATTGGAGCACTCCAATTTCGCAAATAGTGATTGGGAGCTTTGAAGGTTTTCCATAGCTCAAAGATAATTGTCTATATAAATTTTATATATACCATTACCTGATAGCCTATAATCATTGATTATATTGACTTGAGGGCAAATCGCATAAATTGCTTGGTCAATCCAAACTCCTCCGAACCTTTTCTCTGAATAAAATAAAAATTTCGATCCACTGTTAGTCCGGTGATATTTAACTGCACCAATTCTTTGTGAGCTAATTCCTTAATGATTGATTTCTTGGGTAGGAAACCAATACAAGAATCAGCCAGTAAAAAATTTTTCAAGGCTTCCGTTCCTCCTAATCTGACTTTCACATTCAGATCTTCAATTTGAATATTCAACTTTTTCAAAGCGTGGGTAAGAGCTAATAAGGTTCCCGAACCAAACTCCCGCAATGCTACTGGGTATTCTACCAAGTCCTTGATGTCAATATTTTTTGATTTCGCAATCTCGCTAGTTGTTGAACACACAGCAACGATTTCATCTGTCATAAAATCCTTATAGGATATGGTTGTTCTTTTTTGAAATACTTCCACAATCCCGATATCGATTTCATTTTGAAGCAAGGCGTTCGTAATGTTCTCAGAGTTCCTATTTACCAAATGAATTTCAATGCCGGAATGCTGTTGAAGAAATGCGGAAAGGATTTTTGGAATGATATATAAAGCTACTGTGGTGCTGGCACCGATTTTTAGTCGACCTTTTACATTTGCGGCATCTTCTAAGGTGCTCAAATCAAATTCAATTTGCCGCTGGATCCTTACAGCTTCCTCAAGATGGCGGTACAATATTTCGCCAGCAGGAGTCAACGAGATTGTATTTCCTTTTCTGTTGAATAATGCATTCTCGTAGTGCGCTTCAAGGATTTTTATATGATTGCTGATAGCAGGCTGACTGATAAAAAGCGTTTGGGCAGCTTTTGAAAAGCTGAGTTCTTTGGCAACCTCAATAAATACGGAATGACTGGTAGAAAGCATACTTCAAAGTTAATTAATGAAATACTGAGAAAAATTCAGAATTGCGAGTAGTTATATTCCATTTCCATCCATAAAATCCGCTAATCGAAATAAGCTTCGGATCAAATTTTGGGTTTGTTAAAAATTAGCATTTCAATAAAGCAAAACAAGGTTAAGCTTTTCCCAATAATCGGAAAGGAAGCATAAAGAGATTCCGAGCCAAATCAAATGACAGATCAATGGCGAAGCTTAATAATCGAAAAGGAAGAAGGAGTAGCCAGACAAAAGGATAGAGAATCAAAGCAATCAGGGCAATCGGCCAACAGATGATAAAGAGGATGATCCAAAGAAGAAATGTGAACATAATTTGGTTGTTTTTATGATTTTGTCAAATGACAGTCCAAATCCAAAAACCTAGCATAGAGGCTAGATTTCAAAGTTTTTGCTTATTCAAGTGTTTGAATAAGAACACTTGAATAAGAATCGATCAAGCAGGTCCTTTCAAAATTCAATTCTTTTTGAAATACTTTTTTAAGGTATACTCCGGTTGCCATTGGTCTGGCGTACGTTCGATTTTAGTATGATCGTATTCCAATGGAAGAATAACATCCGCAGTCCAGGCTACCGTATCCCCAGCTGATTTTTGGGCTTCCTCCAGTAAGCTTTTAAGGTCAGTCACTTTTTCTGTTTCGATTCCTGCGAGGTTATGTATCTCGGAGGGATCTGTCTTTAGATTGAAAAGTTGGGTAAAATCTTGCTCAGGATATCGGATCAATTTCCAATCTCCTTCCCGAATCGCCCTCACGGTATGTCGATAAGCAGTGAAGAGGGTAGGGCGAATCGTTTTTTCTGAACCTGAAAGGATGGGAGCGAGGTCCTTTCCATCAATTCCTGCCGGGATAGGCAATCCCGCCAAATTTGCCAAAGTTGGGTAAAGATCATACAGGTAAACAAAGGCATCGGAAAGCTGATCCTGCGGAATTCTTGGCCCAGCAATGATCATCGGCACTTTAGTTGAATGCTCATAGAGATTCTGTTTTCCAAGCAAGCCATGTGAACCTACAGCCAAGCCATTATCCGCAGCATAGACAATAATCGTGTTTTCATAAAGTCCATTTTCTTTTAGCGTAGCAATCAATTCTCCAACTTGATCATCCAAGTGCGTGATCAAACTATAATAGTCCGAAAGGATTTCTTTGATGATTTCAGGTTTTCTCGGCCAGTCTGTGAGATTTTCATCTCGCACGTTTAATTGATCAAAAGCAAAAGGATGGAGGCCCATGAAATTCTCGGGAAGAGAAATTCTAGCAGTATCGTAGCGATTGACGTAGTCTGATTTAGGGGAATAGGGATCGTGGGGAACAGTAAAGGAGACAAAAGCGAAAAAAGGCTTTTTCTGATCGGATTCCGCATATTGGGTTAGATATTCTTTGGCTGCTTCGGAAAATAAATCAGTCGAATACCCTTTTTTCTCAGGCTCGGAAAGCAGGCCATCGGCCTGAATATCCCGGACTGCAATGCTGAAATGGTCAGCCATTCCGCCAAGGAATACATTCTTGCCTTTTTGGAAACTTGCCTCAAACATTTCTTTTTCATTATGCCATTTGCCTGTCCCGAAGGTTTCATAGCCTTGCTTTGCGAAGTACATCGGCATAGTTTCCTGTCCTTCAAGTTTGTCCAAAACATGAAATAGGCTTTTCCCAGAAAGCATCATCGCCCGACTGGCGGCACAGATGGCTCCGTGATTTCCTCCCATGACATAGGCATTGGTGAAGCGAGTGCCCTCGCGCGCGAGCTGATCTATATTTGGAGTTTTAAGGATGCTATTTCCTGCTATTCCTAAAGCATCAGCTCGCTGGTCATCCGCAAAAATGAACAGAATATTTGGTCTGGGTTTTGGTTTTTCAGCACAACTGGCACTTAATACCGCGATAAAGTAAAAAAGGAATAGAGGGAGCTTCATTGCTTAAATTATTGATTTCTAAAAGTTAAGCTTTCTTCTCAAAACCTCATCAATACCTGATTCTTACGCAGCTTAAATTTATTTAGATTTTTTCTAAATAGCCCTTGTTTAGAATCATTCTATCTACTAGGTTTGCATCACTATTTAAAAACAGTCTTAATAAAATCTTATAAAAATGAGAGTACTTTATACCACCCTTTTCATTTATTTCCTGTCTCTGAGTTTGGTGTTTTCCCAGCGAAACGCAGTTCAAGGAAAGATTCTTGATCAAGAGCAAAAGCCTGTTGTGGGAGTTTCAGTCATCGTCGAAGGAACAGTAAGAGGGGTACAATCCGATCAAAATGGAGCCTTCGTAATCAAAGATTTACCAGTTGGATCCTATGCGTTAAAGACAAGTATGATTGGGTTTAAAACTCAAAGTTTGTCTTTTACGATTGGTAAAGAAGAGGTGAAAAACCTCGATTTTGTATTGGTGGAAGATGATATTTGGTTAGAATCATTCGAACTGATGGCAAGCCGTGGAATGAACGGGCAAGGTCGCCTTCCTGAAGTGGAAGATTTCCGAATCAATGCCGGTCGAAAAAATGAAGTCATCCGCCTTGGTGAGATTGATGCCAATCTTGCGATGAACAATAGCCGACAGATTTTTGGTCGTACCCCAGGAATTACTATTTGGGAAAATGACGGTTCTGGAATCCAACTTGGCGTAGCTTCCAGAGGATTAAGTCCAAATCGCTCTTGGGAATTCAACGTGCGCATGAATGGCTATGATATCACGCCAGATCCTATGGGCTACCCAGAGGCTTATTTCACCCCTCCAATGGAAGTGGTAGAAAATATCGAAATCATCAGAGGAGCATCTTCCTTGCAATATGGGCCACAGTTTGGTGGATTGTTGAATTTCGTATTGCGCAAACCGGATCCATCCACGAGATTCACAGCAGAGACGATCAATACGGTAGGAAGCAATGGACTTTTTAGCACATTCAACTATATCGGCGGTACGGAAGGGAAGTGGGATTACACTGCTTATTACCAAAAAAGAAGAGGAAACGGTTGGCGTGATAATGGATTCTTCAATACAGATCACGCGCATTTGGAAGTGAATTACGCAGTGAGCAATCGGCTGAAAATCGGGACTGAAATGACTTATATGACTACTGAAAGTCAGCAGCCCGGAGGTTTGACTGATGCACAGTTTGCCGCCGACCCACGTCAAAGTACCCGATCCAGAAATTGGTTCAGTACCCCATGGTTTATCCCTTCGCTTAATGCTGACTACATCGTCAGCCCAAAGACAAAGTTAAATTTGAAAGCATTTGGAAGTATCGCTCAGCGAAATAGCGTTGGTTTTACGAAGGCGATCACTCAAGAAGATGATTTGGGAAATCGTCAAGTAGACCGGGACATGTACCATACATTTGGCACTGAATTGAGGCTAAGTACTGCTTATTTACTTTTTGGAAAAGAACATAAGCTGGTCTCAGGATACCGATTCTACAAAGGCAATATTGACCGAAATCAACAAGGTGTAGGAGATACAGGTACTGATATGAATTTTGATTTGGGAGGGACAAGCTATCCCAGAGATTTGGATTTTGATAATGTGAATCATGCTGCATTTGTAGAAAACATGTTCAATGTCACGGATAAACTTTTGCTCACTGCAGGTCTTCGATTGGAGAATATTTCTTCCAATATGAAAGGAATCCTGAATACGGTAAATGGGGTACCGCAGCTTTTGACTCCCGAGAAAAGAACGCGAACCTTTGCTTTGCTAGGTTTTGGTGGAGAATATCACCTCACGAAAACGACTGAATTATATACCAACTTTTCCCAGGCTTATCGACCGGTTTTGATTTCGGATTTGACTCCTCCTGCCACTACGGACATTATCGATCCGAATCTTCAGGATGCCAGAGGCTATAATTTTGATTTGGGTTACCGTGGAAATATCGGTGATTTCTTGAACTTCGATGCGAGCTTTTTCTACCTGAATTATGCAGACCGAATTGGAACGCTCACTCAAACTGCTGCTAATGGAACTCGATTTCAGTTCCGTACCAATCTTGGAACCTCAGTCAGCCAAGGGGTAGAGGCTTTTGTAGAGTTTGATCCGATCACGGCTTTCGTAGGTAATTCATCGATTGGCTATATCCATCTCTTCGCCTCGCTTGCTTTTGTAAACGCGGAGTACCAGGATTTTGAGCGAACCAGCGTCAGCAATGGACAAATCGTAATGAGCAATCTTGCTGGAAACCGTGTGGAAAATGCGCCTCGAAAAATCAACCGCTACGGAGCAACCTACCGATATAAAGATTTCTCTATGACTTGGCAATTGAGTGACATCGGCGAGACGTTCTCTGACGCAACGAATTCCGTAGAGCCAAATGCAGCTGCGACTTCCGGTTTGATTCCAGCCTATGTTGTTCAGGATTTATCGGCAGGCTATACCTATAAAAAGAAATACAGCTTGAAGACCGGTGTGAATAATCTGACGGATGAAGCTTACTTTACCCGAAGAGCAGGTGGCTATCCAGGGCCGGGAATTATGCCTTCTGATGGACGAACTTTCTATTTGACTTTTGGAGTGAAATTCTAGAAATCAAGCAATAGAAACCACTTCTGAAAGGGAGTGGTTTTTTTTAAAGTTTTTTTACCACAAAGGCCGCTGAGGTTTCGCAAAGGACCGCAAAGCAGCGAATTATTTTCTGGATGGTTTTTTTTCAACCTCCAAGGTCACGGAGGTTTTGCAAAGGGCACAAAGGGATTTTTCTAAATTTCAAAAGAATACCTAAAATTCAACCTAAATCGAATAGAGCTACTTCCGAGTAAAAAGTGGCTTTTTTAACAATAAGGATTTGGCCGAAATCAGAAGATCTGGTTTTCGGATTTGAACTGAGTATTCATTTACTATTTGTGATTCTGCATGAAGTCTATAACTTGGATCTTTGATTTAAAACTTCAAAACTGGCTGGTTTTGAGAAGATTTAAGTCTCTTGAGCCCAAACCTGATGACATGATACAAAGAAGGGAGTTTATCCGAAGATCCGCATTTGCGGCTGTTTTGACAGGAATGGGCCTCGACCTATCCGCCAGTCCTGCGAATTCTTTAAATCTGAATGTTGGCGCCTGCGATTGGTCCATCGGTCAGAGCAGCAATCCGTCTGGGTTGGCATTGGCCAAAAAAATCGGCTTGGATGGACTTCAGGTCAATCTGGGAAATATCGAAAATCAACTTCATCTCCGTGATCCAAAGATTCAAAATCAATATTTGGAGCAATCCAACTTGCTTGGAATTCCCATTAGCAGCCTTGCTATAGGTGAATTAAATAACTATCCCTACAAATCGGACCCTCAAACCGAGGCTTGGGTTTCGGATAGTATCGATGTAGCTCAGGCTATGAATCTACCGGTCATTTTATTGGCTTTTTTCAACAAGAATGATTTGAGAGGTGATTCCCAGGGGAAAAAGGAAGTGATTCGCAGATTGAAAGCAGTCGCCCCAAAGGCTGAAAAGGCGGGGGTCATTCTAGGAATCGAATCCTATCTTTCCGCAGCGGAGCATCTGGAGATCCTAGATGCTGTAGGTTCATCGGCAGTAAAAATTTACTACGACTTCCGAAATTCGGCTGATGCTGGACACCCGATTTACGAGGAGATTCCGCTTTTGGCAAAAGAGCATTTCTGCGAAATACATATTAAAGAAAACGGGAAATTGCTTCGTGATGGCGATTTGGATTGGCCACGAATCGGCGAGCTATTAGCCAAATCGGATTACCGAGGATCTGGTTGGATGCAGATCGAATGGTCAACCCCAGTAGGAGCCGAAATCGTGTCGGCTTACCAAGACAATCTCTCTTTTGTCACTAAAAAAATCAATCAGAAATGAGTTGGAAGAAAGTTATACCCTGTTTTTTGGCCCTTGGGGGGATGTTTTCTTGTGGTCAAAAGTCGGAGGTCGCTCCGGTTTTGTTTGCTCCGGAGGAATTCGAAGTCAGCCTTTGGGCAGAGTCTCCGCTGTTTTTCAATCCTACGAATATGGATGTGGATCAAAAAGGGAGAATCTGGGTCACCGAAGCCGTCAACTATCGTACTTACAACAATGATTCGGGAACATTTTTTCACCATTCCAAAGGTGATCGAATCATGATCTTGATGGATACTGATCAGGATGGAGTCGCAGATTCATCGAAAGTTTTCGTAGAAGACTCGGACTTGGTCTCCCCACTGGGGATTGCAGTGCTTGGAAATAAGGTTTTTGTTTCCTGTTCGCCACATTTGTTGGTGTACACCGATGCCGATGGAGATGATGTGCCGGACAAAAAAGAGATTTTTCTAACTGGATTTGGAGGGCTTGATCACGACCATTCCTTGCATTCGATCTTGGCTGGACCGGATGGAAAGTTGTATTTCAACACCGGAAATGCCGGTCCACACCGAGTGACCGACAAAAGTGGCTGGACGCTTCGGTCTGGAAGTGTTTATTCCGGAGGATCGCCTTACAATACCAGTAACTCTGGAAGTCAAGTCAGCGATGATGGTAATGTGTATGTAGGTGGGCTTGCCCTGCGAATCAATCCGGACGGCACCGGTTTGAAAGTGATGGCTCATAATTTCAGAAATAGCTACGAGGTATTCGTGGATTCTAAAGGGGATTTGTGGCAAAATGACAACGACGATCAGGTAGTCGCTTGCCGGGTTTCCTGGATTCCCGAAAGCGGTAATGCAGGTTACTTTAGTCAAGATGGCAACCGCACTTGGCAGGCAGATCAGCGGCCTGGTCAAGATTCGTTTACCGCACATTGGCACCAAGAGGATCCGGGAGTAATGCCTGCAGGCGATAAAACGGGTGCGGGTTCACCTACGGGGATGATGCGCTATGAAGGTGATGCCTTCGGATTGGATTTCCGGGGAACCTTGATGAGTGCCGATGCAGGGCGAAATGTGATCTTCAGCTATCAGCCAAAGCTGCATAAATCCGGTTATGACTTGGGAGCTCGGAGTATTCTCTTCTCCTCGGTCAATGAGGACGATGAGGGCTACGTGTGGAATGATACCTCATTTCAAAACCAAAAAGCCAAGTGGTTTCGTCCGAGCGATTTGGTCACTGGCACGGATGGGGCGATTTATATCGCAGATTGGTATGATCCCGTGGTGGGCGGTCATCAGATGAAAGACAGTTTGGGAAGAGGCAGAATCTACCGGATTGTTCCGAAAGGAAAAAAATTGAAAAGTCCTGAGCTGGACTATGAAACTGATGCTGGATTGATAGAAGTTATCAAAAATCCTGCGGTGAATGTCAGATTTCGAGCTTTTGAATTGATACGAAAAAAAGGAGAAACAGCGATTCCAATGGTCGAAGCCCTCTTGAAAGACGAAAATCCATTTGTTCAGGCGAGAGCTATTTTCCTTCTGGCACAACTTGGAGAAAAAGGCTTGGAGAAAACCAGACAATTACTGCAAAACCAACGTGAAGAAACTCGAATCATAGCCTTTAGAGCGATCAAAGCAGCAGGTGAGTCAAAACCGGTGATGCCCAATCAACTCCATAACGAACCTTCTGCTTTCCTGAGACGCGAGTATTCGACTGTAGGAATGGAAATGCCTTGGGAAACCCGGAAAGTCTTTTTCGAGTCACTTTTGGGAGATTTTGATGTCAACGATCCATATTATGTCGAGGCGTTGGGAAAGTTGGCTGAGGGAAATGAAGAGGAGGCCTTGGCGATCGCAAAAAGTAAATTTCCACAATCAGAATCTGGCGAATGGTCTGAAGAAATGGAAGTTTTGGCTTGGAGGATTCCGAGTGAAAATTCTGTTTCGGATTTGTTAGAACGTCTTGAAAACGAGCAGCTCGAAGAAAAAAAGCAGAATTATTTGTTGACCTCGTTGGCATTTATCCCTGAAAAAAATGCAGCGGAAGCAATGTTTGCCTTGACCAAAAACATCAATCTACAGCTCTCAGAGAAAGCTATGTATTGGATTTCCTTTCGGCAGGGAAATGACTGGCAGGCATTTTTAGATTGGGACAAAATAGGTGTTGACCCTGCTAAAATCAAGCAATTGTCGGCGATGAAAGTGAAGAAGGGATTTCTTATCGAAGAAAAAATGGCACTCAATGATCGTAAAAATCAGGCTCGGGCCATGGCAAAAGATCCCATCGGAGGTCAGATTTTGATGGAAATGATCACCACAAATGCACTTCCTGAAGATTTAATGGGAACAGTGGAGGAGTTGATTTTTTCCAATCCTGATCTCGGTGTGAGAGTTCAGGCAGGTAACTATTTTGGCAGCAAAAGCAACGGTGAAAACTTTGCTCCAGCTTATGTGCTGAAGCTTCAGGCGGATCAAGTAAAAGGCAAAACAGCTTTTACCAACTATTGCACGACATGTCACCAAGTGAATGGAATAGGGAAAAATATCGGTCCAGACTTGACTCAGATTCATACCAAATATGATCGGGCAACATTGCTCGACGCAATCGTAAATCCAAATGGAGGAATTGTCTTTGGGTATGAGCCTTGGCTGGTCAAGATGAAATCCGGAGAGTCTTTCTACGGCTTTGTTCAGGGGGAAACGGCTCAAAACCTACTGCTCAAAGACCTCACCGGAAAGAAACACACGCTCTCCCAGGCTGAGATTGAAAGCAAGAAACAGGAAAGCAAATCCATTATGCCTGATCCTGCTGGCTTGGGGATGACTGCTCAGGAATTGGCAGATGTATCGGCTTATTTGCTGGGATTGAAGTAGGATTTTCAGAAGCTTAGCCAGTAATCAATTCCCGATTTCATAGAACGGGTATTCTTCTAGTTGTACGCTGCCGGATTTAATTCAGATTGGTTTCTATAATTACTCCCGGGTTGTTTCGTGACAGGCTTTGATACATTTTGGAATCTAAAACAAATGTCTGATATTATGTAGGTAAAGCGAAACCACTCTCTTGGTGTTCAAATTCCTTATTCCTACTCATAGGTAAACAACTCCTCGATCTTCAACTCAAATAACCTTGCCAACCTAAAAGCAGTCGGCAAGCTGGGATCAAACTTTTCCTTTTCAATGGCATTGATGGTTTGTCTAGAGACTCCGATGATTTCGGCCAAATCCTCCTGTGTCATGCCTTTTGCGGTTCGTAAATCTCTAAGTCGATTTTTCATTTATAGCGGCGCGTATTAATAAAAACTGAGGTCAGATAAGTAATTCCGATGAACAAGACCAACATGCTGATTTGAGCATCCTGCTCGATCATATTAGTTGTATCTAGCAGGGAGTAGGACAACCCAACAACGACAGCCAAACCAAGTGTGATGGCAAGCGATTCGAGGTGAATTTTTCTCTCAAGTTCATCGAAATGGTTGAACAGGTCTCGATTGGCAAGAATCATTAAGATGCCATTTGCAAAGTTGACGATAATCGCAAAAGGCGTCAGGAAAGGATGGTTATCCCAGATAAATTCAGGACCAAACGTCGCGATTGCCATGGTAGCTACCCAAGACCAGGTCCACATGGCTAGTTTTATTACTCTTTTGTTTCGTTCTAATTTCATTGTTTCCATAATGTTTATGTAAAGTTAACTTTACAAATGTAAACAAGACTTTACAAAAGTCAAGTTTTATTTACAATATTTTTTTAATCATTAGAACTTATGATGAGTTCGCCTAGTGATTTTCTTGGTCAAATTGAAGAATAAGCACTGACATTCAGCTTAATGGCGTGCTAATCCGGAAACACTTATCCCTGACATGGATTTGTTTTTGCAAAAAACTCAACTTGTGGCATTTCGGAGGTCTTTACTTTCCTGTTTTTTCTCCTAAATAATTTCAAAACTTAATTTCTCAAAACAGAATACTCTTTTGATAAAACAGCTTCTATAAAAAAAGCGATAGGCGAATGAACCCAAAGGAGATGAAAACGGCCGATGAACATGATGATATCTTCTGTCATATTTTGATCTTCCTAGGTTAAAATGTCCTTAACCACATGACCTTCTACGTCGGTTAATCTAAATCTTCGACCCTGATGTTTATAAGTAAGTCTTTCGTGATCGATCCCAAACAAATGTAAAATCGTAGCCTGTAAATCATGCACCTGAACAGGATCTTTGACCACATTATATCCGAAATCGTCTGTTTCCCCGTAGGTAAAACCCGGCTTCACGCCTGCTCCACACATCCACTTCGTAAAGCACCTAGGGTGATGATCCCTGCCATAATTATCAGAAGAAAGAGTGCCCTGACTGTACACTGTTCTGCCAAATTCCCCACCCCAAACGACCAGCGTATCTTCCAATAAGCCCCGTTGCTTCAGGTCTTTGATCAATGCCGCAGTAGCCCGGTCAGTTTTCTCACTTTGGTTTTTTATTCCATTGGGTAGATTCCCGTGGTGATCCCATCCCTGATGATAGAGCTGGACAAATTTGACATCCTTCTCGATGAGCTTTCTGGCTAATAGGCAATTGGCGGCATAGGTGCCGGGATCACGGCTCTCTTCCCCATACAACTCATACACCCAATCAGGCTCCATGGACATATCCGTAACATCAGGCACTGAGGTCTGCATTCGGAATGCCATCTCGTATTGGGCGATTCGGGCGCTGATCTCAGGATCACCGTAGGTGTCAAACTGAGCCTCATTCAGTGATTTGAGGTAATCCAGCATTTCGCGTCGGTCCTTTCCGTCGTAATTTTCCGGATTTCCGAGGTAAAGGACTGGGTCTTTGCCCGACCGAAACTGGATTCCCTGATATTGGGAAGGCAGAAATCCATTTCCCCAAAGTCTGGCATAAAGCGGTTGATCCTGCACGGCATTTTTGGAAACCAATACGATAAAGGAAGGCAGGTTTTGATTGTCTGACCCAAGGCCATAACTCAGCCAAGCTCCCATAGATGGGCGGCCCGGAAGCTGATGGCCCGTCTGGAAAAAAGTAATGGCAGGATCATGGTTGATCTGTCCAGTCTGCATGCTCTTGATAAAGCAAAGCTCATCCACAATTTCTGCAGTATGAGGCATCAGTTCACTGACCCAAGCCCTGCTCTGACCATATTGACTAAACTTGAAAGCGGAAGCGGTCATAGGAAAAGAACTCTGATCCGCGCTCATACCTGTGAGTCGCTGTCCGTCTCTCACCGAATCTGGGAGCTCTTGGCCGTGAAGGTTAACTAGCTTTGGTTTGTAATCGTACAAATCCAACTGCGAAGGTCCGCCTGCTTGAAACAGATAAATCACCCGCTTGGCTTTAGGGACAAAATGGGGCAAGCCTTCCAATCCATTCGCCGACTCGGAAAGCATAGGGAGTGTCTGTGGATTCCCAGCAAAAATCTTCTCCATACCCATCAATGACCCCAGAGCCAGGGAACCAATCCCCAAAGAAGTTTTAGTCAAAAACCTCCTTCGATCCATATTCTTTTCAATCTCCTGCAGATCCCGGTTGGAAGATCTCAGCGGGGCATCGTGGTGGTGAATCATGTTATCTCTTGGTTAGGAAAGCATCTGAATTGAGAATTGCACTGGCTGTCACGGCATTGGCGGCTACTTGGTAGATATCCAAGTCTGGACTGATTTGGTATTCCCCTGCAGCCAGCCAGCCTTTTATTTTCTTTGGATCTGATTTGAATTTACGGTATTCATTTTCCCTTAATTTCAATAGAATTTCAAGCTCTTTCGGGTTAGGCTTTCTTCCTGTAAGTCTTCGAAAAGTATCTGCTAGGGACATGGAGATTTCAGAATAAGCCATCATCTTTTCTCCCAAAACTTTGGAAGCCTCGACAAAAGTAGGATCATTCATGAGCACCAAAGCCTGAAGGGGAGTATTGGTCTGCTGTCTCATACTTATCGAAAAACTGTGGTCAGGCGCATCGAAGATGGCTAAAGCCGGATGGTGAACGGATCGTTTCCAAACCGTGTACATACTCCTCCGATAAAGATTTTCACCAGTATCCTGCACATAGTTGCCTCCATTGACTCTCCAAAGCCCTTCAGGTTGGTAAGGAAACACACTTTTTCCTCCAACCGCCGGATTCAACAATCCCGCTGCAAATAGCGCATTGTCACGGATCAATTCTGCAAGCAATCGAACCGAAGGTCCTTTGGCCAGTAAGTAATTGTCAGGGTCCTTTTCCTCCAGTTCCTGTCTGTTTTTTGAAGCCTGTCGATAGGTTGCCGAGCTTACAATCAAACGCTGGATGGCCTTCACATCCCAACCCGAATTCTGGAATTCCAATGCCAACCAATCCAGCAATTCCGGATGAGAAGGCAATTGTCCCTGATTTCCGAAATCCTCGGAAGTAGCAACCAGCCCTCTGCCAAAGAAATTTTGCCAAAAACGGTTGACTGCCGCTCGAGCCGTTAGTGGATTTTGAGGGTCTATCAGCCATTGGGCAAGGCCCAGACGATTTTTTGGAAGATCCTCTGGCATAGGAAGAACGCTTTCAGGCGTATTAGGAAAAACCTCTTCTCCATGCAAATTGTATTCTCCGCGGGTCAATATATAGGTGGGCCGCTTTTTAGGCATATCCTGCATAATCATCATCTCCGGTATTCGCTCTACAGAATCTGAGTACGCTTTCCGCTGCACCACAACTGCCTTCAGTTTTTCGCTATAAGCTACAGAATGGTTATTGAGGTAAAGTTTCTTGAAAGATTGTTTTTCTTGGGCACTGAGTTGGTTCTTGGACTTGGCAAGAGTGGCTTTGAATTCTGCAGGTTTGGCGATCTGTAAGACTTCAATTGGTGAAAGTTCTTTGTGATAGACACTGACTTCGTCCACCAAAGCGTCCTTAAGTCCCTTGCCTCTCCAAACTGCTCCCACCTGCAAGCCCGGCTGCGCGCCTTTGAAAAGGATATCTTTGTACAGATTATCGTGGGTAGTTTGGGTCGCCATTTCCTGTCCGTTAAGGAAAACCTTGAGACCTTTTGCTTTAGAAGAACCGTCATAAGTCATGACTAAATTGATCCATTGGTCTCGTGGAATGTCTTGGTCAGTGATTTTGGTAATGGCATTGAAGGGTGCGCTATGGGCCATCAGTAATTCCAACTGGTTGTTTTTCAGACTCAGGTGGTAGCCACGCCAGTTATAAAGTACTGCTCCTGATCCCTTATGGAAAATTGCGCCATCATTCAAAGACTTTGGAACAGAAATCCAAGTACTGATTGAAAAATGTTCGCTCTTGGAAAAGACTCCCGACCCACCCAGGTCCAACCAAGAATCACCGTTTAGTTTAACTCCTTTTCCTCGTAGTCCTTCTACATATTCAGGCGCCTGGTTTTTTACCTCGCTGGTTAGCATGGTTCCTTTTTGGGAATGATTGAGCTGGTTTTGGATGCTATTTTGATCAAAAGAATAGAATGCTACTCGACTGGCAGGAAATTCATGAACTGCTTCTTTTTTGTAGGCATTTGAAGTCATCCAAGTCTGAAATGCACCTTCTTCCTGTTCCGCTACTTTTTTCAGTTCTTCTTCTTCCTGATTTTTTTGAGAAAGCAGATAGGCTAACATTTTATCTTTCTCCTGATCGGTCAAAAGCATCGTTGGAGCAGGCATGGCATCGTCCCATGAAATTTGCCCAGCCTCATCCACTTGGTTGAAAAAACTACTCATTTCGAAGAAATTCTTCTGGGAAATGGGGTCGAATTTATGATCATGGCAACGAGCACATCCAATCGTCAGCGCCATAAAAGCCTGACCCATTGTACTGGTACGATCCACCACATATTCTACCCGGAACTCCTCCTCCACAATTCCTCCTTCCATATTTTGCGGATGAATCCGATTGAAAGCCGTGGCAATCAACTGGTCCTTGGTCGGATTGGGAAGGAGATCTCCAGCCAGCTGATTTATGATAAACTGGTCATACGGGAGGTTTTTATTGAAAGCACCGATTACCCAATCTCGGTAGGGCGAAGCATCTCGATACCGATCTACGGTATAGCCATGGGTATCTGCAAATCTTGAGATGTCCAACCAATGCATGGTCATTTTTTCTCCATAATAAACCGAATTGAGCAATCTGTCAACCTGCTTTTCGTAAGCATCTTCTGATTGATCTGCCAAGAAAGCATCTATTTCGACCAAGCTTGGATTCAAACCTGTCAAATCCAGACTCAATCTTCTCAGAATCGTTTCCTTATCCGCCTCCGGTGATGGCTTGATTCCTTCTTGTTCCAGTTTACTCAAGACATAGCGATCAATTGGGTTTTTGGGCCAAGAGTTATCTTTTGTTTTTGGTTGTTCCGATTTCATGGGAGGGATAAAGGCCCAATGTTTTTTATATTCTGCCCCATCCTCGATCCATTTGATCAGGATTGCCTTTTCCCTTGGGGAAAGAATCAAATTTGATTCTTTGGAAGGCATCCGGTACTCCGGATCTTCAGAAATGATCCGGTGAAAAAGTTCACTGTTACGAAGGCTTCCAGGATTAATGGCGACTTTGCCCGGAGAATCTTTAAGAG
>JBKJKX010000145.1:0-18693 GCA_046597285.1 Algoriphagus sp. | reverse complement strand
ATGGGCATGGATTCTTCGGACCGGTATTCATCATCTCCTGCTATTAATACGATATGCTTTCCTTTTCCGGGACCCTCTTTTCCTTCGATTTGGAGAAAGGTTTTGCCGTTTTGGGCGCAGGCAAAAAGTCCATAAAATGTTAAAAAAAGGCCTAAAACGAAGCTTTTGCTCAGGGAGGACATGGATCTATTGGTTAGTGTGTGTTTCGAAATATGAAGGACCGTCATTCAATTTCTTAAAATAGAGTTTTTTAAATTAATACAAGTCCTGTCCCTGTTGCTTGGATCAAGACTTTTTTCTAATCCGCTTAAAAAGCAATACAGGAATCATCACCAAAATTCCCACTACCAGTCCGATTAAAAACTCCTTGACGATGGATGGCCATGTTGGGAAGAGATGGTGAAAGAAGTCTATTTTGTGCACAAAAATACCACCTGCTACTAATAGCAAAGCTAATGTACCTATTACCCCGAGTGACCGAATCACCCACGGAAGTGCTCCAACAAGGAATTTCCCAATCGTATCGGAAAAGCTATTCGTCTCCTCGTCGAGATTGATCAGCTTGAGCCCAAATTCATCCATGCGGACGATCAAGGCAACAATCCCATAAACCCCCACTGTAGCGATGAGCGCAATCACAGAAACCACCCAAATCTGAATACTCAGTGACTTATCATCCACTGAACTCATCGCAATAATGACAATCTCCACCGAGAGGATAAAATCAGTGGTAATCGCTGATTTTATTTTTTGCTTCTCCAGCTCAAGAATCTGCCCCTCGGTAAGTTCCGCCTCCAAATTTACATGGGCTTCTTTCGGATGTGGCACCAAGTATTCATAGATCTTCTCTGCCCCTTCATAGGCGAGATAAAGTCCTCCGATCACGAGAATCACCGTAATCGCAGGTGGATAAAAAGCACTGAGCAAAAATGCAATCGGAAGGATGATCACTTTATTCAAAAAAGATCCTTTCATAATTGCCCAAAGCACAGGAAGCTCCCTGTCAGAAACGAATCCTGAAGCTTTTTCAGCATTTACTGCGAGATCATCTCCCAAAATTCCGGCGGTTTTCTTTGCAGCCAATTTACTCATCACCGCCACATCGTCCATCAGTGTGGCGATATCATCCAATAGGGCAAATAATCCTGAAGCCATTTTTAATTTATGATATATGATATATGATCTAAGAATGGTACCAAGGTAAAAAGCACTGAGTATTTAAGACTTTCGAAAAGGCCAATAGCCAAACTTACAACTTTATCACTTTCCAACTTTCGAACCCAATCTTTCAATTTTTAACCTTAAAATTTCTCCGGATCAAAAATCAACGGAAAAAACTTCCCATTCATTTTCTCCCCCTTTGGAATCACAGGAATTCCCTGAAGTAGCGGTTCCTCCGTATCGGATAGTGTCCCGTCGGCAAAAACATTAAGAACAAAGGCTTTTCTGGATCGATCCGAATAATTCGCATAGCTTCCATGAACTAAAAGCGGATGGTGGAAAGCAGCATATCCAGCTTTGAGCGGAATCGCCACAGGTTTGAAATTTGCCTTTTGCTTCTCAGTCATCATCGACATCAAGCCGTCCATTTCCCCAGCCAATGACGGTTTGTCAAGCAAACCCCATTTATGACTTCCCGGCACATATTGAAGGCAACCGTTTTCCTCAGTCGCGTCATCGAGTCCACACCAGCAGGTCAGGTGTTGCATCTCAATCGTCCGTGTCCAGTAAGAATAATCCTGATGCCAGGCCACATTTCCACCGTGATGGGCAGGCTTGCAGAAGAGTTGATCATGCCAAAATCGAACTGCCCGATTTCCCAACAATTGACTTGCCGCCATCCGGAAAGCAGGATTCCAGATCGCATCGTGAAAAGCGGCTGAAATCCGCCAATGCCCAAGGGAGTGAAAAAGAACTTTATTCGGATCGCCAGATTCATTGCTGTGAAATTCGTGGAAAAGGTAATGCATCGGATGCTCCGGTTCCATCACTTCATCCAACGCTTTTTTCAACGCTTCGACCTGGACTTTATCCAGCATCTTGACTCCGGGTAAATAGCCGTTTTCATCGAAAAACTCTATTTGCTCTTTACTGAGTCGGTATTGATCCCAGTCATCTTTGGTTTTTGGCTGAGGGAAAAGTTCGGATACTGAAGAATGGAAATCGGCTAGATCTTTCATAGGTTTGGGTAAGATGGGGTCCTGAAATTTAAGAAAAGTTTGTCCTGAAAACATGCCGTTAATGGATTTCTGTTCCGAGATCGTTTCCGTTATTTCTTCCTGCCATTCAACAAAAAATCAAAAACTTACATCAAATTCCCCATTAAATCTTCCTACTTTCTCAGGCCCAAAAATCTTATCTCCAATCCAAAATCAACCTGCAATGAATACAAACAGACGCAAATTTCTCAAAACCGGGGCGACGGCAGCGCTCGGACTTTCTGGATTGACAATCATCTCCCCATCCGTTTTGGGAAAACCAATGGGATACGTAGCCCCCAGTGATAAAGTCAACCTTGCCTGCATCGGAATCGGTAACCGTGGAAATGAAATTATCAAAGCTTTGAGCCAGACAGGTCTTTGTAATATTGTCGCACTTTGTGATGTCGACATGGGGGCCAAGCAGACGTTGGAAGTAATGAACATGTTTCCAAACGCCAAAAAATACCAGGATTTCCGAAAGATGTTTGACGAGATCGGGAATGAATTCGAAGCAGTGAGCATTGCTACCCCCGATTTTTCACACTTCCCGGTGACCATGCTGGCGATGGCAGAAGGCAAACATGTCTATGTGGAAAAACCGATGGCCAGAACCTTTCGGGAAGTGGATCTGATGATGGCTGCTGCCAAGAAATACCCCAAACAGGTCACTCAAATGGGAAACCAGGGACATTCCGAGGCAAATTATTTCCAGTTTAAAGCCTGGAAAGATGCCGGAATCATCAAGGATGTCACTGCAATTACTGCCCATATGAACAGTCGCAGACGGTGGCATGGTTGGGATACCAAAATCCAGCGGTTCCCAGATAGCGAATCAATCCCCTCCACATTGGATTGGGACACCTGGCTTTCGCAGGCACAGCCACATGCCTTCAACAAAGATTTTCACAACGGCCAATGGCGCTGCTGGTACGATTTCGGAATGGGCGCGTTAGGAGATTGGGGCGCACATATCATCGATACAGCTCATGAATTCCTGGATTTGGGTCTGCCTTATGAGGTCGAACCGCTAAAACTTACCGGTCACAATAGCTTCTTCTATCCGACCTCCACGACTCTCGCTTTCAAATTCCCTGAGCGCGGCGAAATTCCTCCGTTGACCATCAACTGGTACGATGGGATGGATAATATTCCTTCAGTGCCGGATGGCTACGGGGTGTCCGAACTCGATCCGAATATCCCGCCACCAAGTAACGGACAGATTCAACCTGCAAAATTGAATCCCGGAAAGATCATTTACAGTAAAGAACTGACTTTTAAAGGCGGATCTCACGGAAGTACGCTTTCGATCATTCCTGCAGAAAAAGCCAAAGAAATGGGATCCAAACTTCCTGAAGTTCCAGAAAGCCCTTCCAACCACTTTGCAAACTTCCTCAAATCCTGCAAAGGGGAAGAAAAGACCCGCTCACCATTTGAAATTGCCGGACCATTGAGTCAGGTTTTCTGCCTTGGTGTGATGGCCCAACAAATGGGTGTGAAATTGGAGTTTGACAGAGAGACCAGACAGATCATCAATAATCCGCTTGCTAATCAGGTACTGGCAGGTATGCCTCCTAGAAAAGGCTGGGAAGAGTTTTATAACCTGTAGGATCGAAATGTCGGATGACCAGTGCTGGCTACGTCACTCCGAGGAACGAGGAGTCTCATTTGAGAGATTAGATTTGGGATAACCGATGACCGATGCTGGATTTTTAAGACCGAAGGATTCACCTCAATGACAAACGCCGATTGGAAGAAATTCTGATGGGCTTTTCAATTAATTTATCTTTAATTTCTAACGATGAAACCCGAATCATGAAGCTGGTGCAACCTTCCAACTTTACCACTATCAAACTTATTTTTCCAATCTTGAAAGTCTCTCCAAAAGCGGCGGATGCGAGTAATTCATAAATACATACCAGGGATGCGGATTGATGTTGCTGAGAGTTTTGACGGAAAGGGTTTTTAGAGCCTCAGCAAGAGGTTCTCCTGCGAAAGTTATTTTCGCAAACTCATCCGCTTCAAATTCATTCTTCCTGCTTAGCCAATTCATTCCCATTCCCAAAACCATCGAAATAGGGGAAAACAGCATGGTGAAACCTATGATGTTTAATTCTGCAGACCATTGATCCGCTCCTAAAGCCAAACTCATCGACTCACTGAAAATGAATTGCGCCAGCAAAAACAGCATTAAACCAACCTGCAAAACAGAGGTAAGCATTCCCAATACTATGTGTTTCTTTTTGTAATGACCTACCTCATGCGCAAGAACGGCCACCAATTCGTCCGGGGGATGCTGATCCATCAACGTATCGTATAGCACCACTTTTTTTCTTTTCCCAAATCCTGAGAAAAAAGCATTCGCTTTTGAAGATCGCTTGCTACCATCCATCACCAGTATATTATCCAGAGGAAAACTTACAGATTTCGCGTAATCGATGATCTTGTGTTTCAATTCTCCATCCTGAAGGGGAGTGAGTTTGTTGAAAAGCGGAAGAATCAAGGCTGTGTAAAACAAGTTTACAAACACCATAAACGCAGCTGCTATCACCCAAAACTGCCACCAAAAGTCTTTTCCCATCTGATGAACCAGCCAAAGAAAAACCAGTAATAATCCTCCGCCAACAAGGATTGAAAGCAAATAACCCTTCAGTTTATCTGCGAAAAAAGTACTCACTTTCGTTTTATTGAAGCCATATTTCTCTTCAATCACAAACGTATTATAATAATCAAATGGAAGACTCAGCAAATCGGATCCGATGAAAATCACTCCAAAAAACAGAAGAGATTGGGAAAGCGGGCCAAGTTCAAATCCTCCCACCCATTGATCAACGTCCCCAAACCAACCCTGACTTAGGAATAGGATTGTCAGGGCGAATGAAAAAACACCTGAAACCAAACCAAAGCTGAAATTATCTGATTGATATGCTTTGGACTGGATTAATTTTTCCTGGCTCAGGTAATGATCCAAAGTTGCCGGAATAAGCGGAACAGGTTGCTTACTGTTGAGATAGCTTAGAGTTTTCTCTATGAGAAAGCCAAAAGCGACCACCCCAATAAGCAAATATTTGAGGGTTTCCGGATTCATGTAAAACTAGAATTTAGGGCAAGGAAGTATAGTGTCCCTTCGGAGAGGTTTACCTTGGTTTTTATTGGGAAGAGTCCACGATAAACTTAACTCGTGTGCTCCACCAGATTGGATTCCAAGTTGGGAAACCGTGTAGTCAAAGCTGTAACCGATGTTGAGGCCACTTAGAAGATTCAATCCAACCATCATGACGATCGCATCCCGGTTACTTTGATTTTCAACAGGCTTGTAAGGAAGGCCTCTGTACCAAACCCCAAAAACGATAGGCTCAACATAAAAGTAAGCACCCACATCAAGTTGCTCAAATGGTCCCTGACGCTTGTAATTGATGGTTGGAGTAAGGTATCTCTCCTTTCTCAAGTGGGTAAAATCCTGTCTCATCGACCCTTGTCCCAATGAAATTCTGTATCCCGCATGCACCGAAAATTTGGTGGGCAATGGGCTTAATCCATCGATAAAGGATTGGTTTGGCTGATTGACATGATGTGCTGCGCCTCCGATCCAAAAATTTTCAGTAAAAAACATACCCCCTAAAGAGAGAGAAAGCATGCTAACAGGATCTCCCAATCCCGGAATATCAGTTCCAGGTAAAGTTGGTCCAAATGGATCGCTGGGATTAATTTGATTGGCGAAAATAAGGTTTTCGTAAAATCCGATTTCCCTTCGGATGTAGCTTGCCTGAAATCCCGGGCGGAAATAGGAATTCTCTCCCAACTTTAATTCATAAGAGTAAAGTGCTGAAATGGTGGTAGATCTTAGTTGAGCTGCTCCCTCTGTATCTTGCATGACCATTATGCCAATCCCACTGTTATAATCAGGCAAGTAAGTATCGTAATAAGCCGAAAATGTGGTGAACTTAGCATCAATGCTTGGCCATTGGTTTCGATAATTGAACCCTACTCTTCCGGTCAATTCGCTTCCAGCCATCGCGGGATTCAAATAAAGAGGGGCCGCGTAGTATTGGCTATATTGAGGATCTTGTGCAAATGCCGAAATCGAACCTAAAAGGCTGATTAATGCAAAAAAAACAAAGTTGGCAGAAGACCGTAACAAGGATTTGTTCGTTTATTTGATTACTCAATGGCTTTTAGAACGATTTGCAGTTCTGGTTGTTTTAAAAGCAGTTCGAAAAGTATGAAAAGCAACCCTAATTCCATAAGGTTAACATTTATTTTTACCATCGGTCTGGCTATTAGCTTTTTTTCAGGCATTCCAACTTCTTTTTCTCAAGGATTTAATGACAACGAATGGATTTTTGGTTACTGCAGCGGAGCGACGGAAAATAATTACATCTCATTTGGAAAGGGTGGCAAAGCAACGGTTCAAATGCTACCGGGATCTGTCCTGATTGGGAAAAACAACAATGCTATTGCGATCGATCCGATTACCGGTCAACCACTTTTTGTCACCAATGGAGAATTGGTCTACGATTTTAGCTCCAGACCAATTCAAGGTTCAGCTCCGGGACTAAATGGAGACATTGATGGTAGGCAAAAAGTAGCAACCGGCTTTCTGGAATATGATCCGGATGGAAATAAGCTGTTTTATATTTTTTATATCTCTCCAGGAGGACAACTTCTTTATTCTGTAGTGGATATGAATGCCACCGGTCAGGCAACAGGCAATGAAAGGCCTTTGGGAGAAGTAATTACCAAGGATGTAGCAATTGGCAATGCTTCAGGGGCGCTTTTGGTTGTAAAAACTCCCTCTTCCCCTTCCTATCTTATCAGCTTCGAAGGGGGAAATTTGATCTCAAGAAGATTCGGGGCTACGGCAGGTGATTTCACAAATACAGGAAGCCAGAGCATTCCTTTTACTCCTAAAGCAATCGTATTTGATAAAGAAAAAAGCCAACTGATTCTAATTCCCGAAAATGCCGGGGATGATATTTTGGTGATGGACTTTAATTCAAATTCAGGAAATTTCGGTTCTACTACTCCTATCTCCCAATCCGGCGGAACCGATCCAATTGAAGGTGCAGAGTTTTCACCAGATGGGACGTTTATTTATTTCTCACGGGGGAATCAGCTATTCCGTATCCCAACCTCAGACTTATCAGGAACTCCGGAAGAAATTCCGCTTACAGCAGGTCTTAATTCACTTTACGACCTCAAAGTCGGTCCGGATGGAAGTTTATATTACATCTATGAAGAAGTAGTCGGAGGACCTCAATTGATCGGAAAAGTAACTAATCCGAACGAACCCGATTTAACCTTAGTAACTGTCGAAGAAGATCCATTTGCTGGAACTGATTTTTGCGGAACGATCTTTCCGGTATTTGCCCCAAATGCGGATATACAGCCCACGGTTAATTTTACTTGGTCTCCAGAAGAGCCCTGTGCAAATAACCCTGTTCAACTTACCAGTGAAATCACGCCGGAAAACTATCGCCCAGAAAGCTTTAGCTGGGAATTCGACCCACCTTTAGTAGATTCTGATGGCAATCCTTTACCGGCAGATTTCAATCAGGAACATTTTCTTATCCCTGGCGACGCTGCACAGGGGACTAGTGTAAAAGTAACTTTGACAGTGACTTTCGAAGATGGAAAAAATGAAACAGTTACTCAGAACATCCCTCTTACAGAAAATAATCTTGAGGCAAATTTCACTCCTTCTGACACTACGCTATGTGAATCCTGTATCGATATTGGTCCACTTTTGCAGGCACAGGCTGCTCAAGGGGACCAGGGTGGAGAAGCGCCTCCAGCCGGTGGAGGTGATAATTATGAATATTTCTGGTCAAATCTAAGAGATCAAGGCTGGATCACCTCCAAAGATAACGTGGTCTGTTTACCTGGATTGTATTGGGTTTTGGTACGAGAGCCAGGCTCCCAATGCTATGCTTACGCTGAGATCCGTATTAAAATGTGGGATTTGCCTGATCAGACCAATAACATCTGGTATTTCGGAAATGGTGCCGGATTGGACTTTAATCCTGATCGAACGAATCCTGATGCCCCAACGCCAAGGCCAATCGCCAGTCCGCATCCTCAGGATATTCCCGCAGGAACAACAACGATTTCCGATCAGGCGGGGCAAGTCTTATTTTATACAGATGGGCAATCCGTTTGGGATTTGAACGGTGATTTAATGGCCAATGGAGATTCCATAGGCGGGGACAACGCCAGTAGTCAGGGAGTTTTAGCTGTTCCTGTGCCCGAAGAGGAAACCTTATTTTACCTTTTCACCACCCAGCTTTCTGCCAATGGCACGAACGAGGTTAAGTTTTCTTTGGTGGATATAAAATCAGATAATCCGACAGGAGTTGGAAATGTCGTCACTAAGGATAATTTCCTTTTCAGTCCCTCAACAGAAAATACCGCAGCTTTAGATGCGGGAGATACTACTTGGGTGATGTTTCATGAGTTGGGGAATAACACATTCCGTGCATATCCTGTCACAGTTAATGGAATCGGGGAGCCAGTCCTCAGTTCTGTAGGGTCAAATCATGGATTCAATTCGGGAGTTGGCGCTATGAAATTCAGCCCTGACGGAACCAAGCTTGCTGTTACAATCTCTGATGGTGGTTGTAACAAAGTTGAAATTTTCGACTTCGACCAAGAAACAGGTGAAATGACTGAATACGCCAGACTTGACCTAGGATGTGATGGGGATGTCTATGGATTTGAGTTTTCAAATGACAGCGAACGAGTTCTGGTATCTTACCGAAACGGCGGACCAGGCGTGGAAGAATTTATCATTCGCCCCGTGGAAAATAATGATCCTAATGCAGCCACCTGTCCTTCTTGCTTTGGTTCCGCATCTACTCGGGCTCAAATCGAGGCATGCATCACTTCAACCAAAAAAACCATAAGCCAGACTTCCGGCTTAGACCTGGGAGCTTTGCAAATTGGTCCTAACGGTGTGATTTACCTAGCAATTGTAGGATCGAATAAGATAGGCCAAATCAACGTCGGAACCGGATGCACAGCTACCAGTACATTTACTCAAGATGGAGTAGAGCCAATGCCAGGAACAACAAATCTGGGATTGCCTTCATTTGTGCAGAATTCCAGTAGTTCCATTCCCGAACCAGCATTGACAGCACCTGCACGATTGTGCCTTGATCCAGTTTCAGGTGCCGGAGCTTTGCTAGAGGGAGCTGGGGAGCCAGATATCGACAGCTATTTCTGGACTATTACCAAGGATGACGGAACAGTAATCAGAGATAATTACGGAGGACCGGGTGACCAATTCAAGGATTTAGAGCAACTTTTTAATTCTCCAGGAATCTACACCATAGACCTAAGGGTAGATCGTTGCGGTGATCCAATTTATTATGTGGCAACCACCAAAATTGAGGTAGTGGCTCCACCCTTGCTCACACTTGCCGATGATGCTACCCTTTGTTTCGGAACTCCCGTCGAGCTTACCGCCATCGATGGCTATGATCCAGCGGAAGGCTTGTATGATTTTGAATGGGTAAATGCAGCAGGTCAGGTTATCGGAGATGAAAACTCAAATACCATTACAGTTGAAGAAGAAAGTATATATACCGTCACTGTCAGATATCGATTACCAGCTGGCTTAAGCGACGAAGAAGCTGCGTTTTTTGAAACCTGCCCTGCAGTTGCAGAAGTTTTTGTGGGTCCGGCATTCGAATTCGATATCGATCAGACTGCCACAGAGGTTTGTTATGAAGACACTTCAGTCACTTTTGCACCGAATACTCCGATTACAGGAGAGTGGTTTTATGAACTCAATGGTGACCCAAATCGGGTTGCTTTGGGAGAATTCTTTGAACTGGAATTATTGATTCCAAGCCTCCCGGGTCCCGGACAATACGAGATTATTTTCGTGACTCAGGATCCAATCCTTCTTGATTGCACCATTGAGAAAAAGTTGGATTTACTGGTGAATGAATTACCAGTTTTGACTGCACTCCAAAAAACTCCTGCCACAGATTGTAACACGCCGGACGGATCATTTGAGATCACAATGCAGGCAAATGCTTCTAGCGTAACAGTAGTCGAAACTGCTCAAGTATTTACGAATATTTCTGCCGGAGATGTGATTCCAGTTGTGAATCTTTTGCCAGGGAACTATACGCTTCTCGCAGAAAACAATACAGGTTGTTTTTATACGGCATCGGTTACAGTTGAAAATAGCAATCCACCCGTTGGATTTGTATACACAGTCACACCATCTGATGAAACCTGTAGCGCCATAGGAATAGCACCCGGAACACTCTCGATCAATTTCACTTCAGGACCTCAGTCCGGCTCTTTTGTAATTACTCGACAAGGAGATGGTCAAGAGTTCACGGGAATCTTTGTTAATGTACCTCTTCTAAATGTTCAGGTTCCATATGGAGATTATGCCATTGAGATCTTAGACCCTACTAATTGCGCTATTCCAGATCCTGTTATTTACACCATAGACCAGAAGTTAGAGGCCATTTTCTCTGTTCCAACTGATTTTACAGCTTGCGAAAGCTTTGCTTTTACACCTACCCCTCAAGGGAATCTGATTTTTAACTTAACAGGTTCAGGGGGACAAATTCTTCCTGATGCAAATGGAGAGTTTCTCATTTCCCAGTCAGGGACTTACACAATCACTGGCGAAGATCCTGCCGGGGTAAACTGTCCAAAAACGGAAACCATTGTGGCAACAATCACCCAACAAATTGATTTCGATGTATCTGCTCCAATCGTGGATTGCCAAGTTGGTGTGAGATTCGATGCGACGTTATTCAATGCACTTCCAGCTGATGTGATTTTCTTATGGAAAGACGAAGTAGGGATCATTGTTGGCAGAACTCAATCTTTTGCACCAAGTCGATCTGGAACTTATTCTTTGGAAGTTCAGCCGATTTCCGGAGGACTTTGTCCTTCAAATAAGTTCGTTTTTGAAGCTGAAATTTTGGATGAAAATTTAGATTTGGAACTGGATGTAGTCCCTTTCTGCGTAGGACAAAACAGCACGACCTTAACTGTAATTGCAGATCTCTCTACTGTAGCCGAGATCGAATGGTATTCAGTCGTAGGAGGAACCCGCACCAGAATTTTTGCTTTTGATGATCTTCCAATTATCGAAGTTTCCCAAGAGGGAACTTATGAGGTTTTACTGAGAAGTGGAGTGGGTTGTGAACTTGGCCGGGCAAATGGTGTAGTCTCCAAATCTGTCATTATACCGCCGGTGGTTCAGACAGGATTTACAATTTGCGCGATCGAGGGTGTCACTCAAACCATCGATCCGGGAGATTACGACAACTATTCTTGGATACTAAATGGGGAAGAAATATCCCAAGATGCTATTTTTACGCCGGAACTTCCGGGCATTTACGAACTGAAAGTTTCTGATAATTTGGGTTGTGAGTACATTGAAACTTTCGAAGTTTTTGAAGATTGCTCGTTGAAAATCATTTTCCCAACTGGGGTTGTCTTAAATGATCCAAATCGAAACTTCATTCTCTATGCAAATGAATACATTGATGATGTAGAGGTTTTTATTTTTAACCGATGGGGAGAATTGATCTTTTATTGCAAACATGAAAGTCCAGAAGGTTTGGAGCCTAATCAACCTTTCTGCCCTTGGGATGGCCAGGTTAGCGGAAAATTTGTACCCAATGGAACATATGCGGTAGTTGTGAAGTTTACCAGCCAAGACCAAAATTTAACCCAAAAAGTCACCAAAGCCATTACCATTATCCAATAGAATGCTTATCCTAATTTCTCCAGCGAAAACCCTCGATTACAGTCCTCCAAATTTCAAAGAATTCACTCAGCCTGATTTTCAGCAAGATATAAAATCACTGATTCAAGTAATGAAGAAAAAGTCAGCAAAGGAAATTGGAACCCTGATGAGTGTGAGTGAATCATTGGCTACACTCAACGGAGAAAGATTTAAAACTTTTCAAAAAGACTTCAATCCAGACAATTCCAAACAAGCACTTTTGGCCTTCAAAGGGGATGTTTATACGCGGATCGATGTTGAGAATTACACGAGTGCTGATTTTGAATTTGCGCAAAATCATTTGAGGATACTTTCCGGCCTTTATGGCTTGCTGAAACCATTGGATTTGATTCAACCCTATCGCCTGGAAATGGGTACGAGATTGGAAAACAAAAAGGGTAAAAACCTATATGAGTTTTGGGACAAAAAGATTGCAAAAGCAATAAATGTCTCAGCTGAAGGCCAGCCCGTAGTCAATTTGGCTTCTCAGGAGTATTTCAAAGCTGTTGATCAAAAAATACTGAAAAGTCCATTGATAACTATCCACTTTAAAGAATTCAAAGATGATTCTTATCAGACAATTGGATTTTTCGCGAAGCAGGCACGAGGAATGATGACGAACTTTGCAATCAAAAACCGACTGACTAATCCTGAAGATCTGAAAATTTTCAACGAGGAAAGATATGAGTATTCTGAAAAGCTTAGTACTTTAAAAGATTGGTTCTTTGTCCGTTAATCTTGCTTGGAAAATAATAATAACCAAAGGAACTGAACAGTTTGGTTATTTTTTTGGCCTGATAATAGTAGTACCTTAGGCCTCTGAATACCAGCTTTTTCAGGCCAACTATCTTGCAAAATAAGACTTCAAAATTTTCCTTGTTTGCCATTTTATTATCCTTGATGGCATTTTTTGCCAATGGATCTTTGACCAATATTGGCCTTGTAAATCCCTTGAGTTCGAAGAATCAGGTTTTGGCAAATAATTCTTTGGCGAATGATCCCGATTTAATTGGGCCGGATAGACTGTGTAATGTTTTTGGAAGTGTCGTTGGAAGTTTTTTTGGGGCGGGTAATCCTACTAAAGATGTATACAGCTGGAAAATCTTTGGCCCTTCCAATCAGTTATTAAATGAATTAGGACCTGGAGGGGCTGGATTTCAGACAATTAATTACACTTTTTCGTTGACCGGAACTCATCGGATCGAGCTAGAGGTCAGGAGAGCCGGCATTTTACTCTTAAAGGAATCGAAAAATGTAGAGCTAATAAAAGGACCTTCGGTTTTGCTTCAACCGAATTATTCGATTTGTACAGGTCAGACATTTGATATTGAAGCTATTTCCCCCACAAGTCCTAATTTTTCAGATTATATCTTTGAATGGAAAAATGAAAATGGTGATATAATAGGCAGTAAAAACACCTTATCAGTAAATAAGACCGGGAAATATAGGGTCCTTTTATTTTTTGAAAATAGAGACGGTCTGAAAGAATGTGAAATTGAACTGACGACTGAAGTGAAGTTGTCTGCTTCTTTTAATATTAACGGCTCTCAATCAACGATCTGCCCTGATCAAAATATCACCTATTCATCTGTACCAAGTGTCTTCGGGGAATGGTTCTATAAAAAATCCGGATCACCGGACAGGGTCTCTCTCGGAAGTGGATTTAATCTCACTATTACAGCCTTGTACGATCTTGAAGGTCCCGGGGAGTATGAAATAATTCTTTCCGTTAATGATGAGTCAAATCCCGGCTGTATTCAGGAAGATTCAGAAATTTTGAATTATTATCCCTTACCGGATTTTGTCTTTTTGAATGCTAAAGGATCAAGCGGATGTCTGGCTGCAGATGGCGCTATTCGGATCCAAGCTATTACAGCTATAGATCAACTCGAAGTTGATGGAAAGGGAATCCCAAACTCCTCAATGGCTCCCGGGGATATCAGGGAAGTTCAGGGTCTAAAATCAGGAAATTATTCTGTTGTTGGTATTCTTGGAAATTGTAACAATACCTTTACTTCAGTCGTCCCTCTAATCGATCCGCCTGCACAACTGGAATTTGAAATTTCGAATATTGAAGGAGAGATTTGTACTCCTACCGGAAAAGATCCCGGATCATTTCTGGTAAAACTGATCAATGGAGGAATTGATGGAACGATTAGACTTTTGAATGAAAAGGGCGCAGTTTTGCGGGAGGAAGCAATCCTCGACACTCAATTTGAGATAAATATTACGATTCCCGGTGGCAAATATTTTTTTGAAATCTATGACAAGGACAGTTGCAGTCTTCCAAAAAACGAAGAGATTTTAGTTCCTTCCTTGAGTCTTGTTGAATACAATATTGAATCAACTTTATCTATTTGCCAATCATTCGATCTTATTCCCGAGACTTCTCAACCACTTGAATTCACGGTCATTTACCCTGATAAGTCCGAGGAAACAAAACTTGCCGGTGAAGCTTTCACGCTGACCAAGGCAGGGGATTATCAAATTGTTGGCAGAATACCCAATCAATCCATCATCTGTCCAACCTTAAAAGAATTTAAAGTCGAATTAGTTGAACCGGTTGATTTTGAGCCGATTTTGAAAGAGCAAGATTGCTTTGGCAACAGAACCTACGAAGCAAATATTTTTGAAAGAGATCCTGCTTCTGTGAAATTCAAGTGGGTAAATGAGAAAAATGAATTAGTGGGAATTGGTCAGTTCCTGGATTTGGATCCTTTTTCATTTGGGATGTATTCATTGGACGTTCAACCCTCAAACAGCAATGCCTGTCCGATTCCTCCTAAACAATTTCTTATCCCAGAACCAATTTTAGATGTGGAAGTGACCTTGAAATCCACCCAACTTTGTGAACTTGGACCTGGTGCAATTATCAATTTAGAAACCACTTTCTTCGAGGAGGTGACTGACATTGAGTGGAGAAGATTTAATACATCCGGGACCATCGACAATCTCCCAGAATTTAAAGATCAAACAAAAATCACTGTTTTCGAATCGGGAACGTATGAAGCTTCGGTATTTAGCATCATTCCCTCAATCAACAAGGATTGTGAACTTGGCAGGAGCACAATCGATCTGGCCATTAACCCCAACAAAATAGATTTCATAATTCCTTCTTCGCTATCAATCTGCGAAACTTATGAATTCACACCTGAAACGACTCAGGATCTTACTTTTGAAATTACCTATCCAAACGGTGAGACTACTACCCGCCAAAGTGGAGAGCCTTTAACTTTAAACCAAAGAGGCATTTACCTTTTTCTGGGATTAAGCAATGATCTAGTTCCGACTCTTTGTCCGGAGGAGAAATCAATGGAAGTGACGATCAATAAAAAAATTGCATTTACCCCTGAGCTTTTCCAGGAAACCTGCGATGGCACCAAGATCTACCGGGCAAATATTGGGACAGTAAGTCCAGGGTTAGCAGACTTTTTCTGGTTTGACGAGTCAGGTATTTTAATTGGAAATGAGGAGTTCATTACCTTAAATACTTATGGAAATTTTACGCTTAATGTCCAACCCAAAGGAAGTATTCCTTGTGACCAAGTTCCAATAAGTTTTTTCGTGGAAACACCAGTCCTTGAATTAGCTGTTGAATTGTTTGAAGAACCTCTTTGCCCTGACGCACCTTCTACATCAATTCGGGCAGAAACTCAGTTTGAGTTGGTAAGTCGAATTGAATGGTGGTTCATAAACCTAAACGGAATAGAATCTCAACTAACTAACGAAGTCAACAAAAGTGAAATTTTGGCTTTCGAAGAAGGAACTTACGAAGTCCGGATTTTCAACCAGATCAATTGTCTTTTGGGACTTGACAGGGTGCTGGTCATGAGAAGCATGGACGCTGTCCGACCGGAAGTAAAAGAATCCTATCAAATTTGTCCTCGCTACGAAATCGCAGAAACGATCAATCCGGGCCAATTCGCAGCTTACGAATGGTACCATCAGGGCTTTCTGGTTTCAACCAATCCAACTTTCAAACCAATAACGATCGGAGATTTTACACTTGTGGTATATAGCGGAGAAGGCTGTGGTTATCAAGCTACATTCACTACAGAAGAGGAATGCGAACTTAAGGTCACCTTCCCAACAGCGATTCAACCTGGAAATCCTGAAAAAGAATTTTTAATATATACTAACTATCTCATTGACGAACTCGAGGTTTTTATTTTTAGCAAATGGGGGGAAGTAATATTTCAATGTGCTAGTTCCGACCTGATTTCTGAGGAATCCACTTGTCCTTGGGATGGCACCTTCAATGGAAAAGGAATTCCACCAGGTTCTTATGCGATCAGAGTCAATTTCAAAAACATCGAGAAGAATATTTCAAAATATTCCTTAGGTTCAATTTTGGTCATTGAATAACATCTTGAATTAGCACTATTTTAAAAAGATTAAACTATCAAAACCGCAGGTCTATTTTTTTTTGAGAGTCTTAGTCATTGTAGAAGAAATAAATTCTGATTTTCAGGTATAGTCCTGATTTTTAGATAGGTAGGATAATATGAAAATCCTTCATTTTTGAATTGCATTTCTAACTCTGGCGATAGAAAAGCACATTTTCTGCATAATTTTTAAGAACAAACAAGCGATTACTCAAACATTTATTTTACCGGAAAAGACTGAGTCCGATATTTTTCCTATTTTCAACTGTTTCAATCGATTGTTCTTAAAACCCAAAAACCAAAACCCTCACACATGAATCAAACCATCAATCGAGGCGCACTATTCAACGCAAGTTGTCTGGCCCTCATCACCACTGCATTTACCTTTGCAATCAGAGCAGGTATCTTACCTCAACTCGGCGAAGAATTCGGTCTTTCTGCAGAGCAGCTAGGCTTTATTAACTCAATGTGGTTCTTAGGATTCCCCATTTCAATGATCTTGGGTGGTTTATTTTACCATACAGTAGGTCCAAAAAACATCATGACCATCGCCTTTGTCACTCACACATTAGGTATATTATTGACCTTGTATGCAGGTGGTTACACTACTTTATTGATTTCAACTTTGTTCATAGGATTTGGAAATGGTTGTACTGAAGCAGCCTGTAATCCAATGATAGCGGATATGTATTCCGGCAAGACCTTGAATAAGATGTTGAACAGATTCCACATGTGGTTCCCGGGTGGTATCGTATTGGGAAGTTTAATTTCCAAATTCATGACTGATTTCAGTATGGGTTGGGAAGCTCAAATTTGGGTCATGATGATCCCTACAATAGCTTATGCAGTGTTATTCTTCGGAAAAACTTTCCCTAAACCAGCAGTAGCAGGATCCACTTCAATTGCTTTAAATCTCAAGGCAATGATCAGCCCAGTATTCATCTTCCTATTTATCGCAATGGCATTTACCGCCATTTCAGAGTTTGGTCCGCAGCAGTGGGTAGGATTAATAATGGGATCAAGCGGAGCAAGTCCGATGTTAATCCTTGCATTGACTACGGGAGTAATGGCAGTAGCCAGGTTCTTTGCAGGTCCTGTAGTGCAGACCTTGGGTCAAACAGGGGTTCTTTTGGCGGGTGCTATTTTAGCAACGTTAGGCATTTACTTGTTCAGTACTGTGACCGGACCAATGGCTTACGTAGCGGCGGTGGTTTTCGCATTAGGCGTAGGATATTTCTGGCCGGTAATGGTAGGCGCCGTAGCACAAAGAGTACCACTTAGTGGAGCGCTTGGTATGTCAATCATTGGAGGAGTAGGTATGTTTTCAACTGCGATTTTCCAGCCGATTATTGGTGGCTGGATTGATTCTTCACGAATATCACAAGCTGCAGCTGGGCTATCAGGTGACGCGTTGGAATTGGCAGCAGGACAAGAGACACTTCAGAAAATGCTCTTGTTTCCGGGTCTGTTAATTATTCTATTTACCATCTTCTTTATTTGGCAGAAAAATTCAAAACCTGCAGTTTCTTTAGCACATTAAAAATAATCAGCAGCCTTCGGGCTGCTTTTTTTATGCAAAAATTTACCTCTATTCTCTTTTTATTTTTGGTTTCCGGGTCATCTTTTGGCCAAGAAATCAAAGGTTCAATAGCGGTTCATCCAGGCAACAAATATCTGATGACCGCAGAAGGAGATCCTTTCTTTTGGATGGCAGATACTGCTTGGGAGCTTTTCCATCGACTGAATCTCGAGCAGTCCAAAATGTATCTGGACAAAAGAAATGAGCAGGGCTTTAACGTGATTCAAGCGGTCGTTCTTTCCGAATTGGATGGAATAAACGAACCCAATGCAAATGGAGACAAGCCTTTTCTTTCACTTGAAAAATGGCAATACAATGGAGCCTATTTCAGCCATGTGGATAAAGTACTTGAAATGGCTTTAGAAAGAGGAATGTATGTTGCTCTTTTGCCAACTTGGGGAGATAAAGTATTCAAAGATAAGTGGGGAGTAGGTCCGGAAATTTTTACTACAGAGACTGCATATTCGTATGGAAAATGGATCGGAAATCGATATCGAAATCAGAAGAATATAATTTGGGTTCTTGGAGGTGATCGGAATCCAAGAGAAAACTCAGAAGATGTGAAAGTCTGGAACGAAATGGCACGAGGAATAGTCGAAACTCAAAATCCGGCTAATCGACAATTGATTACTTTTCATCCGCAGCCTTCAAGTCCCGGCGGAAGCTCAAACTGGTTTCACCAGGAAGACTGGTTAAGCTTCAACATGCACCAAACAGGCCATTGCCCCAATCAGCCGACCTATCAAAAGATAAGCTATGATTTGGCAT
>JBKJKX010000002.1:0-8897 GCA_046597285.1 Algoriphagus sp. | reverse complement strand
AAAAGATATTCTCTTATAAGGAAGAAAAGGTTAACCATCTGAAGTTTAGGTTTATTTAATAAACGCAGGATCTTTGTAGGCAGGATTTGGGTATTTGTAAAAGCCTTCGCCTGACTTTTCCCCAAGTTTTCCCTGATCCAAATAGGTCTTTAATAGCGCTGCAAAAGTCTCACTGGCAGGATCAGTTTTGCTTCTGGTGATGTGCCAAGCAGTATCGAGTCCGACATTGTCCAGGATTCCAAACGGGCCCATTGGCATGTGGAAATTTACCATCCAGGACTTGTCGATTGCTTCCACTTCTGCCACTTCTCCAGTCAAAAGTCTTCCCGCAGAGCCGATTAGAGCCAGCAGCATTGAGTTGAAGATATAACCGGGATTCTCTTTTTTGACAATAACCGGAACCTGATTTAGATTTCTGCCAAGTTCTTCCAACATGATGACGATAGCTGGATCCGTTCCGGGATGTGGCATGATATCTACCACCCGAGAATAGAAAACATCATGGAAGTGGAACGCGCAAAATTTCTCAGGCCTGCCCGAATCCTCTGCAAACATGGATGCAAGCATGTATGAAGTATTGGTTGTGAAAATGGTTTTCTCAGGAGCCAAAGGTGCAAACTGTTGCCATACCTTTTTCTTCAATCGAAGATCTTCCGTCACACTTTCATTGATGAAATCAGCGTCTTTGACTGCCTCCTCAGGATCAAGTGTAAACTTAATTCTGCCCAAAATCACGTGGTCCTGTCCCTGACTGATCTGCCCGGATTTGTGCAGTTGATGAAGAATTTTCTTCATAATATTTAGAGAAAAATCAAGCGCTTCTTGCTTGATGTCATAGACAGAAACCTGATAACCAGAAATTGCTGATTGAAGTGCAACTCTGGAACCAAGGGTTCCTGCGCCTAAAATGGTTATATTTTGAATGTTCATAGGTTAGATTTTCTCTGTTAGAATACTTTCATGTCCTCGTTTTCCGGCAGCTGCCACCACATGGATCAAATCCGAAAAACGCGGATCATTTGCATGTCCTTGGATAAATCGTTTGTAAATCTGTTGGGCAATAACTGCTACTTTGAATAAGCCAAAAATATAATAGAATAAGATGTTGCTTAGGTCTAGGGTACTTTTTTGTCTGTAATAATCAATCACTTCTTTCCGGGTCAGGTTCCCCGGAAGAAAGCTGAGGTTAAACATTTTGAGAATATCCGGATCTCCCGGCTCAGCCCAATAAGCTAGGGAAGTACCCAAGTCCATCAAAGGATCACCGACTGTTGCCATCTCCCAATCGAGAACGGCTTTGATATCTGAGATGTTTTCAGGATTGAGAATCAGGTTATCGTATTTGTAATCATTGTGAATGAAGCCGACATTCTCCACTGCTGGTATATTGCTGTTCAGCCAATTCGCCACTTTTTCCATTTCGGGAAGGTCATTGGTTTTTGCTTTGAAATATCGATCTGTCCAGCCCTCAACTTGTCTCGCAACATATCCTTCCGGCTTTCCAAGTTTGATCAGTCCAGATTCTTTCAATTCTATGGAATGTAGTTCTAGCAGACAATCAAGAGTTTTTTCAGATAGATTTTTGAAATCGGAAGGTGTGAATTCCATTCCCTTTGGAACCTTGTTTCGCAGGATTAATCCATCGACAAATTCCATCACAAAGAACGGTGCGCCAAAAATATTCGAATCCTGACAATAGAAAACAGGCTTTGGAGATTTGGAGTAGCCGACTTTGCTCAAAGAATTGAGAACATTAAACTCTCGTTCCATGTCGTGAGCCTTGCTGATTTTCTCACCGAATGGAGGTCTTCGAAGGGCAAATTTACCCTTTGGAGATTTGACTAGAAAAGTAAGATTGGAATAGCCTCCTGAAATTTGAGAAATCTCAATCGTCTCTGCATCTCCAAAAAGCTTCTGCTCCAGATACGTTTTGAGCTTGGTGAAGTCTAGTTCATTTGACATTTGACGCTGCGTAACTTTTTAAAATACTTCTCGCCAGTGCTGATTTATGCACCTCATCAGGTCCGTCGTAGATCCTTGCTCCGCGCTCATGTCGGTACCAAAATGATAGCAACGTATCATCTGTTATTCCCAAAGCCCCATGAACCTGAATCGCCCGATCTATCACTTTCATCAGCACATCAGCCACAAAAAACTTGATTGTGGAGATATCTTCCCGGACGGCTTTTGCTCCGAACTGTTGCATTTTTTCGGCAGTGTCCATCACCATCAACCGGCTTGCTTTGATCTCGGCGCGGCTTTCAGCGATCCAGTTTTGAATGGTCTGTTTTTCTGCCAAAGGCTTTCCATAATCTAATTCTCTGGAAATAGCCCTTTGGCACATTAGGTCAAAGACCCTTTCGCATATACCGATCCAGCGCATGCAGTGATGAATTCGGCCCGGACCAAGTCTTTCCTGTGCCAGAGCAAATCCCTGGCCTTCGTCGCCGATCAGGTTTTCAACCGGCACCAGACAATCTTCAAAAAGCACTTCGCCATGTGATAAGTAATCTTCTCCTGCTTCGCCCATGACGGGAATATTTCTGACAAGTTTATAACCGGGCGTATCCAATGGTACGATGATCATGCTTGCTTTTTGGTAGCGAGATTCAGCCTCAATATTTGTCACAGCCATTACGATTGTGAATTGAGCTCCGTCAGCTGCGGTGGTAAACCATTTATGGCCGTTGATGCGATAGTGATTTCCTTCTCTCACAGCCATTGTTGCAAGATTTACAGGATTGCTTCCAGCAAGCTGCGGTTCAGTCATGGCAAAACAACTTCGAATTTCTCCTTTTTGGAGAGGTTCGAGGAAGGTTTTCTTTTGATAGGCTGATCCGAAAAGATGGAGCAATTCCATATTTCCGATATCGGGAGCGTTGCAATTAAACACATAATGACCCAAGGGGCTTTGTCCCAAAATCTCAGAGACCTGAGCAAACTGGACCAAAGTAAGTCCAAGTCCCCCTTCCTTTTTGGAAAGATGCGGAGCAAATAATCCCTCTGATTTAGCCATTTGCCGTAAGTCAGAGAGAAGAGGTAAATACTTTTTGAAAGGTCCGGTTACGATTTCAAGATCAACAGGAAATAAATGAGTTTTAAGAAAAGAGTGATACTTGGTCAAAAGAGCAGTAAGTTCTTCTGGAGAGTAATAGTGGGTTTCTTGCATGAGAATGATTAGATAGTGAGGCCTCCATCAGCTGTAAATACTGCTCCTGTCGTGTAGGATGAAGCTTGTGATGCGAGAAAAAGTGCCATTGCACCGATTTCTTCACTTGTTCCGGCTCGTTTAATAGCAAGTTGCTTCAAAATTGACTCCATGATTTTTTCGCTAGACCAAAGAGCCTCTGAGAATTTCGTTTTAATAAGGCCAGGGCAAATCGCGTTTACCCGGATTTCTGAAGCTCCCCATTCCTTTGCAAAAACTTTCGTTAGAGAAATCAATGCTGCTTTGCTCACACTGTAAATTCCAAGCCCTTCCTCGGGTGATAATCCTCCGATTGAACTGATGTTGATTACTGATGCACCGGAAGATTTCCGAAGATAAGGGTAACAGAGTCTGCATAGCTCAAAAGGAGCTTTCACATTCACATTCATGATTTTGTCAAAAGCCTCAAGGCTTGTTTCGTGAATTGGTCCAAAAGCTGGGTTAGCTGCGGCGTTGTTTACTAGAATATCGATAGTTCCATAAAGAGCTACTGTTTTTTCCACCAATAGCGGAAGCTCGTCTATATGGCCAACGTTGCAAGCAATGCCAGTGGCGTCGTAGCCTTGACAACGAAGTTTTTCAGCCATTTCATCCAGTGCTTCCTGCTTCCTACTGCTCAGGACTACTTTTGCTCCGGCGGCAGCAAAAATTTCCGCTATTTCAAAGCCTATACCTTTACTTGCACCAGTGACGATTGCAACTTTGCCTTCCAATGAAAAAACTGATGATAAGTCCATGATTTGTTGGTTTAATTATATGCTATTAAGATAGAAAAAAACCTTGCTTCCCTATAGTTATAAGTAGTATTTCCTTCTGCCAGACCAAGTAATGTTCCGTCTATTAAGGTAGTTTCAACAAAGGAGTACCTATATCTGGATAATTTGTAGCCTGATACATATTTCTATCTTAACTTTTAGCCAGATATCTCAACCAATTATAATTTAGATCCAGCTATGAAAGAAGTTATTTTTGAAACAACCGGTTTACCAAAGGACGTTTTACAATTGGAAGAATCGGCTATGCCGGAACCGAAATCGCATGAGGTTCAGATTCGAGTGACAGCCCGAAATATCAATCCTTCCGATATTATGTTTGTGAGAGGGATGTACGGAATCACCCCAAAACTTCCAAGTAGTGCAGGTTTTGAGGCAAGTGGAGTAGTGACCAAATCAGATGAAGGAGGAAAAGTACCTGTTGGAACTCGTGTAATGTTTACCGCGATTGGCACCTGGAGAGAATATCTCTGCGTTCCTGCTGCCTTGGTGATTCCTGTGCCGGAAGCTATGAGCGATGAGGTGGCTTGTCAGGCTTTTGTCAATCCGATTACGGCCTATGCAATGGTTGAGAAATCGGGATTGCAAGCCGGTGACTGGTTGCTGATCACAGCTGGAGCTTCTGCTTTCGGAAAATTTGCGATCCAAATGGCCAAAGGCAAAGGGATCAAGGTTGCAGCGACAGTCAGACATGATGCTCAAAAGGAGATTTTGCAACAGCTGGGTGCAGACCTAGTGGTCAACTCTGAAAAAGAGAAACTTCAGAAAGTAATCGCTGAGCATACCGGGGAAGGAGTTTCCGTGATCTTTGATGCAGTAGGTGGCGTATTGGGTGCCAAAGCTTTGGCATCGCTTAAGCCAGGAGGTAAGATGATGGTGTTTGGTTTACTAAGTTTGGAAAATATCTCGCTTAACAGTGGTTTGCTGATTTTCAGAGATTTGAAAGTAGAAGGATTTTGGCTTAGCAGCTGGATGGATTCTTTGTCAGAATCTGAAAAAGGAAAAGCAATCAAGACAGTTTTTGGATTCTTGATTCAGCATTCAGATCAAGTGGATGTGGCAGCCAAATATCCATTGGAACAATTCAAAGAGGCCATCAAAGCCTATGAAACTCCCGGAAGGAACGGAAAAATCTTGCTTGTAAGTTAATTTCTCAAAATTTTATAGGTGATAAAATGCGGTAATTGCATCTTTGCACCACGAACCAAAAACGGAATCAAGAAATGAATTGGGAAAAGCTGGATAAAGAGCTAACGGAAATAGTGGAAAAGAAGAATCAGCTGAGTGCAATGGACTACAGCGACGAAAAGTATGATGACCTGGAAGAGGCTATTCATGACTTGGAAGATGATTTCAATGAAAACTACGAGGCAGTTCTGGAGAAGGAGTTTGAAAAGATTTACATGCGTCTCAAGTCGGACACAGATATCTTGCTTCCTACGGCCTACATCGCCAATAAATACAAGCCGGTATTGCCAGATGCAAACGGAGTGGTAACCTATGAAGTAACAGGAAGGGAAGGAGTTCCCATTGAGTCAGACCAGTTTGATCGGCAGGATGTGAGACTGGTTTTGGTTCCCAATCCGGTTCGTATCTTAATGATCATCAATGGAAAGCCTTTGAAAGATATCTGGAAAAGTAGATAACTGTCAAATAGAATAAAAACCCGGTTCAGCCGGATTTTTTTGTTACTTCCCGATATTTCTCTTTTGATGAGATTCGTAAATCCATCTTTAGGGTAATCAGGTAAAAAGAAATCCTGCTTCGGGAGAAGCAGGATAACTAAAATAACTGAAGTTGGAAAGCTTTATAAAAAACCCAATTTTTCTCTCACTCGATTCAAAAGTTCCATTGCCACGACTTTTGCTTTTTCTTCACCGGCTGCGAGGTTTTTCTCGATTTCGGCAGGATTACTCATGTATGAATTAAAGGAGATTCTTTCATTGAAGAACTTATCGAGTATCAATTCGAGCAACGCCTTTTTCGCATGGCCATAGCCGTAATTTCCCCCCAGATAATTTGCTCGAAGCGTTTTGATTTGTTGCTCGGTTCCCATCAAACTATATAATTTGAACACGTTGCACGTGTCAGGATCTTTTGGGTCTTCGAGCGGAGTACTATCTGTGATGATGCTGTTGACAATTTTCTTCAGTTCTTTTTCCGGAAGGAAAATATCAATGTAGTTGTTGTAAGACTTACTCATTTTCTGGCCGTCGATCCCCGGAATGATTTTCACCGCTTCGCTGATTCGAGGTTCGGGAAGCACCAAAACTTCCTCTCCAACTTGATGATTGAAAGCTGAAGCGATATCTCTTGCCATTTCAAGGTGTTGAAGTTGATCTTTTCCTACAGGAACCAGATTGGCAGAATAAAGCAGGATGTCTGACGTCATCAAAACCGGATATGTAAAAAGTCCGGCGTTCACATCTGCTAATCGATCAGCTTTATCCTTGAAGCTATGCGCATTTGCCAGCATCGGGAAAGGAGTCAAGCAGTTCAGATACCAAGTCAGTTCGGTGACTTCGGGTCTTCGGGATTGTCGGTAAAACGTAGTTTTATTAATATCCAAACCAAAGGCCAGCCAAGCTGCAGCAACTGCAAGGGTGTTTTCTTTGCGAAGCTCGCCGTCCTTTAAGCTGATCAAAGAATGGAGATCAGCAATAAAAATAAAGGACTCTTCTTTATTCTGCTTTATCAGTTCAATTGCAGGAATAATGGCGCCTAGGATGTTACCCAGATGCGGTCTTCCACTACTTTGAATGCCTGTAAGTACTCTTGCCATTGGTAGAATTTTGGCGCAAATTAAGTAAAACGGCCTACAATACGTTTGAAAATATGCGTTAATTACAAGTATGAACAGTACTTATCACACCTTCTTTGCATTGATTTTCTTTGTGTTTCTGATCCAAACTGCTCAGGCTCAAGAAGCACCGACTTCTAGATTAGTATGGAAAGTCAATAAGGTGGATTTGGGGACCATATTTGAAGAGGAAGGGTTAAAGGTCGCTGAGTTTAGTTTTACGCATACGCAAGATTCTCTTTTTTTTATCGAAAATGTGTGGACAGAGTGCGGATGCACCACCGCTGACTACACAAAAGATACACTCAAAGTTGGAGAGACAGGAACGGTCCAAGTCTCATTTGACCCAAGTTCTGGGGCTGGTTTTTTTTCGAGAATGATAGTTGTAAAAGGAAATTTGGCCGGCTCTCAAGATACGTTGTTTGTCGAAGGAACTGCGATTCCTTACCCTGAAAACCCGGTGGCTACCTATGGAGTGAAAAAAGCGGAACTGGGTTTCAGACTTTCAAAGGTGAATATGGGAGAAGCGTTCACCAATGAGCCAAAACTGAAAGAGATTGAATTTTATAATTTCAGCAAATCAACATTAAGGAAAGCTGAATTAAGTTTTCAAGGGCCTTCTTACATGACCATTTCGCAAGTACAGGATTCGGTCCGACCACAGGAAAGGGGACTTTTTCTGATTTCATATGATGGGAAAGCCAAAAATGATTTGGGGTTTTTTGAAGACAGAACTGTCATTTCTTGGGGAAAAGAGAGAAGATTCGAAATGGATATTATGGCTGATGTATTCGAATATTTTGCTCCGTTTTCTAAAGAAGATTTGAACTCCGTTCCTCAACTTTTTATAGAAAACAAAGAAATCAATCTGGGTACGATTAGTCCAAATGTGATTCAAACCCGAACGGTGAGTTTGATCAATAAAGGCCAACAAGTTTTGGAGATTCGAAAGATTCAGGGGAATTGTGAATGCCTGAAATTGGAGATGGTCGGGACCTCTATCAATCCGGGTGAAACGCTGGAAATGAGAGTCACGTTTAATCCGAAGGGCCGATTCGCCATTGATCAGCGGAACATCTACATCTTCAGCAATGATCCGGTCAACTCCGTGCAATTGGTTGTGGTGAAAAGCAGGGTGGAGTAATTTCAATTCCTTATATTTAAAAGAATAGGATTTGTCCAACTACGAAATGAAAAGATTCATCACTCTTTTTTCACTCTTTGCAATTGCTTTATTTCATAGTGGATCAGCAGTCCTAGAGGTCAATCCTTTCCGTGTGTATCCTTACCTACAAGTCTACGATCAGGGGAAAATTCAATTGACATGGTTTAGTAATACGCTTACCTCTAGCGAGATTGCTATAAAGAATCAGGAAGGGGTGGTCATTTTTTCACAAAATGTGACAGGCGAAGCAGTTCCAGAGATATTTTATACTGATGCGGAAAAGAACCAAACGATTTCAGGATTAGAAAAAGGAAGTTGGCTTCAATCAGAACAAGCCTTCCGCTATCAAGTACAAGTCAGCTTACCGGCGGGAATATTGGTGAATTATCGGGTTTCTTTGGGAGGATCCCCCTTTGAATCTTCCTTTAAAACACCTAAAAACAAAGATTCCTGGGGAAAAATCAGATTTGTGGCTTTGGCAGATTCTGAGACAGAGCCGAGAGGTCGGGTGACTTACCGGGAATGGCTTCCTGGGCAACCGTTGATTCGACCATTTTCGATCCCTCAGATGTGGAAAGATAAGTTTGGTTTTAGTGTACTTGAAGGTTTCGAGATTCCCAATTACTTTCTTACTGAGCAAAAAGGCTATTCAGAAAACCTGAAAATCATCAATTCAAGAGATATTGATTTTATGGTGATGCCGGGCGACCTGGTACAGGGAGGAGGATATCAGCCGGGCTGGGATGAGTTTTTTCGTCATAATGCAGGTGAATTTGATCGAGGATTCAGCAAATATCCAGTGATTACTTCTTTTGGAAATTGGGAAAATTTTGGGGCTTTGAATGGCGGGTATGGTGATACACAAGGAGGGGAATTTGCTCCGGTAGTCTCCAGGAAAAGATATCAAGCATATTTTAAAACGCCGGTAAGCGACCCACTTCAAAAGCATGG
>JBKJKX010000155.1:0-63435 GCA_046597285.1 Algoriphagus sp. | reverse complement strand
AATTCGTCTTCCTTGTCATGCTTATGCCAGACAAACTCACCTTTCAGCTTGGCAAGTTTGACATGCTGACCATTCAGTTCTCCGACGATTTTCGGACTCCAGTGATCCGAAAAAAGAGAGAGTTTCTGTTCAAGGTTTACTTTTTCCATTTTTGATGTGATTAATAAATTTCCGGATCAATTCAATACGTCCGTTAGTACTCTTCTCGCATTACCTCCAACCAATTGTTGGATCTCTATTTTAGAAAGACCTTTTTCAGAAAGAGCTGTGGTCCACTTTTCCACTTCAAAATAATCAGCGATTACAGGTAGATAGTTCGCATCCATGTCTGTTCCCAATCCTACATGATCAATACCGACAGCGTCTATCAATCTCATCGTATTAGTTGCAAAGTCATTCATACCGCTTGAAAATCCGGAAGGCCAAGCTCCGATTATTCCTCCTGTTTGAGCGATTAGCTTTGCGTGTTCGATGCTTATCGCCCGAGCGCTGACAGGCCGATTTGTGCCGTCCTGTAAAATACTATGAGATACCATGATGGGCGAACCTGTGATTTCCGCTACATGCTGGCAAGTTTTCAAAGTGGCATGAGCCAAATCTATGACCATTCCAAGTTCATTCATCCGTTGGACTATTTGTTTTCCATAAGTGGACAGGCCTGAATTGATTGGATCAGAAGTCTGTAAATCCCCGACATTATTTGGAGCATAATGAACGAGCTGTATCGAGCGAACTCCATCTTCATATGCCAAATTGATGCGGTCGATATCGCCTTCAATAAAATCAGCTCCCTCACAGGATAAAAAAAGCTTAACCTTTCCGCCAGTTTTCAATTCCTCGCTAGAAGTAGAAATTTGAGCTTCAGAACTGGCTATCAATTCCTTGAGAATGGAAAGTTGGCGTTGATATTCCCTCCAGGCTTCGCCTTCATTGAATTTTCTGGAAGTTATTTTTCCGCCCTCATTGATTTTCAAAACAGGAATATCTGATACAATACTCAAAAATGCTCCATTTACTTGCGTTGAGTTCATCGATGTAATGCTTTTCCGAAAGGCTTCATCTCCTGTGTAGGTTTCAGTTCCCTTCCTGAAAAAAGCAGCAGGATGACAGTGAAGATCAACTAATCCATCGATCGAAAAGGTGCTTTTTGAACTTGCAGAACCTAAATCAGGGATCAATGCCATTCCAGCCAACGATCCCATTAACTTCAAAAATTCTTTTCGATTGATCATTTCCTTAAGGGTTGTTGGGGGTGGTTTTTGCCTAAATTCGAAAGGTAGCAAAGGTCTAATTTCTAAGTGCCAGAAAGTTTTGGAATTAACTCCAAAGCTGGATTTTACTTTTCGGCTGTGGCAATTTCTTTGTTATTTCTGCTCCACTCGCTCCAAGATCCCACATAGAGTTTAGGGATTTCTAATCCTGCATAATCGATTGCCAATAAGGTGTGGCAAGCTGATACTCCAGAACCGCAATGGACGATTATGTCTTCATTTTCAAATTCCGCTAATAGTCCAGTATACTTTTCTCTCAATTCTTCAGGGGAAAGAAACAGTCCATTTAGATTCAGATTTGAGGTTAAAGGAACATTTATTGCTCCGGGGATATGTCCTGCAATCAAATCAATCAGCTCTTTTTCTCCCCTGTAGCGCTCAGGATCCCGAACATCGATTACAAGATGATTTTCGTCTCGAGAATATTCTTCCACTTCTTTCATATCTGCCAAAGGGAGTTCCCATTTTTCCGCCAGGTAGTCTCCTGTTTTTTTAGGAATTACCAAGTCAGAATTAATTGGAAAACCTCCTTGTTCTGCTGCTTGAAAACCACCGTCCAGCACTTGCGCTTTTTCGTGTCCTACGGATTTGAGCATCCACCAAAAACGCGCTGCTGCGTTTGAGCCATTCTTATTGTCGTAGACGACTACACGGCTGATTTTACTGATTCCAAGTTTTGAAAGGGTTTCAGAAAAATCTTTGATCTCAGGCAAAGGATGTCTGCCTCCATTTGACAAATCTTCCTTGATGTCCGCCAGTTCTGTGTTGACGTCTACAAACAATGCTCCATCCAAATGCTGCTCTTCATAAGCTTCCTTGGGGATATTACTCGCATCCACAAGAATCAGATTTTTACTCTTACGAATTTTCAATAAATCATTAACCCGTATGATGGGTGAAAAAGTGTTTGCCATGGCATTCGTCTATTTTAAATGTTAGTGGTGGTTTTTGCAGACTTCTTAAATAGGGTTGATTCCGATTGTGTTTCTTTCAGTACTGAGAATCAAAAAAGGTGTAGCTGCTAGCTACACCCGATGATTAATTCAATTGGTTATTTCTCCAAGTTCCTTTTGATAAATGCCACGCTCTGTGGAATTTGTTCTACCGATCTTGAGCTTTCGTCCTCGATTACAAGGTATTCGGTTCCTTGCTTTTTGGCTAGTTTGATTAAACCTGCGATGTCGATATCACCTGTGCCCAGCACAACATTAGCTTCCACATCACCGTGACCATCTTTGGAACCCGGTGTTCCGATTTTTCGGTCTTTTAGGTGAAGTTGCGGGAATTTGCCTTTGTACTTTTTCATAATTTTAACAGGATCTCCGCCTCCCATAGCTACCCAGAATACATCCATGTTAAAGGCAAAGTGCTTAGCATTTTTCAGCATATAGTCCATCACAACGCCTTTTCCATCCGGTGCAAACTCGTATCCATGTGGGTGATACGTGAAGGTGATGCCCTCTTTTTTCAGTTGCTCACCTACGGAATTGAAAAGCGCAGTCGCAACTTTAATTTCCTCGATAGAGATTGGACCTTCTGTGTGAGGAATCCAGTAACAAGTCGCATATTTTGCTCCATACTTTTTGGCCTGATCGATGATTGGTTGAAGAGATTTGGTCAGCTGGTTGTAGTCAGCGCCTACACCTACTATTTTTAGGTTGTTGTCGGCTAGGAGTTTGGCATATTCTGCGTCTGACATTCCATATCCGCCGCCGCCCTCGAGTGCGGAAATTCCCCAATCAGAAACCATTTTATGATACTTCACGGGATCTACTTTCATTTCATTTCGGAGAGAGTAGAGTTGTAGCGCAACCTCCTGGGCTTGAATCAGTCCGATGGGAAGTGAAAATGCGAGCGCAAAGAGGAGGAGATAAAGTCTTTTTTTCATGAGGATCTATTTTAGGTTCAACCGAAACTAGTAAATTTTCTTCTGTTTTCGGACAGAATTAGTAAATTCAATACCCAGCAAAAAATTATGAAAAACAACCGCCGAGATTTTATCAAACAATCTTCCCTACTAGGACTTGCCATGAGCGTTTCCCCCAATTTTGCCTTCTCTCCAAAATCAGATGAACTGATCGGACATGGAGATTTTCAATATCGTGTTGATCCCAAATGGGGCATGCTTGATCCCGAGAAAGTTCCTGTTGTGAACTGCCACGAAATGGTCATGGACCGGAAGGGTCGCATGATTCTTCTCACCGACGAGGTTAAAAACAATGTGATCATATACGATCAATCCGGGAAACTTTTGACGACCTGGACCTTAGGACTGAAATCAGCTCATGGACTTTCTCTGGTAGATGAGGGCGATGCTGAGTATCTCTGGATCGTAGACAATGGAGGAAAAATCGTAAAAACCACACTTGACGGAGTAATCGTTGCCGAGATCATGCCACCTGTGACGGAAGGAATCTACACGGACAAAATGCGCTATACGCCAACCGAGACAGCAGTTGGACCAAACGGCGATCTATATGTTGCCGATGGATACGGTTCTCAGTTTTTCCTGCAATACGATAAGAATGGGAAGTTTATCCGAAAATTCGGAGGTGATGGACACGACGATGCACAGTTCAAAACTGCCCATGGAATCGCGGTCGACCAGCGAGGAGGAAAAGCGCCAACTTTACTTTGTACCTCAAGAGGACATAATTCATTCAAGCGGTTTACGATGGATGGAAATTACATCGAGACGATTTTCCTTCCCGGAGCATTTGTTTGCCGACCGGTCATTCACGGGGAAAATCTCTATGCAGGAGTTTGTTGGTCTCGTCTGAAATATCTGGAGCAAATGAATAATTCAGGATTTGTGACCATTCTTGACAAAGACAATAAAGTCGTCTCAAACCCGGGAGGTACTGCGCCAGAATATCGAGATGGAGAATTGCAGTTGATGGTGCAGTCTGCGCCGATATTCAAGCATTGCCACGATGTCTGTATTGATCAGGATGAAAACATCTATGTCTGCCAGTGGAATGCAGGTAAGACCTATCCGATTAAGTTGACAAGAGTTTAGTTTTAAGAGGCAAGAAATAAGTATCTAGAACCTAGTATCAAGAAGCGACAAGCAAGAAGCGAGAGAAAAGAGATAAGTATACCTTTTAATTCTAATCCCATGAAATCTGTAACAGTTGGCTGGTTTGAGATTCCTGTCCAGAATATGGATCGGGCGATCGTTTTTTACGGAAAGGTATTCGACTGCAAGTTGGATAAGAATGATATGGGAGACTTGGTGATGGCATGGTTTCCCTGGGATCAGGAAAAACTTGGTGCAGGTGGATGCCTGGTTTATCATAAGGAGTTCTATGCTCCAAGTGGACATGCCGGAACTTTGATTTATTTTTCTTCAGAAAATTGTGAAATCGAGTTGGGCAGAGTGGTAGCAGCAGGAGGATCGGTTCAGATTCCAAAAAAAATGATTGCTCCTGATATTGGGTACATGGGAGTTTTCTTGGATTCGGAAGGAAACAGAATCGCAGTTCACTCGCTAGCCTGAAATCAACCTTCCGTTAAAATCAAAAGCAAGCTTTTGGCTCCGTGAGCACCGATCACTAGTGATTGCTCAATATCTGCTGTCTTGGAAGGCCCGGCAATGAATAGTCCGAAACCTGATTCTGCCATTCCTACTTTTTGATAGGCTTGGTGCATGTTGCCAACCAATTGGTTTCGATCTAGGAGAATCGCGAGATGCTCTGCAATAAATGGAACAGCCCTCAGTCCTAAATCCGCATCTTCCAGCCAGATGGCCCCATTTTCTGCTACACCAAATTGGCCCCGTATAATGGCCAGATCCAGGTCCGCAAATTCATGCGGATCGGAAGGTAATTCCTGATTAGAAAATGATTCGAATTCTAAAAGCTTTGAATAAACTTTCTGAAAAGTGCCGGAATGGATCTTTCCCTCCAGTTCCTGAATAGTCCAAACCTCACCTTTATTTGAAAGGATTGAGCGGATAAATGATTCTTCCAAATTTGGGGAAACAGCAAAAGCCGGAGTTTCAGGAAGCGGTTTTTCTTCCAGTTTCAGGCTTGTGATTTTATCGAGAATCTCTGATTTGCTGCTCATTCTCTGTTCTTTTTATACCAGTCCTTGAAAGATTCTTTTGGCAATTCGGGTAGGTCCCGACTTTTACCATAAACATTGACCGGGTTGTAGATCAGGCTATTAGGAAGGGTTTTCAATGCTGCCCGCATCAGAGTTCCGGATATTTTGTACGCAAGCGGACTTTTGAAAATTCCGTTTCCCAATTTCATCGAAAGGCTTTTTGGGGATGTTCCCTGAGCTTTTGTGATTTCCTGTCTCCAGGCGTAAAGCTGTTCGTGAATATTGATTTTCACAGGGCAGACGTCCGAGCAACTTCCGCAAAGCGTGGAGGCAAAGGGTAAGGTGCTGTATTTTTTTAAATCCAAACCCGGAGAAAGAATTGATCCGATCGGACCGGGAACAGTGCTTTCGTAACTGAAACCGCCGCTTCTACGGTAGATCGGACACGTATTCATGCAAGCTCCGCATCGGATACATTTCAGGGAATTTCTAAACATCTCACGACCGAGTTGGGCTGTGCGGCCATTGTCCACCAAAATGATATGCGTCTCTCTCCCGGGAGCCGGGCTTCTGAAATGAGAAGTGTAATTAGTGATAGATTGTCCAGTTGCGGATCTTGCCAACAAGCGAAGAAAAACGCTCAAATGCTCTCGCTTTGGGATGATCTTTTCGATTCCCATACAGGCAATGTGAACATCCGCCAGATGCACGCCCATATCAGCGTTACCTTCATTGGTGCAGACAACGAATTCTCCGGTTTCGGCAACTCCAAAGTTCACGCCGGTGATGGCGACCTTGGCTCCCAAGAATTTTTCACGAAGGTGAATTCTTGCTGCCTGAGTAAGGTAAGTCGGGTCGTCGTTGCCCTTTTCGGTATGTAGCTTTTCATGGAAAAGATCCGAAATCTCACCTTTTTTAAGATGAATTGCGGGCAATACAATATGGCTTGGAGGCTGATTCAGAAACTGAACAATCCGCTCACCCAAGTCTGTATCCACGACTTCGATTCCACTTTTCTCCAAATAAGGATTCAGATGACACTCTTCGGTCAATATGGACTTGCTCTTGACGATTGCCTTGCAGTTTTTCTCTTGAAGGATGCTAAGTACGATTGCATTGTGCTCTTCGGCATCTTTTGCCCAGTGTACTTTGATTCCGTTTTTTATTGCATTTCGCTCAAAATCCTCCAGATAGATGTCCAGATTTCCGAGGACATTATCTTTAATTGTTGAAGCCAGCTCTCGTAATTGTTCCCATTCCGGGATTGTATGGCTGATTTTATCCCGCTTATCCCTGACAAACCACAACGTCTCATCGTGCCATTTTGATTTGGCAGCATCTTGAAGGAATTCAGCGGCTTGTACCGGATGGCTCATAAGATGGCTTCGTTTAGGATTTCTGCGATGTGTTTGAACTGAAGTGTTTTTTTATTTCTGGAGGCGATTCCCTGCAAATGCATGATGCAAGACATATCTCCGCCTGTAAGAATTTCAGCCCCGTGAACAAGATGATCTTCCAGCCTGTCTTTTCCCATTTGGATGGAGAGTGCCTCTTCTGTTACTGCAAAAGTTCCTCCGAAACCACAACACTCATCTGTTCTTGAGAGCTCAACCCATTCTAAGCCAACAAGGTTTTCAAGAAGTTTTCTGGCTTTACTAAAAGGCTCTTCATTTAATTCCGAACTGGAAGCTAATCGCAAACCTCTCTGTCCATGGCAGGAAGCATGGTATCCGACACGATGTGGATAGCTTCCGTCAATTCTTTCCACTTTCAGCACATCGGTAATAAATTCAGTGAGTTCGAAAACCTTATGATGAAGTTCTGCTTGTTCTTTTTCCAATTCAGGTATCGACGGTGTGTGTTCTTTTACGTGGAGAACGCAGCTTCCTGAAGGTGCGACTACGTAATCATAATCTTTGAAGGTCTCTATAAAATGGCGTGTAGTGCCAACAGTGTTTCGCTCAAAACCGGCATTTGCCATAGGTTGGCCGCAGCAAGTCTGACCCTGTGGATAGCTGACTTTGCAGCCTAGCTTTTCGAGCAATTCAAGTGTAGCAACAGCTACTTTTGGATAAAACTGATCCACATAACATGGGATGAAAAGGGCAATATGAGGAGAGTCGGACTTCATGCGGTGTAATAGTTAAACCTTCTTATCCATTGTAACGAGCATGGCTGCTCCTAAAGCGGAACCATTTGGGAAATCGCTCGGAATAATCTCCATTCCCTGAAGTTTTTTGCGCAGCATGCCAAGGAAAACATAATTAGCATTGAAACCTCCATCGACAAATAGGCGATCGACAGAAGATCCATCCAAAACCAATTTCAAGGAGGCAACTTGAATATCTGTTAGCTCATGGATAAAGGTGTAATATGCCTCGGTAAAATTAGAAAAACTTACCCAGTCAGTCTCATATGCTTTTTCCAATCCATAATCTGCGGGCTTTAAATATTGAAATCCGAATCTTTTTCCGGGGCTTTTTCTGACTTTGTCGTATTCGTGTTCTTCAAATCGCAACTTTTTATAAGTTCCCAAAGGAAGGTTGAAGAACGCATACATTTCCTCTACCTGATATTTATGCTCTTCACCGATGAAGAGGCGACTGATTTTTATAGGCTCTCCTTTGATGCTTAAAAATTGGAGGCAATCCTTCACCAACTCAGATTCTGTCAGTGAAGTTTTATTGAATGGATTGATGCTAATGGCCCAGGTTCCGGTAGAGAGCAGTGCAAAAGGCTCAGTTTCTTGTTTTAAATAAGGAAGCAAAGCTGCTGATGAATCATGAACTCCGATCCCGCAAGGAATTCTGCCTAATTCAAGTTTGGTTTTTAATTGGGTGTTTCCTGGAACGATTGGCGGAAGGAGAGGTGCTATTCCTTCCCGCTTCACCCATTCATGGTATCCATTGGACTCGAAATCCCACAAGCCTGTGTGGCACCCTATGCTGGTATAATCTGAGACCATTATGCCGGTAAACACAAAACAGAAATACTGAGGCAGGTGAAAGCAATGACGGACATTTTTGAAAAACTCAGGTTTTGCGTATTTGATGAAGTAAATCTGAAGGCCTGAATTCAACATGGCCAAAGGAGGTGAGGAAGTCTTTTGGCAAAAAGCCATTTTTCCTCCATTTTCAGAATAGAATCGCTCCAAAAGTTCCTCCGGAAAAGGCTTCAAATAATCGTAAAGTGGAGTTGCCGGGATTCCGTTTTCATCCGTATGGACAAAGGAGGCTCCATGTGCTGAAAAATTGAGTCGCTTAATCTCAAATTCAGGGGACTCGAGCGCAACCTTGAAAGTCGCGATCATCCATTCTTCTACCGGTTTTAAGGGTTCGCTTGGGAATCCATCTTCATCCAGTTCAGCATCCAGACGGATATATGTATTGTAGACTTCCTTTAGATTTTCGTCAAAAAGAAAGAATTTCTTATTCGTTTTCCCAATGTCAAAGACAGCGGTAACCGGTATTCTGCTCATAAATCTCCTGTCTGCTTTTACTCAAAGGGATTTCCGAACGATAAATCGGAATGGGTTTTTAATAGGGATTTTATCCTCTTCCCCAAGGATTTGGTTGGCAATAGACCTTCCCATGTGATTGAAATCGGTGGAAATAGTGGTAATTCCTTCTGCAAGAATTTCCTTTAGCGGTGTATCATTGTAAGAAATGATTCCGACGTCTTTACCAAGTTTTAAAGATTGTTCACGGCTTTTTTTGATAATGTTTACCAAATCTGTTTCCGCCAGTACGATGAAAGAATCCCCTTCGTAAAGAGGTTCATCGTCTATACCGTCAACGATCATGTTATTGAAATCATGAAAAAAGCAGAATCGCTTAAATCCATCCATGATTTCAACTGGATAATGATCACCTCTTGGGAAAACTAGGATCAATCGGCTGTATTTTCTCAGCAGAGATATTCCTGATTCAAGCGCCTCGAAAATATCTTTTGCAAAATCCTGATAAATCCCTGGGAATTCATTCTCATGCCCTTTTACAGCGCGGTCCATAATCAAAAGTTTGTCCTTAGGAATCTTTTTGATCAGATCGTATGCGGTTTCGGGGTGTGAATTTTTATCAAAGAAATGAGGTGCTAGAACATAGAAATTGTAGTTTCCAAGATTTTGCACCAATAAGTCTTCTAGGATATTTCGATTATAATGGTGGATTTGAAGATCCACAGAAGCCAGTCCGCCAAGAGTTTCCAAAATGGAGTAATAAATAATTTTTTTGTAAGAACTGAGCTTGTTGAATAAAAGCAGCACTTTGACTTTGCTGCCCATATTCGTTGAGCATATATAAAACCCTTTTCCCCTCACTGATGTGATAATCCCTCGATCCCGTAATTCATTGTACGCTTTCTCAACAGTATCCCTTGACAAAAGTAAATCAAAGCTCGTCTCATTAATTGAGGGAATTCTGTCTCCGATCTTTAATTTTCCTTGTTCGATTTCATCCAGAATTAGATTGACAACCTGAAGGTATTTGGGAGTTCGCGAATCCAAGTGGATTCGGTCTGACTTATCGATTATCATAGGGGTCGGGTTTATTGTTAAATGACTAATTGGTAGTTATCTGGGAAACGCTGCCGCCAAACCTCCATCAACATTGATCATATTTCCGGTTGTTTTGTCTAAAAGACCGCTTACAAGTACAAAAGCAGCGTCTGCGATGTCACTCACTTTTACACTTTCCTTCAATAAGGTGCGATTTGCATAATACTGAGGTAGGTCCTTCACTTCTATACCGTAAGCTTTAGCGCGGTTTTCCGCCCAGCCACCTTCCCAGATATTGGAGTTTTCAATCACAGCATCTGGATTCACAACGTTTACCTTTATTTTATAATCGGCGAGTTCTGCTGCCATTAATCGTGACATATGCAATTGTGCCGCTTTTGCAGTACCATAAGCTACGTTTTTTGGACCAGCAACCAAAGCATTTTTACTAACAATATTAACGATATCGCCACCCAGGCCTTGTTCTCTCATGATTTTCACGCCGGCTTTGGATACAGAATATTGTCCCATTACCAAAATGTCGTTGAGTCTTGACCAGTCCTGATCTGTGTGATCTTCGAAAGTTTTGCTGATAGAAATCCCTGCATTGTTGACAATGATATCTACTCCACCAAATCTCAGGCAAGTTTCTTCGATCGCTTTTTCAAGACTTTCTCCCTCAGTTACGTCCAGTACAACCCCTAGGAAAGAATCCTTTCCATATTTCTTTTGAAACTCTTGTTCAGCTTCCTTCAATCGATCCGCATCTTTGTCCGTCACGACCACGCAAGCGCCTTCTTGGATGTATTTTTCAGCGATTCCTTTCCCAATTCCTCCAGCACTTCCTGTTACAAGCGCGATTTTTCTAGAAAGAGGCTTCTCTTTTGGCATTCTTGAAAGTTTTGCTTCTTCCAGAAGCCAATACTCGATATCGAATGCTTCTTGAAGCGGAAGGGAAACGTATTCGGAAACTGCCTCCGCTCCTCGCATCACGTTGATAGCGTTGATATAAAATTCACTTGCCACACGACTGGTCTGTTTGTCTTTTGCAAAGCTGAACATACCTACTGCTGGCCAAATGATGATGACAGGATTTGGGTCTCGCATAGCAGGGCTGTTAGCATGTTTATGCTTCGAATAATAGTCAGCGTACATTTCACGATACCCTTGGAATGCGGCACCGATTTTTGTTTTCAGCTCTTCGACATTGGAGAAATCCTCATCCACCGGAATATCTAGTACCAGCGGACTGATCTTTGTTCTAAGGAAGTGATCCGGACAGCTTGTTCCCATGGGTGCCAATTTCGTCAGATCATGACTGTTGATGAATTGTAAAACCTCCGGAGCATCCGTAAATGTGCCGACCATTCTTTTTTCAGAAGAAGCCAAACCCCGTAAAATCGGAGCGATTTTAGCAGCTTGTTTTTTTCTGTTTTCTGGTTTGAGGGATTCTGTTTTTGATCCTCCGAAAACGGGCCTTCTTTTCCCGTAATTATCATTCAAATAGGCAGAAGCCGTCTCTATGACTTCCAGGCTATTGATATAGCATTCGAATGCGGTGTCTCCCCAAGTGAACAGTCCGTGACCTCCCAGCATGATTCCCCGGATTCCAGGATTTTGATCCAATGCCGCTTTCAATTTTAGGCCCAGATCAAACCCCGGTCTTTGCCAAGGAACCCAGGCAATTTGACCTTTCCAGAGGTCTTGAGTTATCTGTTCTCCATCTTTGGAAGCTGCGATTGCAATAGCTGCATCCGGGTGAAGGTGATCAATATGCTTAAATGGCAAAAATGAATGGAGAGGAGTGTCGATTGATGGGGCTTTGGACTGGAGGTCATAGATACAATGATTAAAAAGCTCCACCATTTCGTCCTCAAATTCCAGACCTCTGTAAATTCCTTTTAAGGAACGAAGCTTGTCAACATAAAGACCGGCTAAGCCTGATTTAGTAAGTGTTCCAATATCTCCTCCGGAACCTTTAACCCACATTACCTCCACAAGATCCTTTGTCAATGGATCTGGTTCCATCGTTTTGCAGCTGGTGTTTCCACCACCATAATTTGTGATTCGGAGATCAGCTCCGAGAATATTTGACCTGTAGATAAGTAAATCGACTTCGTTTCCTTCGAGTGCGGCAGCTTTAGCTTCATCCCAAAGAAAACTTACATACTTAAAACTTTTAATAGGTGCGTCCATAGAAATAGGCAGGTTGATTCGTATAGTGAATTTGTATCAAAACCAGACATTAGGTGTCCTGTGCTGTCTTGAATGGTGAAATTTTATTTAATTAAACACGCAAACTGATTCAAAAGCAAGTTTTTTTGATATTCCAAGTGCATTCAAAATCCAATTTTTAATCGAATTTCGCAAAGTTATTTTGTTTCATGATACTAGAAAAAATGATGAAGGATACAGCAGGATAGAAATGGTTGAGGCGATGATTTTATTATGAATTAAAATTGCCCCTATGAAGAAGAATTTTTTCCAAAAGATAATTTCAGATACGAACGAGTTTGAAAGAACTCCAATCCCTCAGCAAAATCTCAAAGGTAGCAAAAGCTTCCTTGGGATGTATGCGGGAGAGCATACCGCCGGGACGGAGTTTGTGATCGGTCCTTTATTTGTCGCACACGGTGTCACTGCAGGCGATCTGGTTTTCGGGTTGTTAATTGGAAATTTACTTGCAGTGCTTAGCTGGGCGTTTATCACCTCGCCAATCGCAACAACCAGAAGATTAACTCTATATTATCAATTGGAGCGAATCTCAGGAATCCAGGTGGTCCGGTGGTACAATTTGGTCAACGCCTTGATGTTTTGTTTTCTCGCAGGGTCCATGATTGCCGTTTCAGCAACTGCCGTCGGGATTCCATTTGGTTTGGAAATGCCAACTCTTCAGGACTGGACTCCTCGGACTCCGGGTTGGGTGGTGACTGTATTTTTGATAGGATCGGTGATCACGCTGGTAGCGATTCAAGGATATAATCAAGTTGCAAAGTTTGCCAATATCATGTCTCCCTGGATGATTTTAATTTTTTTGTCAGCTGGATTTATCGGATTGACTCAACTTGGTGTTCATTCCTTTGACAGCTTTATCTCAATTGCCAAGGAAGTGATCTGGACAGGAGTTCCATTGCCGGGAATGTCGAAGTTTACCATCTGGCATATCATTTTTTTCTCCTGGTTTTGCAATATGGCAATGCACATCGGGATGTCAGACCTAACTATTTTGCGCTATGCCAAGTCTTGGAAATATGGCTTTCTTACCTTCGGAGGAGTCTATATAGGTCACTTCTTAGCTTGGATAGCTTCAGGTATTTTATATGCTGTTTTCCTTCAGGCGAACTCCAACTCACAAGAATTTGCTCCGGGTGAGATTGCTTTTCAGACTGCTGGTATTGCCGGAGCAGTGTGTGTGATAGTGGCAGGGTGGACTACGGCAAACCCGACCATTTATCGTGCAGGATTGGCTTTGCAGGCTATTTTTCCTAAAGTTCCTACCTGGAAAATCACCGCAATCGTCGGAGGAATCACTAGTCTGGCAGCCTGCTTTCCTGCGCTTGTGATGAGGCTATTGGATTTTGTGGCGCTTTATGGTCTGTTGTTGATGCCCATGGGTGCTGTGATCTTTGCGGATTTTTATTTCGCAGACAAGTTTGGTTTCCAAAAAGAACAAGCACTCTCGAATAATACCAAATTCAGTGCTCCTGCACTCTTGGCTTGGGTGTTAACTCTTGGATTTTGTCTATTTCTGAACTTGTTTTTTGGAATAGAAATCTTCTTTTTAGGACTTCCGGGTTGGTTTGTTGCAGTTTTCATTTTTGTAATTCTATCCAAAATAAAATATCCTTTAGCTAAATCACTTGCCGCATGAGAACTCTCTTAAAACTTATTTCATGCCTTGGATTGATTCTGACAGTGATTCCTTCCATCCTTTATTTTATGGGAAATATCTCACAAGAGACAAGTAACGATTTAATGGCTTTGGGAATGATCCTCTGGTTTGTTTCAGCTCCTTTCTGGATTAATTCTAAAGTGGAAAAAGCCTAATTTCTAGACCTATGAAAATCTCTTCTGATCAGCTTTCTGATTTCCCGATCAATCCTTTTCACGTAAAATCCCTTCAATTACTTGGGGAGCAATTAGCATCGGAAGGTCTAAATATTGATTTACTTATAAATCAAATTCAATCTTTTCAGATCGCAGTTCCGAGCTGGGCGCTAGGTGCTGGAGGGACTCGATTTGGGAGATTCCAAATTGGTGGTGAACCCAGAAATCTCGAAGAAAAGCTTGACGATATTGGCCTTTTGGCTCAATTGACGAAAAAAACGGACTCAGTTTCTCTGCATATTCCATGGGATATTCCGAGTGATTCAAATGCCATTCGCCAAAAAGCAGCTGAACTTCTGATTGGATTTGATGCGATGAACAGCAATACCTTTCAGGATTACGGTCAGCCTTTGAGTTATAAAATGGGATCATTGAGTCATGCAGATGCCTCAGTTCGCAATCAAGCGGTTGAGCATAACCTCGAAGTAATTCGTATTGGGGAAAGTTTGGGAAGCAAAGGGTTGACTGTTTGGCTGGCAGATGGCAGTAACTTTCCCGGGCAGTCAAATTTTAGGAATGCGCTGCAGTGGACAACCGATTCCCTGAAAGAAATTTATGATGAAATGCCATCCGATTGGAAGCTTTTGCTTGAGTATAAGCCTTACGAACCTAATTTTTACCATACTGTAATTCCTGATTGGGGTACTTCATCTTTTCTTTGCCGACAACTTGGTGACAGAGCAAAAGTGTTGGTGGACTTGGGACACCATTTGCCGAATACTAATATCGAACAGATTGTGGCCACGCTCATGCATCAAAATCTATTGGCTGGATTCCACTTCAATGACAGTAAATATGGAGACGACGATCTTAGCACTGGAAGCGTGAAACCATATCAGCTATTTCTGATTTTCTGCGAACTGATCGCAGGAGATTTGGACGGGGTCCAAAGTTGGACCAGTATTTCCTGGATGATCGATGCTAGCCATAATACCAAAGATCCGCTTGAGGACTTGATGCAGGCTTTGGAAGCTATCGCTCAAGCTTATGCAAAAGCATTAGTGGTGGATCGAGAAAAGTTGAGAGCCTGTCAAATGGAAGGAGATGTCACTGGAGCTCAGGAAGTATTGCAGAAAGCATTTTTGACAGATGTGAGATCACTTGTTCGCGAAGCGAGAGTTCGAATTGGAGGAGCTGCCGAACCTTTAGAAGTGTTTAGAAAGCTAAAAATCCGTGAAAAACTTATTGCACATCGTGGTAAATCCAGCCAGGCAACCGGGCTTTAAACCAGAGTTGTTATGGGTATTGGTTTTAAAGTAGGTTTAGACGATTTGGATTCTTCTGATTTTCAGAATTAAGGAAATGTTTCCAACTTAAAGAAGTGAAAACCAATTTAAAACTCATTCTCATGAAAAAGCCAATACTCTTTGCCTTAGTTACAATTTTGGCGGCCTGTTCCGGACGGAAAGAACCAGCCCAATTCAAAGACAAAATCTTATTTTTTGAAACAACTGGTTCGGTCGAACGACTCAATCCGGCTATTAATGAATTGATCCCGGTTGGGGCTGAAATTGAGATTTTGGCTTCTGGTTTTGAATGGTCAGAGGGACCGCTTTGGATCGAAAGTCAAAAAGCTTTGATTTTCACCGATGTGCCGATGAACAAAGTCTGGAAATGGACCGAGCAAGACAGCCTGAGTTTATATCTTGATCCGTCAGGCTATCAGGGCGAAGAAAAGGGGAAAGGGGAGCCGGGAGCAAATGGACTTGCTTTGGATCAAAACGGTAATCTGATTTTGTGTCAGCATGGAAATCGGCAAATTGCCCGAATGAAATCAACCTTGGATAATCCAATGCCGGATTATGAAGCCATTGTTTCAGATTTCGAAGGAAAGAAATTTAACAGTCCGAACGATTTGGTGATTCATTCTAACGGGGATATCTACTTTACTGATCCACCCTACGGACTGGATGAGTGGAGTACCAAAGAGCTCGATTTTCAGGGAGTTTACAGAGTAGATCCTGAGGGGAAATTGGTGCTTCAGGTGGATTCCCTAAGTCGACCAAATGGAATAGGGCTGAGTCCCGATGAAAAGATTTTATATGTGGCGCAGTCCGACCCGGAAAAGGCTCGGTATTATGCTTTTGATCTGGATGAATATGGAAATGTCATCTCCGGAAAAGTTTTGCTTGACGTAACTGCTTCACTGGGAGGCGATCGAAAAGGTCTGCCAGATGGATTGAAAGTCGATAAAAAGGGAAATCTTTTTGCAACAGGTCCAGGGGGAGTCTTAGTCATCAGTTCTGAGGGAAAACTCCTTGGAACAATCCTCACAGGAGAGGGAACAGCAAATTGCGGATTCAATTCTGATCAATCTTATTTATACATGACAGCTGATAGTTATTTGATGCGAATCAGACTCAACTAGAAATTGGGCTCTGCATAGCTTTTCATTCTATTTAATTATGTTGATAAACAAGTGGATAAATCCATTTTTAATGTGGAAAAATTGTTAAAAAATAAATAAAAAATGTGTTGCGTTTAATCAGTATAAGTTGGACATTTAATTATCAAGTAAGAGATAAAAGGCCGAGAATAAGATCTCGGATTAAGGTTGAAAACTCAAGAGAAAAGCATAAAGGAGCGGAATCCTTCGGGAAGAAGTTTGAAAGGGGCAACCACAGAAATGCATAAATCCACGTCGAAAACTGAAAAGTTTAGAATGGGAGTTTAAGCCTAAAGTTATGAACCTGGGCAACTGGGGGAAAAGCCATAATAACTGTAGCTTGGGGTGATTTTATGATCACGATCCTAATCTCACCGAGGGGAAGCATTCGCAAGAATTGCTTCCCTTTTTTGTTTTAGGCAATTTTTTCTTTTTTTCATTACTTTAGTTCATGCTAGATTTTGACGTAAGATATTTGCTTTGCTTTTTTTTGGTCCTGATCATTCAATCAGCAAATGCAGCAAGTAGTACCAACAGCCCAATTCAATACACTTCCTCCAAACCAAACATCATATTCATACTGGCAGATGACCTTGGGTATGGAGATTTGGGATTTTTGGGTCAACAGTATATCGAAACTCCTGCAATCGACCGTCTGGCGGCGAATGGGATGTTCTTCACAAATTTTTATTCCGGAGCCACAGTTTGCGCACCTTCGCGATCGGCTTTTATGACTGGGCTCCATACTGGCCATACACCCATTAGAGGTAATACTGAGGTGCAACCTGAAGGACAGTGGCCAATGCCAGATTCAGTGATGACTGTTTCTAAGCTTATGCAGGAGGCTGGCTATGTCACAGGAGCATTTGGCAAATGGGGATTAGGATTTCCGGGCTCGGAAGGAGATCCTGTCAATCAGGGTTTTGATAAGTTTTTTGGGTACAATTGCCAGCGTTATGCCCACCGCTACTACCCTGCTTATTTGAGGGATAATTTTGAAAAAGTAGACCTTCCACGAAATGATTGGAGTAAGAAAGGTGATTTTGCTCCTGATGTGATTCAAGAAAAGACACTTGAGTTTATTGAAAAGAATCAGGATAAGTCCTTTTTCCTTTTTATGCCTATTGTGATGCCCCATGCGGAACTGGCCGCTCCAGATGACGAACTGATGGGAAAATATCAAGCCAAATTCCCAAATGAGACACCGTATGTAGCTAAGCCAATTGGATCAGATTATGGCCCACAAATGGAAATTCCCGGTTACCAATCTCAGCCCTATCCTCATGCAACCTTTGCAGCGATGGTGGAGAGAATAGACTGGTATGTTGCTGAGGTGTTAGAAAAGTTGGAGGAGTTGGGATTGAGTGAGAATACCATTATCATTTTCGCTTCGGACAATGGAGCACATCAAGAAGGTGGTGCCGACCCCGATTTTTTTGATAGCAATGGGATTTTCAGAGGACATAAACGGGATCTCTACGAAGGCGGAATTCGTACACCGATGATTGCTTATTGGCCGGGGAAAATAAAAGCAGGTTCAAAAAGTGACAAAGCTTTTGCCTTTTGGGATTTGCTACCAACTTTTTCTGAGTTGGCGGGAATCAAACCAAAGAAACAAACGGATGGACTTTCATTTTTGCCCACTCTTTTGGGAAATGGAGATCAGCAGGAGCATGATTATTTGTATTGGGAATTTCACGAGCAAGGTGGCAAGCAAGCTATTCGCCAGGGAAATTGGAAGGCGATCAAATTACAAGTTTTTGGAGCAGATGAACCTGTTTTAGAACTTTATAATCTAAGCAGTGACCCTAGCGAAACCAATAATATTGCATCACAAAACCCTGATAAATTACAGGAATTAGCCCAGCTGATGGATCAGGCAAGAACTTCGAACTCTCAGTTTCCACTTTATCCACTAGAGCGTGCAAATCAAAAATAAGTGTTGCTTGTTGCTTTTCGGTCTTCCACTCTTTTTCGGATTAAACCCAAGCTTTGCGCAGCTAAACAAGCCGAATATCCTCTTTATCCTCACAGATGATCTGGGTTATACGGATCTTGGGGCCTATGGGAATCCCTACAATGAGACTCCTCATTTGGATAGTCTTGCAAGTCATGGGATCAAGTTTTTGCAAGCGTATTCTGCCAGTCCAGTTTGCTCGCCATCGCGTGTGGCGATGCTTACAGGCAAGCATCCCGCTCGGGTAGGATTGACGAATTTTCTTGTTGGGGAAAGAAAAGACCAGGCCTCGACCATCGATCCGCCTGCTGATTGGACCAAAGGTCTGAATGGATCAGAATTCACATTGGCAGAGTATCTAAAAGGCAAAGACTATCAAACCGGTTTTGTTGGTAAATGGCATCTTGGAAACAAAGAAGGCCAATCTCCGTGGGAGCAGGGGTTCGATTTTTCTAGAATGATCTCCAAAAATGGGCTGGATTATTACAACTATTCAATTGCCGAGGACGGATTTGAAAAACAGTTTGAGGACGATGGGAGCTATTATTTAACAGATCGGCTGACGAATTACGGGCTGGAGTTTTTGCAAAAACAAGATTCGGAAAGACCTTTCTTTCTTTTTATGAGTTATTCTGCACCTCACGTTTTGCTTGTGCCCAGAGGAGATAAATTGGCGAAATATTTTTTCAAGTACGAAAAATTTGGAGGCAAGTACAATCCAAACTATGCTGCTATGATTGAAAGTGTGGATGATGGTGTCGGTGCAATGCTCACTACTTTGGAAGCGAAAGGGGTATTGGAAAACACCTTGGTTATTTTCACCTCGGATAATGGAGGTGTTGGGCTTCCCGAACTTGGGCCTATTCCTACTAATTTGGAGCCGCTCCGCAAATGGAAAGGACATCCTTACGAAGGAGGGATCCGAATTCCTGCGATTTTCTATTGGAAAGGGAAGTTTGTCCCTGGGATTGAAGTCGAGTCATATTTTTCCAACACCGACTATTTCGCAACTGTCAAGGATCTGTTAGGGGATGAGGGAGTTCAAGAAGATGGTCAAAGTATTTTACCACTTTTGGAGGGGGAATCAATTTCACAGCGTGCAAATTATTGGCATTATCCTCATTTTTCCAATCAGATGGGAAGGCCTTCTAGTGCAATTCGGAAAGGAGATTGGAAGTTGATTTATTTCTATGAAAACGATGAAAAAGAGCTTTATCTCCTTTCTGATGACACCTCGGAATCAAAAAATCTTGCCTATCAAAACGCAGAAAAGACTGAAGAACTTTGGGTTGAGTTGAGAGAGTGGCTAATCGAAACCAAAGCTCCGTTACCAATAGTAAAAGCAACCGGAAAAGAAGTGAAGTTTTGAAGGAAGTTGGACAGTTGTTAGGTTTCAGCCAAATCCTGTTTTCAGGTAATTTGAATGAGCTTTTAAACCCCAAATGCTATAAACAGAAATGGGGGAAAAATTTCCCCCCAAATCATTTACCTATCTATAACAAGAAAACCTTCTTTAAAAATAGTATCCTTCCTATAAGTATGTATCCTTCCCTGACCTGCCTTGGAAAAAATTCTTCAATTTTTTTTACCTCCAATCCCAAATCACAATTGCCCACTCCTCAAATTCATCCTTGAATGTTTTAATAACCTTAAAACCGATGTTTTGGTGGGCTTTCAATGAGCGAAAGTTTTGGGTGGAAACTTCAGTAATAGCGAACTCGTATTTTTTGGAAAAGACTTCTCGATAGGCTTCATAGCAGGAAAGAAAAAGGCCCTTGCCCCGATATTCTTTACTGACACATACCTGTCCTACAGACAGATAATCGTATGTACTTATTTTTTTGCCTTTAAATTCAATAGTATCAAACTGCTCAAACATAGGAATGAGAATTGGAACATCTTCCCGGGATTGTTTGGTCATTGCTAGGCAATAAGCGACTACCAAATGCCCATCCTTGGCGATTATATGGGGCTCGATGGAATGGAGTCGTTCAAGGGTTTCGTATGAATGCTGAACCTTGACAAAGCCCTGTGATTCCTTCTCTTCTTGGGAGATATTTTGAATCAGGTTTTCTTTTTGAAGGGCTAAAATTCCCCAAAGATCCTGTTTGGTTTTGGAAAGTGAATATTCAATCATTGATAGGATGGATTTGGCATGATTCCAGTTCAAATATCTTGATAATTAGTAAATAAGGCACAGTTACTTTTCCCAAATCCTAATCTTTAACTAGCTGACTTTTTAGCCTATTTTCAGTAGATTTGATTCAGCCCAAAATTCACCGCTATGAAATTCAATCGCTTCTTCTTTGGAGTTTGCTTTTTTCTTTTTGCCCTTTTCGCCTATTGGCAATTCAACGATCCTGACCCGGAAGTTTGGGTCAGTATTTATGGAGTGGCAATGATTTTCTGCTTACTGGGCATAAGAGGAATTTTTCCAAAAATCCCTCTGACTATGGTCGTTTTGGTTTGCATTTTAGGAGCGATCTATTTCTTTCCGGGAGGAGTAAAGGAATGGATTTCACAGGAGTGGGCACAAAAAGATCTGACTATGAAGACCCAGCAAATGGAAGAAAATCGGGAAACTTTTGGCTTGCTTACCATTGCTTTGGTACTGAGCCCGGCGCTGTACAAGGCGTGGAAAAAATAGAATTGTTTTGCGAAATAATATTTAATACGGCTTATAAAAATTCGATTCCTGAGAAGGATTAGGCGAGCTATCATCCTTTTAAATTCAAACAAAAACTTAATTTCTCACTTTATCAACCCATTTAATCTATGAAAAAACTACTCTCAATAATTCTCACCATGCTTGTTTCGTTTAGCGTTTTCGGCCAGCAAAGCATCAAGTCAACGTATTTCGAAATGCGAACTTATACCACCAATGATGGCAAAAGACCTGATTTGATCAAAAGATTTCAGGATCATACCCTTCGTCTTTTTGAGAAAAATGGTATAGAAAACGTCGCTTATTTCTTGCCAACTGATGAAGCAGATCAGACTCTTACCTTTATTTTGGGCTATCCGAATGAAGAATCGCGTGATGACCTTTGGAATAAGTTTGCAAATGATCCTGAGTGGAAGACAGCACAAAAGGCTTCAGAAGCCAATGGTCCTTTGGTTAACAAAGTTGATCAGACGTTTATGGTTTGGGCACCCGGCTTGAATGATACTCCAAAGCCTTCTCCAAGCGAGATTTTCCAGTTGAGAACGTACTATTGTTTCCCTGGAAAAATCGAGAATATTCAAGCTAGATTCCGTGATCATACCCGTGCTTTATTTGCGAAACAAGGTTTGAGAAATTATCCGTATTGGCTTACAGTCGAGAAAGACGGATCACAGCCTAAGCTCGTTTACCTACTGGGACATTCTGATCAAGCAGCTTTTGATGCAGCTTTTGAACGATTCAGAACTGATCCTGAATGGATAAAGGCCCGTGATGCTTCAGAAGCAAGCGGAAAGATTGTAGAGAAAGTTGTTGCTAAGTATTTGAAAGCATTGCCTTTTTCTCCGATGAAGTAAGGATGATTGAAAATTAGAAGATTGAAAAATTGAGTTCATGTGAAGCCCTCGAAATTCATCAATCTATATCGGATGTTCTGAATTAACCGATTTTAATTTTCTGAGCATCTCGGGGATAAATAGTTATAGCATGAAAAAGAAAAACCCTTGATCAGACAGGTAGGATCAAGGGTTTTTCTTTTTGGTTACTGGTATCAGGAAGATTAATTTTGATCAATAATCCTCACTGATGTCAGAGAGCTAGGTTTCTTTACTTTTTGGGTTGCTTGCCTTCTGCAGGCAGGGAGGACTGGAGACCAAAGCTGGCATGAAATCGAATTTAATCGGTGTTCCTATTACTAAATGGGCTTTTCTGCAAGAAAGCGGAGAAACATACCCTGTACAATGAGAAATCTTCAACTACCCCAAAAGCCTAAAGGTCATTAAACAAAAAAGCCATCCCGACCTTTGGGATGGCTTAATAATAGAATTTCTAAGGATCTTATTTCGAGTTGAAAGTAACCCCGGCGAGAATAAAGGTACCGGGATCACCACCGGATTTGGTCTTGCTGGTGATGAATAGCTTGTGCGTCTTTCCATCCGCTGCACCAGTGATCGGCACCATAAATTGTGAATATATCGGGCCTTCCTGATTTGCAGCAGGAGGTCCTTGCTTGAAAGTGGCTTCACCGATTTTAGTACCTGTTGGACTATCCAATCTGATTTCGAAAATCATTTCTTCAGTCACAGGGGCCATCGAAGCAGTTACAATCATCAACGAACTGATGTCAGTCATGTCGATGTTTGCCAGGGCAAAATGAGCTGGCTCTTTTGGTACCATTAATAAGTTGGCGCCATTGTAATTCATCTTGCCGTACCCATTTAGCTCTATCGCCTGACCCAAATCAACTGTGTTATTGGAAAGCATCTTGGTTGCAGATCCTGTTAAAGGCTTGATATTCTCACCACCCTGGTCTGTGAATGTAGCTGAAAGAACCATCACACCATTTGGAGAAACGGCTTTCCCCACGGTAGGATTTACGGTTCCTGAAGCTGGAAGACTTGGCTTCACTCCATCACCGCGAAGAGAAAGGATGTAAGAAACCAATGCATTCAATTCAGAATCTTTTACTCCTGGATTTGCTGGCATTACAGTTTCCCCCCAAACACCTCCGCCTCCGGTTTTGATTTTATTGATTAAGTAAGGACGATCCCTCTCTCTGTATTTTTGAGCAACATCTGTATAGGCAGGTCCGATTGACTTTTCGGCTTCTTTATGACAGGTTTTACAAGTAAGTGAACTTACCAAAGCTTTTCCGGTCATTGCCTCACTCATTATTTTATGGCCCATATTGGCTTCAGCACGGTCAAGACCTTCGATGTAATCGACGGAAGAATAAAGTGCAGAAAGATCTTTTCCTGCATCCGGATGATCCTCATCACTTACAGATATTTCATATGCAACCTGCATGCCCGGGAAGTAGAAAGATTGATTTCCCTTGATAGCTATGGTAATCACAGGCGCTATGTTTCCTGAGTATACAGAAACAGCAGAGCTGATTCCGCTAAGTCCCGCAGGATCGCTAGCAGTTACTTTGATTTCATATTCACCAACAGCATTGTAAGTATACGTTAAAGTTGGTTCGGTGGACGATTTAGTCTCACCATTTCCAAGATCCCATACATAGCTCATTGAGTCTTTTTCAGGATCAGCGGCAGTTGCATGGAGCGTAACTGTCAACGGAGATTTGCCAGAAGTTTTATCCACTGTCAGCTCTGTCACAACAGGCTCTCGGTTTCCTCCATTGAAATCGATTCTTGAAAGTCCGGAGTCTGCATTTTTGGAGAACCAGCCATTTCCATATTCCAACACGTACATGCGTCCGTCAGGACCCATTTCCATATCGATCAAAGCATTGAATTTCGTATTTGGCATAAATGGCTCCATCTTATCAAAATCGCCATTTTCCTTCATCGTTACCGCTTTGATCCAGCCTCTTATCCAGTCGTAGACAAATAGCTTTCCTTCGTAATAATCAGGGAATTTGGTTTCGGCTGTGTACAAATCAGGGTAATAGACTGGACCTGCCATCGCATTTCTTCCGCCTGTAGCTACCTGAGGAAAATCAGGAGAGGCATCATAAGGATACCAGATGAATGCCGGCTGAGCTGCAGGTAGTTCTTTCAATCCTGTGTTATGTGGAGAATTATTGATAGGTTTTGCCGGATCGAAAGTAATTCCAGAAGTGCCATTATCGAAATTATATTCCACATACGGATAGTTGTTTCCGACGAAATATGGCCAACCGAAGTTACCGGCTTTTCTTGCCTGGTTTACCTCATCATAGCCTTTTGGACCTCTTACTGTCATGGAATCTACACGAGCATCTGGGCCCACTTCTCCCCAATACAAGAATCCATTCTTTTGATCTACAGAGATTCTATATGGGTTCCTGTTGCCTTGAACATAGATTTCAGGCTTGGTTCCTTCAGTTCCTTTTGGATAAAGGTTGCCTTCGGGAATATCGTAAGAACCGTCCTCGTTTACTTTAATTCTGATGATTTTTCCTCTGAGGTCATTGGAGTTACCTGAAGTACGGCGAGCATCCCATTGCTTTCGGCCATCTCTTGGATCAAGAGGAGCGTAGCCATTCAATGTAAGCCGTGAGTCTTTCTGATTAAATGGGGTAGAATTGTCACCTGCGGAAAGGTATAGCAACCCGTCCTTGTCAAATGCAATCGAACCACCGGTATGGCAGCAGATATTTCTCTGAGAATAAAACTCGAGAATGACCTTCTCAGAGCCCATGTCCCAAGTGTCATTTTTAAAAGTGAATCTTGAAAGACGGTTAACTTCAGCTGTCCCGGTCGGAGCATAGAAGGCAAACACAAAGCCGTTTTGATCAAAATTCGGATCCTTCTGAATTCCCATCAGACCTTCTTCAGCATTTACTCCTACTGTTTCAGTCTTCCAATAAACATCCAGTTTGGCTACTTCTTTTAGCTCCTGAGTTTCATTGTCAAAATGCATAATCTCACCTCTTCTTTGAGCAACCAAAATGTCCAGATTTGGCAAAATGGTCATTTCTGTAGGTTCGGTGAATTGACCTACAGAAAGTGGAGTTTTGGTAAATCTGTTTTCTTCAGGTACGCGCTTGGTCTTTGCCTTGCTGAAATCGAGGTTTTTATTGTCGCCGATTGCATACTGAATGCCTGCAAGCAAGTGTTTCAGGAATAATTCTTCCGTGTAAGATTCTTTTGTGTGACCACCACCGGTATAGTAAGCACGACCACCATCAAATTCATGATACCAGGCAATCGGATGCTCACCCATATCAACACCACCCTGATAAGAGCTTTCATCAAGCAACAATAGTTTTTTGGTGTCTGGATTTACATTTTTATAGCTGTACCATTCGTCAGTTCTTTCCCATGAATCAGGAAGAAAATCTGTGGAAGGATGTTTCTCACCAGTTTTAGTGATTTTTCCAGGCTGCACATTCGGATGTGGATCGCCAATACCCGGATGGTTTGAGAAATACCCGCCAACCAATCTACCGTACCAGCCCCACTCATACTCGGTGTCTGCGGCTGCGTGAATACCAACGAAACCGCCTCCAGCTTGAATGTATCGCTCAAAATCAGCTTCCTGATAGTTATTGAGGACATCCGCTGTGGTGCTTAGGAAAATCACAGTTGAATATTGTGCGAGATTTTCTTCGTTGAAATTCTCAGCATTGGTGGTGGTGTCCACCGTGAAGTCATTTTCTGCTCCAAGTTTTTGGATAGCAGCGATGCCCTCTGGAATTGATTCATGATAGAAGCCAGCCGTCTTGCTAAAGACAAGGACTTTTGGATCTCCGGAGCGCTTATTGCAACTCACCAAACCAAGGCTTGTAATCAGAACAAGTAGCAGCAGGCTACCCAGATTTTTGGGGTAATTCATAGGTTGTTATTTTGAGGTTCGCAAATAACGAAAAATGAGTTTGAATCTGCTTATTTTTTTGACAAATCTCTGATACTCTTCAGAAACGGCGATTTTCAGTGTTTTGATTTCTACATTTTGCCAAGTCACTACTTGGAATCCGCTTCAAAAACAGGAGCAATTTTTTCCTTCGTCGGATCTAATTCCCGATTGGTCGATGGATACTTGATGATGGTCTATTCGATTAGTATTTATGTAAATTTGACGGTTGATTTGTCCTTACTGCGAATTCTGATTCTGCTTTCACCTATCAATCAAAAAAATATCGATCTGAAAATTTTACAGTCGGCAATTTCTATGATTTTGCCTTTGGATTAAATCAATCTCGCTCCATCCCCGATTTTGACGGGAATGGATTCAGGGTGAATCCCAAATTTTTCAAAATAGGCCTGATTGATTTTAGACTCAAACAGCTCCAAAGCGTCTTTTTTCACCAAATTGATGGTGCAGCCTCCAAATCCTCCTCCCATCATTCGGGAACCCAAAACCTCCGGCATCTCCTGAGCTTTCGCAGCCAAAAAATCAAGTTCCTCGCAGCTTACTTCGAAATCTTCGCTCAAGCTTGTGTGGGAATCATTGAGGAGTTGTCCAAATGCTGGAAGCACTTTTTTCTTAAGAGCATCCACTGCATCAAAAACACGCTGAATCTCAGTAATTACATGTTTTGCTTTTGGGAATAAATCTGCCGAAAGGATTTCTTTGACAGTGGCCAATTCGGTCGTAGAAATATCTCGAAGGGTTTTGATTTCAGGAAATGTGGGCTTTAGCAATCGAACGCTTTTTTCGCAAGCTTCCCGTCTTTGGTTGTAAGCTGAATCAGCTAGGGTATGCTTCACTTTGGAGTTGACCAGAATCAATGAATAATCTCCGAAATCAGCTTTTACTTCTTGATGGGAATTACTTCTGCAGTCCAGTAACAAGGCGTGGTCTTTCACTCCAAAAGCAGACGCATACGGATCCATGATTCCGCAATTCACTCCTGCAAATACATGCTCAGATTTTTGGGCGTAGAGAGCAAGGGATTTTTTTGGCACCGAATACCCGTAAATGCCTGAGATTGCTGTTCCGATTGCGACCGAAAGAGCCGCAGAGGAAGAAAGTCCAGAAGCGGGAATGTTCCCGCCAAATGCCAAATCAAAGCCAGCAGGATAGAATCCGGCTTGATTCAATTGGCTGACCATTCCCATCACGTAGTTTGCCCAATGTCCTTTTTTGGGAGAAAAGTCAGTTGGAGAAAAGGCGAATTCCTCCTCCAGGTCAATTGAACATAAGCGGACGATTGATTCGTGATTCTTTTGAATTGCTACCCAAATACCTTGCTCGATGGCTGCCGGGAAAACAAATCCCTCTTGGTAATCAGTATGCTCTCCGATCAGATTAATTCTGCCCGGGGCAAATGCTACAATGGGATCAGTTTTGAAAACATCCCGAAAGGCTTTGGATACCTTTTCAATCATTTTAAAAGAAGAGGTTTGGTAGATTTTCGGGGGACCAGTGTAGTTTCCAAGACGATGGAAATAGGATCATCTGATACTAAGCCGTCCAGTTGGTCTAAAAGATGACTGACTGATAATTTTCCCATCTCATAGCCGGGTTGGGAGACTGTGGTCAATGGAGGTTCGACCACCGCAGAAGTTGGGTTGTTGGTAAATCCTGCCAAAGACATATCTTCAGGAATACGGATTCCCATGCCTTTCCATATTGTCAATACATCCACCGCTACGGGATCGATCATACAGAATACCGCTTCAGGTCGTGGATTCATGGCTGCGATTTCCATCGCAACTTTAACATTTCCCTCGTAAGTGAGGTCAGTATATTTGATCAAGTCTGATTCTTCACCAAGTCCAAATTCTGCCAAAGCGTTCAGATAGCCTTCTTTTCGTTTTTTGCTGATGTACAAATCTTCCGGTCCGGAGACGTACATAATTCTTCTGCATCCCGTGTCCAGTAAATGGTGAGTTACTTGATAGGCACCTCCGGCATCGTTGAAGGTGATTTTGGAAACAGGAATATCTTCATTCACACGATCAAAAAGTACAAATGGGATCTCCCTGTCATAGAGATCGTTCAAATGTTCGTAATGGTTGGTTTCGCGGCTTAATGAAATCAAAAGCGCATCCACCTGACTTGCAACCAACGCTTTGATGTTCTTTTTTTCTTGCTCGATGGATTCATTGGATTGACAAATCATCACGTTGTATCCGCGTGAGTTTGCCGTGTCCTGAATTCCGGATATGCAGGAAGCAAAAAAGTGTGAGGTGATTTCCGGTACGATTACGCCAAGTGTTTTGGTGCGGGAAATCCGAAGACTTTGAGCCAAAAGGTTTGGCTGATAGTTCATCTCCTTGGCCATTTCCACGATTTTTCGCTTGGTTTCAGGATGAAGTTCCGGTGAGTCCTGAAGTGCTCTCGAAATAGTCGAAACCGATACGCCCAATTTCTTGGCGATTTCCTTCATCGTTACCTGATGCCCTTTTTTCATTCCTGCGTAGTGTTTGAACTGGAACTCGGAACCTAATCAAAAGTTGGATTCTGAGTTGGAAGATAATCTTTTACTCTTGGTAAATGGTAAATAAAACGGTTTCTCCAACAGCTTGCAAGGTCCTCCGATCAATCAAGTCCATATTATCCGAGTGCTTGTGGTGATATTGTCCGAATCCATAATCTGGCGAATACTCAAGAATATCGATCATCGGGATTCCAGCATTTGCGTTCACAAAGAGATGATCATCCAGAATTTCTGGAGAATCTCTGTTGACGAAATAGTCGCCGTGACCAATTTGTGCTGCATTGTCCCAGACTTTTTTCAGGATTCCAGAAGCATATTGTCTGGAATGGCCCTCTCTGAAAAACCGTGCATTTTTTGCACCAACCAGATCAACCAAAATTCCATAATAAGCAGAATAGTTTGCCTGATGCTTGTTTTTGGACCAATACTGTGAACCCAGACACCACCAGATTTGACTGTTATTTTTCATGGATGAATTCTCAGGTTCACCATCATCTTCACCGTCAAATAGAATAATATCAATCCCTACTTCCGGTTTCAATTTCTGAGAACCGATCACCCGGGCGATTTCAAGTAAAATACCAACTCCACTACCTCCGTCATTTGCACCGTCGATGGGTTGATCCATGCGCTCAGTATCTTTGTCTGCGATTCTTCGTGTGTCCCAATGTGCTGCCAAAAGAATTCTTTTAGGTGCTTGTGGATTGTAGGAGGCGATGATATTGCTGAGGTCCCATGTCAGTCCATCGTAGGTTTTTGCTTCGAAATCCTGGGTTTGAACAGAGAAACCATAACCTTCCAGTTTTGCCAAAAGCCATGCTTTGGTTGCTGAATGACCGGGGGTTTCCGGAACTCGCGGTCCAAAATCAACTTGCTTTTGCACAAAGGCATAGGCCGAATCAGCCGAAAATTCAGGATAAGGTTTGGCGACAAAGGCTTCTTCTGCTGTTTCAGCTTTTTTCTCAGGTGAAGAACAAGCCCAAGTGAAAATCAATAGTCCAACCAGCCAAATTCTATTCTTCATATGCCCAGTCGATTTTGTCTTTCATGTCTTTCACCACAAAACCCATTTCCTTCAGGCCTGAGCGAATCTCGTCTACTTTGGTATAATCTCTTGCGGTTTTAGCCTCTGAATAAAGTTTCAAAAGTAGGTCCAGCATGCTATTTTGAGAATCAGATTTTTCCTCGATCAAGCCTAGTATATCTTCCACAAATGTGATAAAGGTGCTTTGAAGCTTTGCAAATACTTCTTCTCCCAAAGCAGCCGATTGAAGTTGTCCGGTGAAAATGGAGTTTATTTTTTTTAGCAAGTTGAACAAATGACCAACGGCCTGAGCGGTGTTGAAGTCATCGTCCATTGCCCGATAAGCTGCGGAAATGCTTTTCTCGATTTGCTTGATCTGCTCTTCATCCAATGCAATATCCGAAGGATGGAAATCCAGAGATTTGGTAATCCTGAGTCCGTTGATGATCTTTTTATAGCCTTTTTGTGCCGCTTTCAGCGCTTCATTGGAGAAGTCCAGTGTGGAGCGATAATGGGCTGTGAGGATGAAATAGCGAATAGTCATCGGGCTGTAAGCCTGCTCCAGAAGTTTGTGATTTCCGGTGAAAAGCTCCTGTAGATTAATGAAGTTGCCCAACGACTTACCCATCTTTTGACCGTTGATGGTGATCATGTTATTGTGCATCCAGTACTTGGCCGGATCCTGATGATTGCAAGCGTTGCCCTGCGCGATTTCGCACTCGTGATGAGGAAACATCAGGTCCATTCCGCCGCCATGGATGTCAAATTGAGTTCCAAGGTATTTGGAACTCATTGCTGTACACTCGAGGTGCCAACCCGGAAATCCCATTCCCCAGGGAGAATCCCATTTCATCAAATGCTCCGCTGAAGCATTTTTCCAAAGAGCAAAATCCACTGCATTTCGCTTCTCTCCTTGACCATCGAGGTTGCGGCTTCCGCTCATCAATTCATCTAATACTCTACCGGAAAGCTTGCCGTATTTATAAGTTTCGTTGTATTTCAATACGTCGAAATAGACGGATCCATTCACCTCATACGCCAATCCTTCTTTCAAAATCGCCTCTACCAACGCTATTTGCTCCGGAATATGACCGGTTGCGCGCGGCTCAATACTTGGCTTCCATGTATTCAAAAGCTGCATATCCCTATGATACGTATCAGTATATTGCTGAGCAACTTCCATTGGCTCGAGCTTTTCGAGTTTTGCTTTTTTGGCGATTTTATCCTCGCCCTCATCTGCGTCACCTTGCAAGTGACCTACATCAGTAATATTTCTGACGTACCGAACCCGATAGCCTAAATGAGTCAGATATCGGTTGACTGTGTCAAAAGTAATTGCCGGTCGGCCGTGGCCTAAATGTGCATCTCCATATACGGTAGGTCCGCAGACATACATGCCCACAAAGGGAGGACTTAGGGGTTGGAAATCTTCCTTCTGCCTTGAAAGAGTATTGTAAAGTTTGAGATGATGTTGTTTCATGAAAAGATGCTGGAATCAAAAGCCAAGAACCTGAATAATCAGAGTTTAGATTCTGTTTGCAAAATAGGGATTTCGGATTCGGTATCGAAAGAGATTTTTTCTAGTCTTTTTTTAAAACCGCTGTTTTAACAAATTTTGGCCTGAATCTTGGCTCTCAAAAATATAAAATCTGTTGTTTCATTTTAATTAGTAACTAACCGAAAACTAAACTAACCATGGGATTATTTTCATTTATTAAAGGGTCTGGGGCCAAAATTTTTGACAAAAAGGAAGTTGAAGCTCCAGCAGAAGAAGCAAAAAAGCTCCAAGCCAGCGCTTTGCTCAACTATGTAAAAAAGCTGGGATTGAGCTACAAGACCATCACAGTTCGCATATCGGGCAATAAAGTCTCTGTTTCTGGAGAGGTTGAAAATCAACAGGATGCTGAAAAAATAATTTTGGCACTCGGAAATGTGGAAGGGGTAGAAAGCGTAGAGGATCAATTCACAGTTGTCACGCCCACTCCTCAAGCTCAGTTTTATACAGTAGTTAGTGGTGATTCACTTTCTAAAATCGCGAAGCAGTATTATGGTGATCCAAATAAGTATACGGAAGTTTTTGAAGCGAATAAACCGATGCTGACTCATCCGGATAAAATCTACCCTGGTCAGGTGTTGAGAATACCTGCAAAGGATTAGTTTGTGAAAAATTAAATTAGAGACCTCCGGAATTACAAATTTTCGGAGGTCTTCTCATTTATACACTTTACTTCTTGATCGGATTTGCTGCCACGCCTTCAAAAGTCATTTTGATTGGTTTGATCGTCCCGTCTTCGTTGAACTCCATCACATCAATACTGGTCACTCGGTGATCTCTACCTTCATTTGGGATCGGTCTGCGATGATAGACCATATACCAATCGTCAGATCCCGGTTTTTGAATTACTGAATTGTGTCCTGCACCTGTTGCAACTGTCGTGTCTGATTCCAGTATCGTTCCGATCCGATTATATGGTCCCGTTGGTTTTTCAGCCATTGCATAAGCGACTTTATAGGTGTCGTTTGTCCAACCACCCTCAGACCACATGAGGTAATAAATGCCTTTTCTGAGAAACATAAAAGGTCCCTCAACATATCCTTCAGGCGTAATTTCATGGAAAAGCTCTCCGTCTTCCCACGGTTCAAAACCTGTAAAATCAACATTCAGTTTGCCAATGTTGCAATGGCTCCAGCCTCCGTAGAAAAAATAATGAGTGCCGTCCGTGTCTTTAAATACAAACTGATCGATGGGCTGAGCGTCATTGTGAAAATCTCCGATCAGTGGCTTGCCGAGGTGATCTTTGAAAGGTCCTCCGGGTGATTCCGATACTGCTACACCGATTCCTCCTGAATGGTTGATGTCATTGTTCGGGTCCCATCCCGGACGACTGGGGCGTTGAACGTCGTTCGCCGAAAAGAAAAGGAAGTATTTTCCGTCTTTCTCGATGGCGGCCGGAGCCCACATTGCCTGCTTTGCCCATTTTATGGAAGCGGTATCAAGAATCCTTTCATGCTTTTTCCAAGTCACTAGATCTGTCGATGAAAACGCGTCAAAGTGAAGTTGATCAGTGTAGCCTGCTGAAAATGTCGGATAGATCCAGTATTCATCCCCAAAAACAATTCCTTCCGGATCTGCATACCAGCCTTTTAAAATTGGATTTCCGGAAAATTTCTGCGATTCCGATTCCTCATTTTTAGGAGAAGAACAGGCAATAATTAAGGTCAGAAACATCAGAATCGCATTTACTTTCATTTTGTTGGGGTTAAAGTTTCAAGTTAAACTTATCCAGGAAGTTTTTAAAATTAAGTCGAATTGAAGCCTAACGAAAAAGACCTCCGGAAAACTGAATTTCCGAAGGTCTTGTCTCTTGCTTCTGAAATTAATGCTTAAAATGTCTTACTCCGGTCATGACCATCGCTATGCCGTGCGCGTCGCAATAGTCGATGCTGTCTTGATCTTTGATCGAACCACCGGGCTGAACTACCGCTGTGATTCCAGCCTCATCTGCTATTTCCACACAATCAGGGAAAGGGAAGAATGCGTCAGAAGCCATTACAGCTCCATTCAAGTCAAAGCCGAAAGCATTTGCTTTATCAATAGCTTGGCGCAAAGCATCTACTCGGGAGGTTTGACCAACTCCGCTTGAGAAAAGCTGCGAATCATTGCTCAGGATGATGGTATTTGACTTGGTGTGTTTACAAATTTTTGCAGCGAAAACCAATGCATCCAGTTCCGCTTCGGTTGGTGATTTTTTAGTGGCCACTTTGAAATCTGCTTTGGTTTCAGTTGCCAAATCCTTGTCCTGTTCGATGATTCCGTTCAGCAAGGTTTTGATTTGCTTGGTGCCTCCAATTTGCATTTTCTGGCGAAGCAAAATTCTGTTTTTCTTGGTTTTCAAAAGTGCTAAAGCATCTTCCGAAAAATCAGGAGCGATCAGCACTTCGAAAAACAGGCTATGCATTTCCTGTGCTGCTTCCAAATCCACCGTCTGATTGGTCACCAATACACCTCCAAAAGCTGAAGTGGTGTCTGCTTCAAAAGATTTCAGGTATGCCTCTTTTACGGTTGGCGCTACTGCTACACCGCAAGCATTGGTATGCTTCAGGATGGCAAAAGCTGTTTGATCTGGGAACTCAGCAATCAGCGCAACAGCTGCATCTACGTCCACGAGGTTGTTGTAGGATAATTCTTTTCCATTCAACTGATCAAAAACATCCTCCATGTTACCATAGAAATGAGCCGCTTGATGCGGGTTTTCTCCATATCGGAGTGCTTTTGATTTCGTTTCAGAAACCTTCAGTGCCGGGATATTCTCAGTACGGTTGAAGTAATTGAATATATGGGTATCGTAATTTGAAGAAACCTGGAAAGCCTGAGCCGCAAAATATCTCCTGTCCGCAAGGGTAGTGCCGCCGTCTTGCTCTGCAAGTTTAGCTTCCAATTCGCCATACTGTGCTTTGGATGCGATGATAGTGACATCTTTAAAATTCTTTGCAGCGGCTCGGATGAGGGAAATCCCACCGATATCAATCTTCTCAATGATGTCTGCTTCAGCTGCACCTGATGCGACCGTTTCTTCAAAAGGATACAAATCCACAATCACCAAATCAATCGCCGGTATTTCAAACTCTGCAGCCTGAGATACGTCCTGCCCATTTTCTCTTCTAAATAGAATGCCTCCAAAAACTTTTGGATGTAGAGTTTTTACTCGGCCCCCAAAAATCGAAGGATAGCCGGTGAGTCCTTCTACGGGAATTACTGCTGCACCTTGCTCTTCGATAAACTGCTGCGTACCACCTGTAGAGTAGATTTTTACGCCATGCTTTTTCAGCAGGGCGATGATTGGTTCAAGGTTGTCTTTGTAATAGACTGAAACTAGGGCAGATTGTATTTTTTTGATTGCCATTTGGGAATGGATTTGGATGATTTCTATCGAGGTTGCGAAGGTAGGAAAAAAGGCGGGAAGGGGAATTAGAAATTCCGGGCGCAGCGAGAGAGATTAGGAAATTTTGTAATGGATTGACTTTTATTATTCTCAGTCACTTTCAGGATTTTGAACAAATGCTCCCTTCAATTTTCAGGAAAACTTGTTTTCCCACTAACTACCTGGACTGGATTTTGGCATCACGGCAACCTTAAAGTTATAGCTGAATCTGCAAAACTCCCTAGGCCTTCATATTGTCTCCATCGCGGAAATGCAAGCGGCGGAAAACCAAGCTGGAAAGGATGGTCAGGCTACCGATCACGAGAAAGGTATACCGGAAGGCATTGTGAATTTCGTTCTTGATCAGTTTAACATCTCCTTCGAAAAGCTTCAATACAATCAATCCAAATGCTACTCCAAACCCAATGGCCAGTTGCTGATTGACCGATATCAGCGAATTGCCACTACTTGTGTGGTAGGATCGCAAGTCAGCGATGGAGATTGAATTCATCGAGGTAAACTGAATGGAATTGAAGAATCCAAGCAGCGCAATGATAGGTAAATGCCAATAAATTGAGCTATGAATTCCCGGCAAAGCCAAAGCACAGATCAAAATGCCGATCACAAAGGTATTAGTCATCAAGGTGTTTCGGTAGCCAAATCGATCCAGAATCCCGATCACTACGGACTTGCCTAAGATCGCCGTCAAAGCCATCGGCGCGACGATCCATCCGGAAGTAACTGCCGATTCCCCATAGGCGATTTGGATCATCAAAGGCAAAAGCAGTGGCACCGAGCTGATCCCCACTCGAGTGGACAGATTGCCGAGAATGCCCACGCGGAAAGTTCGGACTTGGAAAAGATTCAGCGGAAAAATCGGGTTTTCATCGTGTTGTGCATGTTTATAATAGAAGTACAACATCAAAAAGCCCAAAACCAAAGCCATCAAAATAGGCGTAATATGGATTGTGTTGCCGAGCATCTCCAATGAAACTGACAGCAAAAAAGAGGCAGTGACAAATATCAAAAATCCTTTTAAGTCAAAATCTAGGATCTTGGAGCGGTAGTCGGGCATAAATTTCAAGCTCAGCACGATTCCGATCAGGGCAATGGGGAGATTGATCAGGAAAATCCAGTGCCAAGTCAGATAGTCCACCATGTAGCCGCCCACTAACGGCCCGAGAACCGGACCGATCAGGGCGGGGACGATCGCATAGTTCATCGCTTGCATCAACTCATTTTTCGGGTAGGTTTTGATAAGTGTCAACCTACCCACAGGAGTCATCAGGCTGCCACCTATTCCCTGCAAGACACGCGAAAGGACCAGATGGGTTAGATTTTGGGAAAGAGAACAAAACAGCGAACCCAAGGCAAAAAGGATCAAAGAGGTGATAAATATCTTTCGGGTTCCGAATTTGTCTGCCAAAAAACCACTAATAGGCATCAACAAAGCCAAAGTCAACACATAGCTGATGATGGCATTTTGCATGTTTAGTGGGGATTCATTGAGATCTTGCGCGATGGCCGGAAGGGAAGTGTTCAAGATCGTGGAGTCCAGCATCTGCATAAATATGGAGGTAGCTAAGATGGCGGGAAGGACTTTTTTGATTTGAGGGCTGACAGTTTCCGGACTCATGAATGATCGATCAGTAAAAATGTAAGCCAAGATAACTCTTCCTCTGTTGTTAAGACAGTCCGGTTCTTTTTAGGGAAACCTCGAGGTGATTCTCGGAAAAGTGGCATGGTGAAGAAAATAATACCAGTGTGCGGACAGGAATCAGGAAAGGAATTTCAATGGCTAATTTGCGCGAAGCTGAACTTTGATAACAAAAACCCAAACTTATAATAGGTTGGTAGCTATCGATCTACGTATTCAATATTCGAATAAAAAGGATGATTAAAAAGAAAACTAAGCCTAAGTAGGTCCATATTATTTGGTTTGAAAATTTAGGCGTATCGTCAAAGTAAGTATGTAATTGAGGCAACACTATAAACTTCAATTTATTCCAATCCCATAACAATAAATAAATATTTGCAAGCAGCATTAATAGTGTAAGGATTAGAATACCAGTTGATTCAAATGAAATGGTTAATATGAAAATATTTAGCATTATTGGGAAAAACACGACTGCACCCAAAGTGCTGAATAGTTGAGTCATTAACAGAACGCCTGCGATAAACTGCCCCCACCCAATAAACTGCCAATACAAACCTGACTGATACATTGCCTCAAAAAAGTGAGGAAGAGTATAAATTGGTGCGTTTTCACCCGATTCAGTTGTAAATCTTATGCCTTGAATTTTTAAAATACTCGCATAGACAAAAGAAGATCCAAGCAAATACCGGAGTGCAATTGTGAAGATTTGGAGGAGTATACTCTCTTTTAGTTTTGATATTAGCCTTTCCATATTATTTTTTGTAGTTCAGAGGTCCTGATTAACGCATAACACTCCCCAGTTTTTACACGAAAGATCGGATCTGTTAAGTTAAGGGAGTCATGTTATTTTGCCGTTGATGATTTTCAAATTGACCAATTTTGATTAGCTTTTTTGTCGGTGGTTTGTGGCTTGAAGTGTATCGAATCTTTAGGGCATAAGTGATTTAGAAGGACAGCTGTTGAACCTTCCACAACTTGACTAAATCAATATCTAAACGTTTGTTGTATATCGAGTGTCTTATCCCCCAAAGTGTCAAAAGAAGGTGACCATACGTTGGTCAAAGCGATACAAGTAAATAAGAGCAGTGGTAGCGCAAAGGGCAGGCTCAAATTGCCGCATAAATTTTTTTGATAGGCTCTCTATATTTTCGAAGTAGAGGTATTTGTGCCCGCCTGAATAATTGAATCAAGAATCATTGCCATCTACAAAAGCTTGATGATAAATATACTATGGAGTAGTGTCTGGTTTTCCGGTATTTATTTAAATTGACCTTAATAAATTGACTTTATAATGCGCCTATTAAATGGTTTTGTTTTATTCCTGGTTCCAGCGGCTATTAGTTACAGTTGCTCAGAACAACGGGAAATTCCAACTGGCTTCCAAATTGAGGAGGGTTTTTCCTACTCACTCGTTGGGAGTGAGCCACTTTTTGCAGATCCTGTTGATTTGGAATTTAACGAGGATGGTGATGCCCTAGTGCTTGAAATGCCCGGCTACCCTTTCGAAGATCAACAAAGCCGGATAGTTTTATTAACCGACACAAATAATGACGGGGTGTATGATCATTCACAGACTTTTGCTGAAAATCTTCAACTGGCAACTTCATTCTTACCCTACAAAGACGGCGCGCTGGTGGCAGCACCACCTTATCTCTTGTATGTGAAGGATTTGGATAAAGACAAAAAAGCAGATGCCATTGATACCTTAATGGGCGGATTTTCCACAGGGAATCTTCAGCATAATTACAATGGTCTGACCTATGGTTTGGATAATTGGATTTATGCGGTAAATGGTGGCAATTCCGGCAAGCCTTATTGGTGGGGCGATTCGTCTTCGAGAATGGATTTGCGTGGTCAGGATTTCCGATTCAATCTCAATACCAACGTGATGGAACGCATCGGAGAATCTTCGGGTGGATATGGCTTGGGGATGGATGAATGGGGGCGAATATATGAAACGCACAACCTTACACATATTTCACACCTGGTGTTTCCGGATCGCTATCTGAATGGTGCACGCTTGCTGCAGGAACATACGCTTGAAAATATTTCCGATCACGAAGAAAATGGTCTTGCACGCATTTATCCCATCGGCGAACAGGAATCGCGGGTGAATCATCCCGAACAGTCAGGTTATTTTTCCGGGTCTTGTGGAATTACTTATTATGGTGGAGGTGCATTTGGCGCGGAGTATAATAACACTGTTTGGGTGGCAGATGTAGTTCTTAATCTCATTCACACCGATAAAATCACAGCCAAGGGATCTTCCCTGCAGGCATCGCGCATGATGGATAAACGCGAATTTCTTGCCAGTACCGACCGCTCCTTTCGCCCGGTAAATATGAGCGTTGGGCCTGAGGGCGCTATTTATGTTGTAGATATGTATCGGAAAGTGATTGAGCATCCCGAGTGGATCCCGGATGAAATTGAAAAGAAACTTGATTTAGAGGCGGGTAAAGACAAAGGAAGAATTTATAAGATCAGCAAAGTGGGTGAAGAAAATCCATTTGATTTAACTCAATTAAAATCCATTGACGGGAGGATCGAGGCATTAAATCACTCCAATCAATGGGTGCGCAAAACAGCCCAGCGATTATTAATGGATCAGGATCTGACCGATCCACAACTTGATAAGTTGGCACAATTACTTAAATCCAAAAACGAACTTGCCCGGCTGCATGCACTATGGATATTACAGGGAAAGAATAAACTTACAGCCAATCAGCTCACTCGGGCATTAAAAGATCCTGCTGCGGGAGTACGTGAAAATGCATTGTTGATTGCTGAAAACTCATTGTCATCTAACCAAGATCTGTTTAAGAATTGCATCGCACTGATGACCGACGAGGATGCACGCGTGCGCATGCAAGCGGCACTTACACTAAGTACTCTTGATCAGGATTTTTTCGAAAAGCATAGGGCTGAATTGCTTGAAGTCTATCTAGCGGCAGCCAATTCTAAAATGGATGATTGGAATATTGCGGCCATCACACTGGCTGCAAAGCATGCGGCTCCTGAATTTTTCAATAGACTGGTGGCATCGGGTAACTTCAAGACTCATCCTGCACTCTTAAGTTCTTTGGCATTGGCAAGCAGCAATTCCATAGGGGAAATGCAGACTATTTTGCTTACGCTGAAAGATGCCGAAGTAAATGCCGAAATAAAAAGTACTGTAATTCATCAGCTTTCTCAAGGAAGTGCATCGGGATTCGGTAATGATTTGTTACCACAAATTCGTGCACTGGAACAAACCAACGACCGGCTGGTGATTTCAGAACTTGCCAATTTCCGCAACCGGCTTCAACTCCCACCTTCTCCCGAATATTTAAAATACAGTCGTGAGGCCCTGAAATTGGTAGTCGATGACACACAGGCAGATAGTGTAAGGATTCAGCAGATGTCGTTGATCGCATTGTTACCTTATACCGAGAAGTCGGAAGTTCTCTATCAGAGCCTGCAAAACTCAGTACCTTTGAAAATTCAGGAAGAAGCCTTGCGACAGCTTTCAAAATTCCGCGAGCCAGAAATCGGCTACAGGGTAGTAGCTGTGTGGAAAGAATTAAGTCCGCAAACCCGTAGGTATGCCAGCGATTTATTGCTGTATATCGAATCCAATCACGATGCCCTGTTAACTGGACTTGAACAGAATACGATAAATATCGGGGAAATGAATTTTGATTTGGAACGTAGAAGGACGCTACTCTGGTGGACTGACAATCCTGACACCAAACGGAGAGCAAGGGAATTATTTACTGATGAAGGTGTTACGAATCGCAAAGAAGCAATTGAGACTATGAAACCTGCTCTTACGCTTGTCGGATCCATCGTAAACGGTAAAAAGGTCTTTGAGTCTATCTGCAGTAATTGTCATATGTACGGGTCAATAGGAAAAGACGTGGGGCCGGTGCTTACTGAGATTAATCGCAAGAGTAAGGAATCTTTGCTCCACGAAATACTGGATCCAAATTCTGCCGTGGATACCAAATACATTAACCATCGATTGGAAACCAAACAAGGTGATTTGCACATGGGCATCGTAGAGGCAGAGACGGATCAATACATCACCTTTAAAAAAATGGGAGGTGAAAAGGTGACTATAAATAAAACCGACATCAAAATATTCAATTCGCTTGGCACTTCCTTGATGATGGAAGGACTTGAAAACAGCATGAGCCCGCAAGAGATGGCTGACCTATTGGCATTTTTACAAAACCAGAATAGCTGATGAGTGGACTGTTTTTCACATTTATTGGACTAGTTGCGATTCTCTCAGGATGTACCAATTCCGTAAAGGAAACAACAGAGGAAGAATCAAATTTACACGTAACAAGTCTTTCCTCGCTCCTCGGTAAAACGATTGGATATCGGTATGGCGAAAGTGTCTATCATGTGACACTGGATACAGATTCAACCTTGCATTGGGAAGCCATGGCTGGGGAGGAGAAGGGTGCTTTTGAGCGGGAAAAGTATGTGGCAGAGTGTATTGAGCCAAACATTCTTTTTATAACATGGGGTGAGGCAAATGGGATCAATGTAAGCCAAGTTCTCGATTTTAATAATGGGATCGTGTACAATCATCTGATTCGCAATCGCGAAGCAAGTATGGGACAGGGCGAAATCAAAATACTGAATTAACTAAAGGGTGGGATCCTAAATCCCACCCAATCAAAAAGGCTTACTGACAAGTTGGAGCCAAAGAGACATCGTGACCTTCCATAAGCCAATAGTAACCAAGTGTGTCAATGAAGCCCGGCAAAAGCGTTTTGCCATCGGGGTCAAATAAGATATGACGTTCTCCTTCTATCTTCATCATTCTTCAAACTACTTGTGATGAGCTGGTCGGACGTCTGGTGAAAGAGAATTCGCTTACTGGAAGAAAACCGTACGTACATCCTTGATTTTATTTCGGTCCAATATGCTAATTACCCGCTTCGATTTTTTCTTCAACTTTCTCTTCCTCAGCTGCATTCGTTTCATTCAAACCCTCAGTATTATCCTCATCAGGTTCATAATTCAAACTGATGAAAATGGGGTAATGGTCTGATCCCACATCTTCAAGTTTTTCAAGGCTTATTAATCCAAACTCCTTGGAGTAAAAAATATGATCCAAGGGATAACGTACATAGGCGTCTTAACACTGTAGGTATTAAAAAATCCTCTGCCTTGACGAGGATCGACCAGCATACTATATTTCCTGAAAAGTTTTGAAGTAACAGACCATCCCACATCGTTCAGGTCGCCGGCTACTAGGTTGGATTTTTAGAATCTCTGATTTTTTCGCCAATGAGGAGCAATTCCGTATCTCTTTCGTAGGTATCCGTCTCCGGTTTTGGCGGTTCAGGCTTCACCCCGTAGATATCAATCTTGATCCCTGATGGCAAGGTGATCTTGGTGAAAATTGACGGTATACTATCCTTTACCAAAAAATTAACGACGCTTTCCGTGAGGAGAAGTTTTGACAGCAGGATTATTCCAAAGGAATTTTCTAGCGGATAGTTGATGGAATAGGGAAATCCACTTCAAGATTACTGATAGAGGCAGCCCATGCTTGATCAGGTTCGGTAATCAGGAGAACATCGGGATTGATCTTTTTTACCAGCGCCTGAAAACGCTCCTTTTCCTCATTCTCCATGCGGACATTGGAAACCAATAAAGAAAAGGACTTTTCACCATGCTGCTTATTGCTATCCTTCGCCTGAGTTTTGAAAAGGGGAGTATACACCAATACAAAATGGATTTGATAGATCAGGAAAACAGCTAGGATCACCTACAAGGGAAGCTTATAGGTCCATTTGAATTTTATGTGAACTAACCCTAGGGCTATTGCTACGACAGTTAATATGGCAATCTGAAATCTGGGAAAATCAAAAATTCTAATCCACCATTCAGCAGAGTTGATCAAAGGTAATCCTGTGGTAATAATATATAGCGCATATAATTAAAGTAAATATCCGCATGAATTCTTTTCATTTGTCAATCTTGCATGTTGTCTAATTTGTATGTCTTCTAATCGTTTCAATTAGGGTGTTTATGGTGAATGGTTTTTCTACATAGCCGTTTGCATTTATTTTTTCACTAATCTCCTTAATATCTGAATTGGCCGAAAATACCAGAACAGGAGTTTGTTTGGTGCTTTCATTTTTCTTTAAAATCTCTATAGCTTTTTCACCACCAATTTCAGGTATCCATAGGTCCATCAAAATAAGTTGTGGCTGTATGGATTCTACATCGTTCAAAATATTTTCACATGTTGATAGTGTTCTTACTTCAAAACCAAACTTGCCTAATATGGCTCTGCATAAGTGTAAAATCCCTTCATCATCATCGTAAATAAGGATATTCTTTTTCATAGTAAAATCGTTAAGTTTTAAGAATGATTAAATATTCATATTGGAAGTGTAAAACAAAATGTACTTCCTTTTCCAGGTTCACTTTCTACCCACATAGTACCACCGTGCCTTCTTACAATATTATTTGATATGTACAATCCCATACCTAATCCCTGAAATTGAATTGCATATTCCTCTACTCTGTAATACCTATCAAAAACTTTTTTTAAATGTTGACTGGACATTCCAACTCCAAAATCCTGCACTGATACCTGAATATTACTTTCCTGTTCTTCTATTTTAACTAATACCTTATCCTCATGGGGAGAATATTTTATAGCATTGGTTAATAAATTAATCATTACCTGCCTTAATCTGTCTCTATCACCTTTTATTTGATATAAACTTATTCCGATTTTTTTTAAGCTATGATTTTTAGCGGTAAACTGAATGTCTTCAATGGTTTCATTTACCATTTCATTAAAATCAAACGTGGATTTATTATAATCCAGTTCTCCGCTTTGTATTTTACTGGTATCTATTAATTCTGTAACAAAATTGTTTAGTCTTTCTACTGCCTGATTTGCTTTGTTGGCGTATAAAGAGGCCGTTTGGTTTTCCTCGCTTAATATCATCAGCAATAATTCGAGATAACCTTTGGCAGTAGTCAAAGGCGTTTTCATTTCATGGCTTGCTATCCTTATAAATTCATCTTTTTGATCAAGCGATTTTTTTTGTTCGTGAACGTCGGTACTTGTCCCAATCCATCGCTCAATAGTTCCATTGACATCTTTTATGGGATATGCACGGGTGAGAAACCAACGAAATTCTCCGTCATCTCTGCGAAGCCGACAGGTTACTTCAAATGCTTCAGCTTTTTCCCATACTTCTTTTAGTAATTCAATAACCTTTTTAATATCGTCTGGATGATATACTTTTTTCCATCCCGAACCTTCCATTTCTTCGAGCGTGGTTCCGGTGTAATCATACCATCGTTGGTTATACCAAAAAATCAATCCGTCACCGTTTGAAATCCATGCAAGGTTTTGAATGCTGTCAGCAAAAACTCGAAATTGCTTTTCGCTTTGCTTAAGCATCTCCTCACCAGCTCTCTGTTCTGTAATGTCTATACTAATCCCAGTGAGAGTTTCTGCTTCGTTAACATCACTATAATTATATTTTCCAACAGACCGAATACATCGGAGTGCTCCGTCATTTGCTCTGTTAATGCAATAATCTACATCGTAAACAGTATGGTTAACCTTTGCTTCTTCCATTTCTTTAAAAGCCTTTTGTTTATCCTCCGGTAAAATAAGATTATGCCAGTCTTCATATTGAAGATCTGAACGATGTTCATCGTATCCCCACATTCTTTTATGCAGGGCACTCCATTCTAATTTTTGTGTTTTAATATCTAAAGACCAAATGCCCACATTGGCAGAATCGGTGGCAAGCTTTAAATGCGCAGCCATTTTTTTTATAGCTTCGTCTGATCTTTGTTGTTCGGTAATATCTCTTGAAACAGAAATGATTTGCTGCACCGGTTCACCGGGTTTGCCAACTGGAGAAACCACTACATCCCACCACTTGGGGGTACCTTTGGCAGTCGGGCACATTGCGGTGAACTGTGTTATTTCTCCTTTTAATGCATTGCCTATGGATGCTTTTACCAACAATTCGTTTTCACTGCCCCACAGGTTCCACCAATTTTTATTTTTGACGGTTGAAAAATCATCTATTTCCATCTGGCAAAGCCCGTTCAAATTCATAAACTGAATACGACCTTCGGCATCTAATACTTTGAAACAGTCTGGGCTACTTTCTAAAATGGTGCGGTTGAAAAGTTCACTAGCTTCAATTTGTTTATTCGCCAAAACCCCCTCAGTTACTTCGGTTGCGAGAACAGTAATCCCTGTAATGGTATCATCCACATCTCGGTAGGGCTGATACACAAAATTGAAATAAGCATCGACGGGAATTCCGTTGCGCACAAGAATTGCCTTGATTTCGTGTCCTTCGAAGGCCACACCAGTAGTGTAAACATTGGCAAGCAATTGCGGGAATACCTGATCTTTTAATTCTGGAACTCCCTCCAGAAGTGGTTTGTTAAGTACAGCATTTCCTTTTCCAAGTACCTCAAGCATTGGCTTATTGGCAAAATCAACTACCATTTCTGGTCCATTAAATATTGCAATTGCCAAAAGCGATTGTGAAAGGATATTGCTGAAACGCTTTTCGCTTGCTTCAATTTGTTTGCGGGCATTTACCTGTTCGCTTACATCATAGGCAAATACTAAAATACCTTCTGTTTCCCCTATATCATTTGTAATTGCCTGATAGGTGAAATTCAGAAAGAATAGTTCGTGTTTTCTATTGCCCTTATTCAATTTAATGGGCATTTCTTTTCCAGTAAATGTTTCTTTGGTATTATACACATGATCAAGCAATTCAATAAAACCCTGTTCAGCTACTTCAGGTAGGGCATCATGCACCGTTTTACCTATAGGATTACGGTTGCCAATTAGCTCCAGGTAAGCGGGGTTGGCAAATTCAAATACATGATCAGGTCCTTTGAGAATGGCAAGAATGGCGGGCGCTTGTGTAAAAAAGTCGTGGAGGGACTTCCGCTCCACTTCTGTGCGATTTATGCTTGACTCGATTATTTTCCTATCAATTACTTGCTGGGTAATATCCTGTAGTGTTCCGTTAAAACGGTACGCTTTTTTATCATCTCCAAACCAGGCTCGTCCTTTGGCTCTAACAATCCGTTTCTTTTTTGTTAATGGATTTATAATACTATATTCAGTATCATACAGCCCACCCGATTCGTATTGCAACGTTTTTTGTATAGCCTCCGCAACGCGGCTTCTGTCTTTTTCAACCATCACATTTATTGCGAGTGAAAGGTCAATCTCCATTTCATGAGGCAAGCCAAACCAATCTTTAAGCCGGTTGTTTCCAATAAATTTATTTGTAAGCGGATTTAAATCGAATGTGCCTAATTCTGTAGCTTCAATTGCAAAGGCCAATTGATCGTTAGTTTCTATTAGTTTTTTAAGATTGTTGACTTTCTCGGTGGTTTCAATGATGGTTAAAAATACGCCCGCGGTAAGATTATTTTCGTTTTTAACAGGACTAAAGCTGAAAGTCCAATAAGCATTTTTCATTTCTCCTTCGCGAAAAATGGGGACAAACTGATCTTCACTCCAGGTGGCTTCACCATTTGCAAGCACCTGGTCAATTGGAGGTTTTAAAATATGCCAGGTTTCAGTCCATGCTTCTTCCCCTTTCATCCCCAATAGTGAAGGGTGTTTACCATCATTACCCAGACTGAAGCGGTAGGCATCGTTATAAAAACAAACCAAGTCGGGACCCCAGTATAAGAACATCGGAAATTTCGAGTTGAGCAAAATGCTAAGAGTAGTACGAAGGCTTTGAGGCCAAGTATCTGCCGATCCAATACGGGACGCTTCCCAGTTATATTCCCGAGTTAAAGCACCCATTTCGCCGCCACCTGAAAGGAATTGTAGAGATTTAGTCATTAAATATTACGTGGTAATGCTGTCAAAGAATTTGTTGATTACTTGCTCCTAAGATTTTCTTCACGTTTCTGCGCAGCGTGATTCATCAACTCTTGCTAAGTTTTTTCATTCGTGTTCCGATTGCGCACCTTTGGAATTTTTACTATTTCTTTGGCGATATACTCTGGAGAAAGAACTAAAGCCTAAAAGGACTAAAAACTATGCCACCACTTTGTGAGAACAATTGAGCGCTTTTCTTACGTTTCGTTGGGGTATCTTTTCATGATTTACACGCTAAGTGAGTACTTTTTTTCTCATTGACTTATTTTCAAAAACTCTTCTTGAAATTAAGTGTATCCATAAAATGTACGAAGGTCAATTTTGCCTCGACTAGGCTAGGCCTCCTGACCTGAAAAAACTAAAATCACGAAATAATCCCGCGGCTTGAGGGGTGAAGACTTCCGGGTGATTTGATTCCTGCTCCATAAAAATGATCATTTAGGATACTTCTTAGGATGTGCTTTTGGCAAGAAAATTTTCTAAACAGGCTGTCCCGATTTTATCGGAATTGTTTCCGAAGGATTGGAAAAGATGTTGAACAGCAAAACAATCCCTGATGAAAAAAAAAACAAGTTTCGGAAAGAAGGAAGGCATCTAAATCATCCTACCCACCATGATACTCTTGCTAAGATGGGAAAGTTCTAAAATCAGTCTAGCAAAAAGTGATGAAGTTTAAAAAATTAAGTTTGAGGTGTCTTTCACCCGTTAGCTTATGAAGTCAACTTTAAGAAAGTAGGAGGTAGGCCATTTAACGTTGGAAGCTCTTTTCAATTCGGGTTTCGCGCAACTGTCCAAATACAACCGAGGAGAAATCTATAATTAAGCTACGAACTGATGCTTGGTAGAATTCCGTCCTCCGAATATTAAGATGGGAAAATATACTGCTGACAATTATGCTTCATTCCTACCCCTCATGCAATAATGCTTTTGTTGGGAGTCCGTGCTACTTATAGGCTGCCAGAAGCAAATTCTGGTTAACTTGTATGTCTTTGAATGGTTTGAATAAGCGTATTTATCGTGAATGGTTTTTCTATATAGCCATCTGCATTTACTTTTTTACAAATGTCCTTAATATCTGCGTTTGCAGAAAACAATAAAACAGGAGTTTGTTTGGTATTTTCATCTTGCTTTAATATCTCAATAGCTTTTTCACCACCAATTTCAGGTATCCATAAGTCCATTAGAATTAGATGAGGAAGGATGGCTTCTACATCATTTAGAATATTTTCGCACCTTGATAATGTCTCTACTACAAAATCAAACTTAGATAAAATGGCTTTACATAAGAGCAAAATTTCTTCATCATCATCATAAATAAGAATTTTATTTTTCATATTAAAAACGTTATGTTTTAAAAATAATAGAATATTTAAATTGGAAGCATAAAACAAAATGTACTTCCTTTTTCCGGTTCACTTTCTACCCACATCCTGCCATTGTGCCTTGCTATAATATTGTTGGATATGTACAATCCCATACCCAATCCCTGAAATTGAATAGCATGTTCCTCCACTCGGTAATACCTATCAAAAATTTTATCTAAATGCTCCTCCGACATACCAACGCCAAAATCTTGAACCGACACTAGTATTTTATCTTCCTGTTCATCTATTTTTACAAACACCTTATCAGCCTTCGGAGAATATTTTATAGCATTGGTTAATAAGTTAATCAGCACCTGCTGCAGTCTGCCTTTATCACCGTTTATTGGTTGGGAACAGTTGCCGATTTTTTGAATGCGGTGTTTTTTTGTACTGTGCTGAATATTTTCGATGGTTTCATCCACCATTTTATTTAAATCAAACGCGGCCATAGTATAATTCAGCTGCCCATTTTGAATTTTACTAGAGTCTAATAAATCGGTAACCAACTCGTGCAGTCTCTCGATTGCTTGATTGGCTTTGGATGCGTATAACGCAATTTGGTTTTCTTCAGTTAGTGAGAGCAAGAGTAACTCAATATAGCCTTTTGCAGTCGTCAGCGGTGTTTTCATTTCATGACTGGCAATGCTTATAAATTCATCTTTTTGTTCAAGCGATTTTTTTTGTTCAGCTCTTTGCCTAGTGATGTCTCTGAAAGTCCAAGACCACGCATAGTAGGTTCCATCCTCTCCCAATACTGAATAGCCATGACGTTCTACTATTCTGCCATCAAGGTATTCTAGTTCGTCAATACTTGTCGAGGAAGGATGCTCATAAAGCCATTTTACCTTATCAACAAACTGTTGTGGGTTTACCAGTTGGGTCATAGCAAATTCGAGTGCAAGATCATCGTCTTTGGCATCAACAATCTCTTTAGGCATACGCCAAACATCAATAAAACTCTGGTTATAACTAATAATCTTTCCTTTGGTATCTACAAGCAATAGACCATCTCTATTGGCTTCATTGTGTGCCTCTAGCAGGGCTTGCCGATAGCGAAGAGTTTCTTCAATTTGTTTTTTTTCAGTAATATCTGTAAAAAGAATGGCTACTTTTTTACTTCCCTGATCGCCTAACCTGAAAGCGTACACTTCAAACCAGCGTCCCAATGCTTCGCTTTGATCAATAAAATGGTTTGGTTCACCTGTTAAAGCAACTTTACCGTAGATTTGAAACAAGTGCTCTTCTATGGTAGGAACCAATGATCTTATGGTTTTACCTACTGGATTTGTTATACCCGCATGCTTTTCAAACATGGGATTTGCTTCAATATAAAGATAATCCACTGGGTTGTTTTCAGCATCAAAAATCAGTTCAATAATGCAGAATCCCTGTTCCATTTTTTCAAACAGACCACGGTATTTTTCTTCGCTTTCCTTAAGCTTTTGTTCAGAGTCCCTCTGGTCTGTAATATCAATACTAATTCCTGTGAGTCTTTCGGCTTCTCCGTTCTCATTATAATAATATTTTCCAGAGGAACGAATACATCGGAGAGCATCATCATTTGCCCTGTTAATACAATAATCAACATCGTATACAGAATGGTTAACTTTTGCTTCTTCTATTTCTTTAAAAGCCTTTGCTTTATCCTCAGGTACAATAAGTTGATGCCAGTCTTCATAGGTGAGGTCTGTACGATGTTCCCCATAACCCCACATTCTTTTATGCAGATCACTCCATTCTAATTTTTGTGATTGTATGTCTAACGACCAGGTACCCGTATTGGCAGAATCGGTAGCAAGCTTTAAATGTGCTGCCATTTTTTCTATAGATCTGCGGGCATTCACAGCTTCTGTCACATCTGTTCCAATAGATATGATCCCGTAAATTTTTTTATCCAAATCTCGCAATGGTTGAAAAATCGAATTGAAATAAGCTGTATCCAGTTTCCCTTTACGGTGGAGCTGAATGGGTAATTCGTTGATGATAAAAGGCTCCCCTGTACGATATACGTTCTGGAGTATCGATTTTAAACTCTCCCCTAAATCAGGCGACACTTCAAAAAGTGGTTTGCGTTTTGCCTCGTCGTGAGGTTTCTCAGAAATTTTCAGGGCACTATTATTAACTATATCTATGATAAAAGAAGGACCCAGAAATGTGGTAATCGGCACCGGTGCCTGGAATATGAGGTTACGGAATTTAGCTTCGCTTACCTTCAGTTGCTCCCCTCTATCTATTAACTCAGTGTTTAAACTGGTAAGTTCTTCATTGCTTGATTGTAGCTCTTCCTTTGATGTTTCTAATTCTTCATTCAGGCTCTGCATCTCCTCATTGCTACTATGTAGTTCTTCATTGGCAGTTTGAAGTTCTTCGTTTGCGATTTCCATGTATTCAGATATGGAACGCATGTCTACCCGGGTAAGTGCCAGTTCTTTTTCTAATTGTCCGTTTCGTTTTAACGCTTTATCATTCTTTAATTTTTGCTCGGACGAAGAGGGGCTACCTTTTTTGTCTGTAACAGATAAATTGATTTTTGTAAATAGTATTAAATAATGTGGCTCAAGCGTATCGATTAGTGGAATAATTTCAATGGTTACAAGAGAATTTTTGCTGTTTGAGCTAACAGGTATTTCTTCTCTAATAACAGGTTCCTTGCTCGTTTTTGCTTCGTATATGGCATTTTGCAATTCAAATCCTAATTCTTCAGTTGCCATTTTAAGCAGGTTGAAGGAGGGCTTTCCGGTGGAAGGGGTAAGAAAGGGAGCAGTGTCTCCATGAAGATGCACGATGTCCATGTGCTCATTCACAATTACACTTGCAGGAGATTTTGAAATGAGAATCGCATCGGCACTAATGCGAAAATCGGGTCGTGAAGCTTCCTTTTTAGCTTCCATCTTTTGTGCAGGTGATTTTTCTTCTCTATGGCCAGTGGCTACCTGCATATAATGACCAGTGCCGTGAGTACGCGAAAAAATTTTATGATGCTTAACAAAAGGAATAAATAACTCTGCTGCAGCGTTTGCTGTTTCGGATTTGCCAAGTAGCAGGATTCCATTTTCTTTTAATGCATAATGAAAAGTGGTGAGCGCTTTCTTCTGCAAAATAGTTTCCATGTAGATAAGCACATTGCGACAGCTTATCAAATCCATTTTGGAAAATGGCGGGTCTTTCAAAAAATTATGATTGGCAAACACACACAAGTCGCGAATGGTTTTGCTTACCTGGTAGTTGTCATCTTCTTTTGTAAAATAGGTTTCTAACCGTGACTCGGTAACCCCCTCCAATTCCACTTGGCTGTAGATTCCTGTTCGTGCTTTTTTAATGGCTCGCTCAGATAGATCAGAAGCGAAGATTTGAACCCCCCTTTCTCCAAAAGAGGGCATCGATTTCTTTTCCAGGTATTCGTGCAGGCAGATAGCTATGGAATAGGCTTCTTCACCGGTGGAGCATCCTGCAACCCAAATGCGGATGGCATCCTCCTCCGGTTTGTTTTCAAGCAGGGCAGGAAATACATTTTCAGTCAAGGACTCAAAAGTTTTGGGGTCGCGAAAGAATGAGGTAACAGGAATGAGCATATCCTGAAAGAGTGCATCCTGTTCGGTTTTGTCGATTAGCAAAAATGATAAGTAGTCATCCAGCTTATCTTTTTTGTGAAGCGCCATTCTGCGCCCGATTCGCCTCCGCACAGTACTTTGCTTGTAGTGGGTAAAATCAACACCGCTTCGTTGATGCAGCAGGTTAAGTATTTGTTTAAAAACAGCTTCATCATGTTTTGGAAGGTCCTCCTCTTCTCCCCATGCATGCGAAACAGCATATGTATTTCTGATGTGAATCAGGTGCGCAGGAATTTTTTCGGCAGGTAAAACGAAATCTACCACGCCGGCATTCACTGCACTTTGCACCATCTCGCCATATTCAGCCGATTCATCCTGCACGATGGTAATGCCTCCATGTTCTTTAATCAATTTTAAACCGATTGTGCCATCACTCCCGGTGCCTGAAAGCACCACACCAACTGCCATACTTTCCCACACTACAGCAATCGAAGTAAAAAAAATATCAATGACTAAATTTGTTTTTACACTATCCCTTGGAGTAAGTCTAAGTATCCCATCCAGTGAAGTGAGAATCATGCCGGAGGGCATTACATAAATATGATTCGGCAAAATCGTTACCTCATCGGTTATTTCCTCAACAGGAATTTGGGTAGCCCGTGAAAGAATTTCGGTGAGGTTGCTCTCATGTTCAGGGTTTAAATGCTGCACCAGCACGTAGGCCATTCCTGAATCAGCAGGTATGGTTGCCAATAATAGCTTAAAGGCATCGAGTCCTCCGGCCGATGCTCCAATACCCACAATGGGGAAATTATGTAAAGTTGAAGATAGTTTGGCTTTCTTCCCGAAATGTTCAATTTTATTTGCCATCTACTCTTTATCCAGTTATTTGGTGGATTTAAACTTTTAATGTTCGGGTTATTACTTCTAATTTAAATCAATTTTTGCCGTTTGTTGTGTAATAAAGTTTCAAGCTCTTTGGTTTCGCTAAAAGAATTCTGCCTAAAGAATCTTTTAACTACTGGATTTCAGTTGTTTTGAGACCCAGTTCGTTTTCGGTGAGACCGTCCCGATACATTTCAGGATGCTTCTTGATCCTCTTGAATGATACCACTTCATTCTTTTGGGCCTTTTTTCAACTGGATTCAAGAAGGCCTTCCATTTCCATCGCCACAATCTTGAATTTTATCTTTTTCAAACTATCTGCCAAAACAACAAGCCTGAAAGAATACTGCTTGAACTCACCAAGCCAAGTTTTTGAAAGGATCGGGAATGGAATATATCATTTGAGGGTTTGCCCAATTGGGGAAATGACCATGCTTCCGCCTAGATTTGTTGCAGTATTGCTGCTACATAAGAATGGCTAAAACGCTCACCGATATTTGTCCTGCCGCGACAAAGCTTTGAAAACGGATTTAATTCTTTTAAAGCTGGTTATGCTTACTGTAGCTGCATACACAGATAAATAAAATGGAGGTAAGATAATTTTGCGCCGTTCAAAATGTCTTTGTGATGGATTACATCAAGTAGGTTAAGATGGCCGGTATATTCCCTCCAGTTGATCAGGACAGTATCCTTACAACTTTCATAAAAACGAACAGGAAGATGAATGCTATTATTCATTTGCATTTTCACCAAGTTATTGTAAATCATTTTGCCACCTAGCATAGAGCCCAAGGGGACATAACAAAATCCAATGCTGTAAAAATAATCTAGTTCTTCGAAAACTAGGTGTTGATTAAAGTCTGTTGAGCCTAATTCAGTAAGATCACTTTTTAAACATGTAAGTTTTTCTTCGAATAATTTGGTGTGAATGATATGGTCACCGGGATACTTATCAGAAATTATTTTTGCCTAGCTAAAAAAACAATACAATCGCTTTAAAAGGATTATATATTCTTCTTTATTAATTGTGCCATCACTTAATTTATCCGAAAAATTTCTTTCTTCTGCCAGATGATGAAACCCGGAGGTGGCGCTTTTAAGCTTATCCAAAATCATGGATGGTAAAGTTATTTTAATAGGATAAAAAAATTCTTTTTGATTTCCCTACAACCTTTTTCCGCTGTTTAAGCACTGCATTATTCCTGTGCTTATTTTTCACCAGTAAGGTTGGCTGCTACTTTTTCAATGCAAGAAATTAGATCCTGTAATGCAAATGGTTTTCTTAAGTATGAAGTGGCTCCAATTTCTTTAGATAATTTTTCAATATCTTGATGACCAGAAAATAATATAACGGGGATGTTACTGAAGCGATGCTGACTCCTTATCTCTCTGACAATTTCTGCAGCCACTTTTTGCCCGGCAAAATTATCAGTGATAATAAGATCAGGTAAAAACTCACCCATTCTTTCCATTAGATTATTGGTGTCGTGTATAATTGACAGATCGTATTTCTTGCCAAGAATTATCGCAAGTATATCTGAAATATCTTCATCATCCTCTACTATAAAAATCTTTTTCATGTATTATTTTATTGTTGTGTGATGATTAAACCAAAAATTAAAAAGCGACCTCAAACAATCTTTCAGTTCTATGTAACCATCCGGTTTGGTCATGTAGGGATTGGCTTCATATTCTGTTGCAGCTTTGACGTCTTTTAGATTATCAGATTTTGTAACTAGAATAATCGGCATTTGTTTCAAATATTCAATCGCCTTGATCTCTCGTAACAGATATAGAATACTAGCGTAGAAATTTCTAATGTCTGTGCGTCCGAGCAGTAACGAAGATGTACTTCTTTCTTCCATATTGATTAATTTTTACTCTAAAATTAGACTCTCGATTACCTCCGCAAAATACCTGTGCTCCAGAGCATGCACTTTTGCAGCAATCGTCTCTGGAGTATCAGACTCTGTCACAGGTGCTGCTGCCTGAAAGATGATTTTACCCTCGTCGTAGTGCTCATTCACCAAGTGGATGGTGATTCCTGTTTCGGTGTCTCCGGAGGATTTCACCGCATCATGAACCAAGCGTCCATACATCCCTTTTCCTCCATATTTTGGAAGCAAAGCCGGGTGGATATTTACCATGTGATCCGGAAAAGCACCAATCAGATCTTCAGGGATCTTTAATAAAAAGCCAGCCAAAATCACCCAATCGATGTTTTCTTTCTGAAGTTTTTGAAGCAAAAGCCCTGAATCCAATTCTTTTCCAGTAAAAGTAAAAGTAGGGACATCAAACTTTCTTGCACGCTCCAACACGAAAGCATCTGCTTTATTAGAAGCTACCAAAGCGATTTGGGCTTTTTTGGAGTGTTGGAAATACTCCATGATTTTTTCAGCATTGCTTCCGCTTCCGGAAGCCAAAATGGCGAGCTTTTTCAAAGGAACTGGCAGTTAGATGATGTCTGTAAAAATAGAGTTAAATCTTCCTAGGAGACCTAAGGGAAATTTATTTTTAAAGGTAAAATTTCATTGTTTATATCTCCCAGATTCCGGTAGCCCGCTTAAAAAAATATCCTTTCTTAATATTCACCTATTTTTAGGGTAGGTCAAGGATTAAAATCAAATTGTCTCGTCTGCTTATTTCAGCACTGAAAATGCCAATTTAAAGTAAATAACCTGGCATTAAGCTATTTGGTTACTTTTTGGCCTCAAAAAGTGGCAAAGAATATTAGTGCGGTGAAGGACGGAATTAAATAGAAACTTCAATTCTTCTTAGAAGAAATACTACTTACATCATCCTCAGAATCGAAGTTCATGTATCGACTTTTCTAATTCATTTTTGTCTTGATTCGACTACAAAAAACACATAAAAATGTCTTGAGTTCAAGACAATTTTCCAATTGAATTAAACTCAAGACAGTGTTTTTCTGAGTATTTTCTGAGAGATTCTACCTCATCATAAACCCTGAAGGACCTCTTCCTGCGTCAAAGGTTTTGACCACATTCCCAGTTTCATTGTAAACGGTGATCGAGCCATTTCCCTGAAATCCCTTTGCATTGGAGACGTAGAGCTCGCCTCTGTTCTGATCAAATCCGATTCCGTAAAAACCAGAGCCTTTAATCAGTTCTTTCACAATTGGCTGGGTGTTTGGGATGGATATCGACGCGACGGCATCCCGATAATCTGGCCATCCCGTGCTGGTCAGAAGATAGAATCTCCCATTTTTTCCAATAGCCATTTTTCCGGTAGCATTGGAGACGGATAGCTCAACAGTCTCTGCCAAGTCAAAATTGGACGTGTTGATCCGATGGAAATATACCTTTTCGGAAGCCGGCGAATAAAGCCAAAGCTGAGTTCCGATATTGAAAAACTGGGAAGGAGAGCCCTTTACCACAAGCGTTTTGGTCAACGCTTCGGTTTCACTGTCGATGACCTGAAGGCTATTTTCTTCTGACCCGGCAACGAGTACAAATTTCCCGAAAGTGGCTAGGTCTTCCGGTTTATTTGAAACCTGAATTTTCTTACCCACAGTGCCTCCATCAAGTCCATTTACCACTGCGATGTAAGAATCCGGTGTATTGTAACTCGGATCATAAGGACCATAATCACTGATGAATAGTTTATTTCCATTTACTGCCAAGGATCTTGGCTGATCCAATCCGTCCGAAACAGCGCCGCGACTTTTGAAGTCACCAGAATTCACTATTTCAACTTTTCCGGTATTTGCCACCAAGTACAATCTCTCGTCCTCAAGTACCAAATCCTCCAGCAAACCTGCAAAAGGGCGGTTGTTTTCAGCTTCAAAAATATTTGTTTTCAAAAACCCGGAGGCAGGTTCCAGATGATATACCTCCCCGTCATTGGAGCCAAAAGCGCCTTCGTTTAGGATCAGAATCCCAGTTTCGTAAGCTCCCAATGGGCGCTCAGATGTACCGTCCTCGCAGGCGAAAAAGGTAAAAATCAGGGCAAATGCCCAAATGGATTGGTGTAGTCTAAACTTCATAAGTGTATGGATAAGTTGAATTGATAAGAACGTCCCGGCATAGCTCTGAGATAGAGTGCCTGATAGCTTGTATTGAAAAGGTTATTAATTTGAAAGCTGAGCGGGAAATGCAGTTTGCCCCACGTGAGATCTTGATACCCGAAACCCAGATTCCAAAGTTGATAGGCTGGCATCTGTCGTGGATTGTCTGCTGTAACGGATCGCTCGCCGACGAAGAACGTTCCCAAAAATCCTGAGAAACCGTTGCGCTCAGCGGCAAGTCTTCCATGAGCTTGATGCTTGGGAGTGTAGGGGAGTTGCTTCCCTGTAGATGGATCATTTTCGTCAATTCCCCTGATAGAAATCGCTTTGGAAAAAGTATAGGCAGCATCTGCTTTCCATTCCCACTTCCCGGTTTTCCAACCTGCTTTACCGGCATTCTCGATTCCCTGATTGCTGACCATGCGGATATTTTCAGGACTCCAGATATTTCCCTTTGGAAGCCAAATAATCCAGTTGTCGACCTGCATCCGGTAATACGTCAGGCCGTGAGTCCACTTGATTTTTCCTGTTTTGGCCCAGTTCAGTCCGATTTCTCCGCTGATACTTTCCTCAGGAAGCAGAGTTGGGTTTCCGCCGGGATTCCAGAACCGATCGTTCAGCGTCGGGACTTTAAAGCCTTTTCCGAGGGAGGCTTTCAGTTCCAAGGCTTGGTTTTTGGGGTGCCAGAATTTCCAATCCATTCCCAGACTTGGAGTAAATGGCGCGAAGGTTCCGGAATAGACCAGCTCACGCAGGTTAAGAGAAAAAGAAAGGTTTTCTGAAGGAGAATATCGGGTAGATTGGTAAAGTTCGAGCCGCTGATCTTCTGCTTTATATGTACTCAGATCCCCTTTGGCAAGGGTAAATTTTGCCCCGATTTTGGATGTCCATTTCTGGGAGAAAGTCTGATCCCAATCACCACTTGCAAAATACTGAGTCGTGTTATTCTGACTTTGGTTGAAAAGCTGCTGATCCCGAACCAATCCGGTTTTAAAGTTCAGAATTGAGTTTTTACTAAAATGGAAATAGTCCACTACCGCCCGAAAACTCTGATCTTCCTGTAAATCATTGGTATTCGATCCCATGACGGGTTGGATCTCCCGATTGGCTTTATTCCACCAGAAGGCTGTTTTGAGTTGATTTTTAGAATTCAGATTCCAGGCAAAATCCTGGAGAAACCCTTTTTGCTCAAATCGCGCATGTTGCTGCCGGACCTCGGGAGTTCCGATTTGCCCCAAGTCCTGATAGGTAAAATCATTGCCGGAGTATTCGCGATAAACTCGGGATTTGGTGCTGAATTTTTTCGAAGAAAAGCCGGTGCTCAGATAGGTATTGGCCAGACCAAAGCTTCCGAATTGCTGGGAAAGTCCTGCGTGGAAGCCTTTGTCGAACTCAGATTTTGTCTCCAGATGAATACTTCCACCGATGGCTTCGTTCCCAAAAAGAGCCCCTGCATTTCCAAATTGGATGGCAGCCTGATCGATTCCCGCAACGGGCAAGATCGATAAATCACTTTGTCCCAGCGAAGGACTATTGATGGGAAGTCCGTTCCAAAATAAGGCTGTATGGCCGGCGGAAGTCCCGCGGAAAGAAGGGGAAGCAAGCATTCCCGCTCCGTATTGGCGCACAAAAATCCCGGTCCGCTCCTGCAGCAAATCTCCCAGAGATCTTCCCCGGTAGACTTCAAGTTCGCTTTTCTCCAAGATCTGAACCTTCTGTCCCTGAGCGAATCGATCAATCGCAGGGGCAAAAACTTCCATCTCAGCCAGGGACACGGTGTCCTGGTCAATCGGGAGAAACCCGAAAATCGTACATACCCAAAAGAGCAAAATCATGCCTGATCGAATTAAAATGAATAATTCGATTCGGGCTTGAAGAGAAATGGGAAGAAATGAAACGTATTCCGGCAGGGGAAAACCCGAAGCCGAAGTCTGGTACAAGTCTTCTTCGCTTTTCCTCCGAAAGCACAGAATCTAATGAATCAGGCAGGTCTCCTGGCTCGTCTGACTTCTGTCGACCTTCTCATCCAAAATTTCAGGACAATGGCTTGCTTGACAAAAGCTTTTTCCTCTCGATAGCTATCGAGACGGGACAGACTTACAGTTGCGGGGACAGCTCCGGTATTACACCGGATTCCCTATTAATCCCAGGAGGCTGAAAGCTTCCGGGAACCTGTTTCGTCTGCAAACATAAGCCTCGGAATCGTATTAAAAAAACGGTTCCCCAAACCCTTTTTGGAAAAAACGAAAACGAAAGCTTACTTTCGACTCGAATTTCCCCTGAAACCACCGTGAACAAGCTTTCGATTCCTTTTCTTTTTTTAGTTCTTTTTTGCTCATTTCCCGCTTGCAAGCAAGATGCTTCAAGTGAGAAACTGGAGGTAAAAGCTTTACCACTCAAGTATGCAAATGGCTTTACAATTTCTAGAGGAAAAGATTTTTGGGAGATCGAAGTGACTCAGCCCTGGACTGGTTCTGATCAGACTTTTCGCTACCTGGTTTTGGAAGAGAATGCTGAAAAACCCTCGGGAGAATTCAATGCAATTATTCAGCTTCCGGTGGAAAAAATCATCCTGACATCCACCACTCAGGTTCCTCATCTGGACTTGCTTAATTTCACTGAAAAATTGATTGGCTTTCCGCAGGTAGATCTGATTTCTTCCGCAAAAGCTTGGGAGCAAATTAACTCTGGGAAAGTGAAAGACTTGGGTTCCGGTCCTTCTGCCAATACAGAAATGGTCATTGATCTGGAACCTGATTTGATCATGATTTCCACCTTGGGGGAAGATTTGCGGTACATGGATTTGTTGGCTCAGGCTGGTGTGTCGGCGCTGATCAATGGAGAATATGTGGAGCAACATCCACTCGGAAGAGCGGAATGGATCAAGTTTACAGGAGTGATTTTGGGTAAATACGAAGAATCAGTTGCAGTTTTTGAAACCATTGAGAAGGAGTATCTGGAAGCAGAAAAACTGATTGCAAACCTTCCTGCAACGGCAAGACCAACCGTTCTCAGCGGAGTGATGTATCAGGATATTTGGTATGCGCCTGCCAGCGAAAGTTGGGGGGCTCAAATCTTAGAGAACGCAGGTGGACGATACATTTTCGGGGATCAGCCTGGTACCGGAAGTTTGCAATTGAATTATGAGTTTGTGCTGGAAAATGCCTTGGAAACTGATTTCTGGATTGGATCGGCAGATTTTGCTGACTTGGAATACATGGGAAAAGCCGAACCGAGGTATAAGGCTTTCCAGCCTTTTAAGACCGGAAAAGTTTTTACTTACACCTTGAAAACCGGACCGAAAGGAGGGCTTGAATATTTCGAGTTGGGCTATATGAGGCCGGATCTGATTCTGAAGGACCTGATCAAAATTCTTCATCCCAACTTGCTTCAAGGCTACGAGTTGTATTTTTACCGGCAACTCGATGAAAAAAAATAGCTCCCTCGTTTTCCTTTTTGCAGGATTGATTCTGTTGATTTTGAGCTTTTTGGTCAATGTCAGCCTAGGATCTGTCCGCATTCCGCCCGGAGAAATCCTGGATGGGATCTTCAATGGAAACTGGGATAAAGCTTCCCGTGAGCAAATCATTTTGAATTACCGACTTCCCAAAGCTTTGGTGGCAATTTTCGCAGGAATTGGATTGAGTCTGAGTGGACTTCAGATGCAGACTTTTTTCAGAAATCCACTCGCCGGACCTTTTGTGCTGGGCATCAGTTCGGGTGCTGGACTTGGAGTTGCGATTCTGATGCTGGCGGGTTCAGCATTCGGTTTCGCAGCATCAGGAGTTGGAATCAACCCCTGGGCGATTGTTTTTGCCGGGACCTTGGGAGCAGGATTGGTGTTGATTTTGGTGAGTTTGGTAGCCTGGAGGGTGCGGGATAGTATGACGCTTTTGATCATAGGATTGATGTTCGGTTCTGCTGTTTCTGCGATCGTTTCAGTTCTTTCCTATTTCTCCGGCGCAGAGGCTTTGAAGCTTTTTACAGTCTGGTCAATGGGAAGTCTCGGAGGTTTGGGTTGGACACAGGTTGGAGTGCTTGGACTGGTTCTTTTGCTGGGAATTATCCCGATGATTTTCTCGGTGAAATCTTACAATGCCATGCTCCTGGGGGAAAGCTATGCGCAAAGCATGGGGATCAATCCCAACCGACTTCGCTGGCTGATGATCTTGAGTACAGGACTTTTGGCCGGTAGTATTACGGCATTTTGCGGACCGATTGCATTCATTGGAATTGCGGTTCCGCATCTTGCAAGAATGGTATGGAAGACAGCCGACCACCGGATTCTGTTCCCTGCTTCGGCATTGATCGGTGCGGTTTTGCTCCTGCTTTGCGATGCAATGGGACAGCTTCCCGGATCGGCTCAAACCCTCCCGATCAATGCAGTTACATCTCTGATCGGTGCTCCGGTCGTGATTGGATTAGTGCTTCGCAAAAACTTCAGCAAGGAATTTTAAACCATGGTAAATCCAGCAATCATCGGAAAAGATCTCAGCCTTGGCTACGCAAAAGGCAAAGTCCGCAAGGAGATTCTGAGCGGGTTGAATTTCCAGCTTTTTCCGGGTCAACTCACGTGCCTTTTGGGCCCGAACGGAGTGGGAAAATCAACGCTGATCAAAGCGATTTTGGGACAATTGAAGCCGTGGGCTGGGGACTTGATTCTGGACGGACGACCCATCCAAACTTACACGCATCCTGATCTGGCGAAAAAACTATCTGTGGTTTTAACCGAGCCTTTTTTGCCGGGAAATATGACGGTTGGTCAGTTGGTGGCCTTGGGGAGAATTCCTCATACCGGCTGGACGGGCAAACTGGAAAATTCTGATTTGGAAGCCGTAGAAAAGGCGCTTTCTGCCACCAAGATTCAGTATTTGAAAGAGGAGCGATTAGCTGAAATCAGCGATGGTCAGCGCCAAAAAGCGATGATTGCCCGGGCTTTGGCACAGGACGGAAAGAGTATGATTCTGGATGAACCTACTGCTCATCTGGATCTGGTAAATCGATTTGAAATCATGCAGCTTTTGCGGGATATAGCCAAAACTCAAGAAAAAGCGATCCTGGTCGTGACCCATGATTTAGAGATTGCGCTGGAGACTGCAGATCAGTTTTGGTTGCTGAATTGTGGGACTCCGCTGATCTCCGGATTACCCGAGGATTTGGTGATTTCCGGTCAGATCAACCAACTTTTACCGGGGGATAAATTCCGGTTTAGTCTGGAAAGAGGGAAAATTGAAGCCAGCGTTTCCGATCTAAAACTTGATATTTCAGGTCCTTCCGAGTTGGTTTTTTGGGTAAGAAAAGCACTGGAGAAAGCCGAAGTTTCAGGTTCTGATTGGAAGATTCAGGTGGATGAAAATCCGTTTTCAGTGGTGGTAAATGGAGAATACAAATTCGATGAATTGTGGGAATTGATTGATTTTTTGAGGTCAATATCGAAATAAACTTTCGGGCTATTCTACCACAGATTGCTATAGAGATTTCTCAGAGTTACCCTGAGGAAAAGATTGATTTCGCCTCAGAAATGAGAGCCTTAATAATCTAATTTAGACTTTTTAATACTTCTTAGAAATCAAAGATTGCTTTCAATTTTATTCTTAGTTCTGCAATTTCCTTTCCTTCAAGCGTGCCTAGTTTTTCTAGAAATCTGCGATTGTCAAGAGCTCGGATTTGATCGATCAGAATTTCAGAGTCTTTATCCAAACCGTTTTTTCCTATTGAAAGCCGAACTCTGAGGATGTTTTCTTCCGGAGTTAAATGAGAAGAAATCGGTAAAAAGAGGGTTGAAGGATGATCCGTCTGATTAAGCAGGTTGGTTTGAATGACAACTACCGGCCTGATTTTTCCGGGTTCGGTCCCGCGAGAAGGATTTAGATTTGCCAGCCATATTTCAAACTGCCTCATTATCGATCAAGGAGTCAAATTCAGCTATCAGTTCGAGCGGACTTTCTCTGGCGAGTCCGGACGCCTTTTGGAATTCAGCAGCCAGTTTTTTTCGTTTTTGAAATTTGTTGTAAAACTCCAGTGCCTCGTTGATGTATCTGTTTCTGGCCACTTTTTTATCCTTCAGAATTTCTTCCGTTTCGGCAAAGATGTTTTCGTCGAGCTTAAGAGAAAGCGTTTTCATACTTATATTGGTATATACTAACAATATATACTCAGGTTCTTTAAGTTCCAAAAAGTTGATTTTGGCAAATACTTTTAGCAGAGAAACGCTTGGGAAATTTGAAATATGAAAGCTGAAGTCTGAAATTTCAAGTTAACAGTTTAAGGCATTGAGACCTGCTTCAGACAAGCAGTTGTCAGCCGTCAAATCCGGGAAATAAGTAGGTCACGCGCGAAACGCGCGCGCTAGTAGAACGGCATTAGAGATTTCTGAATAAATCCCAAATCTGAAATCATTACGCCTTCGCTCCGGCATCAACAATTCTTTTTGCACCGCAGACCAAAACTATTAAATTGACGTCTGTTGAATACCCTCTAAACCTTAATTTGATGAAGAATTTTCCGAAAGGAGATAAACTCGCTATTGCCTTCGTTGGACTTACCAGTTACAATACGGATTTCCTTGCTCCAGCTCTTCAGCAAACTTCAAATTGCTACCTGGCAGGAATAGTGTCCGGTGATCCAAATAAAGCGGAAACCTGGAAATCTAAATATGACATTCCAGCAAAGAATGTCTATAACTACGAAAACTTCGACACCATTGCGGAGAATCCGGATATCGATGTCGTGTATGTTGTGCTGCCGCCATCCATGCATGCTGAGTACACGATCCGTGCTGCAAAAGCTGGAAAACACGTTTGGTGCGAGAAACCGATGGCGATGACGGTCGAGGAATGCCAATCCATGATCGATGCCTGCAAAGCCAATAACGTTTCTCTTTCGATCGGCTATCGATGCCAGCACGAACCAAATACGCAGGCTTTTCAAAAGATTGTGAAAGATGGATCTCTTGGAAAAGTACTCCAAGTTGATTGTGCTGCAGGATATAGGGAAGAGGAAACTGACCATTGGAAGCAAAAGCGCGAAATGGGTGGAGGAGTAATGTTTGACATGGGAATCTATGCCATACAAGGTGCGCGATTGGGGACAGGAATGGAGCCAATTGCTATTAAATCTGCAAAACTTTGGGCTGAAAGGCCTGAGATTTATAAAAATGGTCTTGGAGAAATAGTGGAGGCACAACTCGAATTCCCTGGAGGTGTGATGGCAAATATCAAAACTTCTTTTTTCGAGTACATGAATTTCCTCACCATCAAATGTGAGAATGGAACGATCGAAATGGCACCTTTCTCAGCCTACTCCGGAATTAAGGGAAAGAGTCCTTTGGGTGAAATAAACTTCCCGTACAAAGCTCCTTGGCAGCAAGCCAACCAAATGGACATGGATTCTTTGGCAATCATGGGAAATAAACCAATGCCCGTTCCCGGTGAGGAAGGTTTGAGAGATATCCGAATCGTCCAGGCAATTCTGGAATCTGCAGAGACTGGGAAGAGAGTGGAAATTTGAAGTGAAAGAATCCTGAAAGTTTGCCCAGGAATAGATTATGAGTTTAGGACAGGGATTAAGGATAAAGAGCTTAAGGTGAAAGATTCCAGAGAATAAAAGAAGGAGAAAGCTGGGAGGTTTCTTTTTTCCTTTTAGGGAATTGGTATTTCTTGATTCCTGAAAATTAGACAACGAGGAACAGGTTTTCCAATGATGAACACCACAAGCTGAATTGAGAATGTTCAATTAAGTGTGTCTGCTAATTTTACACAAAATGAAGAATAAACAGACAATTGAAGATTTACTAAGTGATCCAACGATGAATGAGCGACTAAAAGAGCGGCTCTAC
>JBKJKX010000037.1:0-15260 GCA_046597285.1 Algoriphagus sp. | reverse complement strand
CTACCTTAATGAGTTTTGTTACAAACTCAACAGAAGATATTTTGGCGAAAGGCTGTTCGACAGACTAGTTATAGCGTCAATTCAACCCTACTGGCAAAGTAGCGGATAATCATATTATAATTTCAAGCCCACCATCCATTAGAAAATTAGCTACACTTAAGGCACTTGATCCAAGTAAAAATAATTCATCTTTTTCACTTTGAATTAAGGTAGAATTGGTTATCTGAATATTGAAATTTCTTACAATTCTACCAACTTCAGATAGGTCGTAAACTGCCAAAAGGTTGCCTATAAGTTGGTCTGCAAATACCAGCTGAGCTAAATTAAAGGTGCCATAATCCTCATTTAATACACGAGAATTAAATTCTTTATTTAACAAATCAACTCTTTCAAATGGATAGACCAAAAGATTTAAATCCAATTTTGAAAAATCAAGAAAATTATTATTCAAATGATTGAACGAGTTTCTAGCTAATAATTTTTGATCATACCAAAGTTCTCCATTTTGTCCTTTAGAAAGGTAATCACCTAGATTTGATGAAGAAAAATCTAAAATCTCTCTAGTAATTAAATTCATATCTTCAATTGAATTTTTGTTTACGTCTTGCAAAGGGAATTCTTGACAGGAGGTAACAAAAGACGTCAAACAGATTATCAAAAACGATATTTTTTTCATTTGTAAATTATATAAGTTAGAAAATTAAGGCTCTTGGTGATTTGTAGTGGGTAACTATTAACTAATTTAGCAAAAGGTTTTAATTTTGTTAGATGAACAGCGAGCAAATATTCGAGATGGCTTTGGGCTTGGAGAAGCCATGGCATGTAAAAAACATTGACATGATCAAGGCTGAGAATGGGCTTCAAGGTCAGATTGATATTTATCTTGACTTTGAGAAAGGCTTTAAATTTCCCGGTGGCAAAACGCATGACACCGTAGAACGAACTTGGCAGCATCTCAATTTTTTTCAGCATAAGTGCTTTTTACATGCCAGAGTCCCCCGTATTCAGACCGATCAAGGTGGTACAGAGACAGTCAAAGTCCCCTGGGCTCGTTCTGGAAGTGGATTTACGCTCCTTTTTGAAGCTTTCAGCATGCTATTAATTGAATCGGAAATGCCTGTGACCAGAGCCGCCAACATTATGGATGTTTATCCACAGCGGTTATGGAATATATTTTCTTATTGGATAGAAAAAGCTCATCAGGCAGACGATCAATCCAGTGTAAGCGTACTTGGAATTGACGAAACTTCCTCCAAAAAGGGCCACAACTATGTAACTGTCGCCGTGGATATGGATCAGCGAAAGGTCCTATTTGCGGTACCCGGCAAAGGTGCTGATACCATTGATGCGATCGGTGAACACCTACAAACAAAAGGATGCAAAAAAGAGCAGATCAAACAGACTTGTATTGATATGTCCCCTTCTTTCATCTCAGGGATCCAGAACAACTTTAAGAATGCCTCCATTACATTCGATAAATTCCACGTAGTCCAAATCATCAATGAAGCAATGAACAAAGTCAGAATGCTTGAAAGAAAGGAATTTGCGATGCTGAAAGGCTATAAATACACTTTCCTGAAAAACGATCACAACCTGAGTGAAAAGGCCAAAGAAGACAAGTATAATATTCTGACCTTACTACCCAGTATCGCCAATGCTTACAGACTAAAAGAGTTATTTGCTGAGTTTTGGACATTCGATAACAAGCAGGAGGCAGGAGCTTACTTATCCTACTGGTGTGATCTGGCAGAAGAATCAAAAATCTATCCCTTCATCAAAGCAGCAAAAACCCTGAAAGCGCATTGGTCTGGACTAGTCAATTATTCAGAAACAAATCTCAACAACGGAATTCTGGAAGGAATCAACTCTAAAATACAGCTTGCAAAAAAAAGAGCCCGAGGATATCGTAACATAAACAACTTTATCAATATGATTTATTTCATAGCCGGTAAGCTAAAATTCGACTACCCGCTATATGCTACGTAAAACCAAAAACCTTTAATTATTACTCGCTTAGTTAAATCCCCGAATTCACTTACCCACTATAATCCATATAGAACCAAAATTAATTTAAAAGTCCTCAGCGCTAATAACTTAAACTAAAGATACCCCCCCCCATTCAAAAAGTCAAGTTTTAGTTGAAAAAATATTTATTTTTTAGTTTAATCGACTGATTTTCAGCTTATTTATTTTCAACCTCTCGGTAAAATGAAATTTTAACTTGCTGATGTTCACTTTGTTGACCAACAACTAATTTATAGTTATTAATTATTGGTTTTCGTAAATGAATAACAAAAAATCCCCGACCTGTGCCGGGGATTTGTTATTAAAACCCTCCAAGGGATTGGAACCCTTGGAAGGTAGTAGACTATTTTACATCATCTCTACACTTCTTTTCACAAAAGCTGTCAGGTCTTTGCCTGTCAATAAGCCTTGAGAAAGCAAAGCCAGATCAAAAGCCTGCTTCGCCAATCGCGCCTTTTCCTCTTCGGTTTCGGCTTTCAGCACTTTATCGATAACCGGGTGATTGCCGTTGATCGCTACTTTGTAGTGATCAGGAAGTGAACCGTAGAAACTCATCGCTCCTCCGCCAGTCTGTGCCATGTCTTTCATTCTGCGCATGAACTCTTCCATCGTGATAGTCACCGGCATCTCCTCCGGACTCAGACCTTCGACTACCACGCTGTAGTTGGTGCTGGAAATCGCCTTTTCGAAGATTTCTTTCACAGACTTGGATTGTTCTTCGGTAAGAAGGTTAGCGTAGGTATCGTCTTTTTGGATCAGCTTTTCAGCCACATCTGCATCCACTCGCTTGAGTTGAGTTTTCTCCAGCTTGGACTCCAGATTTTGGATGAAGTGACTGTCGATCGGCGAATCCATCACCAGCACATCATAGTCTTTCTTATTGGCAGACTGGATGAAGCTATCCTGCTTATTCAGATCTGTCGCATACAAGAAGATCGTCTGATCGTTTTTGTCTGTTTGCACCGGCTTCACTTTGGACTGATATTCTTCGATGGTGAAGTACTCGTTGTTTGTATTTTTCAGCAAAGCGAAGTCCTTTCCCTTTTCGTAAAATTTCTCTTCACTGATCATTCCGTATTTCACAAACAGCCCGATGTCATTCCACTTTTCCTCGTAGGCTTTTCTGTCTTTTTTGTACAGCTCTCCCAACTTATCAGCCACCTTTTTGGTGATGTAGCTGTTGATTTTCTTCACATTGCTGTCCGCTTGCAGGAAGCTTCGGGACACGTTGAGCGGAATATCCGGAGAGTCGATCACGCCATGAAGCAGCATCAGAAATTCAGGCACGATGTCCTTCACTTCGTCGGTAATAAATACCTGACGGCTGAAAAGTTTAATCTTATTTCTTTGGAGCTCGAACTCATTTTTCACTTTCGGGAAATAGAGCACACCTGTCAGGTTGAACGGATAGTCCACATTCAGGTGAATCCAGAATAGCGGATCCTCACTCATTGGATAAAGCTCCTTATAGAATTTAAGGTAATCTTCATCGGTCAGATCAGATGGCGATTTGGTCCAGATCGGTGCAGTGGTGTTGATGATATTGGCCACTTCCACGGAATTCCATTTCTTATCGCCTTTTTCATCGACTCCGTCTTCTACGCTCTCGTTCTTGGTGCCGAACTTAATGGGTACCGGGAGGAATTTTGCGTATTTGTCGAGAATCCCCTGAAGCTTCCACTTGTCGAGAAATTCTTCCGAGTCTTTGTTGATATGAAGGATAATGTCCGTTCCACGGTCTTTGCGCTTTCCTTTAGAAATTTCAAAAGACGTTGAACCGTCACAAGTCCACTTAGCAGCTTCTGCTCCCTCTTGGTAAGAAAGTGTGCTGATTTCCACTTTGTCCGCGACCATAAAAGCCGAATAAAAGCCAAGACCGAACTTTCCGATGATTTCGTTAGCATCTTTTGCATCCTTGAATTTCTCCACGAACTCTTCCGCACCCGAGAAAGCCACTTGATTGATGTACTTTTTGATTTCCTCAGCTGTCATACCCAGACCGCGGTCGGAGACGGTGATTGTTTTCTTTTTCTCGTCGAAAGCTACTTCGACCGTAATGTCTCCTAGTTCTCCTGAATACTGACCTAATGTCGCAAGTCTCTTGATTTTCTGAGTTGCATCGACCGAGTTGGAGACAAGTTCCCGGAGGAAAATCTCATTGTCAGAATAGAGGAATTTCTTGATAATCGGGAAAATGTTCTCGGTATGGATCGAGATCGTACCTTTTTCCTGCATGGCTATTAATCGGTTAAGTTGAAAACATGATTACTTACCGATCCCTTATCAATGGCTGTTCCAGTGTTGAAACTGGTGCCAAATTGGCAGTTTGGATTTAAGACATGTGATTGTCGATGTATGATTTTTCATAAATCCTATGTCATACATCTTAAATCATATATTTCTGGTTCGAATTCCAAATCAATTAACTTTGTCCAATGTGGAAAGAAATCTCTGTCTTAATTCATAAAGAAATGACCCTGGAATGGCGACAGAAGTATGCGCTGAACGGGATTTTGCTTTACGTGGTTTCTGCAGTTTTCATCACCTATTTGAGTGTTGGTGCCAAAACGGGAAACCTGTCCGTCCCCACCTGGAACGCGCTTTACTGGATCATTATACTTTTTTCAGCTGTCAATGCGGTAGCAAAAAGCTTTGTCCAAGAGCATCAAGGCCGCCAACTCTATTATTATATGATCGCTTCTCCTGAGGCAATTATTCTTTCAAAAATGATCTACAACACCGGATTGACGCTGATTTTGGCCTTGCTCGGTTATGGAGTTTTCTCGGTGATTTTGGGGAATCCCGTACAGGATCAGAGTTTGTTTCTATTGAATCTTGTTTTAGGTGCAATGGGTTTTTCTGCAAGTTTGACGATGGTCAGCGGGATCGCTTCGAAAGCTGGAAATAACGCCACCTTAATGGCCATTTTGAGTTTCCCGGTAATCATTCCTATTCTGATGATGGCGATCCGGATCTCTAAAAATGCGCTTGATGGACTTGACTGGAGTGTGAGCGTGGATAAGCTTTTGACTTTGCTGGCAATCAATGCGATTGTCGCAGTGACAGGATATATTTTGTTTCCCTATTTGTGGAAATCTTAATTAGATTTCAGATTGTAGATTTCGGATTTCGGATTTGGGGATGCCCTAAATAGCTTTTTCAATCAGATCAAAATCTACTTTCAGTGCTGCTGAACTTAGTTTTCCACTCTATTCATTTTCGATTTTTTACTTCCCAAAATAGCACGCTCGATTAACCTGCCTTTTATCAGAAAAACCACCGAAATGAGGAACTTATGCCTTATTTTTGCGCTTGAAAAAGCAAATTGACTCTATGCGCCAATCCTGGTGGAAAATTCTTGCAATTGCCCTGCTGCTGTACACACTCATTGCGGGTTTGCTGATGGATGTACCTCGACTTCCAATTCTGAATGAGACGATTCGTGCCTTGCATTTCCATGTTACGATGTGGTTTGGAATGATCCTGATGTTGGTGATTTCGGTTGTTTACAGCATTAAATATTTGCGCAGCAATGATTTGAAACACGATGATATTGCTATCGAATTCACCAATGCAGCCATACTATTTGGAGTTTTGGGGATCATAACCGGAATGCTTTGGGCCAAATTCACCTGGGGAGACTACTGGAGCGGAGATCCCAAGCAGAACGCCACCGCCATCGGGATCCTGATGTATTTCGCATATCTGATTTTGAGAAATTCTCTTACAGATTCACAGCAAAGAGCCCGTATAGGAGCCATTTATAGCATTTTTGCTTTCGCAGCATTTATTCCCTTGATCTTTGTACTTCCAAGATTGACGGACAGCTTACATCCCGGAAACGGTGGTAACCCCGGTTTCAATGCTTACGATATGGATTCTAAACTCAGGATGGTATTCTATCCGGCAGTGATTGGATGGACGCTTTTTGGGAGTTGGATTGCAACGCTAAGAGTGAGAATGCGTAGAGTGGAAAGAACGCTGGCAGACCAAATTATAAATTCCTGATGAAAAAATTAGTAACAATAGCCCTGTTGATTTTCAGTTTGAGTGCTTTGGCACAAGAGAAAATTCCCGTAACTGAATCAGATTACTCCAACAAATCTGTTGAAATGGCAGATAGTATGCGAGCCGATGGAAAAATTTACGTTTTGGTTGGCATTATCGCAATCGTTTTTGCCGGAATTACTGTTTACCTGATAAGCACAGATCGCAAAATCAGCAAACTTGAAAAAAACATTCTCTCCTGATTAAATACACCATGAAAAAAGGACATATCATCGGACTTGTAATTATAGCCATTGCCATCGTCATCATTACGACCTCAATCGGAGATGCAAGCAGCTACGAAAGTTTTGAAACAGCTTTGGAAATGAAGCAGGATGGTGAAGAAAAAGCAATTCACGTAGTTGGACATTTGAAGAAAGATTCAAGCGGGGAAGTCACCGGACTTCATGTCCGAGAAGATAAAACCTCTTTCACCTTCCTTTTGGTTGACAATGATGGGACGGAACAAGAAGTATTTTACAACGAACCTGTACCTGCCGATTTTACCCGATCAGAATCGGTGGTGGTGATCGGTGCCTATAAAAATGATGAAATCTTCGTAGCGGATAAAATCCTGATGAAGTGCCCATCCAAGTATCAGGAAACCACCGTGCAGGCGGCAGGAATGTGAGTTTGAGCAGAGATAGAAAAATAAATCCATGATTAATACCTTTATCGGTAACCTTGGCCACTTCATGACGATAGTGGCTTTTGTAAGTGCCTTGGTTACGGCATACGCTTACATCCAATATTTCAAAGCAAACGAAATAGAAAAAGCCAGTTGGAGACGATTCAGCAGAATCAGCTTTTCCATTCATGGCATTTCCAGTATACTGATTGCCATTTCGCTGTTTGAGATTATCTACAATCACCGCTTTGAATATTTCTACGCCTATTCACACAGTTCCAAAGCGCTGCCGGTTCACTACATGATCTCCAGTTTCTGGGAAGGTCAGGAGGGAGCATTTATTCTCTGGATTTTCTGGAATGTGGTGTTGGGAGCAATCCTGATCAAAACAAATAAGTTTTGGGAAGCGCCGGTCATGGTAGTTTTTGCTTTGGTGCAAGCCTTCCTTGTTTCCATGATTATGGGTGTGGTGATTGGTGATTTGAAGTTGGGAAGCTCGCCATTTATACTTTTAAGAGATGCGACGGCAGCACCTATTTTCCAGATGAATCCAGACTTTGTACCGGAGGACGGCACAGGTCTCAATCCGCTTCTGCAAAATATCTGGATGGTGATTCACCCTCCAACACTCTTCCTAGGCTATGCTTCCACACTGGTTCCATTTGCGTTTTTGATCGGTGGGTTGGTGACCAAAAAATATGCTGAGTGGATTCGTCCAGCTTTGCCTTGGGCGATTTTCTCTGCCATGATCCTTGGAATGGGAATCATCATGGGTGCATATTGGGCGTATGTGACGCTGAACTTTGGTGGATATTGGAACTGGGATCCGGTGGAAAATGCAGTGTACGTTCCATGGTTGATACTGGTCGCCTCAATCCACACGATGATCACTTTCAAAAAAAGTGCAACGGCCCTCAAGACTTCCATAGTCTTGGTAATCCTAACTTTCATCCTGGTGCTATATGCGACATTTCTAGTAAGATCCGGAGTGTTGGGGGATGCTTCTGTTCACTCATTTACGGATTTGGGACTTTCCGGCCAACTCTTGATTTACATGCTTTTCTTCCTGTTCATCGCGATTTTCCTTACGGCAAGAGCATGGAAGCATATTCCGACTTCTGAAAAAGAAGCCTCAGTTTACTCCCGCGAATTTTGGGTTTTCATCGGTGCGACTACGTTGGCATTGATGGCTTTCCAGGTGATTCTTCCAACTTCCATTCCAGTATATAATGCGTTAATTGAGAGTTTTGGAGGGATTTCTAACATGGCTCCTCCCGCTGATCAGATTGAGTTTTACACCAAGTTCCAACTCTGGTTCGCGGTAGCTTTATCTTTGCTCACAGCAGTCGGGCAGTTTTTCTGGTGGCAAAAAATTGATAAAAAGGCGTTGAAAGATGCTTTGCTTACCCCGTACATTATTTCTGTTTTATTATCGGCAGCAATCATTGTGCTGGGGAAAGTGTACGACTGGAAATACATCATTGTGGTTCTGGCGGGTACATTTACGATTGTAGCCAACTCAGTTATTCTGGCTAAAATCTTAAAGAAATCTACTTTCAAACTGGCAGGAGGATCGCTGGCACATATCGGTTTGGGAATGGTCCTGATTGGAATCATGTTCAGCTCCGGCTATTCAGATGTAATCTCGATTAACATGTCAGGCCTGACTTACAGCAATAGCTGGGAAGATGAACTGAACAAAGAGCATGTGCTGCTTTGGATCAATAAACCCACGCAAATGAAAGACTACACAGTTATTTACCGTGGTCGTCAGAAAAAAGTGGTTGGAGTGCCTGGGTATGTTCCTGCCAAAATCCTGGAATCCACAGGAGCTGTCAACGAGGCAATTGCTTTAGAGGACTTCCAAGATTATTTCAAGAAAGGGGAAACTGTCAATATTGTCCTGGAGGAAAATGATTACTTCAAAATCGATTATTTACAGAACGAGGTAATGCAGTTTTCTTTGAACCCGATGTCTCAATTCAATGAGGGAATGGGAGGATTGATTTCTTCTCCAGATTCCAAGATTTATCTGAATCGGGACTTATACACCTACGTGGCGGCAATGAATGACCACTCGGATCCTGACTGGAAAGAAGATGAAATCTATGAAGTTGCGCCCGGGGATCAATTCCATGTGGCAGATTTTGTGACCTATTTCGATGGAGCTGAGGTGCTGAAGGAACTAGAAGGATACACGCTTCAGGAAGGCGATGTGGCGGTTAAAGCAAAACTGAGAATCTTGGATTATGATGTAGAGAAAGTGATGGAGCCAACCTTCATCATACGGAATAATCAAGTTGGAAAGTTGCCTGTGATAGATGAGGAACTTGGCTTAAAAATCAGTCTGGAAAATATCCTTCCCGAGCAAAACAAGTTCGTCTTCAAAGTCAATCAGTACCAGAAAGACTACGTGGTGATGAAAGCGATCGTGAAGCCCTACATCAACGTGCTATGGATAGGGACGATCATCATGCTCACCGGATTTACAGTCGCTATCTTTAGAAGATTTGATGAGTTTAAAAAGATGAGAGACAAAGGCTTAGAATAAAGTGTGAAGGATGAAAGATGAAGGATGAAAAACTTAAAAATCCCGACCTAAATCGGGCTTTTTTAGGGATGATTTTAGATTTAAGATTTCTGATTTCACACTTCATACTTCTGACTTATAGGAAGGGTGTGAATTGCTTCAGGAATCGGACATCATTTTCTGTAAACAATCTCAAATCCTTGATCTGATATTTCAGCATAGCGATCCGCTCGATTCCCATTCCAAAGGCAAATCCGGTATATTTTTTCGAATCGATTCCGCAGTTTTCCAAGACATTTGGATCGACCATTCCTGAACCTCCGATCTCTACCCAACCGCTGCCTTTACAGACATTGCAGCCTTTGCCTCCACAGATCAGGCACGAAATATCAATCTCTGCGCTCGGCTCGGTAAACGGGAAGAATGAAGGACGAAACCGAACTTTTGTTTCCTTTCCAAACATCTCTTTTGCAAAATGGTACAGCGTATTTTTCAAATCCGCAAAGCCAACATTTTCATCAACATACAGTCCTTCGACTTGGTGAAAGATGCAATGTGCACGCGCTGAGATCGCTTCATTTCTGTAAACTCTTCCCGGGGAAAGGGTTCGGATCGGTGGTTTTTGATTTTCCATCACACGAACCTGCACGGATGAGGTATGCGTACGAAGTGCGATATCCGGATTCTTCTCGATGAAGAAGGTATCTTGCATTTCCCTCGCCGGATGGTTTTTCGGAAAATTCAATGCGGTGAAGTTATGCCAGTCATCTTCGATTTCAGGACCTTCGGAAAGGTTGAAACCGATCCGCTCAAAGATCTCTATGATGCGCTGACGAGTAGCTGTAAGCGGGTGGATCGCTCCTAAACTTTGGTTGCCGGGAGGAAGGGTGAGGTCGATTCCAGCTGACTTTGACTTTTTATTAGTTTGGGCTACTTTCTCGATCAGCTCCTGAAACTTCTCTTCCGCGAGTTGCTTCACGCTGTTTACAACCAGGCCATATGCCTTTTTCTCCTCATTTGGGATTTGGCCCATGGCCGCAAAAAGCTCCCCTACAATGCTTTTCTTGGAGATAAACTCCATTCGGTAAGCTTCGAGTTGGTCTGGGGTGTTGGCGTCTGCTGCTGCGATGGAAGCTTTGATTGCTTCTATTTTCTCCTGATACATGAGATGGAAATTATTCGAAACGCAAAGCTAAGAGTTTTGAGGTTTTTTGGGTAAAAATGGAGAAGCTTAATGCATCCGCTCAGGAATCCGGAAAATTTTAAAGTCGCATATTTTAAAATTATTCTCGAAAGGGAGGAGCGAATCATTATCCAAAAGATTTGTCCTCTGGATAAGAATCAACCCTGGAATTGGATAAACTCCAAGCGGGACGGACGATTTAAAAAAAATCAATCTCCCTAAATCCAGTCTTCTAAACCTCCTCGTATCTCCCTCCAAATACAAAAACAACAAAACCATGAACATTAACAATTTCTTCAAAATGGCTTTCGCAGCCTTCGCATTCTTGTCAGCAAACGTAGCTTTTGCTCAAATGGAAAAAACAGTAGAAGTCGGTGGCGCACCGATGTACCCATCCAAAAACATCGTGGAAAATGCAGTAAATTCTGCTGATCACACGACGTTAGTCGCAGCTGTAAAAGCAGCAGGTTTGGTGGAAACACTTCAGTCTAAAGGACCTTTCACCGTATTTGCTCCTGATAACGCAGCTTTCGCAAAGCTACCTGCAGGAACAGTGGAAACACTTTTGAAGCCTGAGAACAAAGCACAATTACAGGCTGTATTGACTTACCATGTAGTAGCTGGTAAAATGGGTTCAAAAGAGATCGCTGAAGCGATCAAAAAAGGAAATGGAAAAGCTACTCTTACGACAGTTCAAGGTGGAACTCTTACTGCTTGGATGCAAGGCAAAGACCTTTACATCACAGATGCAAATGGTGGAAAGTCAAAAGTGACTATCGCTGATGTATTCCAGTCAAACGGTGTGATCCACTCTGTAGACACGGTCGTTCTACCTAAAATGTAATAAAATCCATAGCATATAAGTCAACAGACCATAGCTATTAAAATGTAAAAGAGCTGGCCCCAAAAAGGCCAGCTCTTTTTGTTTTTCAGATTTCAGACTTCCTATTTCTGACTTACCAAGTTCTTCCTCCCGGAGGTCTGGATTGCTGCCAAGGCTGATTAGGAGTTGGCTCAGGTTGCTTGAAGTTGCCAATGATGTAGGTGAAGGTCAGCATCGCATATCGAGTCAAAACGTTGGTGAAAACATCCGTCACTGAGACATCTGATATGGTTCTGCTTATGCTGTTGTTTTCATTCAGCAAATCAAAAATCACCACCTTTAATTCGGCCTTGTTGTTTTTAGCAAATCGATATCCTCCTTCAATATTCCAAAGCCAGAAATTCTGATTGAAACCTTCAGTAAGTCCAGTGTACAAGGTGTGATTCAAGTTATTTCCGATGAATAGCTTGCCATTATTTGGAGAAAAATAAAGTCTCACATTAGATTCCTGATAGTAGTAGTTATTGTCTTGAGTGGTTTGCAAACTACTGTTCACGATGTTGTAGGTACCGGTGCTGCTGAGTGTAAAATCAAAGTTTTTACTTACGTTACTAGTGAAAGTAAGCCCCTGACTTAAAGCGAGGTTGTCATTCAGATTTTTCTCCCCGTTAACGATCCCTGGAATCCGGTTGAAATTTACTCGGGTGTTCAAATTGAAGTTGGTTTTGATCCCCTTGATCGGTGCTCCGTAAGTCAGGAAAAAGGTGGTCCGGAAGTTTCCGTCCAAGTTGATCGGCTGAGAGATTTGTCCTCCGGGACGGAGCAGAATTTCATCGTTAATCAAGGTATCCTGAGCTGTGATAAAGGTGTTGCTTCCAATGTAGTTGGAGGTTGCAGAATAGTTCATGAAGAGAAAAAGGGTTCTGGATTTCTCTAGATTTACTTTGCTCACATTTGCGAAAATGTTGTGGTTAAAGCTTTGCCCCAACTTCGGATTACCCACACTCAGGTTCAGAGGATTTGAGTTGTTCACCACATTTTGCAATTCTCTCACACTTGGTTCATCCGTATCTGTGCGATATCTGAATCGATAGCTGAGTCCTGATTCTGTATTGCGATAATTGACATTCGCACTTGGAAGGATATTGTTGAAGTCCCTGACAAAGACGCCTTCCGTTGGGAAAAACGCTTCATTGTCTAATCGGGAATTTTGATAATCCAGGTTAAAATTCAGATTCCATCCGGCATTGTTATAAGCATATCCGGATCTCAATAGGTGGGTGATGAATTTATTGTCAAACTCATTACTCAAGGCAGAGTCAAGTTCGAATAACCCGGGAGTCTCCCCTAGGACATAGACTTTCTGATCGGAGGAAGTCTGGTTATTTCCAACCTGATAGCCGAATGTTCCAATCGATTTTTCCCCTAATGGTTCTGTCCACGTCAGATTAACCCGATAATTAAATCCATCCGAAAGAGCGTCAGTTTCCTGAATGGTTGTATCCAATCTGTCTCTTTTGTAATCGATACTTGCTGCCAAAAGATCTGAGAATTGGTCCCGCTTGGTCCAGGCAGTAAATACGTCTGTAGAAAGTGTCCTTCCCTTCTTTTCAAATTTGTACCGGTAAGTAAGATTATTTGAAATCGTGTAAGACTCGGTCTCTGCATTCGAAATAGATCTCAAAGCACTCAGAGAATCACCGGAACTTGCCAAAGTCAAGGCATCTCGGTCTCCGAAGGTGTTGTTGGTCTGAAACGAAATAGCGGGAGTGATAATAAGGGAGTTTTTAGCATTCAAATCAGCCTCAATCCGTGCATTCACTCGATGATTCGAATTATCCGATGTATTGGTCAGATTTTCCTGGTAGATCTGACTGATAGATTCATTGATGACTGTCTCACGATTGGTGATTTGCTGAAGCGTATTTGCTGTATTGTTGAAGAAGTAGCTTCCTGAAAAATTAACTTTCTTACCCCATTTGTCACTGTAGTTCAATCCTAGTGCATTGGTATCGGTGATTCCTCCTGTGTTACCCACGAAGAAATTATTATTGCCTCCTCCTCCAAAACGATTGCCGCCACCTCCGGGTCGTCCGCCACCTCCTGCGCTTGCATTCGCGGTTACTCCGGCAAGATCCTGACTTGAGAAGTTTTGTTGGTTGATGTTATTGAAAAGACCCAAAATCGAGATTTTCTGGTCGCCCTTAAACAAGTTGATACTTCCACCTGCGGAGTAGCGATCGTCCGTTCCATATCCGGCATAGGCTCTTCCGAATTGGCCGTTCTTACTGTTTTCTTTCAGGATAATGTTGATCGTTTTGGTGTAATTACCGTCATCAAAACCTGTCAATCGGCTTTGATCAGAGCGTTGATCCAATACTTCTACCCGATCAATTGCGTCAGCCGGAAGATTTCGAAGCGCAATGCTTGGGTCGGAACCGAAGAATTCACGACCATCAACCAATATCTTTTGAACCTGCTCTCCCTGAGCTTGAACCTGGCCATTCTGAAAAGTCACACCGGGAAGTTTGCGGATCAAATCTTCTGCCTGAGCATTTTCCTGGGTTTTAAAAGCACTGGCATTGAATGAAGTCGTATCGCCTTTCATTTCTCCCACCGGAGACTGACCTTCTATCACTACTTCACCGAGCAATTTGGGGTCTTCTAAAAGGATGAATTCACCAAGCGCAACTGGCTCACGAATTTCGTGAATTCTGGTAATAGTTTGATAGCCAATAAATTTTATCTCAATTTTTACCGAGGGAATAGATGGGCGAACAACTTCAAATTTCCCCTCTTCATCTGTCACGGTTCCAACCAAGAGTGAGTCTGTGACAGTTTTGATAAGCACATTTGCACCAATCATCGGAGTCTTGGCGACGCCATCCAGTATGATTCCGGTAAATTTCCGCTCGGACCTAGCCTCACCAGCTGGCCTCTGTCCGTAAACAGAAAAAACCAGGAAAAAAGAAAAAAACAAAGTTAAAACAGGGTAGAGCTTTTTCATATCAGTGCAAATTTCAATTTCTTTGACTGATCTCTAAAGCAAAGGTTTATCTCCAATCTAACGTAAAATTAGAATGGATAAAGGACCGGATAAGTGGTCTGTTACTGATTTAGAATTAAATCATTGACATGATCTCCGGATAAGAAATTCCATAGTGGCTAGTGTCGTAGACGGCAGTTCTGTTTTTGATCAGGATTACCTGAGGAGATTCATGAGCCACTCCAAATTCTCTTGCGACTAGATCGGAAATATCCCGATCAGCAATCAAATCCAGAAAAAAGACGGCCACCTTCTCGTCGTCCCCAACCTTCCAGTTGCGACGCACTCGATCCAACGACATGCTGCTGATGGAGCATCTGGTACTATGCTTGAATATCAAAACCGGCCTGTCTTCACTCATGCTTTTGATTTCTTCAATTTGGGATGCCTGAATAAGTTTATTCCAATTCATTTTTGAGATTTTTTACCTTTAGGGCAATAGATCTGGGGACAAATAAGTTCCCTTTGCAACGATTCCTATCAAATGATGAAAATACATTTCCACCGAGACTTGAAAAAATATCAAATTGTCATTCTTATTGCTCTCTTTCTTGTTTCCTCATGCAAAAGTTTGAATCCGGCCGCTGTACCTCCGCCGATGTCTGCACCGGTTTCCTATTCGACAGCAAATGTGCCTCTTACCATTCCAAAACAGACATTGGACAATCTTCTCAACCAGCAAATCCCCAGAACTCTCTTGGAAGAAAAAGGAATGGATATGGGAAATGGGATTCTGGGAGATTTGACTTTTACCAGAAATGGAGCCGCATCGTGGAGAAGTCTGAATGATCAACAGATCGAAATCACGATTCCTGTAAGAGTTCAAGGAGAACTGGGACTTAAAAAAGGAGGGTTGGGAAATTTCTTCCAATCAAAAGTTCCTCTGGATAAATCCTTTAAACCGGTTTTTGTGATCAATCCCGAGATCAATTCGGATTGGGGTCTTGAAATACGTGAGTTTGATTTAATCGATTTGGG
>JBKJKX010000018.1:0-3183 GCA_046597285.1 Algoriphagus sp. | reverse complement strand
ACAGATTCTGCTATTTCCATGTCTATCCGCGCAAGGATTTTTCCTTTGAAAATAAAGGGAAGGGAGACCAATGAAATAATCAAAAAAACAAAAACTCCTAAACCGATGATCCACTTCTTTTTCATAAACAATGAGGGTTATTCATGTTGGGTAACGGTTCAGGTAGGTAATAGATTCATACCGCTAATCCCAATTGATTTAATTTAACTTTAGCTGCAAAGGTCAGCAAATTATATTGTTCTCGTAAATACTACATTCTGGTCAATTTGGATCGATCCAGGCTCTATTTTTCTTTTATTGCTGGCCGTTTATTCCCTATTTTGAGCCCCGATGAACACCGATAAGCCGCAGCTCAAAACAGAGATTCTGGCAGGGATTAGTACTTTCCTTGCCACCTTTTACATCATCATTGTCAATCCCGCAATTCTATCCGCTGCAGGAATGCCTTTTTCGGGTGTTCTGACAGCGACGATTCTGGTTTCTTGCTTTGGAAGTTTGATGATGGGTCTTTATGCTAAAAACCCGATTGTCGTCGCTCCGGGCATGGGCATCAATGCCTTTTTTACTTATACCGCGGTGATGGGTTTCGGGTTGACTTATCAGGAAGCGCTTGGTGCGGTATTCTGGTCGGGAGTAATTTTTCTTTTGCTTTCATTTTTCAAGACCCGGGAGAAAATCATTCAAGCGATTCCTCCCGCAATTCGACACGCGGTTTCTGCCGGGATCGGGCTATTCATCTGTTTTATCGGATTTCAAAACGCCCATTTTATCGTTGACAACCCCGCCACTTTGGTCAGCATGGCACCTTTTAAAGACCCGATCAGTCTGACATTTCTTGCCGGACTTTTGCTAACTGGAGTGCTGATTAGCCGAAAAGTTTCCGGGGCGATTATCTACGGAATTCTCGTTACCACCGCCTTAGCTTGGCCAATTGGAAGATTTTGGGGAGATGCTTCAGCGGTCAATTTTGGAGTGCCGACTTTGGTGAATTTTACAGGGTTTTTTGCCTGGCCGGATTTCAGTTTGGTGTTACAGGCCGATATTTTGGGATCGCTAAAATATGCCTACTTGCCGGTAATTTTCGTGTTTACATTCACCATCCTGTTTGACGGGATCTCAACTTTTGTCGGGCTCGCAGAAGCATCCGGGCTGAAAGATCCCGACGGAAGTCCACGAAATATGCGAAAGTCGCTTTTGACGGATTCACTTGCCACGCTTTTCGCCGGCTTGGTAGGCAGCAGTTCTGGAACAGCCTACATTGAATCAGCTGTTGGTATCGAGGAAGGTGGGCGTACCGGTGCGACAGCAGTGACGGCGGGATTGCTTTTTCTGCCTTTTCTGTTTTTCTCGCCCGTGCTTTCGGTCATTCCTTCGATAGCAAGTTCGATCGCCTTGGTTCTGGTGGGATCGTTTATGATCCTCCCACTCACCAAAATCAACTGGGCTAAACCCGATGAAGCAATTCCATCTTTCCTCACGCTAGTACTGATTCCGTTCACGTATAGTCTTTCGATTGGGATCTCATTTGGATTTATCAGCTGGACAGTGCTGAAGCTTCTTTCCGGTAGAAAAACTGAAATCAATCCAATTCTGATCGTTATCACTATTCTCTCTCTAGTATTCTTATGGCTTTAATAAAGTTTTTGTTAGTACTTCTATTCTGTTCATTTTCTCTGGGTCTTGCTGCGCAAAGTATCGCAATAATGGGTGCTTTGGACCAGGAAATAGCCATCCTTGTTGACTCCATGGGGAGAAGCAGGAAGGTGACCAAAGGAGGAATTGAGTTTCACAAAGGGAAACTAAAAAGCAAAAAAGTTGTGATTCTGAAAGCCGGTGTGGGAAAAGTTAATTCAGCTTACAGCACGGCGATTCTCACGCAAAACTTCAAACTCAGCGCCTTGATTTTTACCGGAGTGGCAGGAGGACTGGACCCGGAGGCATTGCCCGGCGACCTGGTGATCGGGGAGAAACTTGTTCAATACGACTTCGGGAAAGTTGATTCCCTGGGATTTGCAGTTTCGCCTTTCCGCAAACTTTCCGGTGGTTTGCATGAGGAATTGTATGTGGTTTCGGATGCCCGATTGGTAGAGATCAGTCAGGAGGCGGCAAAGCGGGTGGAGTTTTTACTGATCGCTAACCGCCAACCCAAAGTCTTTTCCGGAGTGATTGCTACCGGGGATATTTTTGTGAGCAGCAATGAAAAAGCGAATTGGCTTTATACTGAGTTTGATGCACTGGCCACCGAGATGGAAGGCGCTGCAGTCGCGCATATTTGCCGGACACTGGGGATTCCTTTTATCGTCATCCGCAGTTGCAGCGATAATGCCAATAACAATGCCCGATTGAACTTCAACCAGTTTGTCGGACCGGCTTCTGAGAATTCAGCCCGATTGGTTTTGGCGATTTTGGAAGGGATGGAGTAATCTTTCGGGTCACAATTACTCCATCGCCTAAACCAGGTTTCCGCAGGATTCAGCCAATAGAAATTCTCCCTATATTGGTTTTAAGTTACTAACCTCTACCCAGACCCACCCTTTTTAACCAATGGAATACCACAGATTAGGCAAGACCAAAGAAAAAGTTTCAATCCTCGGTTTTGGAGCCTCGCCCATGGGAGATGTTTTCGAAGTTTCTGATGAGCAAGACGGAATCCGTGGAGTACATTATGCCCTTGATCACGGCGTTAATTTCTTTGATGTGGCCCCATTTTATGGGTTGACCCTCGCAGAAACTCGTCTGGGAAAAGCGCTTGAAGGCAAGCGGGATCAGGTTTTTCTTGCTACTAAATGTGGGAGATACGGATTGCAGGAGTTTGATTTTTCCTACGACCGGATTTTGAAAAGCATCGACGAATCCCTCCTTCGCCTTAAGACTGATCATGTGAATTTGATACAGCTCCATGATATCGAGTTTGTCGAAAAATCCCAGGTTCTAAACGAAGCCATTCCTGCTATCTACAAAATCATCGAGTCCGGCAAAGCCAGATTTTGGGGAATTACAGGTTTGTCGGTCCGGTACCTCGCTGAAATCGCCAGGCTTACTAATCCAGATACGGTTCTTTCCTGGGCGCATTACAATTTGCTGGAAGACGAAATCAACACAGAACTCGTCCCACTTTCGAAGGAAATGGGTTTCGGGCTGATGAATGCTGCTCCCTTACTTCAGCGGATTTTGTCGGATCAA
>JBKJKX010000122.1:0-3028 GCA_046597285.1 Algoriphagus sp. | reverse complement strand
TCATGAGAATAATATATACAATCGCTGGTGGTCAGAAAAGCATCATGGAGTAGATGAGCAGATTTCTGCGAAAGGGGATACAACGTTCGTTTACCAAATCGAGAAGAATCCTGAACTGGCAAAAAATCTGAAAGGGCATCTCATGCTATCTCACGGAGATGTCGATAACAACGTGCATCCTGCCAATACCATCCGCATGGCGAATGCTTTGATCAAAGCAAACAAGCGATTTGATATGGTGATTTTGCCGGGACAGCGACATGGATACGGCGACATGGTTGAGTACTTTTTCTGGAAAATGGGCGACTACTTTGTCCAGCATTTGATGGGAGATAATACTCCTCCTCCGGTAGATATGCTGGAAATCCAGCGGGAAAAACCTGTTAATAAATGATGAATATAAAATGAAGAATTAAGAATGAAAAAGCCTGGTTCTGGGATGGAATCGGGCTTTTTCCTTTAATTCTTTAGAGGTCTTGCAGAGTCAATAATTATGGGTACCTGATTCAATTTTACCATCTCAAGTATCTTATAAAGGAGTTTTTGTCAACCGTTTTGGAGGATAGTTCTTATCTTTAATTTTTTCCAATTAAGAATTATTCCCCATGAGAATTTTTGAATGTGATAATTGTTCTCATTCGCTTTTTTTTGAAAATCACAGCTGTGAAAAGTGCGGACATTTAGCGGGGTATTCGATAATTGATCAGAAGATGCTGACCTTTGATGCTTTGGCTTCAACCTTAGTTTCGGATAAGGATGGAAGGGTATTCCGTTATTGTAAAAACAGGGAGTTAGGTGTTTGTAACTGGTTGATCCCTATTGAAAAAGAAGAGCAATTTTGTCCTGCTTGTGTGCTCAACAGAACGATTCCAAATTTGTCAGATCGTAAGAATTTCCAGAAATGGAGGAAATTGGAAGTGGCAAAACACAGGTTGATCTTCCAATTGGAGAGTTTAAATCTTCCCTATATCAGTAAACTGAGAGATAGAAATCAAGGGGTTTGTTTTGATTTTCTTTCGCGAAACTCCAGCCACAACCGGATGACGGGTCATGCGAGTGGCGTCATTACCATCTTGTTGGATGAGGCGGATTCTGTTCATCTCGAAATGATGAAGACCCAGTTATCAGAACCTTACCGAACACTGATCGGCCATTTCAGACATGAAGTAGGGCACTACTATTGGGATAGGTTGGTGGCGATTCACCCAAATACTTTGCAGGAATTCAGGGATATTTTTGGAGATGAGCGTTTGGATTACGGCCAATCGCTAAAAACTTATTATCAGTCAAAAAATCAATCTGATTGGAAAGACAATTACATCAGTCAGTATTCCACCGCACACCCATGGGAAGATTGGGCGGAAACATGGGCGCATTACCTGCATATTATGGATATGGCAGAGACTTCCTTTTCGTTTGGAATTTCGGTGAACCCAATATTAGATGAATCTTCACTGCGGGGTAAAATTGATTTTGATCCGTATAAAACCCCTGATTTTAATCGAATTTTCAGAGCTTGGCTCCCAATATCCTTTGCTATGAACAGTCTAAATCGCTCTATGGGAATACCTGATGCCTATCCATTTGTGATTAATGGAGCAGTAATCAAGAAAATGAAGTTTATCCACCAGCTAATTCTTCGTTTTAGATAGCCGTCAGACACGATTAATAGACCAGATTCAACTTACTCTGGTATTTCATCAAAAGGCGGCTCCTCATGCAAGTTCGGGCGGAATGGATTTTCGAGTTTGTCAATAACAACCTTTCCCTTCTCGTTGAAATGAAGTAAATGAATCATTCCATCCTTGGCTACTTCAACGAAATAATGCTGTTCTCCATTTATTTTTCTCACCTCTGTCACTTCAAACAGAAAGTCTTCCCTGAATTGCTCTTGAATATATTCAGATGCTGCAGGGGGTAAGTTTTGAGTTTCGGGTTTCATGGCATTAAAAATTCAATACGTTAAAAATCATTCACTTCGGGACGAAAAGTAATAGGTTCAGTTTTATCTTACTATGATTTAGGTCATCAAAAACAAGAACTTTGATCGGGTTTCCTCTCCGGCGAAGTTTACACCAGTTTATTTGTGGGGTTCCGTTGAACACAAATTACGCTTGGCCATATGCTATTCTGGGCCAAAATGGGATTGGATTCTTTAGATCTGCCAAGTATTCTGGATTTAGGCAATCAATAATTTTGAAAGATTTCATGGATTGTGTTTCTCTCTTTTGAAACAGTAAGAGCTAGCATCAACAGAATTCGTGCTTTTTGGGGGTTCAGGTTATTAGATGCAATAGTTCCGAGTACCTCATCATTGAATACCTGAGAAGGGGTCACCCGACCTGAAACAACTCTTGAGGAACGAACGATCAATTTTCCTTTTTTAACCCCTTCTTCTACTGCCTGAAGAATAGCTTTGTTAAAGGAGCCATTTCCAGAACCTGCGATGATCAGACCATCTGTTCTATCATTTAAGAGTGCTGTTATTAGAGTGGCAGAAGCATCCACGTACATATAGACAATCTCGACTTTCGGAAGAATATCTAATGAACTGATATCAAAAGGTGTATGGCTATTTTTTATAGGCAGAGCCCGGTTATAGTAGCTTACTTTTCCATCATATACCTGACCAATCGGTCCCGTGTCGGGGGAGTCAAATGCATTGACATGGGTTGTGTTCATTTTTACAACATTATTCGCGTCGTAGAGCGTTTCGTTAAAAGAGAGGATAACTCCCCTTCCCACACTCTTTTGATCACTTGCTACCACAATCGCATCGTATAAATTTTTAGGTCCATCGGCACTTATTGCTGTTGCTGGTCGCATGGCACCCGTTAGGACGACCGGTTTATCCGATGTCATAGTGAGATTGAGAAAAAATGCCGTTTCCTCCTGAGTATCTGTGCCGTGGGTAATTACAATTCCATCAGCTTCATTATTTGCAAAAATTTCATTGATGCGTTTTGCCAGTTTTAGCCAAATCTCGATTGTCACATCATAGCTGCCAACCGATGCAATCTGTTCCCCG
>JBKJKX010000106.1:0-3810 GCA_046597285.1 Algoriphagus sp. | reverse complement strand
TGGGCTCAAGAAAGCCTGAGCGGAAAAGTTCTGGATATCCAAACCGGAAATCCTTTAGCCGGAGCTTCTGTCTGGACCGAAAATCTTGGTCGTGGTGCAGTAACAGATGAAAACGGTGGTTTTACAATCACCAAACTTCCGACAGGAGAAATCCAATTACGCGTTTCATACTTAGGTTTTGATGCTTTTCGCCAGACGATTTCAGTACCGTATTCAGGCGAACTAGTAATTCAGCTTCAATCGAAAGATTTACTGACAGAGGAGTTTATCGTCTCCGCAACCCGGGCTTCGGAAAGCACGCCAACGACCTTCAGCACTGTGGATAAGTCCGAAATCTCCAAACGAAATTTGGGACAGGATATCCCGATTCTTCTCAATTTCACTCCTTCTGTCGTCAGTTTTTCCGATGCAGGAGCTGGAGTGGGATATACCGGAATGAGAATCCGAGGTACGGATCAAACCCGAATCAACGCAACAGTCAACGGCATTCCGCTCAATGATGCTGAGTCACATGGGGTTTTTTGGGTTAATATGCCTGATTTTGCCTCTTCTGTGGACAACATTCAAATCCAACGAGGCGTCGGAACTTCCACAAATGGAGCTGCAACTTTCGGTGCAAGTCTGAACTTCCAGACTGACACCCGTCAGGATGAAGCTTATGCTCAGCTGGATAACGGTTTTGGATCTTTCAATACCTGGCGAAATACGGTAAAAGCCGGTACTGGATTGCTTAATGATCGCTTCGCAATAGATGCACGTTTGTCAAAAATTACTACTGACGGATACGTGGATCGAGCCTTTTCTGACCTTACAAGTTGGTTTGTATCTGGTGGCTTCTATGGAGAAAATCACGTCATCAAACTCAATGTGTTTTCAGGAAATGAACAAACCTATCAAAGCTGGTATGGATTGCCTGAATCCAAGTTGAAAGACGACCGAACTTCCAACTTCTATACCTACGACAACGAAACGGACAATTATCAGCAAGATCATTATCAGCTGATCTATACAGGTAAAATCGGTTCGAATTGGAAAACTAATCTGGCGCTGCATTATACCTACGGGCGGGGATATTATGAGCAGTTTAGAGAAAATGACCGATTCTCACGCTATGGATTGCCTAATGTTATAATTGGTGATGAAATTATCACCAGGACAGATATCATCAGAAGACGCTGGTTGGACAATGATTTCTATGGATTTGTAGGTTCGGTGAATTATGTATCAACCGACGGAAAATGGGATCTTATCCTCGGCGGCGGCGCAAATCGCTACGATGGTGGACATTTTGGCGAAATCATCTGGGCGCGAGTTGCCGGAAACACGAATATTCGTGACCGTTACTATGACAACAATGCAATCAAAGACGATCGGAATATTTATCTGAAAGCTTCCTATGAACTGAAGCCGGGACTGAATCTCTTTGGTGATATTCAATTACGCGGAATCAACTATTCTTTTGCAGGAGTTAATGACGATCAGCGAATCGTGGATGGGCAAGAGAATTACTCGTTCTTCAATCCGAAGTTTGGTTTCAGTTACGAAAAATCAGGGAAAACCTGGTATGCGAGCTATGCTGTGGCAAATCGCGAACCTACCCGATCCGACTTCACCGACAATCCAATCACTGAAATTCCCAAACCTGAAAGACTGAACAATATCGAGGCGGGAGTTCGTTCCAAATCAGGAAAATTCAGCTACAATGCCAATTTCTACTACATGGATTACAAAGATCAACTGATCCTGACCGGGCAGATCAATGATGTGGGAGCTTATATCCGGGAAAATGTAGAGTCGTCTTATCGTGCAGGCATCGAACTTGACGGTGCTTTCCAGCTTTCAAAAACCTGGACTTTTGGTGGAAATATCGCGTTTAGTCAAAACAAGATTTCTGAGTTTACAGAGTATATAGACGACTACAGTGTTTCGGATTTCCGACAAGAAGCGATTATCTACACAGATACCGATATCGCCTTTTCTCCAAATACGGTGGCTTCGGCAATCATCGAATTCAAGCCTGTAAAGAACCTTTCGCTGAACTGGCTGAGCAAGTACGTAGGACAGCAGTTCCTGGACAATACCTCTAATGAGTCCCGGGCTTTGGACGCCTTTTTCACCAATGATCTGCGAATCAGCTACAAAGTGCAGCCTCGCTACTTCAAAAGTCTGGAGTTGAACTTACTGATCAACAACATATTCAATGAAATGTATGAGCCAAATGGCTACACCTTCAGCTACTTTGTACCGGGAGAAACCTCCAATCGGGAATTGGTGACAGAGAATTTCTACTATCCACAGGCAGGGACGAATTTCCTACTGGGATTGAGTCTGAAGTTTTGAGGGTTAAAAAGGGTTTGAAGACCTGTGACGGAAGACCGAAGTTTTGCCCATGCTAAGTGAATCCTATAAAAGTTTCAGTTGGCAGCTGGAAGAAAGATGAAATTTATTGAAGCACAGGTTTCCAAGATTAATTTTTGCGGGGATTTGTGCTTCATTTCAAAATTACATTTTTTCAAGTGCGGCTTGAATCATTTTTTCCATTCCAAGAGATGGTTCCGGCAAATCAGAACTTAGAATCAATCCGTCAGGGGCAATTAGAAAATACTTTGGGATCGCTTTAACCAGATATTTATCACCAAAGACATCATTCATTCCGTCCGGAATATTCACTTCGATGCCATATCCATTCGGATTTGATGTTTGAACAAAATTTTTCCACCTGTCAATCTGGGAATCTACAGAGACCGTCACTACTGCAAATCGGGATTCGTCCTTATATTTTTCAGCTATTTTCAAAATATTAGGGCGGTGATGAACACAAGGGCCGCACCAAGTGGCCCACGCGTCAATTAGAATGAGCTTCCCTTTTAGATCATGCAAGAAGAAATCTGAATCGTCAGGCTTTTTTGCTTTGAAATTAAAGGCTTCAACACCAGCCATGGATGAGAAAAAAGAATCCGATGCTCTATTAATTAAGAAGGAATAGGGATTGGATTTCTCTCTTTCCAATGCTTCAGTAATTTTGTCAGTTGTAAACAATTGCTCATGAGATCTCCAATAGGATGGATTTTCAATGACGGACTGGATATAATAGGCTTTTAAAAAGTTTTTTAAATCCGTGTCGCTTGTCTTTTTTTCTATTTCCCCAAGAAAAGTTTGAATATCCGGAATATAATCCTCTTCTCTCAAAAACTCGATTTCATATTTGTAAAGCATTAAGTCAGGTAAAGATTTCGCTTCAGAACCAAAAGAATTGATCTTGTGAATAAAATCGAAATAGGGGTCTTTTGCTTCAAATTCTTTCACAATTCTCCCATAATAAAACAAGAAATTGTACGCCCTAGCCTGGTTTTGAAATTTAAGAAGTGCTTGTTCTTGATCACTGATCTTGGTTCTAATATGTTGGATGACTTTTTCTCTTGCCTCTATCAGGCTATCAAATTTTTCCTTGACCGAATCAGGATCTCCACCACCAAAAATTAATCCTCCATACCGCGAAAACATTTCATTTGTGGAATGCCAAATAACATTAGCCATTGAATCTGCGGGGGATTCTTGTGTCAAAAAAAAGGTCTCACTGGACACCAGGTTTTTAGATACTCCAGGACCAAGAATGGTTAGGTAAGATTTTTCACTTCCTTTCACCTGAATAGATGCAAGAAGCTGTTCTTTAATAGGATAATAAAACTTCTTTTGTGAAGTATTTAAAGGCATTTTTCCCAAAACCTTTCCAGTTATCAATTCCTGAATGAACAAAGAATCATAATCTGAATTATTATCAGGGACAGTAATGTCAAAGACTGTAGAGGG
>JBKJKX010000077.1:0-8321 GCA_046597285.1 Algoriphagus sp. | reverse complement strand
AATCTTCCAAACATTGAAATCTTCCTGGGTGTAGGATTCGTACTCCTGCTTCAACTTTTGTAATCTCGGGTCACTAAAGACCCAATTTTTAGGTTTATCAGTCATTATATACTTGGGTTTGTATTCTCGCTGCAAAACAAAAAGGCCTAAACCAGAACGGAATAGGCCTCGATATTTTTATCCAAAAACCAAATTCATTCCTATTTCTCAGTTGAGAAGATGATAGGAATGATGTACGTAGGTTCTTGGAGTAGGATTCATTTTGCTAATTTAAGCAGGTTACTCAATTCGCCCAATTATAATTTATAAAAGATCGAAAGTTTTCCTCATCGCAAAGCTTTCTCGAATCCATGCCGCCAGTCTCGCACTTTGTGCAAAATCAAGAGTTTGCTGTCCGTCAGAATATGCTTTGTCCGGTACCTCATGCGATTCGTAGATGATCCCATCGGCTCCGGACATCACCCCAGCCAAGGACATTTGAGGAACGTATTCGCGGATTCCAATTCCGTGAGACGGATCCCCGCTAATTCTCAGCGAGAAGGAAGCTATTCTTTAACCTCAATAGAAAGGAGGCCGATCATGACTTGACAAAGTTGCAATTTTTCTTGCACCGCCAGATAAAGTGGTGCAAAACGTAGGTGAAGACGAAAATTTCACAACAACCAAAAATTAATCTTAAAATTAAACTCTTAAAAAAATGAAAACAAAATTCAATAAAATTGCAAAAACAGCCGCGGTGGGAATATTCTTTATGGCACTGTTCTTTAATGTGAAAGTGAGTCTGGAGGATCCTTTTGTGACGATTAGCAATGACGCACTTGCTCAGACAAGTAGTAGTATAGATGATTCGACTGCACCCATTTGTTGCCAAGAACCACGTGAATTTTGCACAGATCGTTTTGGATTTGGATATAGTGATTCCACAGCAAAACCAGGTCCTACTTGCCCATAAATTAGGATTTCGGTTTCAAGTTTTACTGGGTGTCAAGTATTAGAATTACTTGGCACCTGTTTTAGAAATTTACCAAATGAATAAGATGAAAAAACTATGTATAGTGGCAGTTGTCATTTTGATTGGATGTTCCAAACCCAATAAATTGTCCGAAACTCTGAATTTAAAGTTTGAGGATTTTGCCAAAAAAGAAAACTTAACAGGTGAAAAATGGACCTTTGATAGTCTTTTGAATCCGAGACAAATCTTATTAAAAAATGATGTTTTAGTAGTGTCAAGTAATGGAATTGGGAATTTAATCCATTTGATAGATAAAAATAAACTAGCGTATATATCAAGTAAAGGAATCCAGGGAGATGGCCCCGGAGAGATACCATCGAGTATTTGGGAACTTGACAGAGGTTTGAATGATTCCACATTTTGGGCGTATGACCTAAATAGTAAATCAATTCATGAGTTTTATTTATATGAGCCAAGTAAATACGCATCGCGGAAAATAAATCAAAAGCAAGATTGGTTTCTGGGTTTTTCTAATCATTGGATTTCACCAAATAAAATTTTATCAAACGTTACCCAAGATAATTTTAAGTTTGGAATTTTTGACAGTTTAGGAAATAGGGTCGATTCTTTTGGAAGCTGGTCCAGCGAAAAAAAAACAGACGAAAAAACCGGTCACTTCCTTTTAACTCTCAATCAAGGATCCATTGAATTTAATTCTAAAAATCAAACACTGGTTCATGGCAGAATTCGATATGAATTACTAGAGATAAGTAATCTCGAAACTGGTAAAACAATCAGTATTTATGGACCAAATCTTTATGAGGTTAAGTATGAGATTTTTGGTAGTAATGATTTCCCTTTGCCTAATGTAAATGCAGATACACCGAAAGGATATAGTGATGTATTTGTTGGGGAGAAGTCAATATTTGCAGTCTACATCGGGAAAACAAAGGCATCAATCAATTCATCCGGGGAGCTTTCAAGGACGATTTTTGAGTTTGATTTGAATGGGAAGCCACTTTCTTTTTTTGAATTGAATTATCCTATACAAGCGATAACCGTAGATGAAAAAGAAAAGAAAATTTATGCAATCACAGAAGACAGAGAACCGGGAATAGCCGTATTTAAATATTAAAAGGAGAGCTAATCCCTATTATTGTCTCTTTCACAACAACTCGAAAGTTTTCCTCATCGCAAAGCTTTGTCGGATCCATGCCGCCAGTCTCGCACTTTGTGCAAAATCAAGAGTTTGCTGTCCGTCAGAATATGCTTTATCCGGTACTTCATGCGATTCGTACATGACTCCATCCGCTCCGGACATCACCCCAGCCAGGGACATTTGGGGAACATATTCACGGATTCCGATTCCGTGAGACGGATCAACGATCACCGGTAAATGGGATTTTGCTTTCAAAATCGGGATCGCATTGAGATCCAGTGTATTTCTGCTGGCTCTTTCGTAGGTCCTGATTCCTCTTTCGCAGAGAATCAGTTTTTCATTTCCTCCGGAAAAAACATACTCCGCAGACTGAAGCAATTCCTCGATCGTACCGGAAATTCCTCGCTTGATCATGACAGCTTTATCCACCTTTCCCAATTCGTCGAGCAAGTTGAAATTTTGGGTATTTCTCGCGCCAACCTGATAAATGTCCACGTAAGGATACATCTCCTCTATTTGTGAAACCTGCATTACTTCGGTCACGATTTTGATTCCGGCCTCGTTGGCGATTTCATACCAAAGTTTCAATCCGTCAATCCCCGAACCTCGGAAAGCATACGGGCTACTTCTAGGCTTAAATACTCCTCCACGCATCATTTTAATACCGTTATCTACGCAGTGTTTGACAACGGAACGGATCTGCTCTTCGGATTCGATGGAGCAAGGTCCAGTGATAATGGCCATCTCCCCGTCTTTGATAAATACACCGTCGCCGAGATCTACAGAAGTTGGCTTGGCCTTCCACTTTTTGGAGACAAGCTTGTACTCATCGGAGACAATGTGAATGTCCACGATTCCTTCCATTTGTCCGATTTTGCGGATGTCAAACTCATTTTTTCCGATTCCGATCAGGTAGGAACCTAATTGGGTTTTTACCTCGGTGGTTTTGTAGCCAAATTCATTGACCTGTGAGATCAACTTTTCTTTTTGTCTTTCGGAAATATCGGGTTGAAGCTGGATGATCATAGTTATTTACGAATTATTATTTTTGCCCCGATAGCTATCGGGGTACGAGGCTAATCTGTAGGATTGAGCCTATTTGTATAAAGAGAGGCTTGAATTTTGTAAATATTTCAATTTTCAAATCTTCCAATTTTTCAATTCACTACAGATTGAATGTATTCCTGAATGTCCTGTGTCAGGTTTTTTGCGTCTTTGATTTTCTTGATGAAAGCTGATCCGATGATCGCTCCATTGCTGTAGTTGGAAACGGTGCTGAAAGTTTCTGAATCTGAAATCCCAAATCCGATCAGGCGGGGATTTTTCAAATTCAAATCCCTTACCCGTTCGAAATAGGCGATTTGTTCCTCGCTGATTCCAGTCCTTGCTCCGGTGATACTATGTGCAGAAACCATGTAGATAAATCCGTCTGAATTGGAGTCTATCTCTCTGATCCGATTCTCACTCGTTTGTGGCGAAATCAGGAAGGTATTGACCAGGCCGTATGTATCGAAGAGCGGCTTGAATTCATCCAAATATTGCTGCATTGGAAGGTCAGGCAGGATCAGTCCATCTATACCAACCTCCTGACATTTCTTGCAGAATCCTTCCATTCCAAACTGGACAATGGGATTCAAATAACCCATTAGCACAACTGGAATGTGGATTTTAGCTCTGAAACCAACTAACTGAGAGAAGAGTTTTTTGAGGCTCATACCATTTTCCAGCGCAATCATATTACTGTCCTGAATGGTGGGTCCGTCTGCAATCGGGTCGGAATAAGGAACGCCAATCTCAATGATATCTGCTCCGCCGGCCTGAATCGCTTCCATAATCGGAAGCGTATCTTCCAGTTTTGGAAATCCTGCTGTGAAATAGATCGAGAGAACCCGCTCTTTTTTATGGTTGAATAAGTAATGGATTCGATTCATTTTTTTTTGGAAAATTGAAAGATTGAAAGATTAAGAATCACAAACGAGTCGACATTCTTAATTCATAATTCACAATTCATAATTCTTAATATCCTCCCCACTTAATATAGGTATCCAAATCTTTGTCTCCCCTTCCGGAAAGGTTGATTACAATCACATCGTCACTTTTATATTCGATCATTTGCAAAGCATGAATCGCATGAGCAGTTTCGATAGCAGGAATGATTCCCTCCGTGCGGCTAAGCTCAATTCCTGCCTTCATGGCATCTTCATCCTCCACCGCAACAAACTCTGCCCGACCAATGTCAAATAAATGCGCGTGAACAGGACCGATTCCGGGATAGTCCAACCCTGCTGAAATAGAATGTGGCTCGATGACTTGACCATCCTCAGTTTGCATCAAGAGAGTTTTTGATCCGTGTAAAATTCCGGAAGTCCCCAAAACTGTTGTAGCAGCGGATTTACCAGAAGTGATGCCCAAGCCAGCAGCTTCAACAGCGATCAATCGCACTTCATTTTCATTATAATAATGATAAAAAGCTCCGGCAGCATTTGATCCTCCACCGACACAAGCGATGATTAAATCTGGATTTTCCCGGCCTTCTTTTTCTTTTAGCTGCCATTTCATTTCTTCCGAAATCACAGACTGAAATCTGGCAACCATCTCTGGATATGGATGTGGACCGACCACCGAGCCGATGATATAATGCGTGTCCACCGGATTGTTTATCCACTGACGCATCGCTTCGTTGGTTGCGTCTTTCAACGTTTGTGAACCCGAAGTGGCAGGCACTACTTTGGCACCGAGGATTTTCATCCGCTCCACATTCGGACGCTGACGCTGAATATCCACCGAACCCATGTAGATCGTGCAGTCCATCCCCATCAAAGCGCAAACTGTCGCTGTTGCCACTCCATGCTGTCCGGCTCCAGTTTCTGCGATGATTCGCTTTTTACCGAGCTTTTTGGCAAGAATAATCTGCCCTACTGTATTGTTGACTTTGTGGGCCCCGGTATGGCAAAGATCTTCCCGCTTGAGGTAGATCTTCGCTTTATGTTTTTCAGAAAGCCGCGAGGCAAAGTACAAAGGGGTTGGTCTGCCAACGAAGTCTTTGAGCAAGCTTCGGAATTCCTTCTGAAATTCCGGGGTAGCCACAATTGATTCGTAGTTATTTCTCAACTCCTCGATATTCGGATGCAGCATTTCAGGGATATATGCCCCTCCAAACTTCCCGTAAAAACCCTTCTCGTCGACTCTGATCATATCATTTCAGTTTTTTCCCCGATCACAATCGGAGAAGTTTCTCTTTAAATTTCTTTAATCGTTCCACATTTTTCACTCCGGGAACATCTTCAAATCTGGAGTTCAGGTCTACTCCCTGAAGCTGAGGTAGCTTCTCTGCCAAAGCCAAAATTTCCCCGAAACTCTCTTCTTCTAACCCTCCGCTAAGTAAGAATGGTTTGTCGAATGGATAAGTTTCCAAAATAGTCCAATCAAACTTATGTCCTGAACCACCATGCGCTGGAGTTGAGGTGTCAAAGAGGAATTTGCTCACAAATGGCAGGTACCTCTCGAGAATTTGCCAATCAATTTGGCCTTTAACCGAAATCACTTTCCAAATCTCCACTGAAGTGTTTTTGCTCAATGATTCAACAAATTCAGAACTTTCATCACCATGCAACTGAACTGCTGAAAGGTCAAGTTCTAAGATTTTTTTCAGAATTTGTTCTTCCGCTTCATTCACAAAAACCCCTACTTTTTTGACTGGAAATTCTGCGATTTGATTGGCAGATTGACCTGAAACAAACCGGGGAGATTTGGAATAGAAAATCAACCCCATCCAATCCGGTTTCACCTGATCAAGCAATTCCCGGATATTCACCGGATCTCTCATCCCGCAGACTTTGATTTCCATTAGGCTTTGTTCAACTCGGCATTTCCAGCAAGCAACTTTCTGTATTCCTTAATGAAGTTATAGGCAGCCTGTTCTGGCCGACCTGATTTCATGAAGTTTTCTCCAATCAAAAACCCATCAAACCCGGCTTTTTTCAGGGTGACAAGAGTTTTCGGATCGGAGATTCCGCTTTCAGATATTTTCAAAAAACTGGAAGGAATCATGTCAACCAACCTCAAAGAAATATCCAATGAAACCTCAAAGGTCTTCAGGTTCCGATTGTTTACCCCAACCAAATCCACTTCATCACAAAGCGTCATGTCAAGCTCATCGCCGTCATGTACTTCTAGCAACACTTCGAGTCCCAGACTTTTTGCAAAAGCTGCTAAAGTTTTCAATTTCGCTGGTTCCAAAGCTGCTGCAATCAGCAGAATGCAATCTGCTCCGATAGATTTTGCTTCTAGGATTTGGTATTCTTCCACCATAAAGTCTTTTCTCAGAATAGGGCAGAAATTTGATTTTCTAGCGATTTTCAAATCCTCATTATTTCCTCCGAAGTATTCTTTGTCAGTTAGAATGGAAAGGGCTGATGCTCCAGCCTGCATGTAACCGATACTGACGGTTTCCACAGAAGCAGATCCGTTGATAATTCCTTTTGAAGGTGATTTTCTTTTGAATTCCGCAATAATTCCTGACTTCTCAGGATTGGTCACGTACTTTTTCATCGACACCACTTTACCATCGAAATGGGCACTTCTCTCAAGTAATTTCACCGGTACCAGACTGCTTTTTTCAGCTACTTCTTTGTACTTGTCTGCGATGATTTTTTCTAAAATATTCATAGGAATGATTATGCTAACGATACGGATGTTTTGGGATTGACCAACCCATTAAATGACTGCAAAGCTTTTCCGCTCAGCAATACTTCCTCTGCTATTGCGACTGCTTCTGGAAAGCTCAGGCCTTCTCTTGCTGTCACCAAAGCTGCAGCTGCATTCGCCAATACAACAGAATTTTGGGACAAAGTTCCTTTCCCTTTCAGGATATTTTCAAAGATTTTCGCAGATTCTTCGACGGTCTCTCCTCCTAAAATTGATTCCGGAGAAAGCTGAGGCAAGCCAATATTTTCAGGATACAATACTTTCTCTCCCACATTTGAGATGATTTTGAAGGGTCCTGTAAGAGAAATTTCATCGTATCCGTCCAAGGCGTGCAAAATCGAAAATCTCCCCTCCATTTCCTGGTATAAATAACCATATAATCGTGCGAGTTCCAGACTAAAAACTCCTACCAATTGTTTCTTTGGGAAACTTGGATTTACCATCGGACCAAGCATGTTGAAGAAAGTTTTCACTCCAAGTTCTTTCCGAATCGGAGCTACATTTTTCATTGCCGGGTGAAAAAGTGGAGCATGAAGGAAGCAAATCCCCGCCTCGTCCAGTCCTTTCCGAATCTGACCCATATCGTTGGTAAACTGATACCCGAAATACGCCATTAAATTGGATGATCCACAGATCGAAGATACGCCCGTGTTTCCGTGTTTGGCTACATTTTGGCCGGCTCCGGCCACCACAAAGGAAGCAAGAGTTGAGATATTGAAAGTGTCCTTTCCGTCACCTCCCGTACCGCAAAGGTCCATTGCATCGTATTCAGTGATTTCGACAGGAATACACAATTCCAGCATCGCCTCTCGAAATCCGCTAAGTTCCTCCACAGTAATGGATCTCATCAGGTACACCGTCATAAAAGCCGCAATCTGACTCGTATTGTATGCTCCGGTTGTAAGGTTTTTCAGAACTTCCCTTGCCTGATCCTGCGTCAGCGTACGATGCTCAATTAATTGATTGAGAATTTCTTTCATCTGGTTAAAATTTGATTTTGGGTGAGTTGGTGAACTTTTAAGTTAATTCTCCAACCAGTTTTTCATGATTTTTACACCGTTTTCGGTCAAGATGCTTTCTGGGTGAAACTGCACACCTCTCACATCAAATTTTCTATGTCTGACTGCCATTATTTGATTATCGGGGGTACGAGCAAAGATTTCCAGATCGGGTGAAAGTGTGGATTCATTGATTACCCAAGAGTGATATCGGCCTATCTTAAAGGTATCCGGCACATCTTTGAAAAGCAAGTCCGAATCCACTTTTACCGTTGAAGCGACTCCATGTAGAACCTCTGAAAGATTAATCAAATCTCCACCAAAAGCCTCACCGATTGCCTGATGTCCAAGGCAAACTCCAAGAATTGATTTGGAGGAAGAATATCGCTTCAGTAATTCTGGCATAATGCCAGCTTCCGAGGGCACACCCGGTCCCGGGGAAAGCAGAATCTTATCATATTGACCCACCTCATCCAGACTGATTTTATCATTCCGGAAAATATCC
>JBKJKX010000025.1:0-4132 GCA_046597285.1 Algoriphagus sp. | reverse complement strand
TGCACGCCTTTTGGAAGTCTTTTGCATAGTTCCTTGCACTTGTCTTCCCTTAAATTCAAAAAATTATCCCTTATTAGTACCCAACAGCCTGATTTTTATTTTCTAAGCAGACCCTAATTAATTAACCCTTTAATCCAAAAAATTATTTACTCTAATGATTTTATAGCTGTGAATATGTCTAGACCCGTGCAATTAGCCATTTAGCTTAGGGGTCGTTTTAAAGACATTTTTGAAATGAAAGCCTGTATTTATTCTTTGTCAAACTGACAAATCAATAAATAAAAGTAACGATCAGAATGATCGAGAACAGTGATAATCATCACAGTGAAGGTAGTTTTTGATCACAGATAGAAGTAAATCATCCTCTGAGACTGATTTTTTACGAGGCGAAAGGTAAAATCTAAGAAAGATGATTGAAGTGATTATGATCAACAACAGGTACCTGTTGACTTTCCATTTTCATTACCAATACAAGATTGTCAGGAGAGAGTCTTCAGAAGCAAGATTTTTCTTTGGTCAAAAGCATAATCTTCTGAAATTTTGAGAGAAGCCATTTGTGAAAATTCCTTGGTTTCATCTACTTCTAACTTTCTAAAAAATTCCTCCAAGAGTTGGACTTCTTTCCTCTTTAATATAAATCCAGCTGTTCCGATAATCTCAGGAATTGCACCTACTGCCGATCCAATCGGCACACATCCACAAGCCATTGCTTCGCCCAAAGCATTTGGGAATCCTTCGGAAGTGGAAAGTTGAAGGTAAAATTGATGAGCATTATATTGTTCCAAAAGTTCGGTCTTTTTCATTTTACCCAAAACTTTGACATTGGAGTTTTTTGAAAAATAGGCAGGATCACCAATGAGCGAAAAAGTCCAGTCCGGATGGTTTTTGGCCAGTTTTTCGATCAAATCGTAACCTTTGACTTTTGCCCGAGAGGGGGTTGAAGTTCCGGTGGCTACACTGACAAAACTGAAAGGCTTTCTATCTTTCCCCAAATCTTTCCAGAAATCGGTGTCAAAACCATTTGGAATCACCTGGATTAGTGTCTTGAGATCCGGAATCAGATTCAGCAATCCTTGCTTTGGAGAAATTCTCGGATCATAATTATACTCTTGTTTCACCAACGCTTTTGCCACAGGCAAGATCAAACTGCAATTCTTGAAACTGTAGACAGTTGCTTTTCGAAGCCATCTCTTTCGGAAGTTTCCGTAGCCGATTTCCGGCATATTGATGCAGTCTGTTCCACCTGCCTGAATGATGCATCTTTTCCCAAACACCTTTCCAAACAAAACCGGAAGCACGCTGTGGTAGCCCCCAAAAAAACATAAGTATTGATTGGTATTGGGTAAAAACCAAAGGAGTTGGAAAAATTGAAGAATGAAGTAAAGGGGAAGTTTGAGCGGACTCTGGGTGAATTCTAAAGATTTGATTTCGAAAGTCGGGCTGATCATTTCCACATCTCTGTCAATAAAAGTCGTCCGGACCGGAAAAGTGTAGAGGATCATTTTTCCTCTAAGAGTTTTTTGACTTCTTCCTTAAAAATCGGGAAGTTTGATTTACCAAAAGAGTTGTTCAAAACCGAACCAAATACATATAACTTCTCAACTTTGTGTTTTTCACAAAGTGAATTAATCGCTTTACTATTTGCTTTAAGAAGGTTCACTGATCAAATATAGCCTTATTCACTAAAATCAAAAAAGGCTCAATCCACCGAATTGAGTCTCTTAATTCAATTTCAAAGAATTTACACCACCAAATTGACAATCTTGCCTGGAACGATAATTACCTTTTTGGGAGCAGTACCTTCCAGCCACTTCTGCACGTGAACATCCTCCATTGCCGCTTTTTCTATTTCCGGTACGGAAAGAGAAAGTGACAAATTCAACTTAGCACGCAACTTTCCATTGATCATGACCGGATACTCAAAGTTACTTTCCACTAGGTAACCTTCTTTGAATTGAGGGAAACTCGTTTTGGTGATCGATTCTGAATAACCCAACAGCGACCAAAGTTCTTCAGCAATATGCGGTGCATAGGGAGAAACTAGAACTGCCAAAGGTTCAAGGATTTGGCGCTTATTGCATTTCAATGAACTCAGTTCATTTACACAGATCATAAAGCTTGAAACTGACGTGTTGAAAGAAAAATTGGTCATGTCATCTTCCATCTTTTTGATGGCTTTGTGAAGTGCTTTGAATTCTTCTTTGCTTGGTTCGGCATCGGAAACTGTGAAATCTCCCGCAGGGGTATGATACAGATTCCAGAGTTTTCGGAGGAACTTGAATACTCCGTCGATTCCGTTTGTATTCCAAGGTTTGAATTGCTCCAATGGTCCGAGGAACATTTCGTACAATCTGAGCGTGTCCGCACCGTATCGCTCAATGATGTCGTCAGGATTGACCACGTTGTATTTGGACTTGGACATTTTTTCCACTTCAGATCCACAATGGTATTTTCCGTCTTCCAGGATAAATTCTGCAGTTGCCAGATCCGGTCTCCAAGCTTTGAATTTGTCAAGATTCAGTTGATCATTATAGACGATATTCACATCCACGTGCATTTCGGAAGTGTCATATTTGTACTTCAATCCATAGGAAACAAAAGTATTGGTGCCCTTAAGTCGATAGACAAAATTCGATCTACCCTGGATCATGCCTTGGTTGATCATCTTTTGAAATGGCTCTTCAATGCCGACTACGCCAAGGTCATACAAAAACTTGGTCCAGAATCGGGAGTAAAGTAGGTGTCCAGTGGCATGCTCGGAGCCCCCGATGTATAAGTCTACCGCGCCCCAATAATCAGTTTTATCTTTCGCAGCAAATTTACCTTCATTTTTTGCGTCCATGTATCGGAAGAAATACCAGCTCGATCCTGCCCAACCTGGCATGGTGGACATTTCCAAAGGAAATTCACCCTCGGAAGTTTTGTAAGTCCAGTCTTTGGCTCGACCAAGTGGAGGTTCACCATCTTCGGTCGGTAAGTATTTATCTACTTCCGGAAGGATCAAAGGCAAATCAGACTCATCAATCAGGTAAGGCAGTCCATCCTTAAAATATACCGGAAGTGGCTCACCCCAATAGCGCTGACGGGTAAAAATAGCATCCCTCATTCTGTATTGGATTTTGCCTTTACCGATTCCTTTTTCTTCCAAAAATTCAATGGCTTTGTTCATTGCATCCTTCATGTACATTCCGGAAATCATTCCAGAATTGATAATGAATCCACCTTTTCCAGGGAAAGAACCGTTTTCCATCGATCCATCGATCACCTGACGAATTTCCAGATTGAAGTGCTTTGCAAAGTTGTAATCCCGCTCATCGTGGGCAGGTACAGCCATCACTGCACCTGTGCCGTAACCTGCTAACACATAGTCTGCAACCCAGATTTGGATTTCTTCCCCGTTGAAGGGGTTGATGGCGTAAGCTCCTGTGAATGCGCCTGAGATAGTTTTGACATCGCTCATTCGCTCACGTTCAGACCGGTTTTTGGCCACTTCGATATACGCTTCGGCGGTAGCCCGTTGGTCGTCAGTGATAAGGATGGTAGCCAGTTCACTTTCAGGTGCCAAAGCCAAATACGTCACACCATATATAGTGTCCACTCTAGTAGTAAAAACTTTAATTGTTTGGTCGGAGTCTTTAACATCAAAAACGACTTCCGCACCAATCGATTTTCCAATCCAGTTGCGTTGCATCTCTTTGATGGGCTCAGACCACTCCACTTTCTCCAAACCTTGAAGCAATCGATCGGCATAAGCTGTGATTCTCATCGACCATTGCATCATTTTCTTTCGCTCGACAGGATGGCCTCCGCGTTCAGAGAATCCATCTTTTACTTCATCATTGGAAAGTACAGTTCCTAAAGCAGCACACCAGTTGACGCTAGTTTCTGCGAGGAAAGTAAGTCGATATTTAAGGAGGAGTTCTTGTTTTTCTTTTTCGGTGAAAGCTTTCCAGGTTTCTCTGTCAAACGCATGAGTGTCCTCATCGCAAACTGCTTTTACACTTGAATTGCCTTCTTTTTCAAAACGGGAAATCAATGAATCAATAGACAACGCTTTGTCAGCTTCTAGGTCATAGTAACTGTTGAAAAGTTGCATGAAGATCCACTGAGTCCATTGATAATAGTTCGGATC
>JBKJKX010000023.1:0-9910 GCA_046597285.1 Algoriphagus sp. | reverse complement strand
AAAGTGGATCAGGTGGTAGTGTCAAAAGACCGAAAGTCCATGCTGTACCAAAGCGGATCTACTTGGGGAATTCTCGAAACTTCGGCAACAGGCAAAAAAGCAGGTGACGGAGCATTGAAAGCCCTTACTGGATTGAAAGTGAAAGTAAATCCAATGGAGGAATGGCAGCAGATCTACCGGGAAGGCTGGAGATATCAGCGTGATTTCCTCTATGTGGACAATGTGCACGGGGCGCCTTGGGAGGAGATCTACGAATGGTATAAGCCTTGGGTGGCTCATGTTCGTCATCGCTCGGACATGAATTACATCATTGACATCATCGGTGGTGAAGTGGCGGTTGGCCATAGCTATACCCGTGGCGGAGATTTTCCGGAGATCAATTCCGTGCCGATCGGTTTGCTGGGGGCTGATTACGAAGTGGTAAACGGAAACTTCCGAATCAAGAAAATCCTAACCGGTGAAAGCTGGAATCCTACGCTGAAAGCTCCGTTGGCTCAGCCTGGCGCTATTGCAAAAGTGGGTGAATACGTGGTCGGTATCAATGGAAAACCAATCGAGACGGGTTCAAATATTTTCAAATACTTTGAGGGAACAGCCAACCAACCCACAAAAATTCATCTGAATTCAAAGCCGGGACTGGATGGTTCCAGAGTTATGTTGGTCACACCTGTGGCAAGTGAAAACCAACTCCGAAGTGTGGATTGGGTGGAAGGAAACCGCAGAAAAGTCGACGAACTTTCCGGAGGTAAACTTGCCTACGTTTACGTCCCAAACACGGGACAACCAGGCTATACCTCTTTCAACCGTTATTATTTTGGTCAACAAGACAAAAAAGGAGCAGTAATAGACGAACGAAACAACGGTGGCGGATCTGCCGCTGACTACATGGTGGACATCATGGCGCGAAAACTTCTTGGCTATTTCAACTCAAGAGCAAACGATCATAGACCATTCACCACTCCGATGTCTGGTATCTGGGGCCCGAAAGTCATGCTGATCAATGAGCGTGCAGGATCGGGAGGAGACTTGCTCCCTTACCTTTTCAACAAGATGGAAATCGGTCCCCTTGTCGGCACTAAAACCTGGGGCGGATTGGTTGGAACTTGGGATACTCCACCATTTGTGGACAATGGCCGAATGGTCGCTCCACGAGGAGGATTCTATGACGCAGATGGGGAATGGGCTGTGGAAGGTGTCGGAATCTCTCCGGACATCGCCGTGGAGCAAACGCCAAAAGATGTGATCGAAGGCCGTGACCCACAACTCGAAAGGGCCGTGCAGGAAGCGCTGAAACTTTTGGAAACTGAAGGCATCAAACTGAAGCCTGAGCCAAAAGCGCCAATCCGATATTTCAGGCCGAAGGGGAATTGAAGAAAGTTGGAGGTTGTCGGTTTGAATGAAGAATTATAATTTGCCAATAACAATCACATTAGGTGAGATGCTATACTAGCCCCGGGTTTTAATCCGGGGTTTTTATTTATTAGGTATTGAAAATTCCTGGATTTAGGTTGTAGAGTTGGAGTTTGGAGGTTGTAGTTTATAAATCTCAAATAGCGTAAAGAATTGATGTTTGTCCAGATAATCAATTCTAATTCCTGTCTAACCCCAAAAGTCGGGGAAATGTCGGGCAAAAGACAGCGAACTACATTTTTTAAACTTTACAATTGACCTATAATTGTTCAGGAGGAAGGACCAAGTCAATTTTCCCTGATTTTCCAGACAATTGAACGTTGCCTTTTCCATCTGATACGAATAGATTATACTCCGATGATCTTTCCTGGTCCAAAATTTTAAAACAGTCCGCTATGTTGAAAACAATCAAAGTCATGGGAATCGTAATCGTACTAATAGTTGGAGTTTTTCTGTTTTTAGGAACTGGAACCGCATCGCTGCCAGATAATTATGGAGGATTGGATACGACGTTATATCTAGCCGAGGGCGAAAAACAGCCTTTGGTTGTCGCTTTTGGAGGAGGCTCAGGAGGGAATGACTGGGAAAGAAACTACCTAAAGGAAAAGCGTGAGGGATTTCTTGAAAGAGGCATTGCAGTGTTGGCTGTAGGATATTTCAAAACTGAGCACTCCCCGAATACCTTAGATCGGATTTCACTGAATGCAATTTCGGATTCGATCCTTCATATCGCCAGACGAAACCCGCAGTTAGATACCAGTCGTATTGTCTTAATGGGCGCTTCAAAGGGGGCAGAATTGGCACTTAACTTGGCCAGCAAGTTTCCCTACTTCAAAGGAGTACTGGCACTTTCCACTGCACATGTGAGTTTTCCTGCACATACCCTTACTGCAAATACCTCTTCTTGGCATTTCAACAATCAGGAAATACCATATGTTCCAGCCCCGTTCAAAACGCTTTGGCCTGCACTCCAAGGTGATCTTTTCGGTGCTTTTTCAATGATTTTAGAAGATGAAAAAGCAGCATCGAAGGCCGAAATTGAAGTGGAAAAAATAAATGGTTTTGTATTGATTTTGTCCGGAAAACAGGATGAGCAGTGGCCTGCCACCAGCATGTCAGAGCTGCTTATAGAACGGCTTTCCCAAAATAACTTCCGGCATTCCTTCAAACACTATGCTTTTGAAGGTGGTCACATCGAACCCTTAAACCATTTTGATTCACTATTTAATTTTCTCGAAAGGGAATTGGGAAATTGAAAAATGAGAGGTTTGATAAAATTTCTACGGCTTGATATCGGATTCCAGATCCTGATTTGCATGAGTTTGAACAGCATGAAAATCTCTATCTCATTACAAGATTAAATTTCCTTTCAAGCCAGCTCTTTCTCCAACTGCTCCAATGTTTTTCCTTTAGTCTCTGGCAAAATCCTCCAAATCACCAGAAACCCAACCGCGCAGATGACGCCGTAAAGCCAGAAATTATTGGCCCAACCAAGATTCTCTTTGATGGCAGGAAAAAAGTAAGTCAGCGTAAAATTCCCAACCCAATGTGCCAAAGCTCCGATGGAAATAGCTGCGCCTCTGATTCTGTTTGGAAAGATTTCTGACAACACAACCCATAGCAGCGGGGCAAGGGAAATGGAGTAAAACATCACATTGAGTAGCACCAAGACCACCACAGAAGTCCCGCCCAAATCTGCATAAAATGAATAACCGAGTCCAGCATACAACAGCGTCATCGCAGCCAGACAAACCATTAAAATGGATTTTCTCCCATACTTATCGACAGTCGCAAAGGTCACAAAAATCGAAGCGACCATCACCCCTCCAATCACCACAATATTGAGCATCATCTGCTTCAGGGTAAATCCGGCAGCAGTAAAAATATCAGCTGCATAATAAATCACCACGTTGATTCCGCTCCACTGCTGTAGGAAAGCCAGGAAAATTCCTATTCCAAGCAGCTTCAACACGTTTTTGCGAAGCAATTCACGGAAATTGACTTCACCAAGGTCGCCTTTCTTCAGGGTGGAAAGGGTTTCTTTCAGCGAGTCTTTGGCGTAGGTTTCTCCTCCTATTTTTGTCAGGACTTTGTATGCTTTTTCCTTCTGATTATTCTTGATCAGCCAGCGGGTACTTTCCGGTACAAAAAACATCAGGGTAAAAAACAGCATCGCGGGGACCAGTTCCGCCCCAAACATCCATCTCCATCCCTCCTGCCCGCTCCAACTTGCAGCGATGGCTGCGAAATCAGCATTTTCTCCTAAATCTATATCCAACAATGAAATCTGCCAGTTGGCGATTTGAGCGAGCAGAACACCAATCATGACTAGGAATTGATTGATTGTCACCAACCGACCCCGCTTTTCAGGTGGGGCAAGCTCAGAGATATAAAGCGGGGAAAGATTCAAGGCAATCCCCATCGCAATTCCTCCTACAATCCGATAAAAATTAAACCACCAAAACGTATCAGCTAATGCAGTCCCGATAGCCGAAAGGGAAAACAGAAACCCTGAAAAAATCAACAACCGCTTTCTCCCCAGCTTATCACTCAGGATAATGCAAAGAATAGCACCTCCCATACATCCCACCAGCGCGGAACTTGTCCCCCATCCTTGATCGGCTACAGAAGTGATGTTAAAAAAAGGTTCATAAAAGGGCTTAGCACCCCCGATTACCACCCAATCGTATCCGAATAAAAATCCTCCCAAGGCGGCCGTCATGCTGATCATCCAGATGTAAGTTCGGTTGTAGGGATAGGTTGAGGCCATGGTAGATTTTAGGTTAAGATTGATTCCCAAAAAATACCAGAAAATCTGAAGGAAGCAATCCTGTCGTGTTTTTTTCTATCCTACTCGAATACTTGAGAAACTTATCTGATTCAATGAAAGTAGAAAAAGGAAACCTAGAATAGGTAGATGAGATTGCTGAGAAGTTGAATTACAAAATACAGTCCGGGTGTGAGTAAAAATTTCTCCGCAACTCAAATAAAATAATCGGAACAATTCGTCGTCTATTTATAAATCAACCAAGTTTAACCCCAAACCCTGGTTCCTTTGAGACGCAGTTTCATTACACTCCCCTTCCTGTTCTTTACTCTGGTTAGTTTTGCCCAAAACTGGTCATTCGCAGATTATAAGCGATACAACACTCAATTATTTCTGCAATTGCCGGCGGTGAACAAACTGATAGATTTCAAAAATGTTGACAGGCCACTTTTACACGCTGCGATGTTTTATGTGACCAATGAATATCGTGTCAAGTTTGGATTAAAGCCTTTCAAGCATCTTGATCGGATGGAGAAAGTGGCAGCCGATCATGCAAGCGATATGGTGAATTATAATTTTTACTCACACTTAAGCCGGGTGAAAGGAAAGAACACAATCATTGACCGGTTTAAACTGGAAGGTCTGAATCTCATGAGCATCGCCGAGAATATCAGCTCCAGCAATGCCCTCCAATATCAAAACGGCCGCAAAGTCAACCCGCCACGAAGCGGCATCTTTACCTATGCAAGTGCGAAGAGAGAAGTCATTGTCCCCCATACTTATATCTCCTATGCGAGGGAGGTAGTCAGGCTTTGGATGGAGTCCCCCAGTCACCGCAAAAGCATTCTGAATACCAACCATGAATTTCTTGGATGCGGTGCAATGGTCTATGGGGAAAAATCATTTTACAACATGCCCTACTTGATGGGCGTGCAGTGTTTTGGAAGCGGGAAGTGAGAGGTGTATTGTCGGATGACCGATGTGGGGTGTCTGACTTGAGCAGTATGCCATTTAGAATGCAGGGATAAATCTCAGTTGGGTTACTTGTTCTCACTCGGGGCACTATCATTACAAATGAGGCCTCTCACTTAGATTTTGTGTCATAAAAACCACCTTCCCCGCTTTGACTTTATCTTGATTTTCAAGAACTTTAATTGAATCTAAATTATTTAATCATGTTGGATAAACTTTTAAAATTAGTCGATGGCCCTTTGCAGGAAATGCTGGCCGGCCTCGACAAGGACAAAGCTTCTGAATCTGCCCATGCCGTGGAAGGAAGCATTTATGAGACTCTCAAAAAGCAAGTGGCCTCAGGAGATCTGAGCGCAGTGAAGGAGATGTTTTCAGGAAAGGACACTGATGCTTCCAACCCTGTAGTAAAAAATCTCGAAGGTGAAGTCTCACATAGCTTGATGGATAAACTCGGAATTGATTCCAATACAGCCATGACTATGGCAGTGGCGGCAATTCCAATGCTGATGAACATCTTCAATAAAAAGGTCAATGATGCTCCTCAGGCAAATGAAGATATCATGTCTTCTATTGCCGATTCACTTAAAGGCGGCCGGGGATCTGAAAATATTCTAGGTTCTCTACTTGGAGGAGGTGATGGTAAAGGAGGAATGGATCTTGGCGGATTGATCAACATGGGAAAAGGGCTTTTTAAATAGCAGGTCGTTAAAGTTTCTCTGGCGTCTTCTGCATCACCTGAGAAAACAGCTTCCATTAATCAGTAGACAAAAGTTATTCAAAAAATACCTGATTTTGGTTTTCATAATTCTCTAGGGTCGAGTTAAAATTAGTTTGCCTGCTCTTGCATTCTGAGATTTTTAAAATGAATTTCAAGCCTTGGAAATATTTCCAAGGCTTTTTTTTCAAAAATGAAGAATCTTCTTTCCATTTCTCTCTTGATGCTTTGCCTTGCCTGTGCAAAACCTGAGCTTCCTGTTGAACTTTGGCTTACTGATCCGGCTGCCGGAGTGCTCCTCGAAAAACAAACTTCACAAAGCACAGAGAGTGGAGAAGACCTCCCTGAAATTCTCTTGAATCAGGAAATAAATTATCAAACCATGGATGGTTTCGGGTTTACACTTTCGCAGGGAAGCGCTGTCCATTTGCTTCAAATGAGCGAAAAAGCCAGAAAAGAACTTTTGGAGGAATTGTTCGGTAAAGGCGAAGGTCAGATTGGGATTTCCTACATGAGATTAAGTGTGGCAGCTTCTGACCTGAATGAAACACCATTTTCATATAATGATCTTGTTGATTCCTTGTCTAAAGGGGAAGCAGACACTTTGGCTACAGATTCCGAACTTTTGAATTTTGATTTGGGCCCGGACAGGAATGACGTTATTCCGATTCTCAAGGAAATTCTCGCCATCAATCCTGACATCAAATTGATGGCCTCTCCTTGGTCCCCGCCTGCTTGGATGAAGGACAATAAAGACACAAGAGGAGGTTCACTCCTGCCGGAATTTGAAGATGCATACGCCAGATATCTTGTCAAATACATTCAGGAAATGGGCAAAGAAGGAATCAACATCGATGCGCTGACAGTCCAAAATGAGCCTTTGCATCCTGGAAACAATCCTTCTCTGCTGATGCTTCCTGAGCAGCAGGCAAGATTTATCGGTGTAAATCTTGGCCCGGCTTTTCGCGAAGCAGAAATTGAAACCAAGATTATTGTCTATGATCACAATGCCGACAGACCTGATTATCCGATCACGGTTTTGAATGATTCGCTGGCAAATCCATTTATCGACGGATCAGCTTTTCACTTGTATGGAGGGAAAATTGATGCGTTGATGGAAGTGCATCAGGCACACCCGGACAAGAATTTATATTTTACCGAGCAATGGATCGGTGCTCCTGGAAATCTTGCAGGAGATCTTTCCTGGCATATCAAGAACCTTGTGATTGGTGCCTCCCGAAATTGGGCAAAGACAGTTTTGGAATGGAACCTGACTTCCAATCCCACACTGACACCTCATACTGACCGGGGAGGTTGTGATCGATGTCTCGGTGCAGTTACAATTGATGGGGATTCGGTTGCCAGAAATCCTGCTTACTACATCATCGCTCATGCAAGCAAGTTTGTAGAGCCAAATTCCCTTCGAATCGACAGCAATCTTCCAGAGGGATTACCCAATGTGGCTTTTCTGAGACCTGACGGAAAGAAAGTTTTGATCGTCTTGAATGAATCAAAGGTTGCAAACTCATTTACCGTAAAAGAAAAGGAAAATGGATTTACGGGCACGCTGAATCCGGGGGCCGTGGGAACCTGGGTCTGGTAATTCTTAATCAGCCAAATCAACCCTCAATTTTTCACCTTCAAATAAAGTTGGAGGACGTGCGACCTGGATAGTATTGAGTTTAAACAGTCCAAATTCAGGTGAAAATGATTTCATTCTTGAGCACTAAAAAAATTCTCATTACGAACCGGAGTCTTTTTCCATTCGTTAGAATTTAAGAGCCTTTCGGCAACCAATTCAACCTGGAAGATTTTAAAAGATCAATCTTATGGAAATCAAATTAGCAGAATCCGAACTTAAATTTTTGGCGAATACATACGGAGATCCTACTGTAAAATTCGAATTTACAGATGTCGATAAGTTTACGGTGATTCATCCGAAGGCTACTATTCCGTGTGAGATTGTACGAATTACCAATCGATCCATTCGGATTCAATACAAGTTGAGTTTTCTAAAAAAACTTCTGGTAAACTGGTTTGTCAATGTCGAAAAAGAAGGGGTTTTTTGGAACAAAGATGCAAATCAAATTGAAATTGATCCATTCACTTTTCTTCCTGAAAAAGAAAGAAAAGCGACAGAACATCTAAAAATTGAAGGTGTTTCATTAGAGCCTGGTTCGCTACAAATCCGGATTGGGATAATGCCAGAGACCTTCCTTGTCTGAAATCTATATTTATAAATAAGGGACATTTAATTTGAGGAAAAGTAATTCTCAAATTACTTCACTGTAAGCGAGATTTCATCAAAATACATCCTTCCGTAAGTCGATGATGGAAAAAATAAATCTACGATTATAAATTCTGCATTCGTAGGAAAACCATCTAAAGTGGTCCGAAGGAGCGTCCAATCAAAATCTCCTTGTAAGGTTAAAATCTCTCCAGAAGAGCCATTTCGATCACTATCAGGATAAACCCGAAAACGGATTCCTACTCTGCCCTCAGTCAAATTCTTGATATCGACTCCCTTAAGGAATGCTGTCAGCTCTACAATACTTCCAGGGGCAGGCATGGGTCCAGAATAAGTTTGTGTCCAAGTTGCTTGGCCAGAGTTCAAACTATCCTGATTTTCTATGAATAAGGATCGATTTCCAGTCATAAAAACCTCTTTGCTAACGCCTACTTCGGTTCCTCCCAATTTGTAGGATGTCCAAGGGAAGACCGAATCAGGATATTCTGAAATATTGGAGTTTGGCAAGAACTGAGTCCCTGCTGGAAGGATATCTTCATCCGCACATGCCACCAACAGAAGAATTAAGATCGATTTTAAAGCAATTTTTTTAAACATATTGGCTTATCAGTCAGATCGATGGTCAGGTAGTCAAAATGGCAATTATTCTTTTAATTATCAAGGATTACTTTCAAACTATCATTCTACAGCTAGTCGGAGATAGTTAAGTTTTGGCAATAAAAAGCCCCCCGAATCTCTTCGGAGGGCTCGCTTTTCTATACATATCAATCATCCGACATCAATCATCCCACATCGGTCATCCAACATCCCACATCGGTCATCCCGCATCCCACATCCCGCATCAAACCTTCGGCACTTGCCATCCATTATGGTAATTCGCCTTCATCAGTTGATTCGCTTCTGAGTCGGTGAATTGATTTTTGGCGGAGTCCCAATAGACTTTCTGACCAGTTTTGTACGCGATATTTCCCATTTGAGCATTGATCGCAGCTACTGCACCTGTTTGAATGGCGCAATTCAACAGCTTTGGATCATTTGCTGTCACAGCCTCCACAAAGTTCACTGCATGCAAATCAAGAGCACTTCCGTTTGGTTTGATGAGAGTGACTTCTTCCACTTTTCCTTTTCTAGTGCCATCCACCATTTCGGTTTCCGGGATCACTTTCCATCCCCCCCTGTTCACGACAAGGGTAGCATTGTTTCCGATGAAAGCAATTCCTTCGGTTGTACCGTAGTTACCGCCATCGATACCGGTCGCATGCTCCCAAAGCATATTGAATCCTTCGTATTCATACACTGTCTGAAGGGTATCAGGAGTCTCGGAAGCATCATCCGGATAGGCAAATTTCCCGCCGGAAGCCATCACTGACTTTGGAGCAGAAACTCCCATCGCAAATAGCGCGATATCGATCTCATGCACTCCCCAATCTGTCATCAATCCGCCTGCATAATCCCAGAACCACCGGAAATTAAAGTGAAAACGATTGGCATTGAATTCTCTTTTCGGAGCTGGACCGAGCCACATGTTGTAGTCAACTCCGGCAGGCGGAGCACTATTGGCAACCACTGGAACGGGTTTCATCCAGCCCTGGTATGCCCAGCATTTCACCAGTCGGATTTGACCGAGCTTTCCTGATTTTACATAATCGATTGCCTCGGCATATTGCGAACCAGAACGCTGCCATTGTCCTACTTGCACTACTTTTCCGTAGCGCTCCTGAGCTTTGACCATGATCTGACACTCCTCGATGGTATTGGCAATCGGCTTTTCTACATACACATGCTTTCCGGCAGAAAC
>JBKJKX010000098.1:0-3263 GCA_046597285.1 Algoriphagus sp. | reverse complement strand
CTCCCCTTTAGGGGGCAGGGGGTAGCGACATGACATATAACGTCCCCTTCAACAAACCTTACCTCACCGGACTCGAACTGGAATATATTCAGCAAGCGGTAAACTTGGGCAAAATCTCCGGCAACGGTGAATTTACTCGCCGATGTCAGGAGTTTTTTGAAAAGAGATATGGGTTCAAAAAATGTCTGCTAACTACCAGTTGCACCGATGCGCTGGAAATGGCCGCAATTCTCCTGGATATCAAACCTGGCGATGAAGTCATTATGCCAAGCTTTACCTTTGTTTCGACGGCCAATGCCTTTGTCCTCCGGGGAGCAAAAATTGTTTTTGTAGACAGTCGGTCAGACCATCCCGGAATGGATGAAACTAAAGTTGAAGAACTGATCACTCCCAAGACCAAAGCAATCGTGGCGGTTCACTATGCAGGTGTTCCCTGTGAGATGGATGTCCTGATGGAGCTGGCCAAAAGACACGGTATCTTCATCGTCGAAGATGCAGCCCAAGCGATTGACAGTTATTACAAAGGCAAGCCACTTGGGGGAATAGGGCATTTGGCAGCTTTTTCATTCCACGAAACCAAAAATATTCAGTGCGGGGAAGGAGGGATGCTCGTGGTCAACGATCCTCAATTCATCAAACGATCCGAAATCATCTGGGAAAAAGGTACCGATCGAGCAGCTTTTTTCAGAGGAGAAAAAGATAAATACGGATGGGTGGATATTGGGAGTAGCTTTTTGCCTTCTGAAGTCACCGCTGCATTTCTCTGGGCCCAACTCGAAAATCTGGATAAAATCCAGGAAAGAAGGAAAGCGATTTGGGAAGACTATTTCTGGGCATTTAATGATGATTCGTACCTGCCGAAAGTATTGAGTCCTGAGTATGCTTCAATAATTAAAAATTTAAAATTTAAAATTGATAATGGAAGTTCCGTCGATTCGGAAACTCATTCTTCATTCATCATTCAAAATTCTTCATTGCGCAGCAACGCACATATGTTCTACCTCCTTTTCCCTTCTTTAGAAAAAAGAACTGCTGCTAGTCAGTACTTGAAAGAAAATGGGATCATGGCAGTGTTTCATTACCAGTCTTTGCATAAAAGTGATTTTGTATTAAGAGAATTGGGCCTTGGAGAAAAGATAAATGCTGCTCCGAAAAGAGAATTATCCCATTCTGACAGATATACCGATTGCCTCTTACGACTTCCGATGTTCTATGAATTACCGGATAGGACTTGTCACCTTGACGATAGGAGTGTTCTAAATGATGGAGAATAAATGCCCTTAGAGAAAGTATTGCAGCATAAGCCAAATAATATGGAAAATAAAAACGACCCAAACCTATTTAACAGAATATTAAATAGAGTGGCCAGGGATTTTCAAATTAAACTTTCTAAAAAAGTAATGCCCGAAGAGGTTAAGTCATTTTTAGAAAAACTACACCCAATTAATCCCGGCAAAGAGTTAATTAGAATAGGGCCGAATAAAGATGGGGGTTATCTTTTGCCTGATGACTTGGAAGGAATTACTGCGTGTTTTTCTCCGGGAGTGGATATTGAGTCTAGGTTTGAACTGGATTTGGCAGAAAGGGGAATGGAAATATATATGGCTGATTTTTCAATAGAAAAGCCACGAATAGATCATCCCAAATTCCATTTTACAAAGAAATTTCTTGGAGCTGATGATTTAGGAAGTTTTATGACTTTGGATACTTGGTCACGTCGTGAATTACCTGGGGATGAGTCTGCTGATTTATTGCTTCAGATGGACATCGAAGGTTTTGAATATGATGTGTTGCTTGCACTTTCCCGGCTTTTGCTCGATCGATATCGAATCATCGTCATTGAATTTCATCAATTAGACAGGATGTTTGATCGATATTTCTTCAACCAACTCAATCGAATATTCAATAAGTTGTTAGCAAACCATTCGGTCATACATATCCACCCTAACAATTATGTCAAACCGGTCAAAATCAAAGGAATTGAGATTCCAGAATGCGTAGAGATTACTCTCTTGAGGAATGACCGATTTACATCAACCGAATATTTCTCCAATTTTCCTCATCCATTGGATGTGAAATGTACAGAAAATGAGGAAGTTGCTTTACCGGAATTCTGGTATAAAAAATGAATATCAGAACCGTCAAAGGATGTCCCTCTTGATAGCGTTCGGGATGAGATGTCTCGCTCACTCGACTTGATGGACTGTCATGGATTCGTCACTTCGCCGCTAGGAGAGGTCTCATTCAATTACTGGTAATAATCCAACAGATGTCTCGCTTCACTCGACATGACTGAAGTTTACCTCTCCCCCTGCCCCCTCTCCTAAAGAGAGAGGGGAAAGTGCTCCGAAAGATGTTTCAGTTTAAAAATTCATCTTCTGTTATTCGAAATATAACCTCCCCTTTAGGGGGCAGGGGGTAACCGACAACCGCCTTTTGGATCCAAAAACAAACATAAAAATCATTCAACCAACATCAGGTTGGCAACTTATTGACTTCAAAGAGCTTTGGAGGTATAAAGATCTCCTGTACTTCCTAACGCTGAGAGGAATAAAAGCCCGCTATGCCCAAAGTATTTTGGGAGTTTCGTGGGCGATCATCCAACCTCTATTTACCACGTTAGTCTTCACCGTGGTTTTTGGAGGATTGGCAAAAGTAGATTCGGATGGAATGCCCTACATCCTTTTTTCTTACCTGGCACTTTGGCCTTGGAATTACTTCTCAGGCACGCTCACCGAATCAGCCAACTCGCTGATTCAAAATGCCAATATGATCACCAAAGTCTATTTTCCAAGGATGGTGCTTCCACTTTCGGCCATCTTGTCCAAACTCCTAGACTTCGTCATTGCTTTCGTAGTGGTGATATGCCTGCTGTTTTGGTTCAATGTGACTCCGGGATGGGGGATACTCTTTCTCCCGGTTTTGATCCTCCAACTCCTGATGGCAAGCTTGGGAATCGGAATGTTTCTTTCCGCTTTGGCAGTAAAATACAGAGACGTAAAGCATGCGCTGACTTTTGTGGTGCAACTCCTCCTATATGCTGCACCGGTAGTGTATAGCACGCATGTTGTTCCGGAGAAATACATTTCCTTTTACATTCTCAATCCGATGGTAGGGGTGATCGAAGGGTTCCGAGCTGCATTTATGGATAGACCAATGCCTTGGGAATGGATCTGGCCGGGAAGTATAGTGGCAGTAGTCTTCTTCGTCTTCGGAATGATGTATTTCCGCAGGATGGAAAGGATTTTTGCGGATGTGGCTTA
>JBKJKX010000160.1:0-13042 GCA_046597285.1 Algoriphagus sp. | reverse complement strand
AAAGTATTGAAAGGCGCATTCAAAGCTGGAAAAGGACACGAGAATTTTAGGTCCGTGCTTGTTGTTGGTCAGTTTGCTATTTCGGTTGTGCTGATCGTGGCAGTCCTTGTTGTGGTGGGTCAGTTGAATTTCATGCAAAGCAAGGATTTGGGCTTTGCAAAGGAGGATTTGGTGGTATTGCCTGCCAGCGCTTCCATCAATGAAAACTACTTGATCATCAAAGACAGATTTGAAAATCACCCCGGAATACAGGCAGTAAGTATGTCAAGTCGGGTTCCTTCAGGCCGCTTGTTGGATTCTCAGGGAGGCTCGGCAGAAGTGAATGGTGAGCTTTCGCAGATAAATGTCCGAATAGCGGATATCCATGTCAGCCATGATTACCTGAAAACTTACGGAATTCCGATTGTGCAGGGTAGGGACTTTGATTTCAAACGTGCAAGCGATTCTACAGAGGCTTTTATTTTGAATGAAGCGGCGATTCGCGCAGTGGGCTGGTCAAGTCCTGAAGAGGCTATTGGCAAGCAGTTTCAATACGGAGGACGACGCGGTTTTGTAACCGGAGTGATGAAGGATTTTCACTTCGAATCCTTGCATCAGCCGATTGTACCTATTGTTTTCATGATTTCCCAAGACAGGAATAACCTGGTCACCATCAAATTTGATGGAGCTGAGAAGGATCAGGTTTTGGCTTACCTGAAAGAGGAATGGGAAAGTTTGAGACCTGATTTTCCTTTTGATCCGCTTTATGTGGATGAGGGATTCAATGCCCAATACGAAGCGGAGGAGCGGGTAAAGACTATTTTCACCTTCTTCTCCGGCTTGGCAGTTTTGATCTCGATTTTAGGTCTTTTTGGTTTAACTACTTTTGCCACCGCTCAGCGAACACGAGAAATCGGAATCAGAAAAGTGATGGGAGCGGAGACTGGAAATATCCTCACGTTGCTCGGGAAGGATTTTATGAAACTTGTGCTTTTTGGATTCCTGATCGCCATTCCGATTTCCTGGTTTGGAATGAGCAGTTGGCTGGAGGATTTTGCCTACAAAATCGGAATCAACTGGACTGTTTTCCTTTGGGCAGGTTTGATTGCCGGGATTATTGCAGCCATCACCGTTACCTCGCAAACGCTCAAAGCAGCCTGGGCTGATCCGGTGAAGAGTATAAAGAATGAGTAGGAGGTTGGAAGTAGGGAAGTAGGAAGTTGGAGGTAGGGAAGTCATGTAGAGTTTGGAGACATTTCAATCGGATGTATTCTTATTGCATTACTAGAGTAATCCGCCATCGAAACTGACAACCCATAACACCCACACTCACAACTGAAAACTGAAATCAGAATTGCCATTCCCTATTTCTTTACGAACTTTACAGGATAAAATTCAACTAAATTTTGGCCTCAAAAGTACTTTTCATCACCCCGCCTTTTACCCAGCTTAATACTCCTTATCCGGCGACGGCCTATCTGAAAGGCTTTCTCAAAACGCTTGGAGTGGAATCCAATCAGGCAGATTTGGGAATTGAGGTGATTCTCAGGCTTTTTTCAAAGAATGGTTTAACCAATGTCTTCGAAAGTTTTGATCCCGAAACCACAGATTTATCTGATAATTCGGCTCGAATCTTCCGGTTGAAAGCCAATTATCTTCAGACGATTGATCCGGTGATTGCTTTCCTTCAGGACAAAAATCCGACACTTGCCTATAGCATTTCCCAGGGAGATTACCTTCCTGAAGCCAGTCGGTTTGAGCAAATCGATGATTTGGAATGGGCTTTTGGTACGCTCGGAGTGAGGGACAAAGCTCGCTATTTCGCAACGTTGTACTTGGAGGATCTCGGCGATCTGATCACTGAAGTGATTGATCCTCATTTTGGTTTCAGCCGATATGCCGAGCGATTGGGAATGTCTGCCTCAACTTTTGATGAGATGAATGAAGCTTTGCAGCAACCCAATGGACTTATTGATGATATTTTGTTGGGATTGCTTGAGGAGAAAATCAAAACCTGGCAACCAACATCTATTGCTTTTTCGGTTCCTTTTCCCGGCAATCTTTACGGAGCTTTCAAATGTGGGCAATACCTCAAAATCCATCATCCTGAGATCAGCGTCTGGATGGGTGGAGGCTATCCCAATACCGAACTCCGTTCCCTGAAAGAACCACGGGTTTTCGACTACATCGACTTCATTGTTTTGGATGACGGAGAAGCACCGATCCGATTGTTGCTTGAGCATCTGGATGGAAAAATACCAATCACCGAACTAAAACGAACCTTTGTCCGGATCGACGGGGCTGTGAAATTCCTGAATAATTCTGCTGTTAAAGACGTACCTCAGCGGGAAGTTGGGACGCCGGATTATGGTGATCTGAAACTTCAAAATTATCTCTCAGTAATCGAAATTGCCAATCCCATGCATCGGCTTTGGAGCGACGGCCGCTGGAACAAACTCACCCTAGCACATGGGTGCTATTGGGGGAAATGCACTTTTTGCGATGTGTCGCTCGACTACATCGGTCGATACGAGCCCATCAACGCTTCGATTCTCTGCGATCGAATCGAAGAGATCATGGCACAAACCGGCGAAAATGGATTCCATTTTGTGGACGAAGCTGCACCGCCGGCACTCATGCGCGACTTGGCTATAGAGATCATCCGTCGGGGAATCACCGTGGTTTGGTGGACGAATATTCGCTTCGAAAGCAGCTTCACGGCTGACCTCTGCCGACTTCTTCGTGCTTCGGGTTGCATCGCCGTTTCGGGCGGGCTTGAAGTTGCGTCAGATCGCTTACTTGCTTTGATCAAAAAGGGCGTGACTGTTTCGCAAGTTGCGCAAGTCACCAATCATTTCACTGCGGCAGGGATCATGGTACATGCCTATTTGATGTATGGATTTCCCACCCAGACGACTCAGGAAACGATCGATTCGCTGGAGATGGTGCGCCAATTATTTGAAGCAGGCGTACTGCAATCCGGGTTTTGGCACCGGTTTGCCATGACAGCGCATAGTCCGGTTGGATTGGATCCGGCAGCTTTTGGGGTGAAAAGAGCAGGAGTAGGCGAAGGGACCTTCGCCAATAATGAACTGGATTTCGTAGATGCTGCAGGAGTGGATCATTCACTTTATTCCGAAGGCCTTCGGAAATCACTTTTCAATTACATGCACGGAGTCGGTTTTGAGATTCCGCTGAAGGAATGGTTTGATACCAAGGTGCCTTCTACTACCATTTCGAAGAAATTCATTGCTCAGCAGATTGAAAACGAACCGTCAAATGGGTACAAAGATCATCAGAGGATTATCTGGATCGGGGCGCAACCGGAATTGATTTGCATGGAAGACGATGATTTATCGGAGTTGGTGTTTTCTGGTCGAAAGGAAGATTTCGCGATGGAGTTGCCACTGGGACTTGGAAATTGGGTTTCCGGATTTTTGGTTGCTGTTGCCTATACCAAATCCCTGAATACGATCAAGCAAATCAGGGAAAGCTACGAGGCAGAACAGGGAGATTTCGAAGAAATGACTGAATCGGAGGTTTGGGAGATCTTAAGAGAGCATGGATTGTTGGTGCTTTGATTTTTATAAGATGTGAGAAATAAATCCTAAGAATTTAATAATTCCAAATAACTAGAATGCCATTCTTCAAATTTTTGATTTGAATTCAGGTTTATTGAACACATATTTACCCACCATACTTTTTCTCCATTCGGAGTTTTTTATGACTCAAATTGACCAAACCAACTTATGATAGCAGTTTTTTTGATTCTTTGGACGACCATGTTGGCTGATTTGCCTCAACAATCATTTCAGGATAGTCTTCGAAAAGTCATCTCCGAAACTAATGACGATTCTCTCAAAGCTTCTCTTTATTATAATTTGAGTAAACACTATTACCCCTTCGATCAGGATACTGCAATTCTTTACGCCGAAAACTCGATTGTTTTTTCTGAAAAGTCAGGAACAATGAAAATGAAAGGTAATGCACTTAATATAATGGGCGTAGCCAATCTGATCAAATCAGATTATGAAGCTTCACTTAAATCGCACTTGGAAGCTTTGAAAATCCGGGAAAGTTTGAAGGATTCTTTGGGGATGCTGGAGACTAATCTAAACCTGGGTAATATCTATTATCGATCCGGAGAGCTGGATAAGGCCGCAGACTTGTACAGAAAAGCTTTGGGATACGCGCTGAAACTCAATAATCTGAAGGGTCAAGGGTTGCTTTACAATAATCTAGGGAGCTACCACCGAGATCTTTGGAGAGGGAATAAGGAGCAAAAGGAGTATGATCTGGCGATCGATTATCTCAAAAAGGCACTTTCGATCAAAGAGCAGCTGAATGACTATTCCGGGTCGGTAACAACCTTGACGCAACTTGCCGAATTATCTCATGAGGTAGGCAACTTTCAAATGGGACTTTCCTTTTTGACCCGAGCATTGAAAATCACTCAATCCAATAATGATTTGGAGAATGAAATGTCTGTCTTAGGCGAAATGTCCGCTTATTATCTGAAAATAAATGATGCGAGCAAGGCAATGAGCTATGGGATGGAAGCTTATGAAATTGCCCAAAAAATGGATTCTCAGTTTTACATATCTGCAATCTCTGAAAAAGTGATTAATGCATCTCTCGCTCAGAATGACTACAAGAAAGCGTATGAATTTTTGGTAATCAAGAAAGCTAGTGATGATGTAGTTTTCAATGAAACCCGCCAAAAAAACAGAGACGAACTGCTCATTCAATATGAAACCGAGAAAAAGGAACTCGAAAATCAACAACTCATTGCTGAAAAGGAATTTGTAAATCTTTCTCTTAAAAGAAGGAATGAATGGTTGGTTGGAAGTTCAATTCTCTTGTTGTTTTTTATCGGTCTGATTTTCATACAGCGGAAGAATCAGCGAAAAATTAGCCAGGCCAATCAGGAATTGGAAGAAGCACACGAATTGGTGATCACACAAAACAATCGAATTCAATCCCAAGCAGATCATCTTCATCAAACTAATCTGGCTCTGAGCCAAGCCAATAAATTCCGGGACAAAATTTTCTCTGTCATTTCACATGATTTGCGTGGGCCGCTTTCTTCTTTGAGAGGCACAATAAACCTTTGGGAGCAAAAGATGCTTAATCAGGACGAGGTTGATGAAATCATGTCTTTGATCGCTCGGGATACTTATTCCGTCTCCCAGATGTTAAATAATTTATTGATTTGGGCAAAAACTCAAATGGGTTCTGATGAAGTTAGATTAGGTGATTTCAAACTGGATAACCTGATCAATGAAAATGCAGAACTTTTCGCACCTCTGCTAGAAAGAAAAAATCAGGAACTTATCTTATCGATTCCGGGTGATTTTGAAGTTCATTCTGATCGGGAACGCCTGAATTTTATCGTTCGGAATATTATGATGAATGCCATCAAATTTACCCCGGAAGGTGGAAAAATATCAGTTGCATATTTGGATCACAACAAAGGTGAGATCCACATTAAAGATACCGGGCTGGGTATGCCTGCAAAAATCTTGTCGAAGCTTTTTTCGGATAGAATCTATTCACAACCGGGTACAGAAGGAGAATCTGGAACGGGGATTGGGCTGATGCTTTGTAAGGAATTTGCAGAGAGTATTGGTGCCGAAATTCTGGTGGAGACTGAACTTGGTTCGGGGACTTCTTTCATCATCCGATTGAAAGCGATATCAGATGATCGGTTGAGTTTGTCAGGATTACCCAACAAGACGATAGAACAAGAAAAGGCTTGATTTCTAATTTCGAAGAGTGGAATTATTCCGTAAATTCACTTACTAAAACGGCAAACACTATGGATGTAACCATTTCGACGAAGAAAGATAAAGAGAAAGACAAAACAGAGCGGGAAAGGCAAACCTTTTATAGAGTCACTTTCAAAAACAATTGTAATCTTCTCCAAATCGCCGACAACAAGGCAAATATTATCATCAGTATTAATGCACTGTTGATTTCTTCGACGATAGCGCTGATTGGTTATGGCACCGTTTCTCATCAGATCGAAGTTCACAATCCAATGGTATTCATTCCAGTGTTGATTTTTCTGGCAACAGGACTTCTTTCTACCATTCTTGCCGTGCAGGCAGCTAAACCAAAAATAATAGGTAAGGCTAATGAAGATCCTGCAGTGGAAAAGCCAAAATCCTCTGTCATGTTTTTCGGGGTGAGCGCCAACTTAAGTATGGATCAATACCTAGGTGAGATTAAGCGGATTTTGGATTCAAAAGAGCATATTCAAGAACAGATGTCTATTTCGCTGTATTACCAAGGCATGGTGCTAAACAGGAAATACAAATTGTTGCGACGTGCCTACGAGGTTTTTATAGCAGCTTTGATATTGGGTATTGGCACCTTTTTGATTCATTTGATTTCCTGAGATTTGGTGATTTGACTAAGCTTCCCAAACCTACAATTCCGAGAAATACCCAGGAAAAGTTGAAAAAATAAAATCCGTGTTCTCGGGTAATAAGTACTTTACTCAAGTTCAGGCAGGTAAATCCGGAAGAGGAGCTAAAATTTCTTTGCTAATGCAATCAAAGTTCTCCTGCTCGAAGCAGACAAAAATAATTTTTTCAAGTTCACCATGCTGCTGAAGACAATACTTAACCGTACTGACAGCAATCTTAGCTGCTAATTCGCGGGGAAATGCATAGATACCGGTACTGATATTCGGGAAGGCAATGGATTTACACTTATTTTCTATTGCAAGTGTTATTGAGTTTCTATAGCAATCGGCCAACAATCCATCTTCCTGACTTTTCCCATTACTCCATTTCGGGCCTACCGTGTGGATTACAAATTTGACTGGTATTTTTCCAGCCGTTGTGATTACAGCTTCCCCCGGTCTGCACTCACCATGCTTTGCCACGTATTTCCTGCATTCTTCCAGAATTTCAGGTCCGCCTGCTTTATGGATTGCCCCATTTACACCGCTACCGCTCATCAAAGACGAATTGGAAGCGTTGACAATTGCATCAACTTTCAATTGGGTTATATCTCCTTTTATTATTTCTATTTTATCCTCCATAGTTCTGATTTTTAAGGGTGCCAGTTCCGGGCTACCGATGTAATGAATTTACAAAATTCTATTTACTAAACGGAATAGAATTGTTATTCTTGTTGAAAGGAGGGAGTTAAACTACACCTCCTATCCATAATAAAATGGTACTTTAAAAAAAAAAACGTTAAAATCCACTGTTTATTTTTTCAATCGTTTTTCAGTAGGATGATTATTATGGATCCGATTATCATGATGGCTGAACCGATTAGCTTTTTGCGAATATCTCGCTCTTGGAAAATCTTGTATCCAAGGAATACACTCACGATTATTGAAAGCTGAAAGAGCGATAAGGCATATCCGACAGCCATATGTTCGAAAGCGTAATTGGTTGTAAACTGCATAGTTCCGATGCAGATTATGAGTAGGACGTATTTACTAAAGTCACCAAACTCTAGTTTCCTCAATTCTTTTTTGAGATCCAGCCGATAAATAACTAGCAGAAAATACGAAAAAACTGCTCCAAAGAAGCACCAGCTTATGAAAGCAATGGGAGTGGAGGATGACAAAATTACTTTCTTCACAAATACAGCTTCGATGGCTGTCAGGATCATTGCCCAGATTCGATACTGAATTTCCCTTTTTTTCAGTAAGGCTAAAGAGAACTTCTCCGGAGTCGTATCCAGGACGAAATAGCTTCCGTAAATGATCATTCCCACGCCCAACAATCCCCATAAATTCGGAACCTCACCCAGCAGGATCACACCCATGAATATTCCGATGAGTGATTTATAAGAATTGACCGGACCCAAAACAGAAAGATCTCCAAGATGCAGCGCCTTTACTAAAAAGCTATTTCCCAATACTCCCATAATCCCTCCCAAAATGGAATAAATCCAGAATTGAAGTGATAGAATCTGCCAGTCAATAAACCCGGCGATAAAAATGCAAATGGCCGAAAGCAGAAGATATGTTAGGAAAATGACGAGCAAAGGATGGTTGCCTTTTGCGGTCAGTTGTTTTTGAAAAACGTTTCCAATGGGATTCGAAAGTATCCGAAGTAAAACTGCGATTAAGAGGAGGACAGTTTCTGCCATTTATGTTAGATCCTTTGCCTGCCAAAACTACGCAGATCAATAGGAAGATTTGCCAGGAAGGCAGGTCAATTAATCTGCAAATCCTTAAACATGATATAGGTATCCACTAGGCCCAATTCTTTGTGCCGGAACCCTTTTGGTGTAGTGCCGATAATTTCAAATCCGAACTTCTGCCAAAGCTTAACAGCGAGTGTGTTGGTGCTCACCACGATATTAAACTGAATTCCCAAATACCCTTTTTCCTTCGCAAATCGAATGGAGTGTTCGCAGAGCAATTTTCCTATTCCTCTACCGTAAAAGCCAGGTTTTACCATGTATCCGCAATTGGTAATATGATCTCCTAGGTCAATTTGATTCGGCTTGATGTAGTATGTACCGAGGATTTCATCGTGTGCGTCCACTGCCACAAATGTATCCATGTTGTCAGCAAACCAATATTTCTGAAGTGAGCATTTAGGAGTATTTGGGTCAAACACATACGTGTCACCCGTTTGAATCACTCTGAAAAAAATTTCCCAAATGGCATCGTAATCTTTTTCTTGATTTGCTTTTCTGATCTCCATGGTAGATTTTGGGGCTTGATTTGTTTGGTATAAGTGGGTGATAGGTCGATGTGATAATTACGGTATATGATTATCCGAAATGATGCCAGAAGTAAAAAAAATAGGCTTTTGGAATGCGGAAAATCGTCTACTTTCGACGGTCTACAGGACCTTTATTTGAACTTCAAACCTTGTTTTATTTGGTTATTTGTAAGAAAGCGGATAACCATATTACGGTAACTGTTTTCTGCTTCCCAGTGATGGAGCAAAAGTAAGTTAGGAGGTTTTAGATAAATTTTATTACTGGTTTCGGATGGGATTTAAAGTGGACAGTTTCCGCTACTACAATTAGTTTCAAGCTTGGCTTTTAAGCTCAACAAAGACTTGGAGGGGTCATTGGGACTACTAGGTTGACCCGTTAGAGTGGTGCTTTCAAAACATCTGCACTTATTTAGGGCCACCGGAGATAAGCTCGCTTTCCAATGCAATCTCTATTTTTGAATTGTACCGGGAAGTGGGGTATTGGTTGGATAAAAGGAAGGTCTAAATTAGAGTTAAAAAAAAATAATGTGCAATCCATGAAATCGGCAATCGCTATTGCGGCCCACCCTGATGATATCGAACTGATGATGGCAGGAACACTCCTTGCGCTAAAGTCGATCGGATATGAAATTCATTATATGAACCTTTCCTCAGGCAACGTGGGTAGTGTACAACATGATAGTGGCACCACGAAGCGGATTCGTCTGAAAGAAGCCCGACAATCAGCTTCCATACTTGGCGCACATTTTCATGAACCATTCTGTGACGATCTGGAAATATTTTACAATAAAAAATACCTTCGCAGAGTTGCAGGGATTATCCGGGAAGTAAAGCCTTCGATCGTGCTCACGCATTCACCTTCCGATTATATGGAAGATCATATAAATACCTGCAGACTGGTCGTGACCGCTGCTTTCAGCAGAGGAATGCCAAATTTCATTACATCCCCTCCCTTGCCGGCTGCCAACTATGATTCTACCCTATACCATGCGTTGCCTCATACCTTAAGAGACCAGTTTAGAAATCCGATTATACCGGGTGCATTCGTGAATACCAGTTCCGTTCAGGAGACAAAGATGGGAGCCCTGCGGTCACATCAAAGTCAGCAGGACTGGCTAGATGTAAGCCAGAAACTGAACTCGTACCTGCAGACAATGGAAGATATTTCGCTGAAAATAGGCAGGATGTCTGGATCATTTCTGCATGCGGAAGGATGGAGACGTCACCTTCACGATGGATTTTGCGCAAAAGATGCAGACCCACTTCTGGAATTGGGCACTGACTATAAGATCAACGAAGCTTACGAAAGAAAATTAACTTCAGAATTTTAGAGTCTTTAGAAATACAAAAAATATGGCAAGAAAACTAAGTTCAATTGCTCCTGACTGGTGGGACTACACAACGATCGATTCCGAGATCGTGAAGGAAGCGGCAAAGCTTACGACGGAGAAACTGCTGAAGCTTTCTCGCCCAGGATTCAAGGTAAAATTCTATGATTCGCTAGAGGATTTTTATCTCGCGGAGGCGCTGGAATATGTCACTGCCTGGAAGCAGTCCACAGAGGATAATCCTGTTGGTATCTGCGGTCCGATCGGGCCTACTGAACAGCTACCGCTGGTAGCAAGGATCGTAAATGAACTCGGATTTTCGGTCCGGTCGGCTCATTTCTGGGGAATGGATGAATGGTTTCATGAGGGCAAAGAAGTTTCCCCGCTTCACCCACTCTCATTTGAGAAGGCAGACCGGCACTTATGTTTCGATCTGATCAGGAACGACCTCGTGATGCCTGATGAAAATTTACATTTCCCTAAGGCTGACACAAGCAGTTATATCAAAAGCTGGGATGGTGTTCGCTGTGCTGTGATGCAGGGCGGACAAGGTGATATCAAACACTGGGCATTTAATGATCCTCCAAAACGCGAAGGTGCATATAAAGACAATCCGCCTCCTGCGCAAGATTACCTGAAACTGACTACCCGTGTGGTGGATCTGCATCCGCTTACTATTGCGCAGAACGCCCGGACTTCTGGAGGAGGCAACATCACCATGATTCCTACGAAGGCAATAACAGTTGGGCCAGCGGAGACATGGAAGGCAGAAAAAGTTTCCATATGGCACGCAGGTATGCACGACAATCCTTTTGGGCAACGGTTGACTGCCTATATGATCTCCAACAACATTGTAGATACGAGCGTACCGATGTCCTTACTTGCCTTGCATCCCAACGTCCAGTTCAACTATTACAGGGGTGGTATCGGCACGTGTGAGGTGACCATGCATTAACCAACATGTCGTAAAATGAAAGCTAAAGCAGGATCGTGAAATATGCCAAGGATAGATTTATCACGGTGGTTCCCGAAATTGAAATGCCAGGCCATGCAAAAGCTGCTATCACATCCTATTCGGAGTTGGGCGTAACAGGAGAGCCTGTTGAGGTGGCAACTTACTGGAGTGTTTTTCCGGATGTCTTCAACGTAGACGATAGCACTTTTTCTTTTCTTGAGGACGTACTTACGGAAGCGATGGATATATTTCCCGGGAACTACATTCATATCGGAGGAGACGAAGGCATAAAAAATCAATGGAAAGCTTCGGATAAAATTCAGCAAAAGATTAAAAAGCTGGGATTAAAAGATGAAAATGAACTTCAAAGTTATTTCGTCACGCGAATGGAAAAATTCATTAATTCCAAAGGGAGGAAAATGATTGGCTGGGACGAGATCTTGGAGGGTGGATTAGCGCCTAACGCTACCGTAATGTCTTGGCAAGGTGAGGATGGAGGGATTGCACCGGCACAAGCCAACCACGATGTAATTATGACGCCCTTTCAATCCTTTTACTTCTGGACGTATCAAGGTGATAAAAAAACAGAACCTCTTTCGTTTGGCAGAATTAACCCATTGGAAAAAGTTTACCGCTACGACCCCATACCATCGGTACTAACACCAGAACAAAGCAAACATATTCTGGGTGCTCAGGCTTGCGCTTGGTCAGAATATATGGAAGATCCTGCTAAAGTGGAAGATATGGTCTTTCCCAGAATAAGTGCTTTGGCCGAAATTGTCTGGTCGCCGAAAGAAGGGAAAGACTGGATTGATTTTAAATCCAGAATGACAAAGCAATTCCAACGCTACGATCAACGCGGAATTAATTATTCAAAAATTTCTCTTGATATCGGAACGAAATTAAAAATGATTGAGCTATGAAAAGTCTTGTTTAGGCTCCGACAAGAAAATTCACACGGTTGTTTGAATCATGTTTAAGACAACTGAGGGAGGTTCCATAAAAGCTTTCTAGGAAATACATTTTGGGAAGTTCAACCTTGGCTAGTAATACATTGGTCAACAAATCGTACAAAGAAATATAGGACATTCCGGTTGACAAAAAGAAGTAAAAGTTTTTGAAACATCTCAATAACTTAGAACCGAATCAACCAAATCTAGTTACCCTATGTATCAAAACCGTGATCCGGAAATGGAAATCTTAGAAATGCATTACCTCCTTCAACTCTAAAGCAGCTGACCTATGGAGGGGCGAAACCTTACTGCAGAACTCGAAATACTGCTCTCTGATGATTTTCAAACACTATTTTGAAAAAATTTCCGATTGATAACAAATAATGACCAGGTTAAAAGGTCAGAATAAAAATAGTCCTATCTAATTGATGAAGAAACTGGAAATTTCGTTCTTAAATTATCTTGATGAAAGAACAGCTATTGAGAAGGTCTCTTTGACAATGGATAGCCTTGAGAAACATTCGATTGACCAGCAGCCGTGGAAAGAATATCCTTACAAACCTAAAGTCTATTTTAGCATTGGTCATTCTGGAAACTGTCTCTTTCTGAAATATTATGTTTCAGAATCTACTGTAAGAGCGTCATACACCAGGCCGAACGATCCTGTTTTTAAAGACAGCTGCGTGGAATTTTTCATAGCGCTGGATAGCGAATCGGAATATTACAATTTTGAGTTTAATGCAATCGGAACGTGCAAGCTGAATTTTGGCACCAATCGGAACGACCGAAAACTTGTTTCTGAAGAAGCAATTTCAGATATCAGGTTTGTGACCAACATCAAAAACAATTCAGAGGACGGCAACATAAGCTGGCAAATAATGATAGTCATACCCGTGAGCACATTTACTGAGCACAACATGACTTCGTTTCACGAACATAAAGGAAGAGCCAACTTTTATAAATGTAGGGATGATCTTCCCGTTCCTCATTTTTTAAGTTGGAATAATGCTATAGAGGTGACCGGCTAGATTCATATCATATTTAAAATATACAGCTTTTCCTTTTTGACCATTCTGGAGATCAAATTATGGAATATGGTTTCTTTATTCTGTGAGCGATTAATTC
>JBKJKX010000148.1:0-8324 GCA_046597285.1 Algoriphagus sp. | reverse complement strand
AGGGGGATTTTCCTTCAAAATCCTCCTGATATTTTGAGTAGCCCGCGGCAGGCGAAACATGAAATCAATTTCAAAACAAGCTTAAAATATTGTCCAGCTTTTTGTAGCAAATCCAAGGGGCCATATACGGTAGCTGTAGTGTCTTCAAATTCATGGTGGGGATTGGCTTCGGGAGAACTACAGCCTGCGCCTAACCAAAAGTACATTAGGATAGAAGCAAGTAGGGATTGAAGTGAGAAAAGGTTAGTATTCATCAGATTGCTTGGAAAAAGAAATTTTTGAAATTAAGTAATTTATGTTTTAAAAAATATGGTTATCCGCTACTTTGCCATAAGGGTTGAAACAACCCAATATCTAATCCTTGGAAAAATTTTCCGCCAACTTCCTTACTGATAAATTTCAGTTTTTCATTACTGTGCCACTTTCCTGGCTTTACCTAAAACCGCATTGATTATACTTGAAGATAATTTTGGAATGAAGCAAATCATGGGTTTTATTCTTACCTATTTTCATACCATTTTTTCAATTCATGCGGAACTAATGAATACAGGAAAACTCGTTTGAAAAATGCTCGCTGGACTTCAAAACATTCATGGTCAAAACTATTGGATTTGTCCAATTTGCTCTGTTTCCACAATAACAGCTTGATTCGCCAGGGTTGGACAAATTCCTGATAAAGCTCACAAATAATCCATCGGTACTGTTAGCTGTGGATTTGGAAAATGGATTGTAAAATTTCGGACTTGTCCCATTTTCCACTCTCTTTACAAAATCCCAAGTTTAGCAGAACTTAGTTTAGGTCTTTTTTAAAAGTAAAAAGTACAATCAAGAGAGAAGACGATCATATAGATAAATACAAGCATTCCCAACTTTTTATAAGGCTAAAAACAAATCCGAAAGCCTGATTTAGCCCCTGAATTATCTCATTCTCAGATCTTCTTGAATATTTTTCAGAAAATAACTTTGAGTTTCAAATACTAAAATTTGTTTTTTAATGACTAGTAAATGAATAATATATTGTTTTTGTAAATAATTCAGAATTATATTTTGATAATTTAATCATTTAATCTATTTTCAATCATTATTTCTGATTTTCTGGAGTTTTTCTAAACTTTAATAAATTTTATTCCCGGAAATCATCTTGAATTATCAACAATTCTAAAAAGATCAAATTCTATGAAATTGGGAATTCTTGGTGGCACTATGCTGGCCAAAACATTAGGAAAGAAATACTTGGAAGCTGGACTTTCGGTGGTTTTTGGGGTAAGAAGTGACTTTGATGCCGAAGCCAATGATTGGAAAATACTCAATCGTCTACATAATAGAATATGTCCCTTCGAATCAGCTATCATTCAATCTGAGATCATCGTGATTTGCTGTGAAAATCAATATCTCCAAGATGTCTGCGAAGCGCTGAAAAATGTAGATTTGGAGGGTAAAATTATTATTGATTGCACCAACGCGAACTATGACAAATTGCTCGCAAATAGTAATACAGGACTAATATTAAAAGCTGCACCCAAAGCCATTCTTTTCAAAGCCTTCAATAATTTGGGTATTGACTATCCAAATTCAGACTTTCTGGGCGTGATAAAGGAAACTTACTTTTGCGGGGACAGTGAATTTGAAAAAACCCGGGTTAAACGACTTATAGAACTCATAGGATTCCGGGCTGTTGATGCAGGTAAGATGGACAATGCATCGCTTTTAGAGGCTTTTTATCACCTAAGCAAAGAAATCAGCTGGAACAAAAATGAACAATACAACTACCATTTCAAGTTGGTATCTGCTTAAACTTATTTTTTTTTATCACCCTATTACAATAAAGTGGGATCGAAAGGTCCCACTTTTTCTTTAGTATGTTTTGATTGGAAGTCACTTTTAAAATTGATGATTGTGGTGTGGGCCTGCATGAAGTTCAAGTTCCCTTATCTCCCATTACAGGAGACTTCCTTCGAAAAATACTCGTTAGCCTTTTTTCTTTTGATTAGGAGATTACTTATAAGACACTCTTGCATAATTTGTGAATTGCTCATTTTAAATCCTTCATTCTCACCCCGCCCAGCCTTCACGATCTAAGCTTCTGTACTGAATAGCTTCAGCCAGATGCTCCACTTTGATTACATCACTGCCTGAGATATCGGCAATTGTGCGGGCTACTTTCAGGATTCGGTCATAGGCCCGGGCACTTAATCCCAGTCGCTCCATGGCCGTTTTGAGCAGAGATCTTCCAGCTTCGTTGATTTGGCAGACTTCTTTCACCAGATGTGAGGGCATCATAGCATTGCAGAAAACTTCCGGGTTGTCTTTGAACCGCTCGGTCTGCTTTTCCCGTCCTTTTATAACGCGTTCCCGGATGGATTTACTCGATTCGGTTTTGCGGGTTGAGGTCATCTCGTCAAATTTCACCGGGGTGACTTCCACATGCAGATCGATCCTGTCAAGTAAAGGTCCGCTCACCTTGTTTAAGTAGCGCTGAACAATACCCGGACCGCACACACATTCTTTGTCCGGGTGATTGTAATAGCCGCACGGGCAAGGATTCATACTCGCGATCAGCATGAAGTTGGCCGGATATTCTACGGAAATCTTTGCTCTTGAGATGGTGACTTTTCGTTCTTCCAGTGGTTGCCTCATCACTTCCAGGACTGCCCGTTTAAATTCCGGAAGTTCGTCCAAAAAAAGGACTCCATTATGAGCCAAGGAGATTTCTCCGGGTTGCGGATTACCGCCACCTCCCACGAGTGCCACGTCAGAAATCGTATGATGCGGACTTCGAAAGGGGCGATGAGCCATCAAAGAGCCATTTTTTCCAAGTTTTCCGGCGACAGAGTGAATTTTAGTTGTCTCAAGCGCTTCCACCAATGAAAGAGGCGGGAGGATAGAGGGAAGTCGCTTTGCCAGCATAGTTTTGCCAGCGCCGGGAGGCCCGATCATAATCACGTTATGACCTCCGGCTGCGGCGATTTCCATCGCACGTTTTATGTTTTCCTGGCCTTGTACATCAGCAAAATCAAATTCGATATGATCGAGAGAATCATAGAATATCTCACGGGTATCCGTCACGAGTGGCTCAATTACCAAATCACCCTGAAGGAACAGAATGGCGTTTTGCACCGTGTCCACGGCGATAATGTCGAGATTATTGACGATGGAAGCTTCTTTAGCATTTTCCAGGGGAAGAATAAAACCTTTGAATCCTCGCTTTCGGGCTTCGATAGCGATGGGAAGTACGCCTTTGATTGGGCGAAGATTCCCGTCAAGTGAGAGTTCTCCCATGATCACATACTCTCCAAGCGCGGGGAAATCTACCTGCTCTGAAGCTTGAAGAATTCCCATTGCAATCGGAAGATCATAGGCGGAACCTTCCTTTCTAACATCTGCAGGAGCGAGGTTGATGACCACTTTCTGCCGGGGCATGCGGTAACCGAAGTATTTCAGGGAAGATTCTACGCGTTGCTGAGATTCTTTCACCGCGCTGTCGGGCAAACCCACCATAAAGAAACTGGTGCCTTGCCCCACATTTACCTCGATGGTGATGATGTTTGCATCTACGCCTGATACGGCACTTCCAAAAGTTTTTGCGACCATAAAAACGAAAAAAGGAAACTTACTCGGTATCCTCAATATAAGAGTTTGATAAAATTAAATCTTTATTAATTGAAAAAATTTATTTGGAGCATGAATAGATTGGATAAGGGTTCTTCTTAGGGAAAGTGCGTTCGGGTAAAAACCACCTTCCACCTTCCAACCTTTACTGTTATAAAATCAATTACGTACGACCTGTGAACTGATTTTATCCAAAAAATGAACTCCTCGCAGGTTTTTATTCATTTTTTTGAGTTGGTATAACCAAGTAGGAAATGAAAATAAATAGTCAGATTCTTAAAGGTGATAAAAAAAGGAAGCCTATTGAGCTTCCTTTTAAAAGTCAATCCGTGATATTCTGTCTTTTTGCGATATTACTTTGATCAGAATCGCCTGACTTTGTAGTCCTAGAAGGAGAGTCTGGTGTTTGTGACGCTTTTGGATGCTCAAAATCGTACAACTTTGCTTTGAGAGAATTCATTTCAATTTCTCTTTTATTCATTTGTTCGTTCATTCCTTTCACCGTCAATATGCTGGCTACCCAGTTGATCAGGAAGAGAATTGCACCAAGCAAGAAGATAGTAATCATGGCGTCAGCGGTGATTACTTCCATGCCGAAAAGCCCGCCAAGGGAAGTGAAACCAAGGAAAAAGATTAAAAAAGCGCCAAAATAGACCAGTAAGACGATTTGCAGGATTTGATGTAGCTTTTTCATACGAATATTAATTAGTTGCATTAAATATACCTAAACCGACTGAATACTGGAAAGCTTCTGGTAAAGCCCTTCTATCAGATTGAGTTCTGCATGTGTTCCGCGCTGCACGATTTCTCCACGCTCTATTACCAAAATCTCGTCTGCATGCTGGATTGTACTCAGTCTATGCGCAATCACCAGAGTTGTACGATTATTCATTAATTTAGTCAACGCTTCCTGAACTAGCAATTCAGATTCTGAATCAAGCGCAGAAGTTGCCTCATCAAGGATTAGAATCGGTGGATTTTTCAGCACAGCCCGAGCTATACTGATTCTTTGTCTCTGACCTCCGGAAAGTTTAGATCCCCGCTCCCCGATAGAACTTTGATACCCGTTTTCCATTTCGATAATGAAGTTGTGAGCATTGGCGATTGTTGCAGCTTCAATCACTTGCACTTCAGTCGCATCTTCGATTCCAAAGGCGATGTTGTTAAATACTGTATCGTTGAAGAGGATTGACTCCTGAGTGACTATTCCCATGAGGTCCCTGAGGTTATGCAACTCAAACTCCCGAATGTCAATACCGTCGAGCATGATTTTGCCCTCAGTCGGATCATAAAATCTCGGGACCAGATCCGCCAAGGTAGATTTCCCTCCGCCGGAAGGTCCAACGAGCGCGATTGTTTTTCCGGATTTCAGTTCGAAATTGATGTTGTTTAAAACTTTTTGATCCTGATAAGCAAAACTGACTTTTTCGAAGGCAATTGATTTTTCGAAGCTTTTCAATGGCTTTGCGACAGCTGGTGATTTGATCTGCGAAGTCGTATCGACCACTTCAAAAATCCTCTCTGCGGAGGCTATTCCCCTTTGAATGCTGCTTACTGCCCTGGAGATTTCTTTAGCAGGATTCAGGACCTGAGTAAAGATGATGATATAAGTAATAAAGTCAGAAGCGCTAAGATCAGATTCGCCACTGAGGACCATACCTCCCCCGTAAACAAGGATTCCGGCGACTACAAATACACCCATAAACTGTGAAATAGGCGAAGCAAGCTCATTTTTGCGAGCCATGTTCACATTCACATCAGCATAATAATCGGTCTCCACATCAAACTTACCAGTCATAAATCTCTCCGCATTGAAGGCTTTAATGACCCGCATTCCGCCAAGGGTTTCATCCAAGATGTTGACAATTCTACCGAGAGACTGCTGACTTTGAACCGCTTTTTTCTTCAATTTTCTAGTAATTCCTCCAATGATCGCTCCCGAAATCGGGATAATAAGAATCGTGAAAAGGGTTAGTTTGACCGACATAAAAAATAGCACCGAGAAATATAGAATGATCGTAGCTGGCTCGCGAAATACCACCCTGAGTGACTGCACGATGGTGTTTTCAACCTCCTGAACATCATTGGTCATCTTTGACATCAAATCTCCTTTGCGCTCATTGGAGAAATATCCAATGTGAAGCGTGCTGACTTGCCGGAAAATATCCATTCTCATCCTCTTGATCACAACTGCTCTAACATTTGCCAAAACCACTCCGGAGAGATAGGTAAAAAGATTTGAAAGGAAAACGGAGATAACAATGATGCCGCAGACAAAATACAAGGTCCCCATCTTGCCGTAAATCTCTGAAATCTCAAGAAAAGAATGATTGAATAGATGTGTGAAGTAGCCGATTGAAAAACTGAATTCTGGCTTTGCTTGATATTGAACAAGTCCAGCTGGATCGACTTGCTCGAAAATCACATCAAATAATGGCTTGAGCAAAGTGAAATTTAACAAGCCAAAAACGATCGACAAAAAGGCATAGATCACATATACAGGCACGAATTTTCCGTAAGGCTTGGCGTAGGAAAGTATTCGTAAATAAGTCTTCATGACATAGTATTCGGTAAAGAAGTTTGAAGTTACGCAAAATTGCGCTCGAGGGATTTTCTAGTAATTGTAATCCGGTCTGAGGAAGTTCCATCTGATTCCCAATTGTACAAGTTGATTAACTTCCGGGTTGTCCAGATTTTCAGCGGCTCTTCTTCGGAAAGTATGGGTTGCATCGAGGAAGAAATTATGCTTGAGCATATAGCTCACATTCAGATTAGATTGGACGACTTGATTTTCTACCCCTTGACCGATGAAGTTGCCGTACAATCCGGTAGGGCTTCCTTTTAGTCTGTTTTTGAGCACATCTCCACCCCAGTTGGTTTCAGTATTTTCGTCAGACCCAAACGTCTGATACATGCCTGTCAAAGTAAGATTGAGTTTTGGGATGGGCTGATATCGGATGATCCCAACAAACTCTCTGAAGTTTGCTCCGCGAGGATGGGTGAGTGGCGTGCGCCAGTTGGAGTAAGATTGGAAATCAATTTTTTCCTGAAAGGTGTACGGCCTTGCCTGATTCCATTCAAATTGAAAATCCAGATTTGAGACTCCAAAGACATTGATGTATTTGTAGCCCAGTTGTACTCCATATTTATTTCGTTTGGATCCTTTTCCGCTGATTCCAAAGAATTCATCAAAGACGAATTCATCCAAGGCAAATTGCCCGTAAAGTTCCATTCCGGGGTAAACCAGCCATTTGTAATCAATCCCCAGCATGACTTTGTCCGGAGAACCTTGCTGCTGCTCTACCCATCGAAAGAAAACAAATGGATTGAAATAGTTGAAGTCAATCTTGTCAGTCATCACGGATTCATAAAAACCCAGATTTAGCTTTTTGCCGACATTCAATCCCAATCTGTGGAATGAGAAGTACTTCTGAGGATATTTTCCATCTGTAGGCCTGCCTCGATTGTAAAAAACATCTGCCGTCATCTGGGTCCATAAGTTGGTCAACTGAAACTTCCAGACTTTGGTGTTCAGCTTGACAAACATGTAAGGATTGGAAAAGTCCGAAAGTAAAAAGGATCGGTAGCCTTCTCCGACAAAATTCCGATCGTGACCGACCTGAGCTTCGATATGCTTGGTTAGGTGAAAATTCACATGTCCTAAGGCTGAGAAATAGCTATAGCCATCGGTTTCATATTCTTTCCAAAATCCTTCTCCCGGAACTGCCCCGTTGTATTCAGCATAGTTTTTAACCCAACTTGGAAAGAATCCCTCTGAAGAAGTCAGGTAAGTATAAAACCCGACTTTCTTATCAATCGAGCCTCTGATCGCCACTCCCCGGGTCAATCTGTTTGGATTTCGGTCATTGTCAGTTTCGATGCCCCCATTTATATAGAGAACAGGATTCACATGAATATCAAATTCGTCGCTGTTGTAATAAGTGAAGTCGCCGGGTCTTTTGTAGAGGGATCTCAAAATGGGTTTCTTCGAAAGATCAGTTTCCTGCTCCACAAATTCCCAATTGTCCTGCGCCAGATATTCAAGGTTGAATTGATCCACACGGGATCGAATCACCGCTGAATCCTGAGCAAGACTATCCAGGTATTTTGCCACATGATCTCTTCTTTGAGGTTTGTAGCCTGTATTGAAGAAGGGATTGGTTTTGCCTTGGAGAATTTCATATCGCTCGATTCGATGATAATAATCCCGGTCATAAGGGATGTATGAACCTTGGGCAAATGAGAAAAAAGGCAGGGAGTAAGATGCCATAAAAATGAGCAAACTTAGGGTCAGGTGCAGGCTGGATGGTTTTTGCATTGTCTAAAGCTAAAAAAAGCCTTCAATTCATGAAATAGGGATTTTATATTTGCTGTTCAGAGGATGCATTTCAAGGCTTTTGTTCATTTGATTAAGAAATACTTGACAAAGATTTGGTGTGTTTTCTGAAAAAGGGTAACTTTGTGCCTCATTTGAAAAAGATACTATAAAAAATCAGTGATATGAAAGCTACAATTCATCCAAACTACAGAGACGTGGTCTTCTATGACACTTCAAGCGAGTTTAAGTTTTTGACAAAATCTACAATCGAAACTTCTGAGACGATCGTATTTGAAGATGGAAATACCTACCCGGTATTCAAAATCGAAGTAAGTGCTGAATCTCACCCGTTCTATACAGGTAAGAAAATGATGCTTGATACTGCAGGTCGTGTTGA
>JBKJKX010000144.1:0-14882 GCA_046597285.1 Algoriphagus sp. | reverse complement strand
CAAAAATTCCTGAACAATTCCTGCCGCCAATGGCTCATCATCTATGATTAAAGTCTTGATCATTTGAGTTGTGGGATTTTTAATTCGACAGAAAAAGTTTGGTTTTCAATTTTTGTTTCGAGCAAGTCTTTTCTACCGAAAAGCAAAAATAGTCTTCGCCCTATTGAGGATAATCCAAACCCAGTACCTTGAGGCGATGCCGCTTCCTGGTCAAAAGGGTTGGTAATTTTTAGGAATAAATAATTCAATTCTTTTCGAGTTTGAAGGATGATTTTCACCTCTCCTGTGACACCATACAAGCCATGTTTGATGGCATTTTCCAATAGAGGCTGAATCAGAAGTTGAGGAAGCAACATTGACTTTGTATCCTCTGGCAATTCAAATTCAACTTCGAGTCGATGCCCGAATCGGACTCGCTCTATTTCTAGATACATCTTCAAATAATTAAGTTCCTCTTCGAGGCTTAGCCATTGATGATGATCTTTTCGGATCGTACCTCTCAAAAACTCCGAAAGCTGCAGAACCATTTCCCTTGCTTTTTTAGGTTGGGAGACCACGAGTGCGTTTATGGAATTCAGGCTATTGAAGAGAAAATGTGGCTGAAGCTGTTGCCTGAGCTGCGTTAGCTCGGCCTCTCTGGAAAGCTCATTCATCATCATCTCGCGCTTGCGAGTTTCCTCTTGCTGCTCAAGTTTGGAAACAACGATTGCAATCAAGGCTATAAAAATCTCAGCCAATGCCAGAAATGACCATCGAAGGAAAAAGTGATCTTTTAGGAACTCGATGTATGCCAATTCCCCATCGAAAACCCACTGAAGTATAAACCGGTGAGCATAAACTCCGGCCAAACTCAGGAGCAGTGGAAGGACTAGCAATAGCCAGTTATTCCCTCCCTTCGGAATGTAAAAACCAAAAATCCGCTCCAATACAAATACTCCAGTCAGAAAAATAACTGCAAAAATAGCGGAATCCAATAATGCCAAGGAATAGTCAATCTCGTAAAACCGAAGAAGCAAAAATGAACCAAGGAGCCAGATAATTCCGGCTCCTTGGATGATCCATATTGCTTTGGAAGGATTTGAAAAAGCGTTAGAAAACAATCCCGAGTGGGTTTAACTAAGTTGGAATCTCGTTAAAATGATTTGATTTCCAAACCTCCAAATAAGATCGTTCCTCGGATTACCAGAACTTTATTAGGATCAACTTCAGATTGGCGATACAAGCGTTTGTCTTCAATTCCCGCTGCAATGTTTGTCACTTCGGTACGAATATCCCAATGTGGCGGTACGATCAGTTTCATGCCTCCAAATATTACATCCACCTGAAGGATGACTACTCCATTGAAATCAGCCTGACTCAGATCCAAGTCCATTCCTCCAAATGCAGCAGTCAATTTTCCTCCCTGGAAATTCTTGGAAAGCACACGCTTTTTGACTCCGCTTAAAATCGCGTCTTCATTCAATTGATCCGAAAATGTTGCTCCGGAAATATTTGAAATCGCTCCCAGTGATTTTGGTTCACCGGTAATCGGGTCTTTAGGCTCTGACGGAAACTCCTGACTTCTGGCTTTTATCTGTTCCTGAATAGTCTTGAGAACATTTTTTTCATTTCTTTTTTTCAAGATCAAGTGAAGGCCTAGACCAATTAAAGCGATTGGAAGGATGTATCGATCAAGTCCAAAATCGAAATTGAATTCTCGTTCGAACAAGAAGAATAAACCAAAACCAAGAGTCAGAACTCCAATTACGCTTTTGAATTCGTTCTTAATCAACGTGAAAGTGCCAATCACAATCAATATCATTGGCCAAGTCAAAAGCCAATCAGGAAAAAAGAATCCTAGTTTTTTTAGTAAAAGTAAGACTCCGATCCCGAGAATAATGAATCCAAATACGATTCCTCCGTCGTTGTTATTAGAATTGAATTTCCGTGCCATGTGAGTTTTTGTTTAAGTTGATGACCAAAAGTATATCAAGTCCTACAGTCAGAAAATTGGTATTAGGTCAAGCCAACTCAAAAGTCGGTAAAGTGGCTTAAACAGTCGGTAAAAATGTAGGTCGGATTTTTACCGATTCGTTTTTTGCTTCGAAGCGAGAAATTCAGCATACGCCATGTCCTCAGGGGTAGTGATCTTGATATTTTCAGCATTACCGGATATAAGAGAGACTTGCCAACCCTGATGCTCATAGACAGTCGCATCGTCGGTAAATTGAGGAAGCTCTGTCACACCAAAAGCCTTCTTGATTTTTTGAATTTGAAATGTCTGGGGAGTCTGTACCAATCGGAACAAGTGTCTTTCCTGGAAATTCGATTTACCGTCATTAAAAACCTTCCTTATTGAATCTTTCAATTCAACAACTGCAATTGCACTACCTGATTTTTCAGCCTCCTCAAAGCTTTTACCAATTACTTCAGGCTTCACAAATGGTCTCACGCCATCATGAATAGCTACCAAACCGGAAATGAAAGGCAAAGCGTTTAATCCATTTCTCACTGATTGAAATCGGGAATCCCCACCTGCAACCAACGTGTGGGGAACATTAAATTTATTTGCTTCGCAAAGCGATTTCCAAAACTCAAAGTCGGTTTCCGGAAGGACTAATATTAAATGAATAAGTGGGTCCAAATTAAAAAATACGGAGAGAGTATGCATCAAGACAGGTTTCCCCAAGATCGGTAAATACTGCTTTGCGACAGGCCCGCCCATTCGGGAACCTTTACCTCCCGCAACTAAAATTGCTGCTTTATTCATTGGATGACTTTGGGACAAAAGTAGCTTTAACTAGATCTATGCTATTTCTTAAAATTTATTTCTTGTTTAAAATAAATAAAAAAAGCTCCAAATTAAGGAGCTTTTAAGGTTTAGAGAATCAACATTGCATCTCCGTAAGAGAAGAATCGATATTTTTCTTTGATGGCCTCTTTATACGCTTTCATGATCAGGTCATATCCTCCGAATGCTGCTGTAGTCATCAGTAGGGTTGACTCAGGCAGGTGGAAATTCGTAATCAGTGTATTGGCTATTTTAAATTCGTAAGGAGGAATAATAAACTTATCCGTCCAACCAGTACTTTCTTTCAATCTACCATTAGCTGTCACAGATGATTCGACAGTTTTCAGGGTGGTAGTCCCCACAGCTACAACTCTCTTTTTGTTATCAAGAGCTTTGTTGACCAAGCCAACGGTTCTTTCAGGAATCGAGTAGTTCTCAGAATCCATCTTATGCTTCGTCAGATCTTCCACATCTACTTGTCTAAAAGTCCCCAATCCAACGTGCAGAGTAATCGACGCAACATCTACTCCCTGAAGCTCTAGTCTTTTCAGCAAATGGGGAGTAAAGTGAAGTCCGGCAGTGGGCGCAGCAACTGCCCCTACATTTTTGGCAAATACGGTTTGATACCTTTCGCGATCTTCCGGCTCGACTTTTCTTTCGATAAATTCTTTCAAAAGAGGTGTCTCACCAAGAGAATCGATGGTTTTGTGGAATTCTTCCGGAGAGCCATCAAATAAGAATCGGATTGTTCGTCCTCTTGAGGTCGTATTGTCAATTACTTCTGCAACCAGATCAGAATCTCCGAAATAAAGTTTGTTACCAACCCGGATTTTTCTTGCAGGATCGACTAACACGTCCCATAGTTTGAGTTCAGGGTTCAATTCCCGGAGCAGAAATACTTCGATTTCCGCGCCTGTTTTTTCCTTATTACCGTAAAGTCTTGCAGGAAACACCTTGGTATCGTTGGTGACAAACACATCCCCATCTCCAAAGTATTCAACAATGTCTTTGAAGATCTTATGTTCGATTTGACCAGTCTTGCGGTTTAAAACCATCAATCTGGACTCATCTCGATTTTCTGTTGGGTAAAGGGAAATTAGTTTTTTTGGAACGTCAAATTTGAAATCTGATAATTTCATAGATAAGCTTTAGATGTCTGAGCTTGATTTTTTTTTCGCTTTAGAATTACTCTAAAAAATGCAAAGATAGAAACAATAATGCCCAATTTCAGCTAACTTAACAAATTGTTTTAATCAACTATTAAAAGCATGCTCTTTTTCAAACTCACTTGGGAAAGTTTACGATTTGCAATTTCAGCCTTGAAAGCAAATCTGACCCGCACAATTCTGTCCTTATTAGGTGTTACGGTAGGAATTTTTGCCATAATCGCTGTCTTTACACTGGTAGATTCACTTGAAAACAACATCAAATCTTCGTTTGCCTTTTTGGGTACAAATGTGATGAGAGTAGACAGGATGCCATTTGCGAACGGTCCAGCGAATTACCCATGGTGGAAATATTTTCAACGCCCTCCGGGCACCTTGACTGAATATAAATTTTTGCAGGAAAGACTTACTTCTGCAAAGGGAGTTACTATTTCAGTCTCTGCAAATACAACCGTACAGGCTGGCAATAACGCTTATCAAGGAATGCAACTCACAGGAGTAGCTTACACTTATCAGGATGTCTACGAAGTTGCTTTGGAAGCAGGAAGATATTTTTCAGAATCTGAGGTGAATGCATCCCGAAACCTGGCCATTATCGGAAAAAAAATAGCAAATACTTTGTATCCTAATCAAGCAGTAATCGGCAAAGAAATCAAAATCAAGGGGATGAAATTCATTGTAGTTGGTGTATTTGAGGAAGAAGGAGAAGGACTTTTCGATTTACCTTCAAAAGATGAAGCTTGCTTAATACCTTATGGTGCGTTTACGAAGGTTTTTTACACCGGGAAAAATGGAATAGAGCCTACTATTGCCGCCAAAGGAAATGAGGATGACATTGGCCTAGTAGCTCTTGAAAATGAAATGACAGGGCTGATGAGAGCAAAGAGAGGTCTTAAACCTGTTCAGGAAGACAACTTCGCTCTTAACAAAACTGAGTTTATACAAAATTCAATTGGGGCTATTTTCGATGTTATTTCCGTCGCAGGCTGGGTCATCGGAGGGTTTTCAATCCTTGTAGGTGGCTTCGGTATTGCCAACATCATGTTTGTTTCGGTACGAGAAAGAACCAATATAATAGGAATACAAAAATCCCTTGGTGCAAAAAACTATTTCATCCTTTTCCAATTCCTTTTTGAGGCAATTTTCCTGAGCTTGATTGGTGGTGCAACTGGAATTTTATTAGTCTTTGGATTAAGCTTTGTTCAATTAGGAACTTTGGAGTTGGTGCTCTCCTTCAAAAATATTATTCTTGGATTAGGCGTTTCTTCAATCATTGGGTTGGTTTCTGGAATTGTACCCGCAACCATGGCCGCAAGACTGGATCCAGTCGAAGCGATCCGAGCTACTTAATAAAAAAGGGGCCCGAACAGTCCCTTTTTTATTCGAAAATATCTCTCATTCTTCTTTTGAAGTGCTAGGCTGGGTCGGAAGCAATCCGGCAGCTGCTCTGATTTTAGCTTCCAATTCGTCCATCAATTCGGGATTATCCAGTAAAATATTTTTTACAGAATCACGACCCTGACCTAGTTTCTCACCATTGTATGAGAACCACGAACCAGCTTTCTTAATGATCTCTAATTCAACGCCTAGGTCAATAATCTCTCCTACTTTTGAAATTCCCTGTCCGTACATGATATCAAACTCAACAACTTTGAAAGGTGGGGCAACTTTGTTTTTAACCACTTTTACTTTTGTCCTGTTTCCAATAATGTTATCTGCTCCCTCTTTGATTTGACCAATTCGACGGATATCCAAACGGACAGAAGCGTAGAATTTCAAAGCATTACCGCCTGTGGTAGTCTCTGGATTACCAAACATCACTCCTATCTTCTCTCTAAGCTGATTGATGAAAATACATGCACAACCACTTTTATTAATTGCACCTGTAAGCTTTCGAAGTGCTTGAGACATCAATCGGGCCTGAAGGCCCATTTTACTCTCTCCCATTTCGCCTTCAAGTTCACCCTTTGGTACCAGAGCCGCCACTGAATCAATTACTATAATGTCAATAGCTCCTGAGCGGATCAAATGCTCAGCAATCTCAAGTGCCTGCTCTCCATTGTCTGGTTGAGAGATAAGAAGATTTGTGGTGTCGATACCTAATTTTTCCGCGTAAAATTTATCGAAGGCATGCTCTGCATCAATAAATGCCGCCATACCACCCGCTTTTTGAGCTTCAGCAATGCAGTGCATCGAAAGTGTGGTCTTACCTGATGATTCTGGACCATAAATTTCTATGACTCTGCCTCGTGGAATTCCACCAATCCCAAGTGCAAGATCCAACCCAATAGAACCGGTGGAAATCGAGGGGATATCGATAACTTTATTATCGCTCAGTTTCATCACTGTGCCTTTTCCGTAGGTTTTTTCCAACTTATCGATGGTAAGTTGTAGGGCTTTCAATTTTTCTGCGTTGATACTCATGAGTTATAGTTTAAAGGAATCAATTGTCTGTGAAATTAGAGAAACACCGAACCATAACCAAGGAGGACACTCCTATTGTTTCGGAACCCCAAATTCGTAATTTTAATCGCTATTCGGCACGATTTTTCGTAATACTTAGGGAAACCCAAATATTCCGTCAGGTATTGTCAATAAAATTTATGAAACGAATTAACCTAACGGCAACCTTTCTCATTTATCTAATCCATCTCAGCTCATTTGCCCAAAGTACCGGTCAAAATGCTGCTTTTTCGTATGGTGAAGAATTGCAATTTGAGGTATCGTATGGTTGGTTAGTTCTGGCGGATGCCAAACTTCAGGTTGCCAGGAGGGCACATGACCAAGAAAATAAACCTCATTACAAAATTGATGTTTTCGGCAAAACCAAAGGAGCTGCAACAATTTTCGGAAGGGTAAATGACAATTGGGGTACTTATCTTGATGTTGAATCCATGCTTCCAACTATTTCATATCGACACATCGAAGAGGGGAATTATAGAAAACATGAGCGTGTTCTTTTTGACCAGAAAAAAGGAAAAGCCAGAATGGAGCTCTATGACAGAGATAATAAAATTCTTAAACAGGTGAAAGAATATGATTTACCCGGTCAGGTGCAAGATCTCGTGAGTGGGTTTTATTATCTTCGATCCATGGATTTAAAAAATCTTACACCGGGAGAATCGATTCTGATTAGAGGTTTCTTTGATAAAGAATTTTATAACATAAAATTAATCTATGAAGGTACAGAGCTCTTAGAAACTGAACTTGGCTTGAAAGATACCTACATTTTTTCCCCTCAGCTTCCAAAAAACAAACTATTCAGAGGAGACTTTCCTGTGAAAGTATGGGTCACAAAGGATCAGAACAAAATCCCGGTAAAAATCAAAGCTAATATGTTTCTCGGATCTCTAAATCTGGATATAAAATCCGCCAAAGGTCTTAGAAACAATTAAGACATATACGGTTAATATTGAGTTAACACAATCCTAACAAATAGGATTTAATCACCATAATCCTTGTAAAATCAAGCCAAATGGCTTCTTTTGTTTGGCCTCAATGCTGTAATATTGTTTAATTTTAAACAAAATATTACCTAATATTTACATGAGCGAAAAGCAAAAAATCAAAGTTCTGGTAGTAGATGATGAGCCGGATATTGTAGACATCCTCAAATACAACTTGCAAAAAGAGGGCTATGAAGTTGCCACAGCTGAAGATGGAATAAAGGCAGTGAAAATTGCGGGTAAATTTTTGCCTGATGTAATTTTATTAGACATCATGATGCCCAATCAAGACGGTGTGGAGACATGTTTGCAGCTTCGGCAAATTCCTGAGCTGAAAAATGCCTTTATCATTTTTCTCACAGCCCGAATGGAAGAGTACTCAGAAGTTGCGGCTTTTGATGTAGGTGCCGACGATTACATCACAAAACCCATAAAACCCAGAGCGTTGATGAGTAGGATTGCTGCTTTGTTTCGCAGAGAATCAAAAAAGGAGCAAGAAGTAGCTCAAATAAAAGTAAAAGATCTGCTGATCGACAGAGGAAGTTATACTGTTGACAAGAATGGCAAGACGATCACCCTACCAAAGAAGGAGTTTGAATTATTGTATTTCCTTGCCAAGAACCCTAATATAGTTTTCAGCAGAGACGAACTTCTCCAAAATATTTGGGGGACAGATGTATTTGTTCTGGCCAGAACTGTAGATGTTCATATCCGAAAAGTGAGAGAAAAGATAGGAGAAGACTACATTACCACTGTGAAGGGAGTAGGTTATAAATTTGATTTGGGCTGATATGCTTTCAAATTCCCGGGGTATTTCTCTTATTCTCGCTTTAGCTATATCCCTCCTGGTAGCAGCCTTTTTATCCTTATTGCCCGAATCGACTTCAACTCTTTTGATCGTTGCGGGCGGGTTATCATTTTCTGCATCCTACATTTTAATCACGATTACTCTTGAGTTTCTAGTGTACAGAGAAATAGCGAAAATCTATTCTCTTTTGGAAAAAATACAGAAAAAAGACTTGTCAGGGATTCCTGAAAAAACCTTTAAATCTTCCATTTCTCCAATTAGTCAAATAAATAAAGTCATCAATTCATATGTGCTGGCAAGGCAGACAGAAATAGATTCCCTTAAAAAAACGGCTGAATTCAGACGAGAATTCATCGCAGATATTTCTCATGAGTTGAAAACTCCAATTTTTGCAGCGCAAGGATACATTCATACGCTCCTCGATGGAGCGATTGATGATAAGCACGTAAGGATGAAGTTTCTCAAGCGTGCCGCTAAAAGTCTGGATTCTCTGGATGTTCTTGTTCAGGATTTATTGACTCTCAATCAAATGGAAAGTGGAGTGATCAAATTCAACTTCACAGTGTTTGATCTAAAAGATTTATTACTTGAGGTCATTGAAGAATTGGAAAACAAAGCCTCTAAACGTGACGTCGTGGTTAAGTTTGAGTTTGAGCCGGAAAAAAACTACTTGACTTCAGCTGATCGACAGAAAATATACAGGGTCTGTCAAAATTTAATTTTCAATGGAGTGAAGTATAATCACAACGGAGGAGAAGTGGTGGTATCATTAAAAACCCATAAAAACACGATCCAGTTGGACATCAAAGACAATGGACCGGGAATTCCTCCAGATGATTTGAAGCGAATATTCGAGAGATTTTACCGCGTTGAGAAAAGCAGGTCAAAGGAAAAAGGCGGTACAGGTCTTGGCTTGGCGATTGTAAAACATATTTTAGAAGGACACAAAAGCAAGATTTCCGTAAGTTCGACTGTAGGAAAAGGATCAATTTTCACCTTTTACCTTCCTCTGGAAAAAGACAAAAAAACTCAGGAAAAAGAAATTGGTGAATCGGTAAAATCTTTGCCTAAGCCACATATTGCTCATACAGACTGAGCAAAGTCTTGTTTAGGTCATCCGAAAATCCAGAATGCGGCCGTGAAGTTTGAAGCATCGAGCTCCTAACTGATGTCAGCCAACGAAATCTTGAAGCAGCATCTTGCAAAGCGATCGGGTTTCCCAATTTTTCTCCTGCACAGATTTTTTGAAAAGAATCCAGATAACAATTAAAAAGTATTAAATCGGCTTTTGGATCCAGCGAAAGAAGTTTTTCTTCAGGAAGATAGATCTTACAAGTAAGGTAATTCTGACGCTTGCAGCAAAGAACTACTCCTACATTGACAAACTCTTCCCTTTCCACGCGTGGTACGAGACGAATCAAAGCATATTCAAATAAGTGTTTCCCTTGCATGCTTGGCTTCCGTTAAAAACACTTCAGAATTTTTTAACCTTTTCAGTAAAAAGTTTTCGTAGACTCTTCTTGCCTCATCAGCTGTCTCCGCGTCTCTCCCTGCAAGCAGCCATTCTTCTGGCACTTCTTCCAGCACTTCTCTTATCATTGTCGCTGTGATTGCCATTTTCATTTCCTTATCCACTCTATCAAGCTGAGTAGCTTTGGATACTAGAACATGATCTTTAATCATGGTAAAGGAGCTTAATGCATGTCTGTCAAAATTTTCCCAGGAATGATGAAAAAGAAAGGATGCCCCATGATCGATGAGCCAAAGCTCTCTGTTCCAAATAAGCAAATTGGTGTTTCTAAAAGTCCTGTCGACATTGGTAATCCACGCATCAAACCAGACAATTCTGGAAGCCAGGTATTCATCCACTTCGGATGCGCCCGGATCAAAAGTCATCGCTTTTGAAAGAAAGTGCAAAGCAAGGTTCAATCCCTGACTGCTTTTAAGCAGATCCTGAATCTCCTCATCGCCTTCGGATCTACCAAAAGCCTCATCCAAATTAGCAAATACAATTTCAGGAATTTTGAAACCCAAGCGTCTTGCTAATTCACCGCCAATCAGCTCAGCGATCAGGGCTTTTTCTCGTTGGCCGGCACCTTTGAATTTCAAGACATAGTTAAATCCATCATCAGCCTCCGTCAATGCAGGCAAAGAACCTCCCTCCCGAAGTGGCATCACGTATCGGGTGACATTGACAAGTCGAAGGGCATCCGGAAGATTTTTTTCCTGCATCAGCACAATAGATGAAAACAAATAAAAATCGAAATCTTCAAAAGAATGCCATTTAACCTTGATTAATTTTCTACAGGCTCAAAGTTGGCTAGTTAATTTGAAACTCAATTTTTTTTCAACATTCAGATTCTCTATTTTTGCACCCTCTTTAAAGAGGCAGGAGAATCCATGAAAAAAATAGATTTTCAAAAACTTATTTTGTTTGAAAACACGGATTATCTGGTGATCAACAAACCCCCGTATCTGTCTAGCTTAGACGACAGGCACGAGGCTCAGAATATACTTGACTTAGCCAAGGCACACACCCCCGATTCCCAACTGTGCCATCGATTGGATAAGGAAACTTCAGGTTGTCTGGTGATTGCCAAGAATCCCGAGGCCTACAGGCATTTGGCCATGCAGTTTGAAAGCAGAAAAGTCGATAAAGTCTATCATGCCGTGGTGGAAGGGATCAAGGAATTCAGCAATGTGCTAGTAGACCGCAATCTCTTAGCCAACAACAAAGGAATAGCTAAAGTCAGTAAAGAAGGAAAGCCTGCAAAAACGATTTTCAATTCGTTGAAAACGTATTATGCGCATACCTTGGTCGAGTGCAAACCCATCACAGGGAGATTGCATCAGATACGGGTTCACCTGGCTTATCTGAAAGCTCCGATATGCGGAGACACTTTATACGGAGGCAATCCCTTGTATCTTTCATCACTCAAGCGCCGCTTCAATCTGAAGAAAGACACAGAAGAATTACCGATTATGCAGAGGGTTTCTCTTCATGCCTATTCGATTGAATTTGAAGGACTAGAAGGGAAAAAATTGAAGATTGTAGCCCCCTATCCAAAAGATTTTCAGGTACTGATTAATCAATTGGAAAAGACCGCCTGAGCGATTCAACTGTATAAATTGAAAAGAAAACCAATTTCCGTGAATGATTTTAGACCTAAGCCTATGAAAATTAGACCTTAGTGTTTGAAATATTTTGCATGAAAAATAAATATCTTCTATCTTTGTGTCCCTTTTTAGGGGTGAAATTAATTTAACAAGCTAAATATTAAACAGTTACACAGTGGATACTCTAAGCTATAAGACCAAATCAGCCAATGCCGCAACTGTAGACAAGCAATGGGTAGTTGTGGACGCCCAAGCTGCAGTTTTGGGTAGATTGGCTAGTGAGGTAGCAAAAATTTTAAGGGGTAAGACGAAGCCTAGCTTCACTCCTCACGTTGATTGTGGTGACAATGTCATTGTAATCAACTCAGACAAGATCAGATTAACCGGAAACAAGATGAATGAAAAAGTCTATGTTAGACATACCGGTTATCCAGGTGGACAGAGAATCTCTACTCCTAAAATGTTGATGGCCAAGTCATCTACCATTTTGATCGAGAAAGCTGTAAGAGGCATGTTGCCTAAAAACAGATTGGGAAGACAATTGTACGGCAACTTGTACGTATACGAAGGAGCAGAGCATCCTCACGTAGCACAGCAGCCAAAATCTATTACCTTTTAATCGCTTTATTAATGGAAATGATTAACAAAATCGGTCGAAGAAAAACCGCTGTAGCCAGAATTTACATGGCAGCAGGAAATGGTAAAATAACCGTTAACAACAAGGCACTGGAAGTGTATTTCCCATTTGATTTGCACCAGATCGTAGTTAAGCAACCACTAGCTCTTGTCGGCGTGGATGGCACTTATGACATTCAAATCAATGTAGACGGAGGAGGAATCAAAGGACAAGCTGAAGCAGCTCGTATGGCGATCTCCAGAGCTTTGTGCGAATTCAACGCAGAGCACAGAGGTGCATTGAAAAAAGAAGGTTTCCTTACTCGTGACCCTAGAATGGTCGAGCGTAAGAAGCCAGGAAGAAGAAAAGCAAGAAGGAAGTTCCAGTTCTCGAAACGTTAATAGAACTTCTCCTTCAATTAATTGATAACAAATTCATTCATGACCAAAATCGAATACAAAGACTTACTAGATGCTGGTGTCCATTTCGGACACTTAACGAGAAAGTGGGATCCAAGAATGTCTCCATACATATTTATGGAGAAAAATGGCATCCATATTATCGATCTTAATAAAACGCTTGCTTGCCTCGACGAAGCATCTAACGCAATCAAGCACATTGTACGCGCAGGCAAAAAGGTGATGTTCGTAGCCACCAAGAAACAAGCCAAAGACCTAGTAGCGGCAGAAGCACAGAGACTTAACATGCCTTTCGTAACAGAAAGATGGCTAGGTGGTATGTTGACTAACTTCGCTACTATCCGAAAGTCCTTGAAAAAAATGTCTTCCCTCGAGAAATTGATGAAAGAAGATGCTTACAAGAACTTGGCAAAGAAAGAGCGATTGATGGTAAGCCGGGATAAAGAGAAAATGGAAAATGTGCTCGGCGGCATCGCTGATCTAAGCCGTCTTCCTGCAGCTCTTTTCGTAGTTGACATCAAGAGAGAACACATCGCAATTGCTGAAGCAAAAAAGCTTGGTATCCCTGTTTTCGCATTGGTAGATACGAACTCTAACCCTAACGAGGTTGACTTCCCAATCCCTGCTAATGACGATGCTTTCAAATCCGTATCCTTGCTTGTAAAAGCATTTGGTGCAGCCATCGAAGAAGGTCTTTCTGAAAGAAAGAGAGACAAAGACGATGCTAAACTGACTGAGGAGGAAGAAGCAAAAAGAGCTGTTGACGCTGAAACACAAGAATAATCCACACTGTGTTTTGAAATATAAAAATTGAACATGTGGTCTTGGCCTATGTTCAATTTTTTTGTTTTAACTACCCATCCACACCTAGTTCATTCACCTGAACTCAACAAAAATCAGATCCTCAAGGGCTTTATCAGTTGAAGGATCGTGAATCTGAAATAAAGAACTATATCCCGTTTATATTAAACTGAATAGACAATGGCAATTACTGCACAAGAAGTAAACAAATTGAGACAAATGACCGGTTCCGGTATGATGGATTGCAAAAAAGCTTTAACTGAAGCTGATGGCGATTTTGAAAAGGCAGTTGACATCCTCAGAAAAAAAGGTCAGAAAGTATCTGCTTCAAGAGCAGATCGCGAAACCAAAGAAGGAGTAGTAGTAACTCGAGTTGCTGAAAGCGGTACGACAGGAACTTTACTTTCTCTTACCTGCGAAACCGACTTTGTAGCTAAAAACGAAGAATTCGGAGCTTTCGCAAATACGTTGCTGGACATGGCAGTTTCAAACAACTGTGCAACTGTTGAGGAAATCCACGCGCTTCCTTTCGCTGACATCAATGTAGCTGAAAAGATCATCGAAATGACTGGTAAAATCGGTGAGAAAATTGAAATCTCCCATTATGTAGTGATCAAAGCTGAAGCCGTAGTTCCTTACATCCACTCCAATGGCAAATTGGGTGTGTTGGTAGGATTGGTAAATACAAGTGGTTCTCAAGTCGAAGAAGCAGGTAAGGATGTAGCGATGCAAATTGCCGCCATGAATCCAGTAGCTGTCGACAAAGACGGAGTAGATGCAACTACCATCGAAAGAGAAATTGAAATTGGTAAAGAGCAAGCAAGACAGGAAGGAAAGCCTGAAGAAATGTTGGAAAAAATCGCATTAGGTAAACTTCAGAAGTTCTATAAAGAAAGCACTCTCCTAAGCCAGGTTTTCGTAAAAGACAATAGCAAGACAATTGCTCAATATCTAGACGGAGTTAGCAAAGGATTGACTGTTTCTGCTTTCAAAAGAATCTCTATCGGATAATCCTATTTAACATTACTCAAAAGCCCTTTCAATTCTTTTTGAAAGGGCTTTTTCATTTTAAGAATTCTGAGTTGATGAGCATTGAACGAAAGTAAAATCTCGTTTTTTAAATGAAGCTTTAGATCAATTGAAACAAAAAATAGCCCGACGATTACTTTTTTGAAAGTAAAATCTACAATCATCCGGACATAAATTGAATCAGGATTGAATCAAATTTGCGGTTTAAAAAAAAATCTAACTATTTTCTAGGATAATAATAATAATAACATTGGTTCAACTAACCGACTGGTTAGACACTTTTGGCCAAGGGTTTCTTTAACAAATTCAATTCTTTTATTATGAAAAATCTAAAAAAATTATTCTTTATTTGTGTTTTTGGGCTAGGCCTAACCTTCTTTCTAAGTCCCTCCGAAGCAGATGCAGCCTGTGAAGGCTCATATGACGTCACATATCCCACCGCTTTTTGTGATCCTCAGGGATTCACAAGTTGTACCAGAAAATGCCCCGGTGACGCATAAATAAATTATGTTAGGCTGTCTCATAAAATGGGACAGCCTCTCTATTTAACTAAATGGGAATTAAGTAAATTTCAAAAAGTTATTTTTTTGAAACTTGGATTTGCTACAAAAAGCTGGACAATATTTTAAGCTTGTTTTGAAATTGATTTCATGTTTCGCCTGCCGCGGGCTACTCAAAATATCAGGAGGATTTTGAAGGAAAATCCCCCT
>JBKJKX010000084.1:0-37721 GCA_046597285.1 Algoriphagus sp. | reverse complement strand
GACGGGATTAATGAAGCAAGATTAAGATTCCTAGTAGGCATCACTGGACAGAAAGATTCCGAAAGGAAGTACCAGCGGCACGACCGATCTACCAACCGGGGGATTTATCCCCTGGATAAAACCAAGATTTGGAAAGAAAAAAGCGATAGGCATGGACGATTTTCCACAACTTCATGATCCGATTCAAATAATCCGTCTCGATGGGACTTTTACCTTATCTCTCGTCTTTCCAGTTAACAGTCCAGAGGTTAAAACCTCAGGTTACCTATCAACCATCCCTGACGGGATTGAGGTAGAGGAAAGGACAGATTCAAAAAAGCACCATCCATCATCTCTGACGGAATTTTATCGGATCTCGGAAAGCTACGGGCTGTTAGGTGCTCGATTGATTCTCAGATTTCGCAAAGAATTTCCAGATAACTTCTCCCGTCTTGCCTCTTGACTCTTGATCATTCCGCACAGGACACCACAGAACTGATTTTTGTCAGGAAATCGCCTTTTTTGGATGAATGGCTTCGGACTCTCTGGAAAATCATTGAGATTTCGCCGTACTTTAACAGTCGAAAAACTTTGCTGATCAGTCAGAATTTTCATCCCAATGGAAACCCAAAAAACCCTTGCCTCATTCCTAGATCAATTTCTTCAAACCAGTTCTGAAAAATCCGCTGTAGAATGGCTGAAGACTCAGGCAGAAAAAATTCAGGCAGAAAGCTTCCCTACTAAGTTTTTCCTGGCTTTCAGCCAAGCTTCCCGATATTTCAAAAAACTGCCGATCAATCTTACAGAGGATCAAAAGAAACAAGCTTCTGACTTGGTACCAGGTTTTGATCCGTCTCATTGGGATTTGCTTCAGACCGCCCGAAGCTTCCTGTTGCTTCAATTTCCGCAGGAAAAAGAAAATTGGTTTGCAGGAATCAATCAGCTTTTTGAGACGGGAGACATGCATGAGCAGCAGGCACTCTATGCGGCCCTTCCCATCATGCCATTTCCTGAAGAATTGCTCCCCCGGGCCATCGATGGTTGCAGGACCAATATGACAGTGATCTTCGATGCGATTGCTTTGAACAATCCTTTTCCGGCTATGTATTTCCCGGAAGCCAACTGGAATCAGCTAGTTTTGAAGGCGGTTTTTATGCAAAGGCCTTTATATCGGATCCAAGGGTTGGAGGAACGGAGAAATCTGCCATTAGCCAATATTGCTGCCGATTTCGCTCACGAGCGCTGGTCAGCCGGAAGGCCTGTGATGGCAGAAATATGGCGACTTGTTGTTCCGTTTCTTAATGAGAAATTTCTGGGGGATCTGAAAAAGGCTATTAACTCAGAAGATTTGCTTCAAATAAAGGCTGCGGTCCTAGCTTGCACCCAAAGTGATTTTCCTCCTGCGAAAGAGCTGGCCAATTCCTACCCGGAAATCCAAAAGCAAATTGAATCCGGGACTGTTAGTTGGGAAGAAATTGGAATTGAATTTCAAACCAAAGTCTGATTCCGTTCCCCTAATACTTAACTTCAAAATCTTAATTTCATATAATTATGGAAATGTACATAGACCCACATATTCACGTGGTATCCCGAACCACAGATGACTACGAGGCCATGCGCAAAGCAGGGATAGTTGCGGTCATTGAACCTGCTTTTTGGCTGGGTCAGCCAAGGACAGAAGTGGGAAGTTTCAAAGATTATTTTAGCACACTGGTAGGATGGGAGAGATTCCGGGCGAGTCAGTTTGGGATTATTCACTATTGTACGATGGGGCTCAATTCGAAGGAGGCCAACAACATAGCGCTGGCTGAACAAGTGATGGAATTATTACCACTTTATGTGGGCAAAGAAGGAGTCGTTGCAATCGGTGAAATCGGGTACGATGATCAGACTGAGGCGGAAGATAGATTTTACAGGCTGCAATTGGAACTGGCGAAGGAGGTAAACCTACCTGTACTTATCCACACTCCACATCGTGACAAAAAGAAAGGAACGATACGAAGCATGGATGTAAGTGAAGAGCATGGACTGGATCCTAAAATGGTGATTGTCGATCATAACAATGAGGAGACCGTAAAAGAAGTTTTGGATAGAGGATATTGGGCAGGATTTACTATTTATCCACATACCAAAATGGGGAGCGATCGAATGGTTGAAATTGTGAAGCAGTATGGACCTGAGCGGATTATCGTCAATTCGGCTGCAGACTGGGGAATTTCTGATCCTTTGGCTGTGCCAAAAACTGCTTCGATCATGCGCAAAGAAGGAATCCCTGAGGAGCATATCAGATTAGTAACCTACGGAAATGCATTAACTGCTTTTAGCCAGAGCGGCCAAATGGACGAACAGGATTGGTTGAATGCAAAGCATGTCGATCAAACCCGAAAATTGAGTGGAAACTCCGTTCTCCGTGGCGGACAGACGCCGCGGGTTGAAGGAAATCCTAAAACAATTGAAAATTAATTGATGGGGTCTTCCCGAGTTTTTGCACATCTTCAGCTTACCCGCCCGGCTAATGTGATCACAGCAATCGCAGATATCTGGGCGGGTTTTGCTATTGCAGGTGCATGGGATGATATGTTTGTGGATGTAGCGTTTGCCGATGGGATGTTTTGGACCAATCTTGCCTGGCTTTCATTGAGTACAATTGGTTTGTATGCAGGTGGAGTTGCATTCAATGATTTCTTTGATGCAGAGCTTGACGCGGTCGAAAGGCCGGAAAGACCCATTCCAAGCGGAAGAGCTAGTCGAAGCAGTGCCGCATGGATGGCATTTTTACTTTTGCTGATGGGATTGATTGCCGCTGCTCAAGTGAGTTGGATCAGTGCAGGAATAGCCTTAGCCGTCGCGATTCTCGCAGTCCTATATGATTATTGGGGAAAGCATCAATTTTTCCTTGGCCCCATCAACATGGGTCTTTGTCGCAGCGGAAATTTGCTTTTGGGATTAAGTGTATCGCCGGTGTTATTGGAGCAATATGCGCTGATGGGCTTGATCCCGTTAGTTTATGTCGCTGCGATCACCATTATCAGCCGAGGGGAAGTTCATGGTAAAAACAAAAAAGCCCTGTTTATGGGCTTTGGAATGTACATTTTGATCATTGTTGCGATTTTGGGTTTGGCATACGTCAAAAGCCCGGGTTTCTGGCAAGTGATCCCGTTTTTGGGATTATTGAGCTACATGATTTTCCCGCCCTTGCTGAAGGCTATTAAATATCAGGAGCCAAAACTTATTGGAAAGTCAGTGAAAGCAGCTGTGATATCCTTGATTATTGTGAATGCTTCGATTGCCTCCGCGTTTTCAGGTTGGCCCATTGGTATCATCGTTTTGCTACTTCTTCCTATTTCTCTATGGCTGGCGAAAAAATTTGCCGTAACCTGATCCAGAAATAAACTATTACTCCGCTGTTTTTGTCTATTTAACAGTTTTCTTTACCCGAAATAATTGATCAATTGAGTATGAATACTATTATTGAACAGACATTTGCTGTTCCCTATCGCTACCAGGTTTGTTTTTCCGAAGGGATTTTTGATCCAAAGAATACCCTGTTGGTGGATTTGCTTGCGAAAGATCAAAAGCCTAAAGTGTTTTTTGTCATTGATAGTGGCGTTTCTGATACAAATCCAAATCTGATTTCGAACATTGAATCGTATGCAGCCGCTCATTCGGATGCATTTTCCCTTTGTGCTCTTCCGTTGGTTATTCCGGGAGGAGAAACCTGCAAAAATGACCTTTCCATCTATCAAAAAATTGTAGAGGCTACGCATTTATTTGGCATCGACAGGCATTCTTACATCGCTGCGATTGGTGGCGGAGCAGTACTCGACATGGTTGGATTTGCAGCTGCTATCTCTCATCGAGGCATTCGATTAATCAGAATTCCCACCACAGTTTTATCACAAAATGATTCTGCTGTAGGAGTAAAAAATAGTATCAACGCTTTTGGAAAGAAGAACTTCCTCGGCACATTCACTCCGCCATATGCAGTTTTGAATGATTTCAACTTTCTCAAAACTCTTGATGATCGAGATTGGAGATCAGGAATCGCTGAAGCGATAAAAGTCGCTTTGATCAAAGATTTAAGTTTTTTCACCTGGATGGAGGATCATGCGGTAGCGATGGCAAATCGTGAAATGGAGCCCATGAAAACCCAAATCATCCGATGTGCACAAATGCACTTGGACCATATCGCAGGTAAAGATCCGTTTGAGTTTGGATCTTCCCGTCCGTTGGATTTCGGACATTGGGCCGCGCACAAACTAGAGCATTTAAGTAATTATCGCATTCGCCACGGTGAGGCTGTCGCAATTGGAATTGCACTGGACTCCACGTATTCTTTCCTTCAGGGAAGAATTTCTGAAGGGGATTTGATGCGTATTATTGGTTTGATGAAAACTCTTGGATTCGACCTCTTTGCTCCCGAACTAGCCGGCGAAAGTCTGGTGAAAGGCCTAAAGGAATTTCAGGAACACTTGGGCGGACAATTGACAATTATGCTTTTAGAAAAGCTGGGAAAAGGGATGGAAGTCCATGTGATGGATCATGACCTGATCTTCCAAGCAGTAGAAATGCTGAAGAATTTTCAGCAAAAAGAGTCTTTGATCAGTACCTGATTTTAACTATAAAGTATCTAGGAATGGAGATTAAAGGTTTTCACCTCAGCTATTGTAGCAATATTCACCCGGGAGAAAGCTGGGAGGCAACTTTTCGAAACCTGAAAATTTATATTCCTGAAGTAAGATCCCGATTGAAACATCAGGGCCCGTTTGGGATTGGATTGAGGCTTTCACACGAAGCAAGTCTTGTCCTAGAAAGACCAGAGAAGCTTGAAGAATTTCAAACCTGGCTTTTACAGGCAAATGCGTATGTTTTTACCTTGAATGGTTTTCCATACGGAGATTTTCACCGAAATATCGTGAAAGAGAAGGTTCATTTTCCGGATTGGACAACCGTTGAGCGAAAGGATTATACGACTCGATTATTTAGGATTTTAGCCCATTTCTTGCCTTCCGCCATGCAAGGAGGGATTTCTACCTCACCAATTTCTTATCGTCATTGGTTTAAAACCAAAGAAGACCTTCATGTTGCGATGGAAACTGCAACGCAACATTTGCTAGAAATTGTCCTAGAATTAATTGAAATCAGAAAGGAAACGGGTAAAAATCTTCACCTCGATATCGAGCCGGAACCGGATGGGATCTTGGAAAATTCCGAAGAAATGATCTGGCTTTACACCGATTGGTTGCTGCCAAAAGGAAGGGAATTTTTGGCTGAAAAACTTGGAATTTCTGGTGATGAAGCTGAATTAGCGATCAAAAATCACATTCAGGTCTGCTACGACGTTTGCCATTTTGCGATTGTGTATGAAAAGCCGGCAGAGACATTTACCAAATTCAAGACTCACGGGATTCAGGTTGGCAAAATCCAGATCAGTGCTGCGTTGAAACTTTTGATACCGGAAGAGGCGGTGAAAAGAGCCACTTTGAAACGCAGTCTTCAGCCCTTTGTAGAGTCAACATATCTGCATCAAGTGGTTGGAAGAGATTCCAAAGGAATTCTAAACTCCTACCCGGACTTGCCTGTCGCCCTCGATAGACTGGCTGATGCTAAGGAAGAAGAATGGAGAATCCATTTCCATGTTCCTGTATTTCTGGATAATTATGGCACTTTCTCCTCCACCCAAACGGACATTCTATCGGTACTCAAGGAAATAATAAGCAATCCATCCATCACTCAGCATCTTGAAGTGGAGACGTACACCTGGGAAGTTTTGCCGGAAGAGACCAAGCTGAGTTTGGGCGAATCGATCTCTCGAGAACTGAGTTGGGTAATTACTAATTTAGAATAAAATGAAAAAGACGGTTGTCCTGAATGTAGTAGCCCTTTCTCCCCGAGTGATCGGCGAGCATACCCCTTTTCTTAAAAAATGGATTGAAAAAGGTAAGCGTGCAGTAGTGGAGCCTGTTTTACCAGCTGTGACCTGCTCGGCTCAGTCCGTTTATCTGACCGGGAAATGGCCTTCTGAAAATGGTATCGTCGGAAATGGCTGGTACTTCAAAGATGAGTGTGAGATCAAATTCTGGAGACAATCCAATCATTTGGTTCAGGCTCCAAAAGTCTGGGATGTGCTAAAAGCTGAAAACCCGAATTTCACTGTTGCGAATCTGTTTTGGTGGTACAATATGTATTCAAGCGCAGATTATGCAGTGACTCCCCGGCCACTTTATCCATCGAGCGGCTTAAAACTTCCGGACGTTCATAGTCATCCGATGGAACTCAGAGACCGGTTGCAAACCGAATTGGGTCAGTTTCCGCTATTTTCTTTTTGGGGACCCAATGCAAATATTGAGTCGAGTAAGTGGATCGCCGAAGCTTCCAAAAAAGTGGACGAATGGTTTAATCCCACACTCAATCTGATCTATTTGCCTCATTTGGATTATTCTCTTCAAAAATTTGGGATTGATTTTGATAAAATCGGGGTTGAGTTGCAAGCCATTGATACCCTTTGCGAAGATCTGATTGGCTACTTCGAAAAGCAGGGAACTCAGGTGATTTTGCTTTCTGAATATGCCATTACTTCCGTCAATAATCCGATTCATATCAACCGGATTTTGCGAAAAGCCGGGATGATTCAGGTGAAAGATGAGGTCGGTCTGGAGAACCTGGATGCTGGCACGTCCAAAGCTTTTGCAGTAGTGGATCATCAAGTGGCGCATGTCTATATAAATGATAAATCTGAGCTGGCCAAAGTCAAATCCATCTTAGAGAATACTCCCGGAATTGAGTTGGTACTGGATGAAGAAGGCAAAAAGAACTATCACATCGATCACGATCGCGCCGGAGACTTGGTCGTCGTGGCGGATAAAAACTCGTGGTTTACGTATTATTTCTGGCTGGAAGATGAGAAGGCGCCAGACTATGCACGATGTGTGGATATTCACAGAAAACCGGGATACGATCCTGTGGAGATGTTTTTGGATCCCAAAATCAAGTTTCCGATGGTCACCGTCGGGTCAAAAGTGCTGAAGAAAAAGTTGGGGTTTAGATATTTGATGGATGTGATTCCTTTGGACGCGAGTTTAGTCAAAGGAGCACATGGCCGAATCAGCGAGTCTGACTTGGACAAGCCAATTTTTGTGTCGGATCGAGACCTGAACTCAGAGGATAAAATTCAACCCACAGAAGTCTACGACTTGATTTTGAATGCGGTAAGAGGTTAAAAATGCTAAAATAGTTACAGGGTTTTTAGGATTTTAGTTTTTCTATGAATAGAATAGCTCTTTTTACGCTGCTTTTGGTAGCTTTTTCTTGTGGTTCCAAAGATTCAAAAGAATCTACTTCCTCCAATGTGCTGGAAAATTTGACCTACACCGTGGATACGGTGATGATCAATTCCGAGGAAGAATTGGTGGATCTTTCGGGCGGGATGAGTTTGGCAGATTTTTCTAAAGACAAGGAACTGCTCTATCTTTTAGGGCAAAAAAATAAAATGCTCTACATTTTTGACTTGGAGCAAAAGAAGTTGATTGAGGCGGTTCAGTTTGAAAAAGAGGGGCCAAATGGAGTCGGAGAATATCTCTCTTCTTTTCAGCTGTTGGATGGAGAGCGATTTTTGATTTCTGACTATCGGAGTTCACTCTTTTTTGACAAAACAGCTAAGCGAATCGGGGAATTCAAAATAGCCAAAGACTCGATTGAAGGATTGGAAACCACTGATAAGATGTCGCTCCTGCATCATGTGAGTTTGTCTCCGGATGAGAAGTGGCTTTTCTCCCTACCAGGCAATTTTTTGAAGGAACCCGCGACTTACTGGTTTATGAGGTATCCAAGTCTAGTGGAAAACAACTTGACATTCCTGCGATGGATTTGGCAGGAGATTTTCGTGTGGTGCTTCAAAGCAAGGACATGATGATGATCTCGATCGAAGATGTCAATTTTTCATGGTCAAATGACCGACTCTTTATTTATTCCAATGCGACCAGCGACATCTATTCCTACGATTATGATCAGGATAGCCTGCTCCTGCATACTTTTCCCCATAGCCTGGTCGCTTTGAAGAAGACAGGAAGTATCCAAAATACAGTTGAATCAGAACCGGCATTTCAAGCAGAAATGGAAAAGATATCCACACAAATTACATTTGGAGCCATGATCTGGGATTCAACTAGTGAACGGTATTTTCGATTTGGGAGAATATTTATCCCTAAGCCAGAACTGGAGCGGAAAGGTGATGATAAAGTATATTTATTCGCTTATGACAAAGACCTTAACCTCATCGGGGAATCCTTTCTTGATGAGTTAAAAAAGCAACCGGAGAAGTCCTTCTTCAAAGACGGCAAACTCTGGTCTTATGTCAATGTGAATGACGAGTTGGGATTTGCTTTGATGGATTTTAAGTTTTAAGAATATGAAAAACCTAATTGCGCTCTTATCGATCATTGCTCTTTTTTCTTGTTCTGAAAAAGCCGAAAAAACCAGTTCCAATATCCTGGAAAACCTCAGTTTCTCCGTGGATACGGTGGTGGTGGATTCGGGAGAGGACATGTTTATCCTCAGCCACGGACTAGGTGGCAAAGTTCTGAACAACGATAAAAGCAAACTGCTGTTTTTTGAAAATGAACCCTTGAACCTCGTGGAGGTGGATCTGAATAATCTGAAGTTGGTTGGCAAGACACCCTTTCAAAGAGAAGGCCCGAATGGGGTAGGCCCCAACTGGCTTAGGTTTCAGTTGGGTCCACCTGGAGCCCTTTTTGTTCAGGGGTATAGAATGCAGGGAATATTTAATGGAGCTGGAGAACTGATCGAAAGTCTAAATGTGGTACCGGAAGGAATCGATCCTGAGCTAGCCAATAACTTTCAACAGCTGTATGCCAGTGCTGTTTTTGATTTTGAAAAGAACCTAATCTATTCTCAGCCAGCAAGTGAGACGTCGCAAAAAAACGAGCTATATATCATCGATCAGCAGACTAAGAATGTTCGTATCGAACCAATTCCTGAGATGGAGGCAGTAAAGGAATTTGCCGGTACTTTGATCACAGAATCCGGGGAAAGTACGATGATCAATTTTTTTGGGGTGGGTACCTATATGTATTTAGAAAATGATCAATTATTGATAGCTGCTGGTGCAATGAGCGGCATTTATCGGTTGGATTTCAATACTGATAGTCTTGAGTTTGTCGACATTCAGCATCAGGCCTTTCCCAAAAGGATGACTTTTACCGTCAATAATTCCCCGACAGACCAAGCGAATTTTGAGGAAGACCGAAGAAAGGTTTTCGAGCATCTGAATTACATGGAACCACGTTGGGATGATACGAGGGAAATGTATTTGCGACTGGGCAGAAAAACCTTTTTGGGCGAAAAGCGAGAAGATCCACCAAGGTATGAGGTATTTCTTTTTGCTTACGATGCCGATTTTAATGTGTTGGGCGAAACCAAAATAGATTGCTTGGATGAAGTCCCGGGCAGCTACTTCTGGAAAGATGGCAAACTCTGGAACTACCTCAATGTGAATGACGAGCTGGGATTTGCTGTGATAGATTTTAAGTTTTGATTAAACCACTCGCAAACTATTCTTCACCTTCAGCGATTTATCCGGCTTTTTAAAGTTCCCTGGCCTAGGCTTAATTCTATTTTTTTACACAATTAGGTTTGGTCCAAATTTAGAATTAGATCTGAGTTCAAAAAGCGCAGCCGTGGTCTGTTAATTGTCGTCTATTGATTCATTACATGTGTTTTTTGCCTACTTGTTTGACTATTCCTCCCTTCACTTCTTTGATAGTTTGGATATAGAAAAAGGCTTTCGGGTCAATTAATGAGATTGCATTTTTCATTCTGTGAACTTCCAGCCTTGTCACGACGGTCATGATGATGTCACAATCGTGCTTGATGTGAAAAGTATCCGGTAAATATCCCCTTTCTCCCTTATAGACTGAAATAGCTTTACCGAATTGTTTGACGATTAGTTCTTTCACTTTGTCATGATCTTTGGAAATGATCGTCAATGCGGTATATTCTTCAAATCCATCTACAACGTAATCAGTGACTTTGATAGCGGTGAAGTACGTGAGAATCGAATACATCGCTGTTTCAATTCCGAAAGAAAAGACCGCTGCAAGCATGATCAGCGAGTTCAAAAACAACGTTATTTCAGTGCCTGAAAAGGCACTGTTCTTTTGAGTAAAATCGGTGATAACTTCAAATCCATCAATCAATCCTCCACCCCGAATGATAAGGCCAATACCGGTACCCATTAATATACCTCCAAAGACGGCTATCAATACCTTGTCCTCAGTGACCGTGGGTATCTCTAAGAAATTAAGAATTATCGTCAGCATAAATATCGAAATCCCAGCTTGAACAGCGAAAGTTTTACCGATTTTCTTATATCCCATGTATAAAAATGGGATATTGAGGACAACCAAAAGGAGGTTAAGATTTATTCCAAAAGCTATATTGACTAAGATTGCAATACCGGTTACCCCTCCGTCCAGAAACTTGTTTGGAAGCATGAATGCCTCTAAAGCAATCGCGGCCAAGGTTACTCCGCAAATGTTGTATATAAGAGGAGACGCAGAAAAAATTAATTTCCAATTAATTGGTTCATCAGTTGGTTTCATCAAATAGTATTAAGAGCCTTAAGATTTAAAAAAAGCATTGAATCCTAAGATATTTCAAAAAGACTGTTTAATGCTATTTGCTTTGAAATATTTTATACCTGTTTCCTAAACGGGAAAATTCAATTTTAATAGATCAGTTATTTTTTCCCCAAGGGAGCCGATTCCTGCCATCAAGGCACTTGAACCTATACCCTCTTTCACCTGTTTTGGTAATGAAATTCGAATTCAGTAGATTTTACTCAAAAAAATGAAATAAATCGATTTCCAAAACTTAAATTTTTAAACAACTAACAAAGAATTTTATGAACTATTCAGTGAAAATAAACAGTATTAAAACTGTAGATGAACTTGAAGGAGCCTGGAGCAATGATGACTTTATCGAACTCCTGAAAAGATTCAATTACGAAGATGCTGACAAAGTAAGCCCCAAGGAGTTGAGGGATTATTTGTATTTGGCTATTGCAGATTATGAACCAAATGAAGCTGCTGCAATTCTGTTGGATTATCGTCTTTCGGATAGTCTTTCAGAGGGTCAAATTGATAATTTGTCCAATGAGATGGAGAGAGAAAAAGTCGCAGAGAATTATTCTGATATCTATATTCACCGTGACCTGTTTGATGTTAATCAATTATTATTCAAGGCATACAATGGAAAGTTTCCAAACTCAAAAGCAACGAGAGTTGAATTTGAAGCGAAAGAAGTAAAAGGCCACGAGGTTGAATTCACAAAAGAAATAGCTTTGAAAGCCTTGAAAGGTGCAATTTCTGACAGAAGTTTGGTAAACAGATTATTCGGCGATCACCTGGGAAGTGATAATGCTTTTCCAGAGGCAGAAGGAATTGCTTGGGAGTTGAATGATAAAGGCAATCACCAATATGAGCTGGTGACTTCTGAAAACTGGATATCCCAGGATGAATTTATAAATGAGAAATATGAGTGTTCGTTCGTTCCTGCTAAAATACCTGCTGAGGAAGATTGATAGTGTCTTTGTAATTCAAGCGGATTCTTTCGATTTCTGAAGCAAAAAAACCAGCCCTTTCGAGCTGGTTTTTTGTTTTTCATAGTTTTCTAGACTTCCTATTTCAAGCTTGTAGTGACGCTCGGAGCGACTTTTGTCCAAGGAGCTACGTCCATTTTTCTAGGAGTTGGCAGGATCTCATCCAGCGTATTTCCATCGTAAACCCGACCATTTTTCACCACATGGGTAATAGAGTTAGAATTGCGAATGTTTTCAAGCGGATTGCTTCCCATGATGACTAAATCGGCAAGTTTTCCCGCTTCGATACTTCCCATTTCTTTATCCAAGCCAAGTGCCTCTGCACCCAGAATCGTCGCTGTTCTCAAAGCATCCATTGTGCTCATTCCTCCACTTGCTACTGACCAAAGCTCCCAATGGTAACCCAATCCCTGTAGCTGACCGTGCGAACCTATTCCTGCAAGACCGCCTTGCGTCACGATTGAATTAATCCCCTGAGCATGCTTGCTGAACACATGATCCTCCGGTGCAAACCAACCTCCCAAACCTCCGGCACGTCTTCTTGCCTTTGCATTCAGCTCTTCATACGGAGTGAATCGATTAAGTTTTACATCGTGAAGCGGGCTTTCAGTGGTGTAGTAATAGTTTTCTGCCCATGGGCCGCCATATGCTACGAGCAAAGTTGGTGTTACTGCCATCTTGCTCTCAGCGATGGTTTTGGTCACATCACCGTAAAGCGGATGAATAGGAATCGCATGCTCATGACCCGGATATCCGTCAATTAGCTGCGTCATATTGAGTTTGAAATCCAGACCACCTTCTGTAGTCGGCATCAACTTCTGCTCATTGGCAGCCATAATTACCCACTGACGATGCTGACGATTTCCAACCAGATACATCTTGATGTATTGAGTATTGTAGTATTTGCTGTACTGTTTCAGCACGTTTTTGGTCTGATCCAGAGATTTCAGATTATACATCCAAAATCCTACACCTGGACCAGTAGAATACACACGCGGACCAGGAATCATTCCTGCGTCCACCATGTCACCGTAAGTCAGGACGTCCGTGGTTGCAGTTTGTGGATCACGTGTTGTCGTGACTCCGTAAGCAAGATTTGCAGCATAAATCCAAACGGAATTTTTATGAAGCCCCCAGGTAGGCCACATGTGCGCATGCGTATCTATAAATCCAGGAGTGATGGTTTTTCCTGAAGCATCGATGACTTTGGCATTTCCCGCATCTAACGTTCCCGTAGCTCCAACTGCTTTGATTCGGTTGTTTTCGATCAGAATATCGCCATTTTCGATTACTTCAGAGCCTTTCATCGTGACAATTCTGGCATTTTTCAGAAGGATGCTTCCCTTCGGAATGTCCTTAGCGAAAAACACCTTTACCTGATTTTCTGCAGGCTTATAGGTTTCTTTTTCTTTCAGGCCTGCTTTATAGATGCTGTCAGCCTTTGCTTTTTCCTTGTCGTTCTTCAATAGCTCAGTGATCACTTCTCTTTGCTTTTTGGCTAAAGAATCCGCCAGTTTCACTGCTTCCGGACCTTGAGCTTTCAACGCTGCAACACTATCCGCATCTGCAAGAGCCATTACCTTTTTAGCCGATCTCACGGAATCTTCTACTGATTTGGCGCGGTCTACATCATAGACCCAATGACCGTTTCCAAGAGACCAGTGTACTTTTTTGCCATTTGATTCCCAAGCTGGCCACTCTCCGCCGATTTCTGTTAATTGACGGGAAGGGAAAGCACTGTTACTTGGCTCAGATACATTGATCGTTGGTGTCTTTCCTGCAACGGGTATAGTAATGACATACACATTGTTATTTACTTGTGCCAAAGCCAAATTTCCTTCCGGAGCCATCAAAATCGTGCTTGCACTAGAAGGCATCATCTGAGGTTCGCGGGCGCTTGCACCTTCCGGCAGCATGCAGAAATTAACTGCTTCAGAATTGGAAACAGGCATTCCCATCACATATCGATAGGTTGAAACCTCCTCAGTTGATGCGTGTTCGTGGTCTTCGTGAGAATCTGCAACTGAACCAAAAGTGGTAATACCTGTGATTTTTGCGTAGGTTTTTGGATCTGTACCATCCCACTTCACACTCAGTAAAGTGCCTCCGTATGTATTAAGAAAAACACGGCTAGTATCTTTTGTGAAGTGCACATTCCCATAATTTCCTGCATCACTTACTTTTCTGAAGGTGCCGCCGGCTGCAGGAATCCAGACTAATTGTCCTTCTGATCCGTCTACAAATGGACCTTCAGCATCTTTCAAAAGACGATTTGGGCCTTTAAATACTGCAATCCGGTTATTATGACTCCAGGCTGGCTGGGAGAAGAAAGCGCTTTCAGAAGTAAGTTTGGTCACGGTCCCTTTTCCCAACAAAGAAACCTTGTACAAGCTCCCTCCATCGGTTTCATTCCAGGCGACGAAAACCAACTGGGTTCCATCAGGACTCCAGGCAGGCATAGCTTCAGTAAATTCATTTGCGGTGATCCTCTTTGGAGTTCCGTTCGGATAATCCATCACATAGAGACGATTCAGGGAAGTGAATGCTAATTTTTTCCCGTCAGGGGAAGGAACAGCGTCTCTGATCTGAGTTGCCAAAGCAGCTGTGGTATCTTTGATGGCATAGTTGAAATACAAGCGAGGACCCATGGCGAGTTTTACATCTACCTCAAAAGGAATTTCTTTTGCAGTGCCTGCTTCAACTGGAATACTCCAGATTTTGCCTCCATAAGATGCGATTAGATTTTTGCTGTCAGGAGTGAAAGCCATCGCAGGCAACACTCCCTGCGGAGCGATGCTTTCCTGATCATCCCGCTGGACAGGATACGCCAGCCATCTTTCTTCACCATCCTTGAGGCTGCGCAGAACCAAACCGGTTTTTTCTTCCCAACGCGAACCGTAAACCATCCATTTCCCATCGCTACTGAGTGTAGGAGTGAAGGCTGATCCATATCGGGTACTGATGCTGGTGATTTCCCCTTTGTCAAAATCGTAGGTTCCGAGTTGGTACTGAGGTAGAAGGGCGTTATAATTCCAGGCGCCGTTTCGGTGAGAGAAATAGACTTTTTTGCCATCCGGACTTACTACAGGATCAATTGTTTTCAAAGATGCTGGAACCTCAGTGAGTTGGATACCCCCACCTCCGTCTACATGATACATCCAGAGTTTTGGGATTCTTCGACCTTTTGAGACGATGATATAATTTCCATCCGGAGTCCAAGCTGCTGCAGGTACGTCGCCACTTTTATCTTTGGTTACTTGGACGGTGTCTTTTTTCACCATGTCTATGTACCAAAGGTTATCACTTCCTGCGCGATCAGAGGTGAAGAGGATTTTTTCTCCGTTAGGTGAAAAGCGAGGATGGGTTTCGTAAGCCATTCCTGTTGTGATGGCACTGGCTTTGCCGCCGGAGATTGGCATTGTGTAGATATCTCCAAGCAGGTCAAAAGCCAACGTTTTCCCATCGGGACTTACATCCACACTCATCCACGTTCCTTCTTTGGTCGTGAATTTCACTTCACGTTCAGCCTTGAGCGGAAGTTCTTTGAATTTGGGATGATCGATGGAATCTTTTTTTACGCTATCTGCCGAAATCGAATACCGGGATTCTAACGGCAGCATGTCTGACGAGGAGCGGGGTATCAGTGCGGCAAAACTGACAGTAGCTCCCAGTGCCAGCAGTAGTGCAGGTTGGGTTAATTTTTTCATGAAGTTCATTTAAGGCAATTAATCTACATGGATTTCTTCGATTTTTTTAAATCGTCCGAAATTTGGCTTGGAAATAGATCGCGGCTATGTGGTTTTCAAATTTTCTTACTCTTGAAAAAGTAAAAACTATAATTCTTACAATTTAAATGGGAATTTATTCAGGTGTTATTTTCAATTCCTCATCTAAAAGAAAAATAAGCAGATCCATTGAAGGGAATAAGCTTTCTATTCGAGTTCTTGTAGCGTGGGTGTTATTTTTATGGAGCTGAACAAGGTGTAGGAATTCTTCGCTGAAAATAACTTTTGTATCAGTAATTTTTCCGCGGATGACTTTTTCTCCGTTGGGAAGGGTTGAAATTACCCGTTGAGTCAAAATTTCCACAAGAGCATTTTCCACAGGATCTGAATCGCTCAATTTCTCCAATGTTTTTTCTGTTCGGGGAATTAAAAATTCATAAATGTCTGCCATTTTAGCCCGAATAGAATCATTCGAGATCTTATCGATTCCACCCGATTTGATGGATCCATATGCTCCGGCATTGTATTGGAATAAGATGTCAAATCTTAAGTCTGAAAAATATTTGTTTAAGGTGTCCAAGTTTTCCTCTTCGTTTTCAAGCATTGAAAGCAGGCGGTTTGCTGCAAGTCGTTTGTGTTCAAGTCTTGGGATTTGGGAACCAAAAAATGATCTGTCTTTTTGGAGAGTGAACTTCAACTCTTTAAGCATTTTCAGTTCGTATAGTCTGATTTTACGGTCTTCATTCCAAGTGTTGATTTGAAGAGCAATCAAAATACCGATTACCACTAAAAAAATTTCTCCAAATGCATAGGCCAAGTAGTGTGATAATTTGTTTTGTTGAAAAAGCTTTTGCCTGATTTTGCGAAACAGAGAGATCATTTTCCTTTCGACTTTTTAATTGACTACTTCAAATACCATGGCCGGTTTCGCTATATTCTTTAGCACCATTTCCCCTATTTTGTTGAATTTGAAATTATCTTTCATTTGGTTTTGGCAACGTTCCAACACTAAGATTTGTCCGGGAGTTGCAAGGGATTGAAGGCGGGCAGAGACATTGACAGTATCGCCGATTACTGTATAATCGAGTCTCTTCAATGATTTAGAACCGATGTTTCCGCATACCATTTCTCCTGAATTGACACCTATCGAAACTTGAGGACGAAACGAGTCCATTTCAGTATAAACAGGTATTGCGTTCATTTTATCCCGAATAATGATACAGCTTTTTATGGCTCTTTCCAGATGATCTGGACCTTGAAACAGTGCCATCACTGCATCTCCAATAAATTTATCGACGCTTCCCTTTTGATCTATAATTTCCCGGACCATTAAATCAAAGTATTCATTTAGCAAACCAACAACCGTATTTGGTTCTTCATTTTCGGAGATTTTGGTAAAGCCGCAGAGATCTATAAAAGCAACTGTAGCTTCAATGATGTTATTTTCCATCAGAGCGCTCTCGATTTCTTTGCTACCCATGAAACTAAGAACTGTCTCGTCCACGTACATTTTTAAAATGTTGTTTTCCCGTATCGCCTTAATTGTGGACTTTATCTGATTGATATGACTGAGGGTTTTTTCGATGGTGATTTCTAAATCCTGAAAATCAACCGGCTTGGTAACAAAGTCGAAGGCACCCAAATTCATGGCTTTTCGGATGTTTTCCATATCCCCATAAGCAGAAATTATCACGGTTTTTAAAAGAGGATTCTGAACTTTAGTTAAAGATAAAAGAGTCAAACCATCCATGACGGGCATGTTGATATCACTTAGAATCAAATCTACGTCCGGATGTTCCTTCAATGTTTCAAGTGCCTTCTGTCCATTTAAAGCAAATATCATCTCAAATTCCCCTGAGCGAATTTTCTGTCTGTATTTCTGGCGAAACAGCATTTCCAGATCTTCTTCATCGTCCACTACTAGGATCTTTGCCATTCTATGGGATTATTTATTAGTAAGCATTTCTGCTATTTCTCGCTTGAGGGACTCAAAATCAACTGGTTTACTGAAAAATGCCTTGGCACCTGATTTTATTGCTTTTTCGTAATTGTCTGTGTCTCGGTAGGCAGAGATCATACTGACATGAATATGTGAGAAACGGCCTTTGATTATTTCCAATAATTCCAAACCAGTCATTCCCGGCATATTGATATCAGAGAAAACATAAACTCCTTCTGGGAAGTCTTCTTCGCTAAGTAATCTTAGCGCTTCCTCTCCTGAGAAAGCAAACATGACCTCGATTTCTTTACTTTTTATCTCCTTGCGAAACTTTTGAAGAAAAAGTGTTTCAACATCCTGTTCATCATCTACGATTAAAATCTTCATGATCTAAAAATTTAAGATATTTGTTTTGGCAATGCTATTTTAAACCTGGTATACTCATCCATCGCGGATTCAATCTCCAAAGTACCCTCATGGGTCTTTATAATTTCATGAGTGATGCTAAGTCCCAAACCAGTACCTTCATTTCCTTTTTTGGTGGTAAAAAAGGGCATTAAAAGTTTATCCCTGATATCATCAGGCACACCCGGTCCATTATCCTCTACAATAATCAATATTTCATTACCGAGATCTCTCGTTTCTACGCTAAGAATTGATTTATAAGTAGCGCCTTTCACCGCTATTTTATCACGCATGGCATCAAAAGCGTTTTTTGCCAAATTCAAAATTACTCGGCTAAATTCCTCTGCGTTGAGGTTGATCTTTGGCAGGCTTTCGTCGAGTTCTAATCGAATATCTACGTTTATCGGGTTCTTATTTGCCCGCATTCCATGAAACGCGAGATTGGTATATTCCCGAATAAGGTCATTGAGATTCGTGAGCTCCATCGTGCCGGCTCCTCCTCTGGAATGCATAAGCATTGACTTCACTATACCATCGGCTCTGGAACCATGATGTTTGATTTTGTTTAGGTTTGATTTTACATCGGAGAGCAGTTCCAGTATATTTTCCTTTTCCAGGCTATCGCTTAGTTTGGAAAGTTCCTCCTCGATTTCCTGTATGAAATCTAAGCTTAACTCTGAAAAATTATTGACAAAATTCAGGGGATTTTTAATTTCGTGTGCGATGCCTGCAGTGAGCTGACCAAGGCTTGCAAGTTTTTCCTGCTGTACGAGTTGCTGTTGTATAGCTTTGAGATTAATAACTGCTTGTTCCGCTCGATTTTTTTCTTCTTTAAGTTTGGACACATTTGATTTAGCCTGCTTTGTCAGCTGCTTAATCTGATCCTCTAACTCAGAAATTTTGCTGAATAATTCAGATTCGGGTACTTTTTCCTTTTCGGGCTTCATGTGTTCCAAAAATTAATGATAATTGAGGATTTTGTTTACTTCAACTCACAAGAATCTTTTCGTTTGTTTTTTGATTTTTCAAACGCCTAGAATAATTAAATATCAATGGCTCCGTCAATCCCTCAAATGCTGGAAATTTCCTTGATTTCACTTCTCAGTTTTTCGAAATCTACAGGCTTTGTGAAAAATCCTTTCGCTCCGGATTCCATAGCCTTGTTGTAATTTTCCGTATCACCGTAAGCTGAAATCATGCTAACTCGAATCTTCGGGAATTTAGTTTTAATTTTGTCAAGAAGGTCTAACCCACTCATTCCTGGCATATTGATGTCTGAAAATACGTAGACGAATTTGGGAGGATTGTCTCTGCTCAAAATCTCTAAAGCTTCATCACCTGAAAAAGCAAAAGCTAACTCCAATTCCCCACTTTTTATTTCCTTCCTGAATTTTTGACGGAAAAGAGCTTCTACATCTCGTTCGTCATCGACAAATAAAATCTTCATATTATGACTTGTTATTTTTAGCTAAAAAGATCTTTGATTATATAAAACATCAGTACTTAAGTTGTTTTTCTTTTCTATTTGGGTAGAATAGAGAAGATATTTAGCCTCAATCTAATACCTTTTTTTCTGATTAAGGTAACCGCCTGTTCTAAAATCTAATTTCATAGATCTGACATTGCATGCTATTGAACTACAAAGAATATTGAAACCTTCTTAAAGCCTTGATTAAAATATATTCCGGACTCTTGTTAACCAAACATTCCTTGTAATTATACAAAAAGGAACCTAAGGTTTTCTTTAGCTTTGAACAGATGCCTGATTCGAATCTCAACTTTCAGAGTTCGCCAAATCCTTAATCTCGTTTTTCAAAGATTCAAAATTTACAGGTTTTATAAAAAATCCCTTTGCTCCTGATTTGATAGCCTTGTTGTAGTTTTCGCTATCTCCGTAGGCGGAAATCATGCTTACCTGGATTTGAGGAAAGCGACTTTTGATGTTTTCCAGCAACTCTAATCCGCTCATTCCGGGCATATTGATATCTGAAAAAACATAGACAAACTTTGGGGGACTTGTACTTGCTAAAAGGTTCAAAGCATCTTGTCCTGAAAAAGCAAAAGCTAAATCCAGTTCTCCACTTTTGATTTCTTTTCTGAATTTCTGGCGAAAAAGATCTTCTACATCTCGTTCATCGTCTACAAATAAAATATTCATGGTTTATCATAATATAGTTTGGTGAAAAAATTTTGAACTTTGAAAACCTGTTGATTTTTTTAACTCCAAGATTTAATTGGACTGAGTCTGCCTGAGGTTTTTCAGAAGTAATCTGGCTCCGATTTCTCTCTCCTGATCCTTTTGGATAAAATTTTATTCTCCCTTCAGTTTGGTTGTGAAAGATTTTAGCAGTTCAGGTTTACCTTAATTAATCAACAAACGAAGTTTTTGAGATTGCCATCTGGCTTATCCAAGTTGTTTATGAAAATCTGCTTTGCATTTTTCTTGTCTTTAAATATAACCCAATCTCACCATTAAACTGAATTTATATTGGTTTTCCTGACTTGAACAGCTTAAAAATTTACTTGAAATACAAGTAATTGAAATTTTGAGAATCCCATTTTTCCAACATGGAAATCAAAAAATTCTTCCCTTTACCCTCATTGAACGTTCTAGGCTGTTGGAATTTGAATGGTAAATGTGGTGCCTTCCCCCACTTTGCTATCCACATTCAATTCCCCACCATGTGCCTTTACGATATCATAACTAAGAGAAAGACCAAGTCCGGTTCCCTCTCCGGTAGGTTTGGTGGTGAAAAATGGTTGAAAGATTTTTGATTTGATAAGATCTGATATTCCTCCTCCATTGTCAGAAATGGATACTCTGATCCAACCTGCCCCTCCTGAAGTTGGGGTATTGGATGAAGTGGACACGGAAACTGTTGGCGAATAAGCTTCCCCATCTTCAGGTAGTTGGGAGGAGGCCTTTTTTCTCTCATTGACAGCATAAAATGCATTGTTGATCAGGTTGAGAAATACTCTTCCCATATCCTGTGGGACAACCTCAACTTTGGGCAAGCCTTCGGCAAAATGAGTTTTGAAATCCGAGTTAAAGCTTTTGTCTTTAGCTCTAAGTCCATGATAGGAAAGTCTCAGGAACTCGTCAAGAAGTGAATTGATATCTGTCGGATCTTTCTGGCCAGTGCTTGTACGGCTATGTTGAAGCATGCCTTTTACAATTGAATCAGCCCTCTTTCCATGATGGTTTATTTTTTCGAGGTTCTGTTTAATATCATTTGCTATTCCTTTCGCTTCTTCATAATCTCCCTTGTCGATTTCTTCATTCATTTCATCAATAAGTTCGTTGGTCAGTTCGGAGAAATTATTGACGAAGTTTAGTGGATTCTGGATCTCATGGGCGATTCCTGCCGTCAGTTCTCCCAGGGACGCCATTTTCTCCGCATGGATAAGCTGGACTTGGGTTGATTTTAATTCGGACAAAGCTTCTTCCAACTCTTCCTTTTGCATAGTTAATGCAGCCGTTCTTTCTAAAACCTGAATTTCCAGTGCAGCTTTCAAAGATTCAGTGATATGAAATTCTTTCTCTCGTTGTTCTGCTTTTAGGCGTTCAGCTTCCAGCGCTTTTCGCTGTTTTTTGACGCTTATCCAGTAGACAATAGCCCAAAGAATAGAAAATACTATAGCTGCCTCAATCGAATCTTCCCATCTTTTAAAAAAATTCGAGCTGATAATTTTAACAAAACTCGCAATAGTAACAATGATGGCAAGAGGCATCCATGCATAGACAAGCGGCTTAGCAAATTGAAATTGAGGGAAACGAAATACTCCGTAAAAAATCGCTGAAATTAAGGCAATAGAAGGGACGTCCACCCATTTTTCACTTGCCAATCCGGTTGTTTCGATCACAAGAAAGGCGATAGCCAAGATAAACCCGATGTCAATAATCCATTTCCATTGAAGGAAATTCTCAGAATTTTTCAGCGTTTTACGAACGTAATTAAGGACGATAAGAGCAATAATATTCAAACCCATAGGCCAGGAGTTTTCTGTCTTTCTTGATTGATACCTAAAACTTCAAAAATTAACTAATGGGTAAAGTTATAATAAACTCGGCCCCCTCTTCTTCTTTACTTTCTACTTTCAATTCCCCTCCATGTGCCCTTATGATATCATAACTCAAACTAAGACCAAGGCCTGTACCTTCTCCGGCGGGTTTGGTTGTGAAGAAAGGCTGGAATATTTTGTCTTTTATAGTTGCCGAAATTCCGGGGCCGTTGTCCTTTATTGATATGATGACCGCCTTGCCACCCAGCGTAGAAATGGAAGTGGTAAGTGCGACAGTCGGAATTCGGATTCCTCCTCCTTCAATGGGTTCTGAAGTAGCACATGCATAAAAAGCATTGTTGTACAGATTGAGTAAGACCTTGCCGATATCCTTGGGAATTACTAAAACCTTTGGCAAATCATTAGCCAGATTTATCTTTAAATCTGCGTGAAAATCTTTTTCCTTGGCTAAAAATGATCGGTAAGTAAGGCGAAGAAATTCCTCTGCCATGGCATTGATATTGGTTAATTCTTTCTGCCCCGATCCTTTTTTGCTATGTTCAAGCATTCCTTTGACTATGGCATCAGCTCGCTTGCCATGAAAGGTGATTTTGGAGAGATTTTGTTTGATGTCAGCGAGGATCTCGTCCTCTATCTCTTCTTCTTCCCCGGTTCTTGATTCTTTCCTTTTGGATCTCTCCAACTGAATCTCCTGAATCAACTCTGAACTGACCTCTGAAAAATTATTAACGAAATTCAGCGGGTTTTGAATTTCATGGGCAATTCCGGCAGTTAGTTCTCCCAGAGAAGCCATTTTTTCGGCTTGGATCAGCTGTAATTGCGCGGCTTTTAATTGTTCAAGTGCCCTTTCTAATTTTTCATTCTTGTTTCCTATTTCAAGTGTTTTTTCCTGAAGTGTTTGGTAAGCTTTGTTCAATTTATTTCTGTTTCGAGAAACTATAAAAATGATAGCTAAAAAAACAAGAAGTCCGGCAAATGCGGAATAAATAAGCCATCGCTGCCGCAAGCTTGCCTTTTCATATTCCAGCGTCTTTTTAGAAAATTCATATTCCGATTCCAACGTAGCGGCTAACCTCTGACTTTGGGAATCATTAATGCTGTCATTGTATTGTTTAAATAATTTAAAACTTGATAGTGCGTCTGGGTAATTTCCTTCCTCTTCATAAATCCTAGCCAGCAGTTCATTTGCATTACGCATTTGCATGGTTTGTCCCATTGCTTCTGACTGTCTCAACCCCTCTTTTGCATAGCTTAATGCTTCTGTCCGATTTCCCTTTTTATAAAACAAATTAGCTAATCCAATTAAGGAATGGGAATAAGGAACGCCATAACCATTCTCTTTGGCCATAGAAATAGATTGGCGATAAAGTCCCTCCGCTTTATCTAAACTGTCTAGTGCCGAGTAAATATCTGCCAAGGTCCGAGCCGTCATTTCAATGAACTCTGGACTTTGCAAAGCAAGGGCAGATTCGTGTCCCTTTTTTAGGTTTTCGAGCGCTTCCAACGGTCTGTTCTGTTTCAGCTCAACGTCACCAATATTATTGTAAGCAAGTATCATTCGACCCTGATTGCCAAGGTCACTGTAAATAGCCAACATCTCTCTGTATTTTGCTTTGGCCTCTTCCAGTTTTCCTTGTTCAAAATATATAAGTGCTACGTTATTCAGGGCGGCAGCTTTTACATTTGAATTACTGATTTTTTCTGCACCGTTTATCGCTTCATAAAAATTATTTAATGCCTCAGTATAATTTCCAAGATTATAATAAACTAATCCTATATTATTTAAAATTCCAGGGACTAATTTCTTGTCCTGCAATTCCTTTGCTATAATTAGTGCATCGTTATAATACCCAATAGAAGCTAAGAAGTCCCCCTTATTTTGTAGGGCATTTCCATAAATTTTCAAAGCGTCTGCTTCCCCTTCTTTATATTTTGCATTCCTGCAAAACTGCAATTGCTTGTCTAAAAATATGAATGCACTATCTGGATTACTTTCGGCAAGTATAAAACCAAGCTCGTTTGCTCTATTGAGGTATGCAGTATCTCTCGCAAACCCCGTCTTCCCTTCAAGCCTTGCTAAATCTGCTTTCAGGCTTTCCACAGTTTGTGCTTGGATATCAAAAATGGTAAACAGCGTCATGCAAAAAATAGTAACTGCAACTAAACAACTAATATTTACTGAATAACCAAAATAGCCTCGCATAAACTAATATTAATTTTTGATTGAATTTAAGATTGTGAATTTGTAAGTAATATAAATTTGAATATTGGTTAAAAAAATTAACTTTAGACTATAAACTTATATTTTATGTATCATAACACTGAAAATAATTATCCCTCCAAAGCTGCTGCATGGATTTTATTTCTTGCGGCGGTAATTCAAAGCGCTTCTGGCACGGAAGAGGAAGATGATAGTTCGTCTGAAAATTCATCTGACGAAGAGGATCCAAATTCATCTGAAAACGATGACCAAGGAGATGAAAATTCTGCTACTCGCGGCGTCGATCCTGCTAGAACCGGCTTTGTTGATCCTGCTAGAACCGGTTTCGTTGATCCAGCTCGTACAAAAAGATAAATCCATGCTTCTTTTAATCAGCAAGCCAAACCCCAACCCCAATTAGGGGTTGGTAATTTTTTTATGTATAGCCCTAGAAGAATATTTTCATCTGCTATCGGGGAAGTTCCTGCTCTCTAAAGACATATTAGCTTCTTTCCAACGTGGATAAAATGGGAGGATACTCATGAAAGAATTTCAACTTCAAGCAAATGCGCAAATTTATCAAGATTTCAGCCGACCTGACGATCCGTTTTCAGTCCTGATTTTTCGTCTGGTTTCGATTTCTTCATTGAGATATATAAACTGGCAATGAGATAATAAACGCAGTCCCTTTTCCCTCCTCAGATTCCACCATAAGTTCTCCACCGTGCGCTCTTACTATGTCATAGCTTAAACTTAAGCCCAAGCCTGTTCCTTTTCCCGTTGGTTTGGTCGTAAAGAAAGGCTGGAATATTTTAGATTTGATATTTTCAGGGATTCCTCCACCATTGTCACAAACTGTAATTTTGACGCCTTCCGCCCCGGAAAAAGGGGTATAGGATGAAGTGGTTACCGTAACGGTTGGTAAATAGTTTTCTTCCTTTTGCTGTGAGTCTATAGAAGGCTTTTTCTTTTCGTTTACTGCATAAAATGCATTGTTAATCAGGTTGAGAAAAACTCGTCCAAGGTCTTGACCCATCACAGGAACCATGGGAAGGTTAGGAGCAAAGCTGGTTTTATACTCTGCATTGAAGCTTTTGTCTTTGGCTCGTAGTCCATGATAGGATAATCGCAGGTACTCGTCTGCCAGCACATTAATATCCGTAAGCTCTTTTTGACCGGAACTGCTGCGGCTGTGCTGAAGCATACCTTTCACAATTGAATCAGCTCGCTTGCCATGGAAAGTAATCTTCTCCAGATTTTGTCGGATATCTTCCAAGGTTTCGTCTTCCAATTCTTCCTCTTTTGTGTTACCTCTCAAAACTTGACTCTTGGATCTTTCTTCCAGAATTTCCTGGATCAGCTCCGAACTTACCTCCGAAAAATTGTTGACAAAATTCAGCGGGTTTTGAATCTCATGAGCAATGCCTGCGGTGAGTTCACCAAGGCTCGCCATTTTTTCTGATTGCACCAGTTGGGTTTGGGTTTGTTTTAGTTCGGTTAACACTTTATTTGTTTGGTCCCGTTGGTATTCAATTTCATTTTTTTGCTTTTGCAACAGGGTATTGGCTTTTTGTTTTATCCGGTTGCTTCGGAGCAATACAATTACACTAACAATAATTAAAACCAACACAATTAATGCGCTGATTAAAAAATTACGCTGCCCTTTTTTTTGCTCGTTTAGTTCTGTTATCTGCGCTTCTTTTTTGGCAAGGTCATAATTATATTGAAGCATGCTGGTTTTATTGGTGATCTCATTGTTCAACATACTATCTCGGTAAGCGATGTATTGAATATGATTGAGGTAAGCATTTTGATACTCTTTTTTGTAAGTATACGCATTGGCAAGGGCAAAAGTATTGTCTCTTAAATATTCTACTGTTCCCACTTCTTTAGCAGCAGCTAAACCTTGTTGCCCGTAATAGATGGCACTATCAACCATCTGTTTCTTTAAATAAGCCCGCGATAAAATGCCATAAATCCAACTCTCCCCTTCCTTATCATGTTGTTCTTTTGATATAGCCAATGAATTAAAAGCGTATTTGAAAGCTAAGGTCAAACTATCTAATCTTGTGTAGACATCTGCAAGATTGCTTTCAATTAATGCAATACGAGCTGCATTAGTTTCTCCGTCTAAACTTTCTTTATAATTTTTAATGGCTTCGGGGTAATTGCCCATTAACCGATATCGTTCGCCAATGTTAGTAAGAATATTTCTCGCTAAATCTTTATTACCGAATTTTTTATTTGCATTTACTGCTTTTTCATAATAGAGCAGCGCATTTTTCTGATCCCCTATCGTACTGTATAACGAGGCTAAATTACTCCATAAAACGGCAAGGTTTTCTAAACTGCCGGTAGCTTCTGCAGAAGCAAGGGCTTTTAAATAATATTTCATGGCATTGGGGTAATCAGTCAGTGAAATTTGGTAAATATTTCCAATTATTCTCTGTGCCAAAAAAAGAAACTCTTTATTGCCTGTTCGCAGGGCAAGTTTTTCTGCTTGCAGCCCGTAACTCAATGCCTTTTTATTGTCAACAGCTTGTGCATTGGCTGACATTCTTGTCAATATAAGGCTAAGAAGATTTTGATTGCCGGTTTTTTTTGCAATGGATTCTGCCTGTTGTAAAACAATCGTAGCTTTGGGTTTTTTACCCATTCTTGTGAATGCATCCCCAAGATTTGCCAGCGCATATCCTTCGCCTTCGGCATAATTTATTTTACGGGAAATCGTCGCCGCTTCATTGGCCGCATCTTCCCGCAGATTAGGTGCCAACCCATATGATCTGCCAAGTTCGTTTAAGCGGTTCACCCTAAAAGTGTCTTGTTGGGGATGGTTGCTTATTTGGGTTATTAAATTATCAATTTCAATATCCTGCCCAGTGGCGGAGAGGCCGGTGTACAGTATTGAAAATAGTAGAAGGGTAAATCTCATATAAGTTTTAAGTGTGTAAATCCTTTATTTTTATCAAACCAGCCTAAGGTTGCTGTCAGGATACGGGCAACGCTATTCAAAATTTTATTTGGGCAAATGCAATCAACTGAATACACAGAAGGTATAAATTATAAAATTACCGATTTATATAATTCTTTATTTTTAATGAAGCTGTTGAATAGTTAAGGTTGTCCGAATCACACCTGCCAGGCAGCAAATAGGGGTTTAAAGGATTGAAAGGTTTTATGTATATCCTATATTTTCTGTCTAATCCTTTAATCCCAACAAGTAATGGTTCAGACAGTAGGTAATACAATGATAAATTCACTTCCTTCATTCATTTTTGTTTTGACTTTCAACTCCCCTCCATGTGCTTTTACAATGTCATAACTCAATGATAAACCTAGCCCGGTTCCCTGTCCTGTAGGTTTGGTGGTAAAGAAAGGCTGGAAGATTTTGTCTTTGATGGAGTCAGGAATTCCGGGGCCGTTGTCTTGGACAGATACCTGGATTTTATTACCGAGGTTTTTGGTTGAGACAGTGATTCTTGGGATAAATTCTAAATTCTTCTTTCTAACATCTGAATTGCTTAGGGCGTAAAATGCATTACTGTAAAGATTGAGTAAGACCTTCCCAATGTCCTGTGGAACGACGGAAATATTTGGAAGATTTGGATCAAGGTTTGTCTGTAACTCAACCCGGAAGTCCTTGTCTTTGGCTAAAAATGATTGGTTGGTCAGCCGAAGAAATTCATCAGCAAGTGCATTGATATTGGTTTCTTGCTTTTGCCCTGAGCCTCTTTTACTGTGCTCAAGCATACCTTGAACTATGGAATCCGCCCTCCTGCCATGTAGGTTGATTTTTTCCAAATTTGTCTTAATATCATCGGCGATCTCGATGGCAACTTTTTGATTCCCTCCGGCCAACTCCTCTTTCATTTCGTCAATTAATTCAGTACAGACTTCGGAAAAGTTAGTCACAAAATTTAGCGGGTTCTTGATCTCATGTGCTATACCTGCGGTGAGTTCTCCAAGGCTTGCCATCTTCTCGGATTGTATTAATTGGGCCTGGGCAGATTTCAGTTGATCAAAAGCGGATTCCACTTTTTCTCTTTGGGCATAGATTTCCTCTTTCTGAACCTGAAGTAAGCGATTTGCTTTTTGCTTAATTAGGTTGTTTCGGAATAGTGAAATACTTATAATAACAAACATAACTAACCCTGCCAAAGACGCAATTATTATTATCCGTTGGTTAAAAACCGCTGCATTATTTAATTCGGTGTCCTTTTGGAGTAACTCTATTTCTGCTTCTTTTTGGTCCAATGCAAATTCAAATTGAAGCTGTTGGATCATTTGTTCGGTACTGGATTTTGCAATTTCTTCCTTTACAGATTTTACATTGATTTCATTTTCATAGGCGGCTTTATAATCCCCTATTAGGGCTTGTATCTCAGCTAAATTTAAATATACATCCATCAATTCATTTTTGGCATCAATCTCGATTGCCAGTGATTTGGCTCTTTCCAAAGAAATAATGGCAGCCTCAAAATCCTTCTGTTTTCTTTGGGTTTTTGCCAAACCAATAAGATCTTGCGTCATTTCGAATTTGGCATCCAATCTCTCAGAGATTTCCAAAGCACGCTTGTGAAAACCGAATGCTTTTTGGAAATTACCTAGGGCAGCATTAATCTCACCTAGTTGTGTAAGGGGAAAAGTAGCATCAAGGGTAACGTCAACAAGTTCTAAAGCCAATTGATGAAAATAGATCGCTGAATCATATTTGGACTCTAAGAAATATACCTCCCCTATATTCATGGATGCGGTAGCCATCCCTTGTTTCAGATCTATTCCTTGAAATACTTCCAAAGCTTTTTTGAAAAAAGTCAAAGCTTCATTGGTCGTGCTTTGATTTTTCTGGTAAACTGTTCCTATATTATTTAAGGATGTTCCTATTCTTAACTTGTTATCGAGTTCTTCTGAAATTTTGAGGGATTCAAAATGCAGTTCTAGCGCTTTTGTGCTGTTTCCCGACATAAAGTATATGGAACCAAGATTACTTAAGATATTGGCTTCGCCGGTTTGGTCTTTTATATCCCTATATTCATTCAGGGATTGGTCAAATACCAAAATAGCCTCCTGAAAATCTCCCTGCTGTGTCAGAGCCCTACCTTTGACATTGTAGGCTCTCGCCAGACCCTTTTTATAGTTTATTCTTGAGGCTAACTGAATCGCCTCATCTAAATAATAAATTGACTGCTTAGTGTCTGATCCCATCAATTCCAGCCCCAAATCCAAATAATGAGAAACTTTTACACTATCGTCATTTAGTTTAGTAATAGCATTTAATAAACTATCTGCCCGGGAAGTTTGAGCCAAACTTCCGTTTGTATGAGTGAATGATACTAAAAGTAAAAGAAGAATGTGTTTAAAAATATTCATTTGCCGGTTCATATACCTAGGTGAGTGCTATTTCCTGTTCCTTTATCCGATTAGGAATTTTACTTAGTATCGTCTTCATGCATTTAAAAATATCATGTACTTTGGCCAAAAACCAAACTTGCCCATCTTAAATAATTTTAGTGTAAAATACACTTCCCAAATAATTGAGTCTGGCGAGTAGGAGATCTCCCGACTGCTTTGGAGGATCTTATCCGTGAAAAACTCATCCATTTCATTAATCTCGATTTTATTAAAGTTTTCTAACTATTTATATCGGAATACGATCACAGATTTTTTAATTCTCGGTTTATTCTTTTCATATTCTAACCTAAATGTCACTGAAACTTCAACAAGTTCAGTATAGACTTGAAAACGTTAAGGTTTAAATTTAATAAAATGCAATCAATATCCTGATAAATATTTGCCCTCGGAAGATTGGGTAAAACTTTGGTTACTACTTCAATTTTGATCCTAAACTTGAATGTCAAGTATTTTCACGGTGTTATCCTTTTCGATAAATATCAAAATCGTGAATTCAAAGATTTTTTTTAAAAGGAATTAAATGGGGTAAAAAAAAAGAATGGAGAAGACTTCCATTCTTTTTTGGTATTCAAAAGAGCGTTCGTTTACTGTTATTTTTTGATCACCCGGACGGATTTCACACCATATACTGTTCTAATATTGATGATATAAAACCCAATATTCATTTGGGAAAAATCCAACTCCAGACGGCTTTCATTTTCATGCCAGATTCCTTTCCAAGGAAGACTTCGGCCCATTGCATCCGAAATAACCAGCGAGGACTCATTAGGAACTCCTTCAATGACACCTTTCAGTTTGAGATTCAGCCTGTCTTTTACAGGATTAGGATACGCCTTTAATTCACCTAATATTTCTTCCCCCTGAAGGGTAGAAAGTCCTTCTGAATTTGACAATTCGGCAATGGTTTCGTTGGACAATGGGTTTATCCTGGCAGATGTCAAGTTGTTCGCAAGTGGCTTTGGCCGTATTGCTATTGCCTGAGCCACCCAGTTTTCACTCATTGAAGCAGTAGCACTTAAATTTCCTGTTGGGCCTGGATCACTTTGGATGAAATATGACATCATATTAGAGGTCAAGCCTTGCTGATTATTTGGGTCATCATAAACCTCAATTGTTCCAGCCGGTGGCGTCCAAGTAGCATTTTTCTTATTGGTGTAGAACGTCATCACCATCGTATTGCAATCTGTTGTTGTCAAGGAAGGCGCCGTGGCTACAAATGCAGGTGATCCGGATGCTCCGCTGAATGCAACTATTGGCCCGTCGGGATGATTGACATCAGCACCGCTCACCCGGGTAATTCCCATTGTCCATTTTGGACTTTGGCTGATTCGGAATCCATAGGTTGCCGGCTCATTGTTGCTTTTCACCACTTTGTAATAAGTGATCATCGCCACTTGATTCATCTGATTTTTCCGCTGTATCAGTACCCAATCTGTATCGGGAGGAGTAACAGAAGGAGCTTGACCTTTTTCAAACATCAAACCTACGATCAACAAATCTCCGGTTTGGGTACCGTCAGGCCTTGCTATGGTTGCCGGATTACTGGTACCACCTGAACCTTTTGCTGTTTTAAAACTTCCAATATTTGGCGCATCGTTGACACATCCAATAACAGAAAGGCTCCCAAAAGTGGATTTTTCCAAATCGATTATGTAATTGGCAGGAGCAAACAAGGTTACCTCGGGACGGAGGCTGTAAGTACCAATGGCAATTGTTCCTGTACTAGGGAATGATGAAGAACCTACTAATAACGAATAGGTGACAGCATCAATTACCGATTCTTCATCATCATCTAGGATGACCTCATTTCCTGCAGGATCAAGGAAACTTGTACTGACTTCAAATCCTTTAAATTCAGTTGTATATACCGGTGCAGAATCACCAAACTCAATCACATCAGGATTGGCAGTTGTTTTGGCAGTAAGTGTAGCAGGAGTAATAGTGAGGTCGGCCGGTTCATAGGATACTTTAAAGTTCCTGGATTCAAAGGTCCCTGGAATGATAAAATGGTTACCAACACCCGTTCCAGTCACCATATTGATGGAGAAGAATTCAAGGTTATAATCATTTTCACCTACTTCTTCACCGTAGTCATAAGTTTCTAACCCTTCTACAGCATCTTCAAGATCTTTTTCGCCAAAAATCACCAAACTATTATTCTCATCATCTTCTGCAACTCCAGTGGTGGAATTGATAAATGTCCTTGAATTGATGAAGGTCCGTCCATTTATGAATGTCCTAGCGTTGACAATTGTCTTCGAATTGATGAAGGTCCGTCCATTGACTATGGTCTTGGAATTAAGCATGGTACGGCTATTAATCATTACTCTTCCATTAATAGTTACCGGTAAAAGCTCCTGATTTTCCGGATCATTGATGTAATCTACGAAAGCAGCGGCAGGAACATCAAATGCGGAATTGACTATTGGTTGGCTATTGATGAAGCTACGTCCGTTAGTGATTGTACGTGCATTAAGCATAGACTTAGCACTTACCATAAAGCTTTTGTTGATAAAACTAGCTCTGTTGAGAAATGACTTACCATTAAAAATACCCAAAGGCAGACTGTTGTCTCCTAGTTGTTTGGCCAATGCGAGGTCCAACAAATATTGTTGAAGAATGGCAACTTTGAGGTCCTGAACGTTTCCAATCTTAACCACGCCTTCGAATTCAATCAAGTCTTCAGGTATGATCACTTCGAATTCTAACGCATCGCTTATTGATTCGCCATATTCTAAGGCAGATTGATCTTTCAGATCTACAGGCTTAATCGTAATGGGCAAAGTTTCAACGGTGATGATGCCCGGGCCATAATTTCCGAAGGCATTATTTATTCCATCATACAGAAGATTTCCATCCTGTTGAACTACGCCTACGTAATTGAAAAAGTCTGAGAAAGCAAAACCGGTTGGAGAATGAGAAGCTGTTATTATATAAGTACCCACTTCGGCTAGGTCACCACTGATTGGACTGACAAGAGAAAGCTGTTCCAATGAAATGTCTACATTTCCAGGATTTAAGGTGAGCCCAACTTCTTCCAGAGTCAGTGAACTCAGCACCCAATTGTTATCAACTCTTTCATATACACTTGCTGTAAAAGGCTTTAGCACCTGAGCATACTTTTTAGTAAGATTATCTGCTCGAATGGCTATGGTTTTTTTAACGATGTCAAAGAAGAATTCTGGGCCGGCAGTTCCACCGTCAAGTTCACTGTCCGATATGGCATTATTAACCACAGTGACGCCCGGATTACCTTCAAATGTGGGGATTGTCGCCTCCAGGTAGCCAAAACCTTGTTCATCAATTTTGTACGTTGAACTCAACAGTTCCTCTCGCAAATAAACATTTGAACCTTCATATAAATTAGTCCCGTTAATTCTCAATACAAATTCAACTTCACCCGGGTTAATAACTGAATCATAAACCAGTTCAATGTTATCAGGATTCGGTGTGGCGAGTGATAGTAATGCCCGGTCAGCCCGAACTAGTCCCGAACCGGATTTGATATCAACACCTGCTTCATGCATGTCTTGTGCAGTAGTCTTTAGCACTCTTCGTATGTCGGCAGGTAAACTGATTCCAACCCCCCCAACCCAATTTGTTGGATTGGTTGCGGGATAATACTTAATACGGGCCTGCTTGACCAATGCAGCAACAGCCGCAGCATGCGGTGCTGCAGCAGAGGTTCCAAAGAAGTTTGGAAAGCCATCACCTTCCAAATTGGGTGCCCCAAGGTTAACAGTTGTATTTACCCCATTCGGGGCAGTGAAATCGGGCTTGTTGCGAACAGTCCCATTAGTTAATGTGCCACCTCTTGAAGAGAACGTAGCAACAGTGAACGGTGCGACTCCACTTGGAACTAAAGTAGGATCAAATTCATAAACTGATGTATTGGCATAAAGCACCGCACCAACTGTCATCGCGCCCTCTGCATTGGCCTGTCCAAAAATTGTCGACGCATTTATTCCATTCTGATCGTTCGGATCCAGTTCACCTCTGAAAACGATATATTTAAACTTTATACCAGTATTTGAATCTATGTCAGGACAGCTCTCGCACTCTCTCGCAATTAAGAGATTGATCGTGGTTTCTTCTGCAACCGTAAAGGAAAGGATCTCAATTGGGTCACCATTGACATTGTTACGGTTAAAGCCAAAAAGAGGAACACCGAAGTCTTTAAGATAAATATCAAGGTCATATAAGCTACCTGTCTGATCAATTGAATAGAGTGGATCATCCCATTGAAGGGCAATCATGTAGACTGCGGGACCATTTTGTCCAGGAAAGACTTTAATTGACTGGGTAGTACTTCCACCGCTAAATTGATGAATCCGACCAAGTCCTGTCCACTCACCACTATTCAGTGGTAAGTCAATCGATGGATCTGAAACAGGAGTAAATACACCTTCAAATGATTTGTTTCCAAAATTTCCAGCAGAAGTAAAATACGAAACACCATTGGCAACAACTTCATTAACAGCCTTTGCCACCTTTCCATCACTAAAAAAAGGTTCGGTGATGTAGGTAATATCATCAACTATAATATCACTTCCCGCTGCCGCCAAGTCGCGGATCCCTTGTGCGAAATCTCCGGATGTGACCACTCCTGTTCTGAAACCAAGTTGGGCACCCGGGGCTACATCGTGAATAATCTGCATCATCGCGCGACCTTCATCTGTACCAATTCCAAATCGGCTTGGTAAATCCCTTAAAAAATAGAGGCTAGCCGGCAAATCGCCATTGGAGATATCGGTATCCAATGGATTGACACCGGCATCTCTACGTGTGTTATAGCTATCGGAGAGTACCCCGATTTTAATCCCGGTTCCATCAATAGGTTGGTCTCCCTCAGAATGGACGTATCCTGCTCTTACGAGGTTAGATCTCATGACTCGGTCCCCTTGCGTGGTGGTTGCTCCTTTATTTGGAACACCAGGGATTGCAGGGCTCACGGAATTGATTACTAACGGGTACTTATTTAATTCCAATAAATTTAATATTGGAAAAAATCCAGCGATTATCAATGAATTAGGGTCTTGTTTTAGTTCCCCTTCAGTTGGAGTAACAAATCCCAAACCTTCGAGAATTGCCTTCGCTTGGGTAAACTTATCCTTAAAATAGATGACCTCAATCAATACTTCGGTTCCAGATATATAGAAGACTTCATTGGTTTCAACGGTTTGACCACTGCTATAAATTTCATAAAGAGCTGATAATTCAGAACCTATGGGTTCATATACTTTTCCTTGGGAGCAGATTCCAAAAATCTGTCGGTCATTGACTGTCACTTTAAATGTTTTAGTGCTGCCACAATTACCTGTTGTCGATACCTCTATTACATCACCATTAGTAACCAATACGGACCCAGAAGTTTCTAAAGTTTGACCATTTCGTATAAAAGTCAGATTTCCAAAATCGACAGTGGCATACTCATTCAAATTTGCAATAGCCGTATTCCCCCCATTCTCAGTGCTACAAAGTACAGCATCCACAACTGATAAAATTGGAGGGGTACTTAGGCTAACATTTAGGCTACATTGAGATGGGAAACAAGCCCCCTGGTTGTTTACATTTACTGACACGGTCCCGGCTACAGTCCAGTTAACTGTAATCGAGTTAGTTCCTGCACCAGAAGTGATTTCCCCTCCTTCAGTAACTGACCATGAATATGCTGATGCTCCAGCAGGCACAGAATAGGAAGCAGAAGAACCAGCACATACTTCACTTAGTCCTTGAATATTGCAATCTGTATCTAAGTCAATGGCTCCAGAGGCAGCCTGCACCGAACGGCTCTGAGTGCCAACGGATTTTCCATTTAATGATACTACCCTGGTATGGTAGGGAGAACCACTGATACTTGAAGCTGAATTGCCTTGACCCCAATCCTTTGAACTTGCTACATGACCTCCCCATGCAATGACAACCGTATTATTAGGGCCGCTTTTAATGCTGCTTGCAGTAAAAGATATCCTTAATCTGGTGATAGCGCTGGTTGCTGAAATATTTTCCTGCAGGACATATTGTATGTCAGTTATTGTGCCATCATAGATGGCGATTTTCTTTTCATCAACAGAAAGTTTGTTGAAACTTGTTAAAGGTTGGGGTATTCCATTTGGGGTTGGTATGGCTCGAAAACTTGGAGTACCTGAACTTGGGATTACATCCTCACAGATTCTATCGAAATTCGTGACGTAGTCGATAGCGCTTTTGTTATCTGTTCGAGTGTCCCATTCAATCTCTACAATATGACTCCCAGCCCGCAAACTAGAAATGGTCAAACGATAGGGAATAGATTGCCCTTCGGAGAAATGACTGTTGCCTGAATTTGAATTTCCGGTTGCCCAAGCGATAGGGCTTACAGGATTTTGATCAACTCCTCCATTTTGGCCCTGCTCCAGTTTAACAGTTTGGGCATAAGAAAAATTTGTGGCAAGAAGCAGTACTATCAACAGCCTGTTGCTGAGTAAAAAGAGTGTGCGCATTGAAAATATATTTATAGTTAAAGAATTTAAATCCGGTTAAAACTGGAAGGATTTTTAAAAAGGAAAAACCCGACTATCGGTTTTAAAAAACCTCCTTTTATAAAAGGTGAAATGCAGATTTCCTTTTACAAAAGAACTTTTCGAAGGTATTAAATTATTTTTAAAAATTATGTAATAAAGTTGATTATATGTAACAAAATTAAGTTGAAAATTGGATATTTAGTATAAGCTTCATGCGAGCCAAAAGCTAAAAAGGTTTGTAGAAGCCCTTAATGACGCTTTTTGTTTCCTTGCTCCCTTTAATCCCGACGGCAATGGTAGGCGGAATCACCTATATGAATCATAAAAACCTAAAACCTTCATTCTAAAGTAGATATCCGAATACACTCAAATTTATTACTGAGTCGGTAATTAAAGAATAAACTCACTCCCTACATCCTCCTTCGACTTCACCTTCAACTCTGACCCATGCGCATTCACGATATCATAAGAAAGTGATAATCACAATCCTGTTCCAGCTCCTGTCGGCATTGTCGTAAAGAAAGGCCGGAAGATTTTTTCCTTGATGCAAGACTGGTTTCAAGCCAGTCCTACTGAATCTATGAAAGCGGTAACAAAATCCTAAACTCCGATCCATCACCTTCCATAGATTCCACTTTCAGCTCCCCACCATGCGCCTTCACGATATCATAAGAAAGTGACAATCCCAATCCGGTTCCCTGTCCGGTTGGCTTTGTAGTAAAGAAAGGCTGGAAGATTTTTTCTTTGATGGAGTTGGGGATGCCGGAGCCGTTATCGGAGATGGAGATTTGGACCCACTTTCCTTCGCTACCCCCGGCCCCTAAAGGGGAGCCAACCCGCAGAGTGGTGGTGAGGGTTACAGTTGGTTTTGTGCTACCTCCCCCTTCAGTGGTTCGGGAGGTCATACAGGCATAAAAAGCATTGTTGAGGATATTCAGCAGGACTTTGCCGATGTCAGGACGGACGAGTTCTAGTTGGGGAAGAGAGGAATCGAAATCGGTGATAAGCTCGATTTCAATTTCATTATTCTTGGATTTGAAGCTTTGGTAAGTGAGGTTCAAATATTCCCCTGCCAACGTATTGATGTTGGTGAGTTCCTTTTGTCCGGAACCGGTCTTGCTATGTTCGAGCATGCTTTTTACGATTGCATCTGCGCGCTTGCCGTGAAGGGCGATTTTACTGAGATTTTCTTCAATATCTGAAAGGTTGTCAGCTATCAAAGTCTCGTCTCTTGCCTCTTGATTCTTGGCTCTTTCCTCCTTAATCTCCTTAATCATCTCCTCACTCACTTCAGAGAAGTTATTCACAAAATTTAGCGGATTCTGAATCTCATGAGCAATGCCGGCGGTGAGTTCTCCGAGTGAGGCCATCTTTTCAGACTGGATAAGTTGGGCTTGGGTGGATTTGAGATCCAGTAAAGTAGTTTCTACTTTTTGTTTTTGTTCTTGCAAAACAAGATTCGCTTTTTGCTTTTGCCAGTTGTTGCGGTATAAAATGAACCCGATAATCGAAAGAACGGCAAGCCCTGCCATCATCCCATAGGTTCTAATTTTTGATTGCGTCTGGATTTTTTCCTTCTCCAAATTCTCCAAACGAAGCGCTTCTCCAAGAGATAGTTTTTGGAAACCTGCCAGGTTTTGTATCTTGATTTTATGCAAATTGTCTTTTGTGGTCAAGGCTAAGTAAAGGTCTACATATCCCACACCCGTATCAATTTCTCTGTATCCAACTCCCTCAATTGAATTGATTAATTGTAGGTTATTTAAAGCCAAGAATAATGCTGAATCCTTCCTGTTTTCCATCAGGTAAACCTGAATCAGCCGATGAGTGAGATTTGCTATATCGGCTTGATTGTTTTGTTTGTTGGCTGACTTCAGCCCTTCATAAAAATTATTCTTGGCTTGTACTGTATCTCCTT
>JBKJKX010000068.1:0-8329 GCA_046597285.1 Algoriphagus sp. | reverse complement strand
GCGAGTTTCACGCTGGGAGATGCGCCCAATGCATTTGATCAGCTTTTCAATTCCAATACACCGGACTTCGAAGTCAGATGGAAAGATCTCGCTGCGAAAAAGCCCATAGAAGCTGATAAGCTTGATCCTTGGCTGGAGGATTTTCCAACGGATCAATGGGAGCGCGGCCCCGGATTGCAGGAAGAGGCTTCGGTTGTCTTCTCGCTGAAAGTCGACAAGCTTGCAACCTATCAGATTTCGGTAGAGTCTGTTCAGCAGCAGCTTTCCAAACTTTTTGGAACGTTTACCATCACGGATATCCGGAGATTCGGGGAGATTACGCCGATTCGGCTCAAGGAATCCCAGACTAAATTTGAGGATTTGCTCAAGACAACAAGGATCTTTGCGACTGACAGCACTTCTTATATTTTGGGGGAATTTGTGGAGTACCGCTATGAGGATCACTATAAATACCTGACAGCTGACAAAGGCGGGATCTACCAGTCAGCGCTTGTCAATCTGGAGGATCCGGAGAAACTCAGTGCGGAATTTTTTCGCTGGGGTCAGGAGAAGAATCTGGGGATGGAGCTTACCGGTCAGTACTTTGCCGATCGGGAGAATATCCGACAGCTTGCCGGGATTCTGATGATTTCGGTTTTGCTTTTGTATTTCATTCTTGCTGCGCAATTTGAAAGTTTCGTTCAACCCATAATTATTGTTCTTACCCTCCCGATGGGAATTGGCGGAGCCTTCTTGATTCTTTGGTTGGGAGGCGCCACGCTCAATGTCATGTCGGCCATCGGGTTGGTGGTGATGCTTGGAATCATGGTCAATGATGCGATTTTGAAAATCGATACGATCAACCGACTTCGGGAGAAATATGCCGATTTGGAATCGATTTCCTTTTCCGAGGGTCTGGAGAAAGCACTCCATGAAGCCGGTCAGATCCGACTGAAACCGATTTTGATGACTTCCGTAACGACTATCCTAGCGTTGCTTCCCACGATTTTCAGCAGCGGACTGGGAGCGGATTTGCAGCGACCGTTGGTGCTTGCAGTGATCGGCGGTTTGACGATCGGGACGATCTCTGCCTTGTATTTCGTGCCTTTGGCGTATTGGTTTTTTGTGTCCAAACCTAATAAACTGCCAAAGTCATGACTCCTTTCCGGGTATTGATCGGATTTGTGGTGCTTTCGATTCTCGGATTTGCCACCATCCCGTTGCTCTCGGTAGATCTCAATCCCCGCGAACGCGAGCCTGTACTCACGATCAGTTTTTTCATTTCCCAGTCGTCTCCCGAGATTATCGAGAAACTGGCGACTTCCCCGCTGGAAGGCGCTTTTTCGCAGCTCACCGAACTCAAGAAAATCTCCTCGATCTCCAACTATGACCGCGGATCGATCACGCTCAGATTTGATAAGAAGTCGGATATGGAGCTCAAAAAATTTGAAGTTTCGGCATTGATCCGACAGATCTACCCTCAGCTGGATCAGCGGGTGAGTTACCCGATCGTGACTCAGTCCGCCGAAGCCAGAAATGACTTCAAGACTCCGGTGCTGACCTACAGCGTGAATGGTCCATTTGCCTCCTTTGAAATCAAAAAGATCGCGGAGGATATGATCAAGCCGGCATTTACCAGATTTGCGGAAGTGGAGGAAGTGACAGTCCGCGGAGCAAATGATCTGCAGGTTTTTGTCACATTTGACATTCAGAAAATGCAGGCTTTCCGGATCGGCAAATCAGAAATCAACCAGAAAATCATTTCCTCTTTTGGAAGGACTTTCCCCGGGTCCGTTCCCAATGAGAAAGGCGAGACGCTTTTTGTGCAGGTGGACCAGTCGCTTCGTGATCTGAAGCAACTTGAAAATCTGATTATCCGACAGGTAGACGGATTGGATGTCCGGTTGCGGGACCTTGCCCAACTCACACTTGAGGAAGGTGAACCGACGATGTTTTATCGGATCAATGGAAATAATTCCGTCACGGTTTCGGTGTTTAATCGAGATGGAGTCAATAAGGTATTACTTGCCAAAAATCTCAAGGCCTCCATCGAACTTGCCAAAGGTTCGCTTCCGGCAGGATTTGAAATCAGACTTGAAAATGACGATACGGAATTTCTGGAGAAGGAACTTACAAAAATCTATCAGAGGTCTGGGCTTTCGATCCTGATCCTGATCCTTTTCGTTTTCCTCATCAATCGGAATCTGAAGTACCTCAGTATTCTTTTCGCGGGGATTGTAGTTAATATCAGCTTATGCGCCATTGTCATTTATTTTCTGAAGGTGGACATTCATTTGTATTCACTTGCAGGATTGACGATCAGTTTTGGATTGATCGTGGACAATGCCATCGTGATGATGGATCACTTGCATAAGTATCGAAACAGGAAAGTGTTTCTGGCGCTTTTGGCTGCTTCACTCACGACAATTGCAGCCTTGATGATTGTGTTCTTTTTGCCGGAAGAGGATCGAAAAAATCTCACAGAGTTTTCAATCGTGGTCTCGGTGATGTTGGGTATCAGTTTGCTGATTGCCTTGTTTTTTACCCCGGCTTTTTACGCAGTTCTTTTCAAAGAAACCATCCAAAAAGGACGCGAGCTTTCTGTCGCCAAGTTGCGAAAGCGGGTGCGCTCTCTTCAGAGATTTCATGCGGTTATTTCCTGGACTTCCAGGTACCGGAAATCGTTTCTGGTGGGTTTGATCCTTCTTTTTGGAACTCCGATATTCTTTCTTCCTGCGAAATGGGAAGGACAGGAATGGTACAATATAACGGTTGGAAACACTTTTTATCAAGAAGAGATTCGGCCTTGGGTAGACAAAGCCTTGGGAGGATCGATGCGGATGTTTGTCCGCGGAGTATATGAAAAATCCTCCTATCGGGAAGCAGAGAAAACCCGATTGTATATTTCGACAAGATTGCCTTTTGGCAATACCCTTCAGCAAATGGACTTCATTATGCGCGAGTTTGAGGCGTATCTGAAAGACGTGAAAGGCATTGATCAGTTTGTGACGTATGTGATGTCAGGTCAAAGCGCTCAGATCGTGATCACTTTTGAGGAGGCTTATGAAAAATCTGCCTTGCCCTACCAGCTAAAGGGAAAACTCTCGGTGAAATCTACCGATTGGAGCGGGGCGCAATGGAATATTTACGGAGTGGGGCAGGGGTTCTACACAGGTGGAGCAGGAGAAGGGATCCCAAGTTTCCGGGTGGAAATGAAGGGTTACAATTTCGATGAACTCGAAAGGCAATCCAATTTCCTGGCGGAAAAGCTCTTGACCCACAAGCGAATTCCGAAGGTGAATACAAACGAGCGGCTCAGCTATAACGAGCAAAAAACTGAGGAATATGTCCTTCGCCTAAATCAAAATCAACTTGCGCTGGGGGAAACCAATCAATTCGAGGTCATCAACGCACTTCAGGATATGTCCAAACCCCAGAGTCCATCGACTTTTGTGACGCTGGATGATAAAAATTACGGATTGGTGATTCGGGAAAAGCAAGCTGAGAAGTTTAGCAAGTTTGACATCGAGCAAAGAGGTTTGATAGGAGGAGAAGACCGGATTTTCAAAATCTCCGATTACGGAACCCTGACAAAAGAAACGACGACTAATTCTTTGCACAAAGAAGATCGGCAATACATCCGAGTGGTGTCCTTTGAATACATGGGTTCGGGTAAATTCGGAAACGAATACCTCGATCAGGTTTTGGCCGAAATGAAGCAATCGATGCCGATCGGCTACGAGGCAAGCAAGCAAGGCTGGGATTGGAATTTTGAAAAAACGCAGCGGCAATATGGGTTATTGGGCTTGCTGATTATTGGAATTTTTGTGATTTGTACCGTGCTTTTTGAAAATCTGAAGCAGCCTGTTTATATCATCAGCATCATTCCGATCAGTTTCATCGGGTTGTTTTTGATCTTCTCGGTGTTTGATTTTTACTTTGATCAAGGAGGCTATGCAGCATTTGTGATGTTGGGTGGATTGGCGGTGAATGCCGGGATTTTCATCGTCAACGATCTGAATAATCGACGAGGGGGAAACTATAATCGTGACGTGTTGAAGTCAGTAGCAGGAAAGGCAATTCCGATATTGCTGACCATCCTTTCCACTTGCTTTGGATTGATTCCTTTTTTGATCGAGGGACAAAATGAAGTCTTTTGGTTTTCTCTGGCAATCGGAACCATCGGGGGATTGATTTTCAGTATGGTTGGGGTGTTTTGGGTGTTGCCGATGTTATTGTGGAAGAGGGGATAGAAACTGGCTGTTTCCATTTTAGATACGGTAAAACCTGTTGACTTTTGAAAGCTGGGTTTTATTGATCCCTGCAATTTTAAAGTTCAATTTTAAATTTGCAGGGATGATAAAAGTTTTTTAAAAATTGATTCACTATAAATGCTCCTTTTCCCGACTAACCATAAAACCTTAATTGTTTCTATTTGCAGCTGGAGAAGGAGTAATCTGTAGATTTAAGGCTTAAAAGAAATTTATATCGTAATGGTCTCAAACCTAAAATAACCTATGAATAACTCAGATATCCGCAGAGAATTTCTCAAGAAATCAGCCTTGATCAGCGCAGGACTTACTATTGCCGGTAGCACTTCCATTCAGGCTTTTGCTGAAAATGCAAAATCCAAAAATAAACTTCCCGCATGGAAAGGCTTTAACCTCCTCGATTTTTTCTCCCATGACCCAAATGCAGGCAGGCCGACGAAGCCGGAATATATCCAATGGATTGCTGACTGGGGGTTTGATTTCGCCCGAATTCCAATTTCCTATCCCAGCTATCTGGACATAGATCGTAGCAGACCGATTCGTAAGGAAGAGGTATTGAACTTTGACGAAAGTCGCTTACAAAAAGTCGATGAGTTGGTTGAGCGCTGCATTTCCAAGGGATTACATGTGAGTTTGAATCTTCACCGCGCACCTGGTTTTTGCATCAATGCAGGTTTTGTAGAGCCGTATAACCTTTGGAAAGATCAAGAAGCCCTAGACGCTTTTTGTGCACATTGGGAAATGTGGGCCAATCGATACAAAGGGATTTCGAAGAAGAAATTGAGTTTTGACTTAGTCAATGAACCTTTTCAGCGAGCTGATCCAAATGACCAACACAGTCCGGGTGGTCCGGTGGAGATTGCGGATTATCATCGAGTAGCTGAGGCCGCTTTGAATACGATCAAATCTGTGAAAAAGTCAAGGTTGGTGATTGCTGACGGAAATGGCGGAGGAGGAACGGCCATGCCAGAACTGGCAGATTTGGAGCTCGCACAAAGCTGTCGGGGATATCATCCTTTCCCCATTTCACATTATAAAGCAAGTTGGGTTTACAAAGATCCGGAAGCTGTACCTCCAGTAAGTTGGCCTTTGATTCAAAGCGATAAAAGATTGGATATTGAAAGCATCAGAGCTTATTATGCTCCTTGGAAAGCATTGGTAGATCAAGGAGTAGGGGTGCACTGTGGAGAATGCGGTTGCTACAACCAAACGCCCCATGACGTATTTCTCAGCTGGTTTGGTGACGTGCTGACCGTGCTCAAAGAAAATGAGATTGGGTTTGGAATCTGGGAATTTTCTGGATCTTTTGGCGTGATGAATTCTGGGCGAAAAGATGTGGAATACGAAGATTGGTATGGGGAGAAGCTCGACCGCAAGTTTTTGGATTTGCTGAGAGCATAGATTTAAAAAACGCAGAATGCCAATTGGAATATAAAAAAAGGTCAAGAATTTCGAAATCCCTGACCTTTTTGTTTGTTATCCCGACTTTTTATAAAGTGGGATTTTCAACCCGACATATACATCTACACTCCTGGAAGAACTTGAAATCAGACTGGTGAGAATAGAACTTGAACCTATCGTCAAAGGACCAAATCTCAGACCAAATCCCCAGGCAAAACTTGAATCATATTGACGTACACTCAAAGGACTGTAAACACTTATCCATCTCATCTCAAACCGGGGAGTGACTGAAAAGGAATTGATGATATTACTCATAGGTACATCAGATACTTTTTTGGCTGAAAAAGCACCTTGTGCTCCGACAAAGAATCTGTTTGTGATACTGTAATCGGCAAAAATCTGAATGGCAGTGGGTAAGCCGAACTTTGTTTCTTCCAGCGCTTCTGTTGCTTTATAATTTTCTTCCAATACTTCTTCCAAATCTTTATCTTCAAATTGAGTAGCATCAATGGTAGCATTCATGTCGTAGCGAATATTACTCGTGCTTTTATAATTGATTGCTCCCATGTCCGTCACTGAAAGCCCTACTCTAAATTTATATGGATTCTCATCCAAATTGTCTGTCTCTCTAAATTCATAGACGACTCCTAGATCTGCTCCAAATCCTCCACTAACATCTGAGAAGTTAATTTCTTGAGAATCAAAATCTGAAGTGTAACCATAATTTAGGCTACCAGTAGTGGTAAGAGATTCATTATTTGTATAATTGGCAGTCAATAGAGGGCTCAAACCAAACACTCCTCCAGCCCCGCCAAGGTACTTGAGGGTAGCTCCGGCTTTCAAAAAGTGCTTGTCTTTCTCTAAAACTACTCTTCCGAAAGTAAGACCAATCTCGGCCCAAGCATGGACAACTCCAGACAAGTCATTCATTGAAATATTGAAGTTATCTGCTTCATCATAACTTCTTATGATTTCGTATAGCTCCCCTCCAATATTATGAAGATTGAAAAATGTCCTTGCCCTTGTACTTATTGCGATACTACTTTTTTCATTGAGGTTAAATAGAACTGAGGGGCCTAGGATATCTACATTTCCGAAGAAATTATTGTTAGCCATCGGGTTCTTTTTTGCATCTGTATCAAATTCAAAGCTGTCAGTAATGTTTTTAACGTCACTTAAATCAATGCTGATAAAGTCATTTCCTACAAAAGTGCTAGCAGAAAAGAGATTAATATCCAGTTTCATCCTAGAATTTGCCGCATTTGCAGGGTTAATAAGCACGGAATGTATACCTGCGTAATTGTCTATGGTACTACCGATGAATGATTGGGCAGCTAATGGTCTTGGTAGGGTAAGCGATACAATTGCAAGCACAAATAATGATAAGAATGATTTCATTAAATTTTAAGGTTTATTTTGGAGGATATTAAATGAAAAAAATCAAGCCATATTAATAAAAATAGGATAAAAATACAATTCTAATAAAGCGAAAGTTCAATTAGTTTGCTTTTGAAGCGCTCCACTGGCAGAAACTGTTTTTCCAGACTTGGAGCAAATGGAACAGGAGTATCCAAACTTCCGGCACGCATCACCGGTGCATCCAGATCCTGAAAACAATGCTCCGAAATCCAGGCACAAATCTCTGCTCCGATTCCTCCTGTCAGCGTATCTTCCTGAAGGAAAATTACTTTTCCGGTCTTCTTCACAGTTGTTTTCACCGCTTCCTGATCCCAAGGTAGGAGTGTTCGTAGATCGAGAATATCCGCTGATATCCCCAGTTCGTCGACGGCTTTCACCGCCCAGTGAACTCCCATTCCGTAAGTGATTATGGAAACTTGCTCGCCTTCTTTTACAAGTGCCGCCTTCCCGATTTCCACGGTATAATATTCATCCGGAATCTCCGCGCTGATGGATCGATAGAGTCCTTTGTGCTCAAAGTAGAGGTAAGGATTCGGATCTTCCAAAGCTGCGTTTAGCAATCCTTTGGCATCATACGGGTTCGAAGGATAAACAATTTTCAATCCTGGCGTATGGAAAAACCAAGCTTCGTTGGATTGAGAGTGAAACGGTCCGGCAGCCATTCCTGCTCCGGTTGGCATGCGGACGACCACATCGGCTTTTTGCGCCCAGCGGTAATGGATCTTTGCCAGATTATTCACGATTTGATTGAAGCCGACGCTCACGAAATCTGCAAACTGCATTTCCACCATTGCTTTGTAACCTTTGATCGACAACCCAAGTCCGGCACCGATAATCGCGCTTTCGCAAAGTGGCGTATTTCTCACTCGATCCGCTCCGAATTTGGCTTTGAATCCATCCGTGATCTTGAACACGCCTCCGTATTCACCGATGTCCTGACCCATTAAGATCAGGTTGGGGAATTTTTCCATCGATTGGCGCAGCCCATCGCTGATCGCATCTACAAATCGCTTTTCTGATTTTATTCCGCTTTCCGCAGGGGAAAGTACGTTTTGCTCAAAAGGGAAATACACATCCGCCAGTTCTTCTTCGAGATTAGGCTTTATTTCTTCTTCTTCGAAAGCAATCTCCAATCCATCGTTGATCGCTTTTTTGACCTTCTTATTGATCTTTTCTTTGGTCACTTCGTCGAGAACTCCGATGGATTCTAGGTAAGCTTCGTAGGTATCCACCGGATCTAGCTTTGCCCACTCTTCCAT